>NZ_CP061033.1:735632-1471264 GCF_014490575.1 Corynebacterium zhongnanshanii
GTGGGAGTCAGTGCGGCTGTGTTGGCGCCAGCCTCCGCGCAGGCCGCTCAAGCTGTACACACCCCGTCCGGCTTCACCTTCGACATTCCAGATGAGTTCGCCGCCCAGGCTCAGCCTCACCTGGCTCAGGCCGGCGTGCAGCTGAACGGTGTTGCTCAGCAGGCTGCTGTGTCTCCTCTGGCTGAGAAGATCGCTGCTCCTGTCGCTGGTAACCAGAAGGTTGCGGACTCCGCACTGTCGCAGGTGGGCGCTCCATACCAGTGGGGTGGAACCTCCCCAGCTGGCTTCGACTGCTCCGGTCTGGTCCAGTGGGCATTCGCACAGCACGGCAAGAAGATCCCACGCACCTCTTCCGCTCAGATCGCCGGCGGAAGCCCTGTGAGCCTGTCCAACATCCAGGTGGGTGACGTTGTGGGCTACTATGGCGGCAACTCCCACGTGGCCATCTACATCGGTGACGGCAAGGTTGTGCACGCCATCAACTCCGGCACCCCTGTGAAGGTGACCGACATGAACTACATGCCAGTTAACTCCGTGGTGCGTTTCTAGGCTACGATATACCTATTCGGACATACCGGTCCCGTCTTGAGTAATCAAGGCGGGACCATTGGTGGTTACAGTGCTTTTCACTTCAGCCACTGTTGTCACTCCATTCACCTGTGCCTGTACCCATAGGCCCCGAGCGTTATCAAGAAAGCGACACCACCTCGTGAAGTTGAATTCCGCCCTCCGCACCGCTGCGGTTGTCGTAGCCCTAGGAAGCTCCGCCACGGTCTTAACCATTCCCGCTGCGGGTGCTCAGGATGTGCCAGCGCACGCTCCCGCCACCCCGGGGGATCGCGCGGCTGAAATTCAAGCTTTGTTGGATAAGCCCATCCCCACCGACGTGGATGCGCTGCTCAAGCACGTGGGCGAGGTCTCCCGCCTTGCCGGGGAAACCAACGATCAGGTGGAAGCGCTCAAGGTCGAGCTGGCTGAGTCCCAGAAGCGCATCGAGGAGGCCAACGCCCGCATCGACGAAGCGCAGCAGCGCAGCGACCAGCGGGTCGCTGAGCTGGAGGTGTCCAAGGGGCGCGTAGAAGATGTCTCCCGTGCTCTCTACAACGGTGGCACGGCGTCGGAGCTCTCGGCGATCTCTGGCTCCGCTGATCCCCGCGAGGCAGTGGAGAAGACCGCGTACCTGGAATCCATCGCCAACCACAACTCCTTCGCCATCAAGGCCGCGGAGGAGGATCTCAAGGGTATCGTGGATGCGCGCAATGATGCAGCCCTTGCCCGCGCGAAGGCTCAGGCGGAGCAGCGCCACGTGGCTCGCCAGCAGGCAGAGCTGGAGTCCCGCTCCGCGCAGCTGGAGGAGCTGAAGCGCACCGTCATGAAGGCCGTGGACAACCTGAGCCCGGCTGACCGCGAACGCTGGGTCGCTCAAAACGGCCCCATCGACGTGAACGTGGACGAGTTCCTCTCCCGTCTGAAGGCTGGCGGCAGCCCCGCGGCCTCCGCGTACGCCCAGGGCGTGGTCGGCGCGGCACTGTCCAAGCTCGGTAGCCCCTACAGCTGGGGTGCTGCAGGCCCAGACGCGTTCGACTGCTCCGGCCTGATGTACTGGTCCTACCAGCAGCAAGGCAAGACCATCCCTCGCACGTCCCAGGCGCAGCTGAACGGTGGCCAGTCCGTAAGTCGTGACTCCATCCAGCCTGGCGACATCGTGGCCTACTACCCAGGCGCTACCCACGTGGGCATGTACATCGGCGATGGCAAGATCGTCCACGCGTCGGACTACGGAATCCCTGTCCAGGTTGTTCCGCTGGATTCCATGCCGATCGTGGGTATTTCCCGCTACTAGGCTGCCCTGTTCCTCTATGCCCGCCAGCCATCCCCGCGTCCTGGTTGTCACCAACGATTTCCCGCCGACCGTCGGTGGGATCCAGAGCTACCTGCGTGACTATGTGGCGACGTTGGATCCCTCTCGCGTGGTCGTGTTTGCCTCCACGCAGGACGGGGATGCCGCCACGATATTCGACGCCGAGCGCGCATACACCGTGGTGCGGTGGCCACGGACAGTGATGCTTCCAACACCCGCCGTGGCCCGCCGGATGGCGCAGCTCATTCGCGAACACGACATTCACACCGTGTGGTTCGGCGCGGCAGCTCCGCTGGCGGCGTTGGCACCCCAGGCGCGGCGCGCAGGCGCTCGCCGCATCATCGCCTCCACCCACGGGCACGAGGTCGGCTGGTCCATGCTGCCGGGCGCCCGGCAGGTTTTGCGCTATATCGGGCGCCACGTGGACACGCTCACCTATGTCTCTCGCTATGCCCGGAACCGCTTCGCCGGAGCCTTTGGGCCTGACGTGGGCTGGGAGCCCATGCCCGGCGGGGTGGACACCACGGTGTTCCGGCCGCAACCGGAGCTGTCGGCACAGCTACGCCGCCGCCACGGGCTGGAGGATGCCTCGGTGATCGTGGCCGTATCCAGGCTGGTGCCTCGAAAAGGGCAGGACACGCTGATCAAGGCACTGCCTACAATTCTGAAGCGCGTGCCCAACGCGCATCTGCTGCTGGTGGGGCCGGGGGACTATCGCTCGGCGCTGCGCCGTCTGGCCGTGGCGCTGGGCGTCGAGGATCATGTGACGATGACAGGCCCGGTCGATTTCGCAGAATTGGCCGGGTACTACGGCGCGGGGGATGTTTTTGCCCTGCCCGTGCGCACGCAGCTGGGGGGCCTGAGCGTGGAGGGGCTCGGCATCGTGTTCCTGGAGGCTCAGGCCTGCGGGGTGGCTACGGTGGCAGGCAATGGCGGAGGAGCCCCGGAGACCGTGATCGACGGATCGACCGGGCTGGTTGTGGACGGTCGCAGCCCTGAGCGTGTGGCTGACACACTGGCCGACCTGCTGAACAACCCTGAGATGCGGCATCAACTAGCTGACCGTGGCGTGACGGCGGTGAACCACGCGTGGACGTGGGACGCGCTGGGGGCTCAGCTTCGCGCGGTGATCGCCGGGGACGGAGGCATCCCGCCGCGGCACAGCTGGAATGCAGCGGGCGACACGCTCGGTTCGGCACCTGTGACACGCGACTGATAGGATCGTTTGGTTACCCGCCGACGGACCTGTAACGCAGGGCAGGCCGCGGGGGAGAAGCGAGTAGTGATCGAAGGTAATGATCGAGGGTCATGTGACGGACGAACTGACAATCGGCGTGGATATCGGAGGAACGAACTTCCGCGCCGCTGTGGTAGACGCCGAGGGAACGATCCTCGATACTGAGCAGCTGCCCACGCCGTCGAGCGTGTCCGCGCTGGAAGAGGCCCTCGAGTTGGCGATCGCGGAGCTTCGTGGGCGCCACCCGTCTGTGGTGTCGGTGGGCCTGGCTGTCGCTGGTTTCATCGACGAAACTCGCACGCGCGTGCGCTTCGCGCCGCACCTGCCGTGGCGCCATCAGGAGATCGTTCAGCGCCTCAGCACCCGTCTCGGTCTTCCTGTGGTGTTGGAGCACGACGCCAACTCCGCGGCCATCGGGGAGCACGCCTTCGGTGCGGCACAAGGGGTGGATAATTGGGTTCTGTTCGCGCTCGGGACGGGCATTGGCGGTGCCGTGATGATCAACGGACGGATCTACCGGGGCGCGTTTGGCACGGCTCCAGAGTTCGGCCACTTGACGGTGATGCCAAAAGGGCGAGCATGTCCCTGCGGCAAGCGCGGATGCCTGGAGCGTTATTGCTCCGGGTCGGCCCTGGCGCTGGCGGCGCAGGACCTCATGGCCACGCGGCGCTACTCCGCGTCCCGACTGGTGGACGCCTATGCGAATAAGGCCGAGGAGCTCACCGGACGGGTCATCGTGGATGCCGCACGGCACGGCGACGCCCTGGCGCAAGAGGCCGTGGACGAGGTGGCCACGTGGCTGGGACAGGGCTTGGGCCTGGTGCAAGACATCTTCGATCCCGAGCTGATCGTGATCGGTGGGGGACTGAGCACGGAGGCTGACCTGTTCATGGACACGGCGAAATCGGAGTTGGGGAGCAGCATTGTGGGTTCGGGCTACCGGCCCGTATCGCGCGTGGCAGCGGCACAGCTGGGGGGTGATGCGGGTATGATAGGCGTAGCTTTATTGGCCCGCCAGGAGGCTGGCGAGCGTACACATCGGCGTCACGAGGGAACATAACAAAGAACAATGCAGAATCGAACGTATTGGTGGCTGAAGCATGTTTTCATTGGTCCTTTCCTGCATGTTTGGAATAGGCCATTTGCCCGAGGAATGGACAAGATCCCCTCGGACGGTCCGGCGATCCTCGCTTCCAATCACCTGGCGGTGATGGACAGCTTTTACCTGCCGTTGATGTCCCCCCGCCAGCTGACCTTCCTGGCAAAGAAGGAATACTTCACCACCCCTGGATTCGTGGGAGGTATCCAGAAGTGGTTCTTCAGCTCCGTGGGACAGGTTCCCATTGACCGCTCCGATAAGGACTCCCAGGATGCCGCCATGGCTACGGCCCTGGAGGTCCTCAAGAAGGGTGACCCGCTGGGCATGTACCCCGAAGGCACTCGCTCCCCGGACGGTCGCCTATACCGCGGAAAGACGGGCCTGGCCCGCATCGCGCTGCAGACCGGCGTGCCGGTCTACCCCGTGGCCATGATCAACACCCACAAGGTCAACCCCATCGGCAGCTGGATTCCGCGTCCATTGCGTTGCGGGATGATCGTGGGAGATCCCATCGACCCTGCCGACTTCGCTGACCAGGGCGATGAATACGCCCAGGCCCGAGCGCTGACAGACCGCATCATGGAGGAGCTCGCCGCACTGTCCGGCCAGGAGTACGTGGCGGACTTTTATGCGGCGGACGTGAAGAAGAGCCTGGAAGCCGGACACGGCTACCCAGCGGGGTCCGAACCGCGGCGTTAGGCATCATGAAATACTTTTACGACACTGAATTCATCGAAGACGGCACCATCATCGACCTCGTATCCATCGGCGTGGTCTGCGAGGACGGTCGCGAGTTCTACGCCATCTCCACCGAATTCGATGAAACACGTGCCAACCCCTGGGTGAAAAAACACGTCCTGCCCCAACTGCCGCCGCGCAGCAACCCCGCATGGATGGACCGGGCAACCTTGAAGGCGCAACTGTTTGAGTTTCTGGTGCCTCACCATGCCGAAGGCCGGCGCCTCCACGCGAACGAACGGCCTGAGTTGTGGGCATGGGTGGGTGCCTACGATCACGTGGCCCTTGCCCAACTTTGGGGCGACATGACAGGCCTGCCCCAGGAGCTCCCGCGCTTTACCCGAGAGCTGAAACAGCTCTGGGAAATGGCCGGGTCGCCCACGCTGCCAGAGCCCCCGACGAACGCTCACGACGCCCTGGCCGACGCACGTTTCAACGTGGTGAAATATCGTGCGTGTATGGAAAGCTGGCGTCGTAAAAAAGGATAAGAACGCAACGAGGGCGACGGCGGCGATGGACGGCGAGATTACGTCAACCTTATCGCGGCATATGTAGGGGCAGTCCCGTATGCTTGGCATATGGCTTGGACTATTGACGCACCCCTAGAAGAACTCCCTGATCTGCCACCGTTGCCGGACTCTATTGCGGAGCGCCTGACAGACGCTTTGTCTCGTCAAGCCCTCCAGCAGCCCAGCTGGGATAAGGACCACGCATCGCGCGTGCGCCGCATCCTGGAATCGGTACCGCCGATCGTTGTAGCACCAGAAATCCGCCGCCTGAAGGAACAGCTTGCCGAGGTCGCACTGGGTAAGGCATTCCTCCTGCAGGGCGGCGATTGCGCCGAAACCTTCGAAGCGAACACGGAGCCGCACATCCGCGGCAACGTGAAGACCCTCCTGCAAATGGCTGTGGTGCTGACCTACGGCGCCTCCACCCCCGTGGTGAAGATGGGACGCATCGCGGGACAGTACGCAAAGCCTCGCTCCGCGGACCGCGATTCTTCCGGGCTGCTGAGCTACCGCGGTGACCTGGTCAACGGCGTGGAAGCCACCGAGGAAGCCCGCAAGCACGACCCATCGCGTATGGTTCGCGCCTACGCGAATGCGTCGGCGGCCATGAACCTGGTGCGCGCGCTGACCACCTCCGGTACCGCTGACCTGTACAAGCTGCACGAGTGGAACCGCGAGTTCGTGGCGGAATCCCCAGCTGGAGCACGCTACGAGGCGCTGGCCCAGGAGATCGACCGCGGACTGGAGTTCATGACCGCCTGTGGTGTGTCTGACTCCATCCTGCGCACGGCGGAGATCTTCGCCTCCCACGAAGCGTTGGTGCTGGATTACGAGCGCTCCATGCTGCGCCTCGGCCACGACGAGCACGGCGAAGACGCGCTGTACAACTTGTCCGCACACCAGGTGTGGATCGGTGAGCGCACCCGTGGATTAGAAGACGCACACATCCAGTTTGCCTCCCTCATCGGTAACCCGGTGGGTGTGAAGATTGGCCCAACCACCACGCCGGAAGAGGCCGTGGCATACGTGCACAAGCTGGATCCGAACAACGATCCTGGTCGACTGACCCTCATTACCCGCATGGGTCACGACAAGATCCGCAGCGTGCTTCCCGCGATCGTGGAGGCTGTGGAGGCAACCGGCCACAAGGTGATCTGGCAGTGCGACCCGATGCACGGCAACACCTACACCGCGAACTCCGGTTACAAGACCCGCGACTTCGACAAGATCATCGACGAGGTTCAGGGATTCTTCGAGGTTCACCGCGCCATCGGTTCCCACCCTGGTGGAATCCACGTGGAGTTGACCGGCGAGGACGTGACCGAGGTTGTGGGCGGCGGCCAGTCCATCACCGATTCCGACCTTGCGTCCCGCTACGCCACCACGGTGGATCCTCGACTCAACACCCAGCAGTCGCTGGAGCTGGCGTTCCTCGTGGCGGAGATGCTGCGCGGCTAGCGATAGTTGACCGGCGAGCGGAAGCCGGCCGCTGGCTACAGCGTCTTGATCGTGACCGTAGCCCCCTTGGACGTCTTCGACATCGGACCAGGGGACTGCGAGTAGACAATGCCACTCTTCTTGCCGTCGATGTCTACCTTGAAGCCCTGTTCCTTGAGCTTCTTCTTGGCGTACTCACCGGTCATGCCCAGCACGAAGGGGACGGTGGCTTCGCCGGATACGTAGACGGTGACCTTGTCACCCTTGCTCAGCCGGGTTCCTGCTGGTGGGTCGGTGCGGATCACGTGACCGGGTTCCACCGAGCCACCTTCTTCTTCCTTCACCTTGTCCACCTTTAGTCCGGCGTCCTGGATCGCGGCGGATGCGGAGGATTCCGATTCGCCTGCCACATCAGGAACCTCGATGGGCTGCGGACCCTTGCTGACATGCACCGTCACGGAGGACTGAGTTTTCACAGCCGTACCGGGGGAGGGTTCCACGCGGACGATGCTGCCCGACGGGACCGAATCCGAGTATTCATCGTCGCCCGTGGCCCCGTTGAGGGTGAGCCGGTTGAGCCGTGAGATATACGACGCCGCAGTCTCTTCTTCGTTCAGCTCCGGCACAATGGGCTGGCCGAGAGACACCAGCATCACCACATCGCTGCCCTGAAGGACGCGATGGCCAAACGGCGGCTCGGTTTTGATGACGGCGCCGAGGGGGACATCATCCGAATACTGTTCGGTGACGGTGGTGTGGAAGCCCTCTTGCTCCAGGGAAGAGGTGGCGGCCACCCGGTCCATCCCCAACACGGAGGGCACTTCGCCGTAGCGTCCGCTGGTGAGCCACCAGGCGCCGAGGGCCATGCTGACCACCAGCGCGATGACCACGAGCAGCCACACGACCGTGCGGGCGGTCGAGCGATTCGTGAGCGGGCGCGAGGCGGGTGCATTGGCAGGCCGTGGAGACGGAGGCACCGGGGCCTGCGCGGGCACGGGCTGGTGCGGCTGCGCCAGTGGGGCAGGGGAGGCCGCGGGAGCCGCGGCTGTGTCCTGCTGAGGCGTGGGTGCGACCCATTGGCGCGTTTCGTAGCGTTCGTAGGGGTCTCCGGCGGGCGGATCCTGGGCGTCGTCTGAGTCCGGCTCTTGATCCTCGGAGGGGATGGTCAACGTGCGTGTGGCCATGGACGCGTCATCCCAGGACTTGCGTTCACCGAAGTCTGCGCGGGAGAGCGCTTCGGCCACCCTGGAATGCCGCGGCACGGGAACCTTAAACGGTGGGATCTCCAGTTCTTCTGCAACCTCCAGGAGATCCTCTAAGAACTCCTGGCCATCCACATAGCGCTGCTCTGGATCCTGGTGGCAGGCCGTGGCAACAATGTCGTCGAATTCCTGCGGAATGCCTTCTGCCAGGGTGGAGGGCAGCGGGACGTCGTTGTGGAGACGTGCCGTGGCGGTATCAATAGGGTTGGTGCCATTAAAGGGGGTTGTGCCCGTCATGAGCTCGAACATCAACACGCCGGCCGAATAGACATCGGATGCCTGCGTGAGGTGCTTGCCCTGTACCTGCTCAGGGGAGAGGTACGCGGCCGTTCCGATGACCTGCCCGTGGGACGTGTCCGTGGATGTGCCAATGGCGCGGACTAGGCCGAAGTCGGCGAGCTTCACATCGTGATCCTCGCCGATGAGGACGTTGTCCGGCTTGAGGTCGCGGTGGATCATTCCCGTGGAATGGGCCACCGCGAGTGCCGTGAGGACCGGTTTCATCACAGCCACTACCGCGTGCGGTGGCATGGGGCCGCGCTCCCGGAGCAGCTCGCGCAGCGATCCGCCTTGGACCAGCTCCATGACCAGGAACACCAATTCCTCCGCAGAGTCATCAGAGTTCTCCGCGGAATGCGCTCCGCGACGCTCCTCGATGAGCGTGGTGTCCACGCCTTGGTCGAACACATTCACCAAGGACGGGTGGGACAAGCGCGCCACGGCGCGTGCTTCGCGTTCGAAGCGGGTCCGGAAGGTGGTGTCATGAGCCAGCGCACTGTCCATGACCTTGACGGCAACCTCGCGGTCTAGGCGTGTATCGATAGCCGCATACACGGTGGACATGCCGCCTTGTGCGATAGCAGTGGCAATACGGTAACGGCCGTCCAAGAGATCGCCGGGGTACAGGGTAGACACGAGGTGAGTCGCCGATCCTTTCTCGCTTTGTGCGCTTCCTGGGGACATTCCTGGGGACAGGGGTGATGAATATCAAGGATACATGCACTAATGTGACAGCCGTGAACAATGAAACTGACTCAAACCCAACCGCTAGCTCGGCAGCTGAGGCTCCTCGGGCGTCCGTCGCACCGGTCGAAGGCTCGAACGTGGTGGTCTCCACCGCGGCCGTGGGCGGCATCCCCGAAGGCACGCGTCTGCTGGCGTTGCCGGACGCCGCGGAGAAGGCCGGCATTGTCGTCACCCGCCTGTTCGACATGCTGCGCAACAAGCAACTGATTGCCGTGCGTATCCAGGATGTCCGCTACATTCCTGAAGCCTTTTTCAACGAATCTGGTGAGGTCAACAAGTTCGTACCCGGCGCCATCGCCTTGCTCTCCGATGGTGGGTACAACAATCAGGAAATCCTGGATTACCTCTTTACCGACGACGACTCGCTTCCCGGTCGCCCAGTGGACGCCCTGCACGGCCACCTTGCCCGCGAAGTGATGCGCCGCGCTCAGGCCATGGCTTTGTAACAAACGCCGCAGCGGCCAGCCACCCCATCACCACGAGCATGAGCAGCACCCACCACAGTGTGTACAGGCGGTTGTTGCCGCCGCCGTCGAACATCATGCTCAGCCACATCACGAACACGGCAACCACGTACAGGCCCCGTGCCTCACGCACCCACAGGCCCACGAAGGCCAGGGCCGCGGCGTAGTACCACGGCAAGGTCACGGTGTTGAACACGCACGTGACCATGTAGGCCAGCGTGACACCCTGAATCGCCCGCAGGGGATCGTGGCGGAACAACCACCACACGACCACCAGTCCCACCAGCATGATGGCGGTGGAGATGGGGCGCAACGCATCCACGATCACGTTGAACGTCAGCCCCGTCTCAAACGGAGACAAGAGTACCTGCGCAGTGGACGCGAGGAAGCTTGGAAGCGCCAACGGGTTAATGACCTTGGTATTGCCCGTGACCTGCGTGACCCAGCCCCAGGATTGACCGGAGGCCGCCGTGATGGCAGCCATCACGGCAACGGTGACCACCACGGCGAGCACGCCAGTCCATACAAGGGTGAGTAGGCGTCGGCCCGTATCCACCACTGCACGCTGACGTAGCGCGCCGGGCGCGGGGAGGGACCCGGCAATGCGCGCGACCGTGATCCACACCAGGAACGGCAGGGCGATGATTGCGGTCGCTTTCAGCGCCGTTCCCACTGCAATCAGCGCGGCACCGGCCACCAGCCCCGGCACGGGTTTCCAGGTCAGCGCCACCACGTAGCCGGTGAGTACCAGCGCCATCATCAGATTTTCGTTGTGCATGCCGCCCAGAAGATGGATCAGGCACAGCGGATTGAGCACACCAATCCACACTGCAAGGTCAGCGCGGGCGCCCATGTGCTCAGCCAGCCGAGCCACCGCCCACACCATCACCGCCACGCTGGCCAGGGACAGCAGCTTGAACGCCAGGACTCCCGCGGTGATGTTATCGCCCGTCACACGGGTGATGAGCTCACCAATCCACAGGTGCAGGGGCCCGTACGGCGTGGTGGTATTGCGCCAGTCCGCGCTGACCTCGAACAGCATCGGGCCGGGGTTGGCGGCTGCGCCGTGCGTGTAGGCGTCGATCCCATCGCGGGCCAGCGTCCCCTGCATCAGGTAGGAGTACACATCGCGGGACATCATGGGGCCGGCGAAGAGGAACGGGATCACCCAGCTGGCCACCGCGCGGCGTCGAAGGGGAGCACCGTCGCGCCACATGTGGCCGCCCACGCTGATCCAGCTGACGATCAGTAGGGCGATGGCGATCCAGAACACCACCGTTAAAATGCCCTGCATGTGGCCGCTGGTGAAGGACGTGAGCCCCAGCAGGTGCATGATGCCACCGCGGATGCGCGGGGCGCCGACCGCATGCGAGCACAGCGCGATGATGATGCTGCCGACCAGCCCGATGGTGATGGCTGAGTCGTAACTGATCGCACGGAATCTGTGCGCCCAGTGGTCCAGCAGCGCACGGGTGAAGGATGTGCTTGTGGACGTGCTTGTGCTCATCGCACTCCACCTCCTGTGATGCGGCGTGCTGCCAGCGCGCCCGAGATAATCGCGGTCGGCACGCCCACGCCCGGGGTGGTGCTGGACCCGGCGACCACCAGGTTGTTGTAGCCAAACGCGGGGTAGTTCTTGGACCTAAACGGGCCAGTTTGGAGCAGGGTATGCGCCGCGGCAAACGGCGTGCCCGCACCGTACTGGTGCTCCCGGGCGTAGCTGGTGGGGGTGTCCACGCGGGCGATGGCGATGTTGTCTGCAATGCCGTGGTAGCCGCGCTGCTCCAGCACGTCCAGAATCTCGCGCACATAGTGCTGCTGCAGCACATCCCAGTCGATGGAGGCGGACTGCAGATTGGGCGCCGGCGCCAGAATGCTGATCGGCTCATAGCGCACACCGTTGTTCGTCTCCACGCGCTCAGGCACCGTGCAGGCCGGACGCGTGATCAGCAAGGAGGGATCGGACATGATCTTTCCCGCCCCATTCTTCGCGGTCAGCTCCTCAAATGTCTGATCCCACTGCTCACCGAAACTGATCGTGTGGTGCTGCTGGGACGCCCACTGCTCGCTGACCTCCGTGGGGATCGTCGCCTGAATAACCACCGCCGACGGCGAGTACGTGATCTTCTTCAGCGCATCCTGGCGCCCCAGCCACCCCGCCGTGATGGGGAGATCGACCGTGGAAATCACGGCGTCCGTTGCAATTTTTTCCCCCGACGCCAACTCCACGTTCGTTACGCTCACACTATCTGTGTGAAGCCGTGCGACAGGAGAGTTGAGACGCAACGTTCCCCCAGCCGTGGTGAACGCCTTGGCGAGGAACTCGGCGGTATCTCCAATGGAGAAGGACGGGTAATACACGCCCATGGACGTGTCCATGTGCGAGATGACGGAGTACACGGCCAAGGCCTTGCTGGGGGCGGTGCCCACATAGAGAGCCTGGAAGGTAAACATGCGTTCCAGCTCGGGATCCTGGAGCTGCTGCGCGCACGCGTGGCCCAGCCGGCCGAACGCACCAGCGGAGAGCAGCCGCAGCATCGAGGAGGCAGACGCCGGCGTGGCGACCACATCCAGGAGGCTATCGAAGTCCGAGGCGAGAAAATGCTCGTAGGCCAGGGTGAACATGGACTCAGCCCAGGCGCGGTGCGTGTCATAGCCGTCGATCAGACGTGTGACGTCCGGGGCAGTCTCACGGCACTGGAACTTGTCGGTGGCGAAGCGCCGTAGTTCCTTGTGCATGCTGTCCGGGTCGGAAAAGAGGGTGATGTGGCGGCCGGAGGCGAACTCTCCCCGGTACGCGGGGGCCAGACGAGTGTGCCCCCATCGGGTGCCGTTATCCAGCACCAGGTCGCGAGGGTTGATACCGGCGGACGCGATGGCCGATTCCGCCAGCTGAGGCATGGTGAGAACGGTCGCGCCGGTATCAGCAAAGAAGTCTCCATGGGCGGAAGTGAGGTGTTCGGTTCGGCATCGACCTCCCACACCGGAAGCTGCCTCCACGATGGTGACGTCCTTTCCCGCGGCCCGAAGCCTGAGACCAGCGGAAAGTCCCGAAAGGCCGGCGCCGATGATGAGCACACTGTTGGCGTCGTTAATACGTTTACGGGTGGTTGCGCGGGTCATCGGGATCAACGGGCGAGGGAGCTTCAGGTGCCGGCGATCGGAAACAGGGGAAGACTTAGGCATGGCGGGCGCGGTCCTTGGTGTGTCAGTGCTTCACGGCTAGAAGGGGGTGAAGGGCTAGCAGAGCTAGTAGGTTTAGAACGTTCGATGGGTGAGTGTTCGGGCAAAACGCGACAGTTCCTGGGTGAGCTCATCGGACAGGCTGGCGGTGTTGATCAGCTCGATGGCTCGGGAGGAATGCTGGTCGATGAGGCTTTCCACTCGGGAGGCAGCGCCCGTGTCATGGATGATCTGGCGCAGGGCATTGACGCTGTCCTCGCCGGCGTCGCCCGCAGGAATCGTTCCGAGGTGAGCGCGCAAGGTGCGTTCTTGCTCTGGCGTTGCCTGCTCGAGCGCGAAGTTGATGAGGGTGGTGCGCTTGCCGGAGCGTAGGTCGTCGCCGGAGGGCTTGCCGGTGACATCGGGGTCCCCGAACACACCCAGCTGGTCATCGCGGAGCTGGAAGGCCACGCCGATGTCGTGGCCGATCCGGCGGAGCCGGGTGATGAGCTCGTCCGGGGCGCCGGCGATCGACGCCCCGATGTGCAGTGGACGCGCCACGGTATAGGACGCGGTCTTATACGTGATGACGTCCATGGAATCCTCCACGAACTCGCTGCCGTTGGCCTCGAGCGCGATGTCGAGCATTTGGCCCGAGATCACCTCGGTGCGCATGGCACGCCATGGGCCGAGGGAACGGCGCAGGGCCTCTGCGCCGATGCCGGAGGTCGTGAACATGTCATCAGCCCAGGCCAGGGCCAGATCGCCGATAAGGATGGCTTGGCTGATGCCGTAATGTGCAGAGTCGCCCAGCCAGCCGTCGCTGGAATGCTGACGCTCGAAAGTGCGGTGGGCGGTGGGGTGGCCGCGCCGGGTATCAGATTTATCGATGATGTCATCGTGAATCAGGGCGCAGGCCTGGATGAACTCCAGAGAGGAAATTGCGGTCAAAGCACTGTCTGCGGTGAGCGTGTTGTCTGCGGTGGATGGGGCTCCTGGAGAGGCGGACGGGGTGTGACCGCCGGCTTCTAGACCCGCTTTGACGCCCGCCCAAGCGAAGGTGGGGCGGACGCGCTTACCCCCAGAGGTGACGAAATCGCTGAGTACAGTGATGGCCTGGGAGACCAGGGGGTTGATGTAGGAAAACTCTTCGTGAGAATCGACAAAGTACTGATGGAGGCGCGTATTCACTGCCTGCGGAACGTCCTGCAGTGGTGATTGAAGTGTCCAGTTCTCTCCAAGAGTGCTCATGCTTAGTGATTCTAGTGGTCTTGGGTGACAACTGTAGAACCCCTCACGACATGGTGTGGTGCCAGCCTAACGCCACTAGACAGCTCTGTTCAGCTAAGATCTGTGGGTATGCCTCCAGTAAGTAGACAAGTAGCAGTCTCTCAAGCCATATCGTCCCAGGTGCCGGGCCGTATTCCCTTTTCCGTGGAGTTCATGCCGCCCCGAGATGACGCGGCGGAAGAGCGTTTGTGGAATTGCGCGGAAGCCTTCCACGATTTGGGTGTGAGCTTTTGTTCCATCACCTACGGAGCTGGAGGATCTACCCAGGAGCGCACCCTGCGCGTGGCATCCCAGCTGGCGGCCAAGCCACTGACGACCCTCATGCATATGACGTTGGTGGGGCACCGCCGTGACGAGCTCGTGGAGCTAATTGAAACGTTCGCCAAGGAAGGCCTGTCGAATCTGCTGGCATTGCGTGGTGACCCGCCGGGGGATCCGAATGCTGAGTGGATTCCGACGGAAGGTGGATTCACTCACGCCGTCGAGCTCATCGAGCTGGTGAAACAGACTGAGGCTACGCAGCATTTCGACATCGGCATCGCCAGCTTCCCCCAGGGGCACTACCGTGCGATTGATTTGGAGCATGACACGAAATACACGCTGGAGAAGCTGCGCGCGGGAGCGGAGTTTTCCATCACCCAGATGTTCTTTGATGTTGATGACTACCTGCGCCTGAGGGATCGCCTGGCTGCGGCAGATCCGGAGTTTGGAGCCAAACCGATCATCCCGGGGCTCATGCCAATCACGTCGATTCGCGGCGTGCGCCGGCAAATGGAGCTTGCCGGGTGCTCGCTGCCGAAGCCGCTGGAGGAGAGGCTCATGAAGGCTGCGGCTGGCGATGAAGTGGGCAATGCTGCGGCGGTGCGCGAGGTAGGTATCGAGATCACTACGGCGATGGCCGAACGTTTGATCAGTGAAGGTGCGCCGGACCTCCACTTCATGACGATGAATAATGTTCACGCCACCCAGGACGTGCTGCACAACCTGGGCATGGCACCGGCGTGGGGGCCGGATCTCGGTCACGACGCGGTGCGGTAGCGCCGAAGAATGCCGAATGGGCGAGGGTCCGAAGGGAAATAGAAATCCCTGAGGACGTCCTGGAAGCCTAGTTTGCGGTAGAGCTTCCAGGCGGCGTTATCTTCCTGGGGGACTTCCGGGGTGGAGAGCATGACAGTGTCCTGGGGAGTTCGGGTCAGGACGTCGTGGAGGAGAGCTTCGCCGATACCTCGGTGTTGTGCGGTGGGGCGCACGTGGATTTCTGACAGCTCGGCGTAGTCGCTGAGCTCCTTCGCTACGGCTTCGGGGGAGTGGCTGTGGGCTGATAAACCACGTGCGACCTGCTGGTACCACCACGAATCGGGAGTTCCCTTAAAACAGTAGGCCACTCCGGCGACGCGTTGCCGCGGATCGGTGATGTCGGGTGCGGACGCGCTGTGGTGGATGAGCGCCATGCTGCAGGTGAAGTCTTCGCGGTGGGCATTGGCGATCCACAGGTTTCTGCGAGACAGGTGTGCGCTGGAGGGGTAGCGCATGGCCTGGAGATGGATGTCGATCAATTCATCAATGCGATGGATGAAGTGGCGTGCGTCAGCCGTGACGATGGAGACGGTGACGGAGGCATCCAGATCAGGTGGGGTCATAGTTGTCTATAGTGCCAAATCTCTGCGACGTGCCACCAGAGATTGTTGAAAAATAAACTATGGAACTGGTGTTCTATTTATGTGGAATCAATGGGGAGGTTGTGTAGGGGTTGAGCTCTAGCGTATGGGTAACGCTTTTGAACGGCAGAACATCCAGTCAGACCGATCGGAGCGGATTGCGAGAAAGCTTAGACCGCATGGTTTACAGCGAAAGGTAAGGAGTGATCACAATGGCTACTCGGATGAGTGCGCGGGCGCGTGTGGCATCAGCTCGAGCGTTTGTGGAGGATGCAGAACGTCAGCTGGAGTTGGCGCGTGCGGAGCTGCGTTTCGATCAGTCAGTGGTGTACTCCTATCGCGCAGCGCTGCGCGCCGCCGGTGCTTTGATTCAGTGGGCGGCACAGGATCGGCAACGAATCCCTCAGGGGAGCGCATGGGATAAGTTGGCCAAGCTGGATCCAGAGATGCAGCCGTGGGTGGAGGAGTTTCGCACGCTGGCCCGCTTATCGTCGCGCGCGGATATGGGGCTAGAGAAAGATTTATCCCCAGAGCTGGCCCACTCCATCTATGTTCGGGTGTGCGCGTTTGTGGATGTGGCCAGGGGGAACGTGAAGTACTTGCCGAACGTCGCATAAGTGCGCGGTGCTGTAGGCTGGGCGTTAGTGCGGTTCCTGCGCAGTTACCCCCGCAGCGGGGAACAAAATAAGTGGCCTTACCGTTAGATAATGCAGAGGCTGCTGCCATACACACCGACGGTGCACATGTTCGGCACTGTTGTCCAACATCTGTACTCATAGGCCACGTGCGGCACTGCGGTAGGCGAAACGATATCAAAGGAGGTAGGCGATGGCTCTTTCTGAGCAAGAACAGCGCATGCTCGCGGAGATCGAGAAAGCGCTCATTGCTGAAGATCCACGGCTTGCTCGACAGGCAACCAAAGCTCACAACGAGTCCAGCTTTAACTTCAGTATTCAATCCATCGCCCTCATGATGCTGGGGCTGCTCGGCCTGATCGGCGGCATTGCCTTGGCGCAGAACTCCCTCTGGTTCGTCTCTATTAGCATTCTTGGCTTCCTGATCATGTTCGCAGGAGGACTGCTGGCATTCGGACGCTCATCGACCTCTTCCAAGAAAAAGGCCTCCGCACCACAAGCAAAGTTGAACCTCTCTGCCTCGGGCAAGAAAGGTGGCTTCGGAGACAAGATGGAAGATAGCTTCCGCCGCCGCTTCGACAAGTAACGCCGAACTCTAGAACGGTACCCACAGAAACCTCCCGGTCTTTACCGGGAGGTTTTTTGCTGCGCGCTGTTGCGTTCCGTACGGGGTGTCACTGTGTGCCGCGCCGGGTGAATGTGGGCTCGCCGTGTCGCCGGAGGCAGTAGACGTGACCTAGGTGTGGCGCCAGCCCCACAAGCTAGGAAAAATCCCCCACTTTCCCCCACGAATTCAATCATGTACTCTTGAGGCAGCTCATGAACATTTTTAGCTTGCGAGCCCTTCTGGAAAAACCTCGAGAAACGCCGCTACATGGTGGCTTTAGGTGGACTAGGTGGGGTAAAGTGGGGCAC
This sequence comes from Corynebacterium zhongnanshanii, assembly GCF_014490575.1. Classification (NCBI taxonomy): domain Bacteria; kingdom Bacillati; phylum Actinomycetota; class Actinomycetes; order Mycobacteriales; family Corynebacteriaceae; genus Corynebacterium; species Corynebacterium zhongnanshanii. The sequence continues at coordinate 752,926 of NZ_CP061033.1, forward strand.
GTTGCTGCGGATGGTGGCAACGCAGTGAAAACTTCATAGAGCGAGATGCATTAGTTGTTGGTGTGCTTATCGTCACCCGGGCGAGGAAGGGAGAACCCCACGTGTTCTTCGGTACTTTCACGCCCAAGTTGGATGACAAAGGCAGGCTGACGCTTCCGGCGAAGTTCCGCGAAGAACTCTCCGACGGGCTCATGGTGGTGAAGGGGCAAGACCGTTCACTGGCTGTGTACCCCAGGGAGCAATTCCTCCGCCGTGCGAAAAAGGCCTCGGCGGCCTCCCGCACCAATCCGCGTGCTCGAGCCTTCGTGCGCAACTTGGCGGCGAGTGCCGATGAGCAGACCTTGGACTCTCAGGGGAGGATCTCAGTCTCCATTCCTCATCGGGCTTACGCCGGGTTGGAAAAGGACTGCGTGGTCATCGGCAACGTGGACTTCGTTGAAATCTGGGATAGCAACGCCTGGGCTGAGTACAGCGAGGCCCATGAAGAGGATTTCTCCGCAGGAGATGACGAATCCTTTGCCGAGTTCCTCTAAATGCAGCTCGAAGAGTGTGCTCAGGCCCTCACCCGCATGGACGACGTGACGCTTGGTTTTCTTCCCCAATATCAAGCCCACACCCAGGCTGGTGAGGCCCTGTCCACACTCTGAGCACTCTCGCTTACAGAAAAGTAACTCACTCGTAGTACACCGCCTCCGCTCATCCCGCCCATCGGAGACCAGTGCAGAAAGGAGGGCAACGCCATGGCCCCACAGCGCCAAGACCCGCACCACGGGCATGTTCCCGTGATGCGCGATCGCATGGTCGAGCTGGTGGGCCACGGTGTGCGCGCAGCGTCTGCTCCAGAATCCCCCGTCATTATCGACGGCACCCTCGGATCCGGCGGTCACTCTGAAGCATTCCTGACAGCGTTTCCTGACGCGATCGTGGTGGGCTTGGACCGAGATCCACACGCCCTGGCGGAAGCGAGGGAACGCCTCGAGCCTTTTGGCGACAGGTTCTGCAGCTACCACACACGCTTCGACAACGTCAGCGAAGCGTTGCATGGGCTCGTGGACGCGGGGCAACTGAGTGAGCAGGTACTACACACCGGAGTCTCCGGCTTCCTCTACGACCTCGGAGTGTCCTCCATGCAGTTGGACCAGGCTCCCCGTGGGTTTTCCTACAGCGTGGATTCCCCTCTGGACATGCGCATGGACCCGCAGATCAGCCTGACCGCAGCGGAGATTCTGAACACCTACTCCCATGGCGATCTGGCTCGCATCCTCAAAACCTACGGTGATGAGAGGTTCGCCGGGAAGATCGCCTCTGCGGTCCTGCGCGAACGGGAGAAGGAACCCTTCACCCATTCGGGCCGGCTCGTCGAGCTGCTCTATGCCACCATTCCCGCCGCATCCCGACGCAGCGGGGGACACCCCGCCAAGCGCACATTTCAGGCGCTGCGCATCGAAGTGAACGCGGAGCTGGAAGCCATCGAACACGCCATCCCCAACGCCACCGGGTGGTTGCACACCGGCGGCGTGGGCGTGTTCATGAGTTACCAATCGCTCGAGGACAAGCTGGTCAAAAAGGGACTCAAGGATCTCACTACCTCGCGATCTCCTGCAGGCCTTCCCATGGAGCTTCCAGGAACTGAGGCGCCGTTCGAGTTCCTCACCCGAGGGGCCGAAAAAGCCTCCGAGGAGGAAATCGTCCGGAACTCTCGTGCCGCCCCGGTACGCGTGCGCGCCGTGAGGCGCATCAGCGACGGAGGGCACACAACATTTCCCATCGACGACAGCAACGCACACACGTAAACCACTACAACAACACACCGTGAGGACTACACTATGGCAGCAACTGTGACCCCAGAAGCAACCCGCAGGGGCGCTGCAGAGACCACCGGCCGACCGCTGCGCCGCTCTGTTGACCGCGCCGCCTACGACCGTCCTACTGCCCGGAGCGTACGGACTCACACAACGCATGCGGACACTCGTATCGATTCCCCTAGGCGCACCGGCACCTCGAGGAACGCCGAAGCGCTGAGGCGCCCCACGCGCACTCGCTCTAGCCGTCTGGGCTCCCGCCAGCAGGTATCCGTCCGTGGCCGGCGTGTCACGGCGGTGAAGGACAACTCGCGTCTGGTGAAGCTTGTGGCGCTTCCTGTGCTGGCGTTCGTGCTTGGCATCGGTGTGGTGATGTGGATCTCCGGTCTGGCGACTGCCCAGTCCTTCCAATTGTCCGCCGCTCAGAAGCACTCGACCACACTGGCCAACGAAATTGAAAGCCTGGAGCGTGACGCAGAAGTGGCCAAGTCCGGCGCCACGATCGCGAAGGAAGCAGCGAAGCTGGGAATGGTCGCACCCGACCAAGCCGGTGTGATCGACGCCCAGGGTGCAGAGGCTGCGACGGTCCGCGAGCCCGGCGTCGGAAAGGATAAGGAGATTACGGACGTCAACAGCGACGCACGTCCTCGCGGCGCCACCTCCAACCCCGATAAGACGGCGAACGTGGAGGGACTGGCTCCGCAGGAAGCTGTGGTTGCCGGCGTGGGCGCTCACATCGCCTCCAACACGGGCGGACTGCCCTACGACAACCGCACGGCACCGCGCGGCCCAGAGGCAGCCAACCCTGCACCACCTGCACCGGCTCCAGCTCCTGCCGCACCCGCCCCAGCTGCGGGTCACCCAGCCCCACCTGCTCCCGCCGCGCCACCAGCGTAAAGGCCACCACGAGCAGAAATAGGACACGCCGGGTGCAAATGACCCGGCGTCCTGCGTTAAAACAGGGGACAATACGAACGTGAAAAAGGAGGCTGGAAGCGTTGAGCTCTGAGTCAGGCGATCGCCGAAGGACGCATCCCCGCGCCGTTGAAGGCAACTCGTGGAATATTCTGGACACGTCCGGAGCCCGCTTCAACCAACGCGTTCAGTTCGTCATCGGTGTGATCCTGATTCTGCTCGTCGCGATGATCCTGCGCCTCATGTGGGTGCAGCTGATCCAGGGGCCTCAACTGTCGATCCAGGCGCAATCCCAGCGCACTGCCATCATCACTGACCCTGCGCACCGCGGGAAGATCATCGACCGCAATGGTCAGGTCATGGCCTACACGATGGAGGCGCGCTCCCTGTCGGTGAACCCCACGCGGCTGGAGGAGTACATCGCGGAACGCCACCGGCTGTACCCGGATGACGTTCCAGAGCCGCAGCAGCGCATCAAAGATATCGCCAAGACTCTGCCGAAGATGATTCACGACGAAGGTGACGACATCAAGGAAGAGGACTTGCTGAAGAAGCTGACCTCCGACAACACCTACGAGGTTCTGGTGCGTAACGTCGATCCGGATGTGGCTCAAAAGGTCGCGGAAGAGTTCCCGGAGATTACCTCCGAGCGTCAGGATTTGCGCCAGTACCCCAATGGTGCGGTGGGGGCGAACGTGATTGGCAAGATTTCTACGGATAATCAGGGCCAATTTGGTTTGGAATTGTCGCAGGATTCCCGACTGCAGGGTATTAACGGCTCCCGCACCGTGGATGTTGCCGGTGATGGATACTTGATTCCTGGATCCACCCGCGATCAGCAGCCCGCCGTGGATGGGGACCAGTACCAACTGACGTTGGACATGAACGTCCAGACCTATGTGCAGCAGCAGCTGCAAACCGCGCGGGAGAAGTCGGGCGCCAAGTCCGCCTCCGCAGTGGTGATGGATGTGAAGACCGGCGAGATTATCGCCATGGGGTCCTCGGACTCCGTCGACCCGAACGGTGACATCAAAAAGCAGCTGGACAAGGGCAAGGTCTTTGGCGACCGCACCACCGCGGATTCTTTCGAGCCGGGCTCGGTGGCGAAGATCATGACAGCCGCCGCCTCCTTGGAAGAGGGCAAGACCACCCCGGATGAGGTGCTGCAGGTTCCGGGCTCCATCGACATGGCCGGCGTGACGGTCAAAGACGCGTGGGAGCACGGCACCACCGGCTTCACCACCACGGGTGTGTTCGGTAAGTCCTCCAATGTGGGTACGTTGATGCTGGCCGATCGCGTGGGTGAGGACAAGATGTACGACTACTTCCGGAAATTCGGCATCGGACAGGCCGTGGATCTGGGTCTTCCTTATGAGACCTCAGGCTATATGCCGGAGCTGTCCCAATGGTCCGGCGGAACCTTCGCCAACCTGCCGATCGGCCAGGGCATGTCCATGAACCTGGTGCAGATGACCTCCATTTACCAGGCCATGGCCAATGGTGGTGTGCGCGTGGAGCCGACCCTGATTGAGAAGATCAATTCCGCGGACGGTTCGGACGTGCCGGTGGATGAGTCGAAGAAGACCCGGGTGGTGTCCGAAAAGACGGCCAAGACCGTGGTGGATATGTTCCGCGCCATCACCCAGTCCGACCCGGCGGGCGTACAACAGGGTAGCGGTGCTCCCGCTCAGATTGAGGGCTACCAAGTTTCCGGAAAGACCGGTACGGCGCAGCAAATTGATCCTGAGACGGGCGCGTATTCGATGTCTAAGTATTGGATCAATTTCGCAGGTATTGCCCCGGCCGATGATCCGCGATTCGTGATCGGTATTTCCCTGGATAATCCGCAGCGAGGAACCGATGGCGGCGCCGGCGGATCCGCGGCCCCGCTGTTCCATGTGCTGGGAACGTGGCTGCTGAACTACTACAACGTGCCACTGTCTGCAGATCCTGGCCCGCAGCTGTTGCTGGAGACACCATAGTAGGGGCGGCAGATTAGAATAATGAGCACAGGCAACCAAGAAGACAATCGACCAACACTGAAGGTATAAGGAGGAGTTCCCATGGCCATCCCTCAAGGAACCCCAACCAGCTTGGCGGACATCGCGAGCCTCACCGGCGGACACGTGGCACCAGAGCATGCCGACGTGACGGTGACCTCCGCCGCCATCGGCTCGTCCGATGTTCAGCCTGGTGGATTGTTTTTCGCCGTTCCGGGGACGCGCGTGCATGGCGCGACCTATGCCGCGTCCAGCTCTGCCGCCGCAGTGGTGACGGACGCCGCGGGGCAGTCCATTCTGGACGAGCAGGCCCCTGATCTACCGCGCGTGATTGTCGAGGATGTGCGCAGTTGCATGGGGGATGTGGCCGCGGAGATCTACGATCACCCATCCCGTGAGCTGACGATCATCGGCATCACGGGCACCTCGGGTAAGACCACCACCAGTTACTTGATCGAGCGCGCCCTGATGACCGAGTTCCACGTGGGCCTGATCGGCACCACGGGTACCCGGATCAACGGCAACCCCGTGCCCACGAAGCTCACCACCCCGGAGGCGCCGACGATGCAGGCGCTGCTCGCCCGGATGCGCGACGAGGGGGTGACCCACGTGGTGATGGAGGTGTCCTCCCACGCCCTGGAGTTGGGTCGCGTGAAGGGCATCGGCTTCGACGTCGCCGCTTTTACGAACTTGAGCCAGGATCACCTGGATTTCCATCCCACAATGGACGCATACTTCCGTGCGAAGACGTTGCTGTTTACCCGCGTTCAAGATGGGACGACGCCCCGCGCCGTGATCTGTGTGGACGATTCCTGGGGGGAGCAGATGGCGGGGGTCGCCGCCCAAGCTGGGTGTGATGTGACCCTGATTTCCACTGCGGCTGAGGGCGAGGCAGCTCGCTCCGCCGCCGATTTCTACAGCGGTGGTGACAGCTGGTCGCTGCGTTCGGTGTCGGTCGCCCTGACGGGACGCCAGGACGTGAGCGTGGATGTCGGGGGAGAGGTCCTGGACTACAGCATCAGCCTGGCCGGGAACTTCAATGTTGCCAATAGCGTGCTGGCTATTGCGTGTGCCACGGCGGCGGGCCTGGCGCCCGCCACCGCGGCACAGGCGCTGAAGACCGTGCAGGTTCCCGGCAGGATGCAGGCCGTGGATGCCGGTCAGGACTTCCTGGCGATGGTGGATTACGCCCACAAGCCCGGTGCAGTTGCTGCCGTGGTGAACACCTTGGCGGATTATCTACCCCAGTCACACGGACGCATCGGTGTGGTGCTCGGCGCCGGCGGCAATAGGGATCACGACAAGCGGCCAAAGATGGGCTACGAAGCTGCGCGCATCGCCCACGCTGTCTTCGTCACCGATGACAACCCACGCGACGAGGATCCTGCGATGATTCGCGCCGCAGTGGAGGAGGGCGCGCGCGATGCCGTGGCCGCCAGTGGCCGGGAGGTGACCGTGCGGAACATCGCCGACCGTAGGGAGGCCATACGGGAGGCGGTCGCCTGGGCTCAGCCGGGTGATGCCGTTGTCATTGCCGGTAAGGGGCATGAGACTGGTCAGGAGATCGCCGGCGTCGTTTATGAATTTAATGACGTGGCCGAACTCACCGCGGCGCTGGAACAACGACAAGATATTAAGGGACACAACGCGAAATGATTGAGCTCACGATCGGCGAGATCGCCGACATCACCGGCGCGTCACCCATCGGTGGCGTGGATCTACAGCAGCCCGTTCAGGGGCCTGTCGAATTCGATTCGCGCAAGGTGTCCCAGGGAAGCATCTTCATGGCGCTGCCGGGCGCCAGCGTGGACGGCCACGACTTTGTGCCGAAAGCCCTGGAGTCCGGAGCGGCTCTGGCGCTGGTGGGTCGTGCTGTGGACGCTCCGGCGCTGGTAGCCAAGCCCGTCGCCCTGAGTGACGAGGCATCGAACGCCTCGGCGTTTGAATATGACTCTGAAGGCCACGGCGCCGCCGTCATTGCTGCGATCGACGCCCTGGCGCGCTACAACACGGACCACTTGAAGGACAAGGGCATGTCCGTGGTGGCGGTTACCGGCTCTGCGGGCAAGACCTCCACGAAGGATTTTCTGGGGTCGGTTCTGGAGCTGGCCGGCGACATTGTGGCCCCTCCGGGCAGCTTCAACAATGAGATCGGCTTGCCCTACACCGCGCTGCGGGCCACGGAGTCCACGCGCTTTTTGGTGCTGGAGATGAGCGCCCGCGGGGTGGGGCACATCAAGCATCTGACGCAGGTCACCCCGCCCAATATCGGCGTGGTGCTGAATGTGGGCACCGCGCACCTGGGTGAGTTCGGCTCGCGCGAGGCGATCGCGCAGGCCAAGGGCGAATTGGTGGAAGCTCTGCCGGAAACCGGTGTGGCGATCCTCAATGCGGATGATCCGAAGGTGCTGGCCATGCAGGAGCGCACCACGGCTCGCGTGGTGACGTTTTCCGCCGAGGGACGTACCGACGCCACCTACTACGCCGCGAACGTGGTCCTGGATGACATGACTCGCCCGTCCTTTAGCCTCCACCACCCGGACGGGGTTGTGGACATTACGCTGTCCGTGCACGGAGAACACCAGGTCTCCAACGCCCTGGCCGCGATTGCCGTGGGCATGGAAGCCGGGTTGTCCGCCGAGGATGTGGCGCGCGCGGTGTCCGGGCATACGGCCACGAGCGAGCGTCGGATGGATGTGAAGACGCGCGCACGCGACCGCGTGACCGTGATTAATGACTCCTACAACGCCAACCCGGAATCGATGCGCGCTGGGCTGCATGCCTTGGCATTCACCACGTCCCACCGTGACAACGGCCATAGCTGGGCCGTGCTGGGCCAGATGGGTGAGCTGGGCGATGAAGCCACGGAAGAGCACGAAGCGTTGGGCCGTGCGGTGGCCGAGTTCGGAATCCAGAACCTGGTTGTGGTGGGCACGGGAGTCAACCAACTGGCTCTGGCCGAGGCCGCCGATGCCGCTGGTGTGAAGACCACGACCGTTGAAAGCACTGACGCGGCGATCAACTATGTGGACCTCGAAGTGCAGGAAGACGACGTGGTGTTGGTGAAGGCTAGTTACTCCGATGCCCTGTGGGAAGTCGCGGATGGTTTGCTGATGGGCGAAACCATTATGGACCCTGGAAAAGATAAGTAAAAGGACGTGTAAGAACAATGATGCAGATTTTTATCTCGGGAGCTATTGCGTTCCTGGTGACCGTGTTCTTCACACCTTTTCTGATTAAGAAGTTCTCCGCCGAGGGGCTCGGTCAAGAGATTCGTGAAGAAGGGCCGAAGTCTCACTTTAAGAAGCGTGGCACGCCCACCATGGGTGGTATCGCCATTTTGGCGGGTATCACCATCGGCTATCTGATGGCCGTGGCGTATGGCTACGTGTCCGTGGGCTCGGGCCCCGGAGTATCGGGCTGGCTGGTTCTGGGGCTGACTTTAGCGCTGGGTGCCGTGGGCTTTGCCGATGACTATATCAAGTTGGTGATGGGTCGAAACCTGGGGCTGAATGCCAAGGCAAAACTGGTCTGCCAATTGGTGATTGCCGTTGTGTTTGGTTTCCTGATTCTGCAGTTCCCCAATGCGCGCGGCATTACCCCTGGGTCCACGCACTTGTCTTTCCTGCGCGACATCAAGGTATTTGATATCGCGGTAGGCGGAGCTGTTATCGGAACGATTTTGTTCCTGATCTTCATCTACATTGTGATTTCCGCTTGGTCCAATGGCGTAAACCTCACCGATGGCTTGGACGGCCTAGCCGGTGGCGTGACCGCGATGGTCATGGGAACGTACGTGCTGATCACGTTCTGGCAGTTCCGGAACTCCTGCTCCAATGGTGCGACGGCTGGATGCTATTCGGTGCGCGATCCGCTCGATTTGGCCATCCTCGCGTCGGCTGGCCTGGGCGCATGTTTGGGCTTCTTGTGGTGGAATGCCGCTCCCGCGAAGATTTTCATGGGTGATACCGGATCCCTGGCCCTGGGTGGTTTAGTGGCAGGATTGTCCATTACCTCCCAGACGGAATTGCTGATGATTATCGTCGGTGTGATTTTCGTGGCCGAGGCCGCCTCTGTGGTGATTCAGGTTGTGTCCTTTAAATCCACCGGAAAGCGAGTATTCCGCATGGCGCCACTTCACCACCACTTCGAAAATGGCGGCTGGGCGGAAACCACCGTAGTTATTCGTTTCTGGTTGGTTGCTGGTTTGGCCGCCATGTCCGGTTTTGCCCTGTTCTATAGCGAGTGGCTGTCCTCTGTCCACTTTTAATTCCTCCACCTTGATCGAAAGGTCCACACGATGAGTACACCCAATACGCTGACTCCCACGCAGGCGGTGCAGATCATGCGCTCTCGCCCCATTCTTATTGCCGGGGCGGGAGTCGCTGGTCGCGGGGTGATCTCTATGCTGTGCGCGCTCACCGGGGTGGAGAATGCTGCGGAGAATAGCAATATCGCCATTGCCGATGATCATTCTGACCTGGCCACGTTGTCTGTTTCTGATGCCGTGAATCTTCTGAAAAATACCGACGCCGGCCTCACTCCAGAATTGGTCATCACCTCTCCCGGATGGTCCCCGAACTCGCCGCTACTTCAGGCTGCGAAGCAGGCGGGAATCCCCGTGATCGGGGATATTGAGGCTGCGTGGCTCGCGGACCAGGCAGGAGCTTTCGGGCGGCCGCGGACGTGGTTGGCGGTGACGGGCACGAATGGGAAGACCACCACGACGGCCATGCTGGCGTCGATGTTGGTGGCAGATGGTCGCGGTGCGGTGGCGGTGGGCAATATCGGTGTGTCGCCGGCGGTGGCCTTGACCGCGGAACAGCGCGGGGAGATGCGCGCGGAGGTGCTGGTGGCGGAGGTCTCCAGTTTCCAGTTGCACTGGGCGCCCACGTTCACGCCCACGGTGGGGTGCGTGCTGAATCTGGCGGAGGATCACCTGGACTGGCACGGCTCCTTTGAGAACTATGCGGCAGACAAGGCTGCAGTCTTGCGTGCGGAGCATCCGGTGATTGCCGTGGACGACGCGGTGGTGCGCGGCCTGCCGCGTTCCGAATCGGCACCGGCGGCCTACACTCTGCAGGATCCGTCCGAGCTGTCCGGAGAGGAGTTCGTCCGACGTGTGGGCGTGCACGAGGGACAGATTCTTGAGCTGCTGACCACACCGCAAGGGGTGAGCAGCACGGTTCTGGCACCGGCTGAGGGGATCAGCCCTCCGGGACCTGCGGGTGTGGCGGATGCTGCGGCGGCCGCGGCGATGGCGCGCAGCGTCGGTGTGTCTGCACAGGCTATTGCGTCTGCGTTGGGCACGTTCACCGTCCAGGCCCACCGCGGGCAAGTGGTGTTCGAGGGTGACGGGGTGACGTGGATTGATAATTCGAAGGCCACGAATCCTCATGCTGCGGAGGCTGCGCTGCGCGGACAGGAGAATGTGATTTGGGTGGCTGGCGGCCAGTTGAAGGGAGCCAGCGTATCTGACTTGATTACCTCGATTGCCCCGTCGCTGAAGGCTGCCGTTGTCCTGGGCGTGGACCGCAAGGACATCGTTGCGGAGCTGGCGCGGCAAGTGCCGGAGGTGACGTGTGTGTCCGTGGATTCTACGGATCCGCTCGTCGCGATGCAGGAAGTGGTGCGTGTTGCCCGCGGATTGGCGGCCCCTGGGGACCGCGTGATTCTGGCGCCGGCCGCCGCGTCCTTGGACATGTACACCGGCATGAGCCAGCGCGGTGATCTCTTCGCCGAGTACGTCTCCCAGAGCTCAGTGGAGGAAGGGGAGAGCTGATGAGTACTCGCTATGAACCGCGTGATCGACGTGATCCGCGCAGACGAAACGACGGGCGCGGTCGGTTGGATCAGCGTGATCGGAATGATCAGCGCGGACGAGTGGAGTCGAACGATTCTGCCAGTCAGAGCCTCATGGCGAAGGTGCAGGCACTCCTGGCCACCCCTCAGCTGAACTACATCGTGATCTGCTCCATCACGTTAATCCTCACGTTTATCGGATTGACGATGGTGCTGTCCGCATCCATGGTGGATTCCTATGCCAGCCAGAACTCCGTGTGGAAGGAGTTTTTGAAGCAGGCGTCCGTGGTGGTGATGGGACTGGTGGGCATGTGGTGTGCTCTGCGGATGGAAGCGCAGACCGTGAAAAAGTACGCCTGGGCGCTCTTGGCCTTCGCGCTCGTCCTGTTGGTGCTGGTTCTGATTCCATCTGTCGGCGTGGGTGCCGATGAGGTGGGATCCAATTCATGGATTCGCTTCGGCCCCATTGGTGTGCAGCCCTCCGAGGTGGCAAAGTTGGCCCTGGCAGTGTGGGGTTCAGCCGAGGTAGCGGACAGAATGCGACAAAATCCCACCGTAAGAGGTGCCCTGGGACGGTTCTTGGTGGCCGCGGGAGTGGTTCTGGTTCTGGTGGTTGGCCAACGAGACCTGGGTATGATGTTCGCCGTGGGCATCGTGGTGTTCGCCCTGATGTTCTTCAGCGGAATGCCCACACGCGTGATGGGGGTCCTCGTCGGAGCTGTGAGCGTGGTCGGCGCGATCGGTATTACCGCCCAGAGTTTCCGTTCGGCACGCATCACCACCTGGCTTGACGCGCTCACGCTGAGCTTCTCGGACCACACCACGAAGGGAGATGCCTACCAGTCCTACCAGGGCATTCTGTCTCTGTCCGATGGTGGGCTGCTGGGAACCGGTTTGGGCCAGTCGCGCTCCAAGTGGTTCTACCTCCCCGAGGCTAAGAATGACTTCATCTTCGCCGTGGTGGGTGAAGAGTTGGGCTTCGTGGGCGCCGGCATCGTGGTTCTGCTCTTTGCTCTGCTGGGCTGGTTCGGCATTCGTACCGCACGCGCACAGCGGGATCCCTTCCTGAAGATGATGGCGGCCACGCTGACCATCGGTATTGTGGTCCAGGCCTTCTTCAACATGGGCTATGTGGTGGGCTTCCTGCCCGTCACGGGTATCCAGTTGCCACTGATCTCGGCGGGTGGATCCTCGGCCATCATTACCCTGATTACCCTGGGCCTCCTGGCCAATTGCGCGCGCCACGAGCCCGCGACGATCAGCTCCATGCAGCACGAAGGCCGCCCGCTGTTCGACCGCTTGCTGATGCTGCCCGAACCACGCCCGTACAAGATTGGTGAACAGCGCCGCGAAAAGAGGCGCTCCACCACCCGGACCTATGGGCAGCCGGTAACGCAACGCGGACGGGACGCGCACGCCAGCCAGGACGTCCGGCGCGAACAAGAGCGCCGCGAGCAGGCCCTGAAGCGCGCTGGGGTGCATCAGCAGCCGCGGCGCTACGATCGAATACGACGGCAAGATTTGCCACAGAGGCCTAGCGGCCGTACATCTCGTTCCCACAGGAGGCCTTGATCCATGACGAGCATGCCCCACGATTCATCTTTCAGCGTGGTTGTCGCCGGCGGTGGCACCGCAGGCCACATCGAGCCCGCGCTGGCTGTCGCTGAGGCGGTTCGTGCCGCGTACCCCAACGCACGCATCACGGCCCTAGGGACAGAACGGGGCCTGGAATCTTCCATTGTTCCGGCCCGCGGATTTGATCTGCGGATGATCCCGCCGGTGCCTGTGCCGCGGAAACCCAACAAGGATCTGGCTACCTTGCCGCTGCGTCTTCGCGCAGCGCTGAAGGAAACCCGAAAGATCCTCCGCGAGGTCGAAGCAGACGTGGTGATTGGCTTTGGTGGCTATGTTTCCGCACCGGCGTATTTGGCGGCAAAGGCCCAACGCCTGCCGTTTTTCGTGCACGAGGCGAACGCCCGAGCCGGGATGGCCAACAAGCTGGGTGTGAAGCTCGGCGGCCACGGGCTCGCAGCCGTGGACGGCTCGGGTCTGCCTGCCCGCGTGGTGGGAATCCCTGTGAAGCAATCGATCGTGAATCTTGATCGCAGTGCCCAGCGCGCTGAGGCGCGGGAGTATTTTTCCTTGAAACAGGAGGGGCCGGTGCTGCTGGTCACGGGTGGATCCCAGGGAGCTCAGTCGATCAACAAGGCCATCGCCGAGGCCGCACCGGATCTGCACGATGCAGGCATCCAGGTGCTTCACGCTTACGGTAAGAAGAACGAGTTCCAGCAGCCGGACACCGGAACCTACCGGGCCGTTCCCTACATCGAGCGCATGGATTTGGCGCTGGCAGCCGCCGACGCCATCGTGTGCCGCTCCGGCGCGATGACGGTGGCCGAGGTCTCCGCAGTGGGCCTGCCGGCCGTGTACGTGCCACTGCCGCACGGCAATGGCGAACAGGAACTCAATGCACTGCCCATTGTGGAGGCAGGTGGCGGAGTCATCGTCAAGGATGCGGACTTGAGCGGACGCGCGATTGTGGAGAAGGTTGTTCCCGTCCTCAACGATCCAGACCGCCTAGCCGCCGCCTCTGCAGCCGCCCGTGGCTCCGGCCACCGGAATGCCGCGCACACCATCGCTGAAGCATTAGCTGTTGCGGTGGCTACCAGTCGAGCCGGTCGCCGATAGATTCCCCCTTTGATACCCCACGGACTTTTTGACATAAGGATAGAAGAGACATGACACACCTTGACCAACACGTTGATCTCACGTCGATAGATCTGTCCCGCGTCCACATGGTGGGCATTGGGGGTGCCGGCATGTCCGGCATCGCCCGTATTCTCCTGGCTCGCGACAGCGTGGTGAGCGGTTCGGACATGAAGGACTCCCAATCTGTGTTCGCCCTGCGTACGGCGGGAGCGAGTATCGCCATCGGACACGCAGCGGAGAACCTGGAGCTCTCGGGCGAGCTGCCCACAGTGGTGGTGACGAGCTTCGCGGCGATTCCGCAGGATAACCCGGAGCTGGCGCGCGCGAAGGAATGCGGAATCCCGGTGGTGCGCCGCTCAGATGTTCTGGGCGCGCTGATGCTTGGCTACCGTTCCTTCTTGTTGGCAGGAACCCACGGGAAGACCTCCACCACCTCGATGGCCGTGGCCGCCCTGCAGAAGGCGGGCAGCGACCCGTCCTTTGCCATTGGTGGCCAGCTAAACCGCGCGGGAACTAACGCGCACCACGGCACCGGGGACATCTTCGTGGCCGAGGCCGATGAATCGGATGGCTCCTTCCTGACCTATCAACCAACCGTGGCCGTGATCACCAATATCGAACCCGATCACTTGGACTTTTTCGGAACGGAAAAGGCCTATCGCCAGGTCTTCCGTGACTTTGCCGACCGCGTGACGGCCGACGGGCACCTTGTGGTGTGCCTGGACGATCCTGGTGCCGCGGCACTGGCAGAGCAGCTGGTCGCCGACGAGTCTGCGTCTGTCACCGTGGTGGGCTATGGAACCGCAGACGCCGTAAAGGCCCACCCGCAGGTGCCTGCACTAGCGATCATCACGTCCACAACCATCACCACCAAGGGAACCATCGCCGAGATTGAGGTGGACGGCCACGCGACCCAGCTGCATGTGGGCATCCCTGGTGCCCACATGGTTTTGAACGCCACGGCAGCGGTCTTGGGCGGCTACCTTCTGGGCGAGGACCTGGAGAGCCTCGTCGATGGCGTGGGCGAGTTCGACGGCGTGCGCCGCCGCTTTGAATACCACGGCTCCGCCGGAGGCGTGGAGGTCTTCGACGACTATGCCCACCATCCCACCGAGGTCACCGCGGTGCTGACCGCCGCGCGCGAGCGCCTGGCCACCCGAGACAACGGCCGTGTGGTGGTGGCGTTCCAGCCTCACCTGTATTCCCGCACGATCAATTTCGCGCACGAGTTCGCCGAGGCGCTGAGCCTGGCCGATCAGGTGGTTCTCCTGGACATTTTCGGGGCCCGAGAAAACCCGGTGGAAGGAGTGGACAGTCGGATCATTGGCGAGCACGTCACGTCCGATTGGCGCTTCGTTCCCGAGTTCAGCGCCGTGCCCGCCGCCATCGCGGAGATCGCGCAGCCGGGTGACATGGTGCTGACCGTGGGCGCTGGCACGGTGACGATGCTGGCCGATGAAATCCTGCGGGAGCTGGCGTAAATGAAAAAGGCCGTGATCGTGGTCCTGTCCGTGCTACTGCTGGGAGCAGTGGCTTCGGCAGCAGCGTGGTTTTTCCCCATCCTCACCGTGAGCACGGTGGAGGTCACGGGCGCCGTGCATGCCGACGAGACCGCCGTGAAGGAAGCCTCCGGAGTGACCACGGGGAGCAATATACTTCGGGTGGACACCGCGGCGGCGGCGTCGGGTATATCCCACGTCCCGTGGGTGGATAAGGTCACTGTCTCGCGCACGTGGCCACGCACGATCACCATCACCATTGAGGAGCACGTGGCGGCGGGATTTGTGAAGAAGGGCTCCACCCCGCTGGCGGTGAATACCCAGGGTGCGATTTTCCTGTCGGGGCTGCAGCCGGAGGGCGTGCCGGAGTTTGAGCGGACGAAACCAGACGACGCCGCAGCGATCCACGCCGCAGCCACCGCGGTGAGCGCCTTGCCACAAGAGCTCAAGGATTCGTTGGAGCGCGTTGAGGCACCAGATGCGGATTCGATTGCGATGTTTTTCCCCGAAGGCCGTGAAGTGTTCTGGGGGAGCGCGGACCGGGCTGAGGAGAAGGCGGAGGCCACGCGCATCGTGTTGGGCAAGGAGGGGACGCGGTGGAACGTGTCCAACCCGTCGATGACGACGGTGCGTGACTATAGCCCTCCACCTGCCCCTTAAGCCTAAAGTAGAACTTTAGGGATACGACACGCGACGAAAAATGTGCGGGAATTTTTCACCATGGTCAACGAAGATGGTTAGAGAAATTCAACCTCAACACAGCGGAGAAACAAGCACATGACGAATCCAGGAAACCACCTCGCGATCATCAAGGTGGTCGGTGTGGGCGGCGGCGGCGTGAATGCCGTGAACCGCATGATCGATGAAAAGCTGCAGGGCGTGGAGTTCCTGGCGATCAATACGGACGCCCAGGCCTTGATGCTCACCGACGCAGACCTGAAACTGGACATCGGACGTGAGGAAACCCGCGGACTGGGTGCAGGTGCAAACCCTGAGGTTGGCCGTAAGTCCGCCGAGGACCACAAAGAGCAGATCGAAGAGATGCTCTCCGACGCCGACATGGTGTTTGTCACCGCCGGCGAGGGCGGCGGAACGGGAACCGGTGCCGCTCCGGTGGTGGCATCCGTGGCGAAGCGCCAGGGTGCACTGACCGTGGGTGTTGTGACCCGTCCGTTTACCTTCGAGGGCAAGCGCCGGACCAAGCAGGCTGACGCGGGCATCGACGCACTTCGCGAAGTGTGTGACACGCTGATCGTTATTCCGAATGACGCGCTGTTGAAGCTCAGCGATGAGCAGATGTCCATGATGGATGCGTTCCACAAGGCAGATGAGGTGCTGCTGCAGGGTGTTGAAGGTATCACCAAGCTGATCACCACCCCTGGTGTGATTAACGTGGACTTCGCCGATGTGCGTTCCGTGATGACTGATGCCGGCTCCGCTTTGATGGGCATTGGTACCGCTCGGGGTGAAGATCGCGCGAAGAAGGCTATCGAGACTGCTATTAACTCCCCACTGTTGGAGTCCACCATGAAGGGTGCGAAGGGCGTGCTTCTGTCCTTCGCTGGCGGTTCCGACCTGGGCCTGATGGAGGTCTCCGAGGCCGCGAACATCGTGGAAGAGTTGGCTGATGAGGATGCCAACATCATCTTCGGTACCATCATTGACGACCAGCTGGGCGACGAGGTGCGCGTCACTGTTATCGCTACCGGCTTCGATGATTCCCCGAATGCTGAGTCCACCATCGCTCGTTCCGGCCGCCACGCGGCTGCGGAGGAGCAGGCGCCGCAGAACCCGGCGATCTTCGGTGGAACCGACGCAGCACCGCAGCAGCCTGTGCAGCAACCGGTACAGCAGCCTGCACAGCCCGTGCAGCAGCCCGCACAGCCGTCCTACCAGCAGGCGCAGCCGGTTCAGCCAGCTCAGCCGGTGCAGCAGCCGTCGAGCTTTAGCCAGCGTCAGCAGACTCAGACCCAGGGCGGACTGTTCACCAGCCGTCAGCCGGAGCCTGTGCAGGACGAAGACGACCTGGACCTGCCTGACTTCTAGGCCTCAGACCACAAGGCCTATGATCGTAAGGCCTAAAACCAACAAAGGACGTATGCCGCACATGAGCGACACTTCTCATGCTGTTCAGCCCCCGGTCCGGAAGGTATTCACCAACCGGAACGGGGGCGTGTCCGTTGAGCCCTACGGAAGCTTCAACCTGGGCGACCACGTTGGCGATGACCCGGCGGCCGTGGCTGAGAACCGGGCGCGCCTCGCGCGAGTCCTGGACCTGGACCGCATGGTGTACATGGAGCAAATCCACTCGCCGACGGTCACGGAGGTCACCGCCGATCTCCTGGAGACCCTCGACGGCCCCGTGGAAGCCACCGATGCCCTGGTCACCACCCTGCGCGGCGTGGGCCTGGCTGTGCTGGTGGCCGACTGCGTGCCCGTTCTGTTGGCCGATGAGACGGCCGGGGTGGTGGCAGCCGTACACGCCGGCCGCATGGGTGCCCGCAACGGCATCGTAGCGCGCACGGTGGAGCGCATGTGTGAGCTCGGGGCGCTGCCCGCGCACATTCACGCGTTGATGGGCCCGGCGGCGTCGGGGGAGAATTATGAAGTACCGGCCGAGATGGCCGCGGACGTGGAATCCAAGCTCCCCGGTTCCCGCACCCGGACTCGACAGGGCACGTGCGGGCTGGACATCCGGCAGGGGCTCACGCGCCAGCTGCTGAGGCTCGGCGTGCGCCAGATCGACGCCGACCCGCGGTGTACCATCGACACGCCCGAGTTCTTTTCCTACCGACGCGAGGGCGTCACCGGACGCCAAGCAGGAGTTATATGGATGCCATGACGAATTCACCGACGAACTCACAGGATGACCGACGCGCGCAGCTGGCCGAACGTCTGCGGCTCGTTCGCCAGCGGATTGCCGTGGCCGGTGGCGCAGACCTGCTGCCCATCACCAAGTTCCACCCCGTGGAGGACGTGGCGCTGTTGGCGGAGCTGGGCGTGCACGCCGTGGGGGAGAACCGGGAGCAGGAGGCTCGCTCCAAGGCTGAGGCTCTGGGCGAATCCATGGCGATTCACATGGTGGGACAGGTGCAGACGAAGAAGGCGAACCACGTGGCGCGCTGGGCTGCGGCGGTGCATACGGTGGATTCTGTGAAGCTCGCCGATGCGTTGGACCGTGGCGTGGCGCTGGCTCAGGAGCGGGGGCAGCGCAGCGACCGTCTGCCCGTGTTGGTGCAGCTGTCTGCCGATGGTGACCCCGCTCGCGGTGGGATCGTCGCCGAGGACGTGGATGCCTTGGCCGACCATATTGCGTCGCTGGAGCACCTGGAGCTGCGCGGGCTGATGACCGTTCCCCCTCTTGAATCCGACGCCGCGGCGGTCTTTGCCGACGGCCGTCGGATCCTGGAGCGTATCTCCGACCGGGTTCTGGGCGCGCCTGTGTACAGTGCAGGTATGAGTGGCGATCTGGAGATCGCCATCGCTGAAGGCTCCACGCTGGTGCGTGTCGGAACAGATATCATGGGGACACGACCAGTAGCTTGAACACTAGTGGCTAGTGGAAACTAGGGCTAGTGGAAACTAGAAGGAAGCGTCCCCGAACGTGAAGGAAACTTTTCAAACAATCATGGACAAGATCAAGGAATTTTTCGGTTTCGGCCCTGTCGATAACTACGATACGGAGGCTGAGCTTTCGGAGACCCGTTCCGGGCGGACTCACCGGGATGACGTGGACGATTACGTATCTCCTCGCACGTCTCGTGGTTACGACCGCGACGGCGGCAGGGCGTCCCGTTACGAGTCGTCGGCTCGCGAGCCATACCGCTATGGTGAGTCCCACTACGGATCCCAGCCGCAGCGCCGCGTGCCACAGGACCCTAAGTACGTTCCGCTGCACTTGAGCGCGTACAAGGACGCGACCGAGGTTGTGGATGTGGCCAAGACGGGTGACGTTGTGGTGTTCACTCTGTCCGGTGTGGAGCGCAGCGAGGCTGCACGTGCGCTGGATTTCATTTCCGGCGCGCGCCGTGCCCTGGATGCCGACTTGAAGAAGCTGAGCGGTGTGCGTAACTATATTCTGATCCCTCAGGGTGTGGTGCTGAGTTCCGATCAGCTGGAGAGCTTGGCGCAAGAGCTGTAGTTCATGACTGAGTTCCTGTTATTGCTGATCTACCTGATCAGGCTCTATATTTTCCTTCTGCTCGTGCGGATTGTCGTGGAGATGATCCAGAGCTTCTCCCGTAACTGGCGGCCACCACGGTGGTTTTCTATTGTGGCCGAGCCCATTTTTAAGGTGACTGATCCTCCGGTGCGGGCGTTGCGTCGCCTTATTCCACCCATCCAGTTGGGTGGCGTGGCGCTGGATGTGTCTGTCCTGGTCCTGTTCTTTGGCCTGCAGATTCTCATTATGATTTTGACGGCGATGATTGGGGCGTTCTAGCCCGGTATCGAGTTCGGTTTCTAGCCCGGTAAGTTTCTGTGACGAGGTGCCTTCGGGGCACCTCGTGGTTTTTCGGGAGCGGGCCTAGGGCACGTGGGCCTGTGAGGTCGTGGGGATGAGTGGACGTGGTGACAGGGCTTAAGACGGCGGGGGATAGGGCTGAAGCATCGGGGAGACCCCCAAAAAGAAGAATTTTTAAGTTTTATTCTTGAATCTTCAGATAAGGTTGAGTGTTTTTGCCGAACCGCTGGTATGCTGTGAGCCAGTTTCTAATTTAACTAGGAAAGGTAGACCCCATGCCGCTGACTCCAGCAGACGTGCACAACGTAGCCTTCAGCAAGCCTCCCATTGGCAAGCGTGGTTATAACGAGGATGAAGTTGACCAGTTCTTGGACCTGATCGAGGACACTCTCGCTGAACTGCAGGATGAAAACGCCGATCTGAGGCAGCAGGTCGAGGACCTGTCCTCTGGCACGGGTGACTCTGCATCCACTGCTGCGCCTGCAGCCTCCTCCGTTGACGAGGCTCAGCTGCGTCGCTCCATCGAATCCGAGGTTCGCGCAGAGGTTGAGCGCGAGTACAGCGCCAAGCTCGACAAGGCTCAGCGCGCACAGTCCACCTCCGAGCAGGATTCCGCCACCCAGGACAAGCTGAAGGACAGCTACGAGTCCCGCATCAAGGATGCCGACGCTCGTGCTACCGCTGCTGAGGACAAGGCCAAGAAGCTTGAGGCTGAGCTGGCTCAGGCGAAGAAGAACTCCGCCCAGCCTGCAGCTGCCGCATCCGCATCCTCTGCAACCACCTCTGAGGCTGCTGACGGAGCGGCTACCCCTGAGACCCACATGCAGGCAGCTCGCGTGTTGTCCCTGGCTCAGGAGATGGCTGACCGCTTGACCGGTGATGCGAAGGCTCAGTCTGAGTCCATGCTGTCTGAGGCTCGGGCTGCAGCCAAGAAGACCGTGGATGACGCGGACGCAAGCTCCAAGTCCACTCTGGCGGATGCCAAGCAGAAGTCCGAGTCCCAGCTGGCTGATGCGAAGACCCGTTCGGAGAAGATGCTGGCTGATGCGAAGCAGAAGTCCGAGACCCTGATCTCTGATGCGAATGCTCAGTCTCAGGCTCAGATCCGCTCCGCTCAGGACAAGGCAACCCAGCTGCAGCAGGATGCCGAGCGCAAGCACACGGAGATCATGACCACCGTGAAGAAGCAGCAGGCTGCTCTGGAGGCACGCATCGAAGAGCTGCGTACCTACGAGCGTGAGTACCGTACTCGCCTGAAGACCTTCCTGGAGTCTCAGCTGGAAGAGCTGAACAGCCGTGGTACCGCTGCGCCTCACAACGGCAGCATTGAGTCCAACGGCGATCGCCGCTAAGGTAAGGATAAATCGCAACGATCCGGCCATCACCGGGGAGCGTCACCGGAAGAACAGCCGCGCACCTCATCGATACGATGAGGTGCTCAGCTCAGTAGAACCGGGCGGACTCACAGCACGAGACGCTGTAAGAACAAGTGAAAAATCAGGGTGGTACCGCGCAGGTCTAGAAGCGCCCCTGTGTATCTAGAAAATAAAGCGAAAAACAATCTCGATACACAAAGGAACCTGACGAGCGATGAACACCCCTGCTGGCGGCGCATACCCCCGCCAAGATATGTCCAACGGTGGCCCCACGGACTTTCCTAGCCTGGAGAAGGAAGTCCTTCACTACTGGGCTACCGATAAGACGTTTGAGCAGTCCCTCAGCCAGCGCGAGGGAGCGGAAGAATACGTCTTCTATGACGGCCCTCCCTTCGCCAACGGCCTTCCTCACTACGGTCACCTGCTGACCGGCTATGTGAAGGACATCGTCCCGCGCTTCCAGACCATGAAGGGCAAGAAGGTTGCCCGTGTCTTTGGCTGGGACTGCCACGGTCTCCCGGCAGAGCTGGAGGCGGAAAAGCAGCTCGGCATCACCGACCGCGCCGGTATCGAGAAGATGGGCATGCAGGCCTTCAACGAGTACTGCGCCACCTCGGTGCTGCGCTACACCGATGAGTGGAAGAACTACGTCACCCGCCAGGCCCGCTGGGTCGATTTCGATAACGGCTACAAGACCATGGACCCGGACTTCATGGAGTCCGTGATGTGGGCCTTCAAGACCTTGTACGACAAGGGTCTCATCTACCAGGGCTTCCGCGTCCTGCCCTATTCCTGGGCCGAGCACACCCCACTGTCCAACCAGGAAACCCGCCTGGACGATTCCTACAAGATGCGTCAGGACCCCACCCTGACCGTGACCATGCCGTTCAATGGAGCGAAGCCGGGCTCGGCCGCTGAAACTACGCTGGCGGAGATCCCCGAACTGAACGACGCCGCCGCGATCGCATGGACCACCACGCCGTGGACCCTTCCCTCGAACTCTGCGTTGGCGGTGAACCCTCAGGTCACCTACGCCCTGGTGAAGGTGGGGGAGTCCGGCGCAGACGGATTTGCCGGCCAGAAGCTGGTGCTGGCGGAAGCCCTGGTGGACGCCTACGCCAAGGAGCTGGGCGAAGACCGCGAGGTTCTCGCCACCTTCCCCGGTGAGAAGCTGGTGGGCTTTACCTACACGCCAGTGTTCGACTTCTTCCCGGAGTTGAAGAATGGCTTCCAGATCCTCGCGGCGGACTACGTCACCACCGAAGACGGTACCGGCGTGGTGCACCAGGCTCCGGCCTTTGGTGAGGACGATATGAACACCTGCCAGCAGGCCGATATCGAGCTGGTCATCCCCGTGGACATGGATGGCAAGTTCACCAGCCAGGCCGCCCCCTACGAGGGGCAGCTGGTGTTCGATGCGAACAAGGACATCATCAAGGACCTCAAGGCAGCTGGGCGCGTGTTCCGCCACCAGACAATCGAGCACTCCTACCCACACTCCTGGCGTTCTGGTGAGCCGCTGATCTACATGGCCCTGCCATCCTGGTTCGTGGCGGTGACGAAGTTCCGCGATCGCATGGTGGAGCTAAACCACGAGCAGATCGAATGGATCCCTGCGCACATCCGCGACGGCCAGTTCGGCAAGTGGCTGGAGGGCGCCCGCGATTGGAACATCTCTCGAAACCGTTACTGGGGTGCGCCGATCCCTGTGTGGGTCTCTGACGACGAGAACTACCCGCGCATGGACGTCTACGGTTCCCTGGAGGAGCTGGAGCGCGACTTCGGCGAGCGTCCTCGCTCGCTGCACCGCCCGGACATCGACGAGTTGACCCGCCCGAACCCCGATGATCCGACGGGTAAGTCCACCATGCGCCGCGTGCCTGAGGTGCTGGACTGCTGGTTCGAGTCCGGCTCGATGCCGTTTGCCCAGAAGCACTACCCGTTCGAGAACAAGGAGTGGTTCGATACCCACTCGCCTGCGGACTTTATTGTGGAGTACTCCGGCCAGACCCGCGGCTGGTTCTACACCATGCATGTGCTGGCCACGGCGCTGTTCGACCGTCCTGCCTTCAAGAAGGTGGTGGCCCACGGCATCGTGCTGGGTGACGATGGGCTGAAGATGTCCAAGTCCAAGGGCAATTACCCCGATGTGAACGAGGTGTTCGACCGCGACGGTTCGGATGCCATGCGCTGGTTCTTGATGTCCAGCCCGATCTTGAGGGGCGGCAACCTGATTGTCACGGAGCAGGGCATCCGCGAGGGCGTGCGCCAGGCGATGCTGCCGATGTGGAACGCGTACTCCTTCCTGCGGCTCTACGCCTCCCAGCCTGCGGAGTGGAACACCCAGTCCACCCATGTGCTGGATCGGTATATATTGGCCAAGCTGCACGAGACGGTGGCTGCGGTGAACAAGGCCCTGGAAAATACGGACATCGCCACCGCCTGCGACGAGGTCCGTTGGTTCTGCGATGCGTTGACCAACTGGTACGTGCGCCGTTCCCGTGAGCGTTTCTGGGCGGGCGACCAGGTGCACCCTGAGGCGTTCAACACGCTCTATACCGTGCTGGAGACCCTGTGCCGTGGGGCGGCGCCGTTGCTGCCGATGACCACCGAGGTGATCTGGCGTGGCCTGACGGGTGAGCGCTCTGTTCATCTGACCGATTTCCCGGATGCCTCCGTTTTGCCGTCCGACGCCGACCTCGTCCGCGCAATGGATTCCGTCCGCGCGATCAGCTCTGCGACGAGCTCGCTGCGTAAGGCGCACAAGCTGCGCAACCGCCTGCCGTTGCCGAAGCTCACCATCGCGGTACCTGAGGCCTCCACGCTGGAGGACTTCACACAGATCATCGCCGACGAGGTGAACGTCAAGGAAGTTGTCTTGACGGACGATGTATCCAGTGTGGGAACCTTCGAGGTGGTCGTGAACGCCCGCGTGGCCGGACCGCGTCTGGGTAAGGATGTCCAGCGCGTGATCAAGGCCGTGAAGTCGGGCAACTACGAGGTCAATGGCGAGGGCACGGTCGTCGCCGACGGTATCGAGTTGCAGGACGGCGAGTACAGCCGCAAGCTCGTGGCGCAGGACCCGGACAACACCGCCGAGGTCACCGGCCACTCCGGCCTGGTGGTTCTGGACACCACGATCACAGAGGAGCTGGAGGCCGAGGGCTGGGCCGCCGACCGCGTGCGTGGCCTGCAGGAGGCGCGTAAGAACTCCGGCCTGGAGATCAGCGACCGCATCCAGGTGACCCTCTCGGTTCCGGAGGACAAGCGGGAGTGGGCCCAGCGCCACGCTGACGCGATCGCGCGGGAAGTGCTCGCCACCGAGATCGAGGTCGTTACGGACCAGACCCTGGAGCACGACATCGCAGACGGCTGCACGGCTCAGATCACGCGCTAGAACCATGGGCCGTCGATGGGTCGCTCATATCGACATGGATGCGTTTTTCGCATCCGTGGAGCAACTCACCCGTCCTACGTTGCGCGGCAGGCCCGTGCTTGTGGGCGGCGTGAGCGGTCGCGGCGTGGTCGCGGGGGCGTCCTACGAGGCCCGCGCGTATGGCGCCCGTTCGGCCATGCCGATGCACCAGGCGATCACGCTGTGCCGACGCCGGGCCGTCGTTGTTCGACCGCGCTTTGAGATCTACAAGCTGGCGTCGGAAAAAATTTTCGACGTCCTGCGTGACAAGGCAGGAGTGGTGGAGCAGCTCTCCGTGGACGAGGGATTCGCGACCGCGGAGACGGACGATCCCGAGGGGTGGGCGCAGGAGCTGCGGCGGGCCGTGGAGGAGGCGACCGGCCTGTCCTCGAGCGTGGGGATGGCCGCCACGAAGCTGGACGCGAAGATGGCCAGCGACCTGGCGAAACCCCACGGGGTGTGCGTGATTGAGCACGACCGGCGGATGGAGGTGTTCGGGCCGCGGCCCGTGTCCGATATTTGGGGCATTGGGCGGGTGGCTCAGGGCAAGCTTCACGACGTGGGGGTGGATACCATCGTCCAGTTCGTGGCGATGGATCCGAAGGACGTGCAGGCGCTGTTGGGGAACGTGGGTGTGGAGGTGCATACGATGGCCGCTGGCCACGACCCTCGCGAGGTTGCGCCGCGCGGACCAGCCAAGCAGATCAGTGCCGAGCACACGTTGGAGCGCGATGTGACCTCCACCGAGGCCTTGCTGCCGTTTCTGCAGCGAGCCGCCGAGGGTGCGCACCGTCGCCTGCTGAAGGACGGGCGCGCCGCCCGGACCGTGACGGTGAAAACGCGGACGGCAGATTTTCAGATTCACACGCGCTCGGCCACGCTGGCCGCGCCGACGGACGAGTTGGACGTCATTGTGTCCACGGCACGCAGAGTGCTGCTCAGGCCAGAGGAATCAGGGGCCGTGCGCTTGGTGGGGGTGGGCCTGTCCGGCCTGTCCCATGACCGCCAGCAGGTTCTCTTCCCCGAGCTAGACCGTACGGAGGACCGGCCCGTCCCGCGCGTGGAGGTGGTGCACGAGGAAGCTCCGGAGCCGCTGGCTATCGGCGGGTGGTATCCCACACAGGACGTCCGCCATGACACGTGGGGTCATGGGTGGGTTCAGGGCACCGGGCTGGACGTGGTGACGGTGCGCTTTGAAACGAGGACCACGGGGCCGGGCTTTACCAAGACCATGAAGGTGGATGATCCCGCCCTGCACCCGGCTAGTCCTGTGGACAGTCTCGACTGGTAGTCAGCTCGCAGAGCAGCTCGATGCGCGCCTGGCTGGGGCGTAAGGAGCCGCCGGAGCGGACGCCGGCGCGCTGCAAGGAGGCGCCTCCACCGGGGCCTCCGTAGACGAAGTGCACCTCGCCCTCCGGTACGCGGGTGCAGATGATGACGGGGCAGGTGAGCTCGGACAGTCGTTCAGCGACGGCGGCGGGAACGTTGCCGCTGCCGAGAGCCTCCACCACGAGCCCGTCGATGTTCTGGGGAATCAGGTCTGCCGTGGCGCCGGCGAACATCGTGACGATGGGGACATTCAACCGCTTAAGCGGTGCGGGCTGGGGGCGGGGGAGCGGTCTCGTGCTGGGGGTGGCGCTGTGGCTGGCGCTGGCAGATGCGTTGGCAGATGCGTTGGCAAACGCGCGATCATCCGTGGTGTGCCGCTTGGTGGCGCCGTACGCGGGAAGGACGTCGGGGCCGAATGCGATGGACACGCTCGCCGGGGCCAGGGAACTCGCGGCAGGCCTCGCGGGAGACTCTGAGCCGGAGTCCGCAGGACTGTGCTCGCCGGAGTGCGCGCTACGGCCGAGAGCCTGGTATGCGCGGCGGATGTTATCCGGCCCATCCGGTTGGGGATCATCGGCGGGCCGCTGCGCGCCGGTGAGGACGATGGGGACGGTGCCCGCGAAGAAGAAATCCACGGCCATGGCGGTTTCTTCCATCGTGTCTGTCCCGTGCAACAGAATGATGCCACCAGCGCCGTCCTCGATGGCGCTGTTTATGGCGTGAAGAAGGGCGTCGATATCTTCCAGGGTGAGGTTGGAGGAATCCAGGTGGAGGATGTCACGCGCCTCGGCGGGAATGCCGGCGCGGGCGACGAGATCTGCGGTGCTGAGCGTGGGGACCAGGTCGCCGCTCGGGCCGTGCGTGCAGCTGATGGTGCCACCCGTTCCGAGGACGATGACGGGGCCGCGGTCAGGTGCGGGATGCTCGCCGGTGGAGAGGG
The DNA here is from genome assembly GCF_014490575.1 of Corynebacterium zhongnanshanii. Lineage (NCBI taxonomy): Bacteria > Bacillati > Actinomycetota > Actinomycetes > Mycobacteriales > Corynebacteriaceae > Corynebacterium > Corynebacterium zhongnanshanii. The sequence continues at coordinate 779,175 of NZ_CP061033.1, forward strand.
AAGGAGAATGCATGGCTACCACAGTAGTGCCCTGGGGTCACTTGCGTCCCACGGCTTGCAGATCGGGGCTTGTGTACCATGGTCGATATGAAGATGAAGAAGGCATTCGCCGTATCCGTCGCCCTCACCACCGGCCTCACCTTGGCCGCATGTGGTTCGGACGATGACAGCAAATCTGACAACACTTCCAGCTCCGCAGCGCCGTCCTCGGAGTCCATCCCAGCTCCAACCACCGAGGAGCTCACCAACGTCCTCCACCGAGCCGTGGATCCTGAACTTCCCACGGAAGAAAAGGCCGCCACCGTCGTCGGTGGCGAGACCGCCCCAGAAATCTTCGACTCCCTGACCCACATGCGCGCCGAATCCGGCGCCGAGATGCGGGTTGTCGACCCCGTGCTGCAGATCATCCCCACCCAGGCACAGGCCACCGTGGAGCTGACTCTGCCGGAGCAGGAACCAGTCATCATCAGCGATGTGCTGTTTGTCTATGACGCTGAGCAGTGGAAACTCGACCAGCGCTGGGCATGTACCCTGATCCAAAACGTGATGCCGGACAACGTGCCACCGATGTGTGGCGATCCGGTGCAGCCAGCGCCAGACGGTGAGGCTCCCGCTCCAGCACCCGCGCCAGAAGGTGAGGCGCCGGCTCCTGCCCCAGCACCGGAGGGTGAGCCACCAGCACCGGCTCCCGCCCCAGCACCTGCGCCGGAAGGCGAGCCGCCAGCACCGGCACCTGCGCCGTAAAGCTCCTGCGCCTTAAAACTACTCAGAAAGCCACTGCCCACGGGTGGTGGCCTTTTGTATGACCTTCGTGCCAGAATCCTTCTGTTCACCATCACCCAAGGTCAACGCAGTCGTGACGGACAGCTGCCCAGATACCGGAAGCGCCCGCGTTAAGTCCACCTTCACCTGCCCGCGCGACTCAGTGGACGAATCCAACACCGTCAGGTTCGTGCGGCCGTAGGAGGTGACCGCTGGGCGTCGATCAACAGAGATTTTCAGCGTGACATCCTTGCCCTGGCGCGCGGCGAGGGTGTACGTAATGTCCTGGAACATGGACACGCCCGCATCCACCTTGGTGGAGACGGTCCAGCGGGCGCCGATGCCCACCTTCTCGCTGGGGAACACCACCGGAAAGTCATTCATCTGCGTCAGCGCGGATTCCACGGACGCGCGCGCCGCATCGGACGCCCCCTCGGGAGCAGCCATCGTCCGCTCCACAGCCTGGCCATCGGCGGTGTGCACCGTGGTCATCTGGAAGCCCTCGGCGCTGGCGATATCTTCATTGCGCTCGTGATTCGTCCCGCTCGGCCGGCCGACCGTGACCGACGTGGTGCGCTTTTCTCCGTCGGTATCCACCGAGGCGGACAGCGGCAACGTCATCGTCACATCCTCATAGGGCAGGTCCTCGCCCGAGCCTCCCTCAGTGTGCTGCTCTAGCCCTTGGGTGGCTTTGAACGTGACCTTCTGCTGCCCGGAGTCGCTGAACCACGCCAGGGACTCCCGGGGCTCGGCTCCCGCAGACTCTAGCGTGACAGGCGTCTGCGCCACCGCCACCGCTGCTGGCTGTTCCACGGCCCCGTGAGAATCATCATCGGAGCCGCACGCGCTGAGGGTCAGCGCCGCAGACAGGACGGAGGCACAGGTCGCAGTGAACAGTGCTACACGTTTCGAATTACCCACAAGTTCACACACTAACAGGCCAGCGCTAAACTCTTTTCTTGTGACATCACAACCCACCGCACGGATCGCTACGTTTTCTCTGCCTCTCATGGCCGGATGGATCGCGCTTGACCAGCTGAGCAAGTGGTGGGTGGTGGAGAACCTTGAACCGGCCACGGCCTACCCGGTGCTGGGCGATTGGTTCCGGCTGTATCTCATCCGCAACTCAGGCGCGGCCTTTTCCTTCGGCACGGATCTCACCCCGGTGCTGGCCATCCTGCAGCTCTGCGCCGCTGTGGCCTGCATTGTCTTGTCCTTCCGCATCCGCACCCGCTTCGCCATCTGGCCGATCGCCTTGATCGGTGGCGGGGCCGCCGGCAACTTCATCGACCGTGTGTTCCGCGCGCCGGGCGGGCTGCATGGCCATGTGGTGGATTTCTTCAGTTTCTGGGATTTCGCGATCTTCAATGTCGCTGACGTGGGAATTACCGTCGGCGTGGCACTGTATATGTGCTCCGTGATCTTCATCGACCCGAAGCGAGAGGAGCCACACCCGTGACCGCGCGCGACACCCGTTCCATGCCCGTTCCAGATGGATTGGCCGGGATGAGGGTCGACGCCGGGCTCTCGAAACTCCTCGGCCTCTCGCGCACCGTGGTGGCGGACATGGCGGCGGCTGGATCCATCACGCAGGATCACGTCACGGTGGGAAAGTCCGACCGGCTGGTGGCCGGGGCGTGGCTGGATGTGACCCTCCCCGAACCGCCGCGGGATCTGGCGGCGGAGCCTCCGCAGATTGTGGAGGGAATGGGGATCCTCTACGCCGACGATGACGTGGTGGTGGTGGATAAGCCCGTGGGCGTTGCCGCGCACCCCACGCTGGGATGGGAGGGGCCCACCGTGACCGCGGGCCTGGCTGCCGCTGGCTACCGCATTTCCACCTCGGGGCCACCTGAGCGAAAAGGAATTGTGCAGCGCTTGGACGTGGGAACCTCCGGCGCGATGATTGTGGCGCAATCGGAACGCGCCTATACGGTGCTGAAAAGGGCCTTCCGGAACAGGGAGGTCTCGAAGACGTATCACGCACTGGTTCAAGGTCACCCCGATCCCACCAGCGGCACGATCGATGCGCCGATCGCCCGCCATCCTTCTGCCGGGTGGCGCTTCGCAGTGAGGGACGACGGCAAGCGCGCCGTCACCCACTACGAAACCCTGGAGGCTCACCGCCAGGCCAGCCTGCTGAAAGTGAAGTTGGAAACGGGCCGCACCCACCAGATCCGTGTGCACTTTTCCAGCCTGCACCATCCCCTGGTGGGCGATCCCATGTACGGCAGCGACCCACAGCTTGCGAAGCGTTTGGGGCTGATCCGCCAGTGGCTGCACGCCGTGGAGCTGGGATTCCCACACCCCGACGGGCAGTGGATGACCGTCCAATCCCCGTACCCGGAGGACCTGGACCAGGCGCTCAGCACCCTGCGGGAGGTGAACAATGCCTGATTACTCGCGACGAGCCCCCACGGTGATCGCCAAAAACAAAAAGCGGGTACGCCAGCTGGAATGGGAAGATACCCGACGCCCAGCGTGGGTGGCCTGGGTGGGCGGCCTGTGCTTGGTGGCCTTGATAGTCGGTTTGGTGATCCTGTCGACGTCGGATCGCGTGAGCAAGGCCCAACTCATCAACGGCGATCAGCTGGGCCCCATTGACTACCAGGGGCAGGACTATGCAGACTACGCGCGCCGGGAGCTGGACTCCATGGAGGGAACAGACGCCCGGTGGGCGTTGGTCTCCACTCAGGACGCGTGGAATGCCCAGCAGCTGGCCGACGTGCTGGGAGATTTCCCCGGTCGCGTGAGCACCCTGTACTTCGCGCCCGGCGCGCAATGGGTCATTCCGGAGCCGGTGCCTGGGCATACCAGGAAGGACGTGTTGATGCAGGCGGTCACGCTGTGGGGTTCGCGGGCGCAAGTGCAGCCCGAGGACATCACGATCACGAGTGTGCTCGTCTACGGCGCACCCGAGCGCCTGAAGGAGCTGGGGGAGCGAGCCGTGGTGGAGCCCGCCCCGGTGGGGGCGGCGTATGGACGTATAGGAATTAGGCCGATGAATTCATGATCTGGGGAATACTGTGCTACCTGATGTGGGGATTCTTCCCTGCGTTCTTTCCGTTGCTGATTCCGGCGGAGCCCCTGGAGATTTTGGCGCACCGTTTTCTGTGGACGCTGGTGTTCATGGTGATCGTGCTGCTCGTCCTGCGGAAGATGGGCACCCTTCGGGGCATGAGCCTTCGCGTGTGGGGCTTGGTGACGCTGGCGGCAGTGCTCATCAGCTTTAACTGGGGGCTGTACATCGTGGCGGTGAACTCCGGGCACGTGGCGGACGCGGCCCTGGGGTATTTCATCAACCCGCTGGTGAGCGTGGTGCTGGGTGTGGTGTTCTTGAGGGAGCGTCTGCGCCCGCTGCAAACACTGTCGGTGGCCATTGCGACGGTCGCGGTGGTCATTTTGACGATCGCCCTGGGCCAACCACCGGTCATCTCTCTTGGCCTGGCTGTGTCCTTCGGCCTTTACGGCCTGGTGAAGAAGCGGGTTCCGCTGTCACCCATGCAGTCCCTCACGGCGGAGACACTGGTCCTGGCTCCGCTGGGCCTTCTGTACATCCTGTTTTTGGAGTTCACGGGCGCCAACACCTTCACCACCGAAGGCCCGGTGCACGCGGGCTTGCTGATGATGGCGGGCGTGATCACCGCCTTGCCACTGCTGTGCTTCGCGCGTGCGGCTAAGGAGATGACGCTCACCAGCCTCGGCATGATCCAGTACCTCACGCCGATCATGCAGATGCTCTGGGCGGTGTTCGTGGTCAACGAACACATCGCTCCGGCTCGCTGGGTGGGCTTCAGCATCATCTGGGTCGCGGTGACCGTGTTCGTGATCGACCTGGTGCTGAACACCCACAAGAACCGACGCGGTACCCTCCGACGGGCTAGGTGAAGCTGAACCCGGCGCCTCGGTAGGTGAGCCATTCGTCGTAGATCTGCCCCTCGGAGACCACCACCACGGATTCGGCGAACTCACATTGCTCACCCGCCTTCGCGTGCCGGAACCACACGTGGTCACCCAACCGGAGATTGCGCGCGCTGGATCCCGTCAGCGGAGTCTGTACTTCACCCGGGCCCTCCAGCGGGGACATCTGCAGCCCCGAGGGCCAATCCACCACCGGCAGTCGATCTTTGCCCATCGCGCCCGAGGCCACACGTCCACCGCCCGCGATCGTCACCGTCTGCGGCGAGGGGCGACGCACCACCGGCAGCACGAACCACTCGGCCGGCTCCGGGGTGAAGGTCCTGTAGTGATCGAACAACGCCGGCCCGATCACACCCGAGCCCGCGCCGATCTCCGTGATGACCTTCTCCTGGCTCGTGGTCTCGATCGAGCCCGTGCCACCACCATTGACGAACTCCAGCGGCCCGGCGATGTCCGTCACCGCCTGAACCACCTTGCGGCGACGTGCCGCCAACTCCCGTGTCGACAGCGACTTCATCACCGCAATGGCAGGGGAGGAATCCGTGGTGCCAGCAATCTGCCCCTCATAGGCCATCACTCCAACCAACGTGAAACCTGGGCGTCGGACAATATCACGGGTGATGGTTGCGGCGTCCTGCGGCGTGCGGACGGGGGAACGCAACGCACCGATATGCACCGGCCCGAACTCCAGGCTGGCATCGACATCCAGGCACACCCGCAACTCCTCATGGCCGGGCACATGCTCGTCGATGAAATCCAGGTGCTCCGCGGAATCCACCATGAGAGTGATTTGCGCGCGCAGCGTGTCGCACGCATTGAGCTCCTTCAGAGCATCCTTGTTTGCCGTGGGGTAGGCCACCACGATGTCCGAACACTCGTGTTCGCGGACCAGCCAGATGGCCTCATTGAGGTTATAGGCAAGGATCCCGTGGAACCCGTCCAGCTCCAAGATCCGCTTCATCAGCTCAGGGATACGAATCGATTTCGACGCCAAACGGATCGGCGTTCCCTGGGCGCGGACGGTCATATCTACAGCATTGGCTACGGCAGCATCCAGGTCCAGTACCGAAAACGGAGCCTCGAGGTGCGCAACTGCCTGACGAACTTCAGCTTTCATACCAAAAGCATAATCTGAGCAGCCCCATCTATGCAGGACAATCGCCTTAATTTTCAAGCTATGTTAGGCTACGGCGCATGAGCGGCTCTTCCTTTGTCCACCTCCACAACCACACCGAATACTCCATGCTGGACGGAATGGCCAACGTGGACTTGCTGGCGAAGGAAGTGGTACGCCAGGGAATGCCCGCCGTGGGTATGACCGACCACGGAAACATGTTCGGCGCGGACGCCTTCTACCGTGCGATGACCGCCGCGGGCGTGAAGCCCATCATCGGCATCGAGGCCTACATTGCGCCCGATTCCCGTTTCAACATGGACCGCGTTCGCTGGGGACGCCCCGAACAAAAACGCGACGACGTGTCCGCCTCCGGCGCCTACCTTCACCAGACCATGGTCGCGGAAAACGCCACGGGACTGCGCAACCTGTTCAAGTTGAGCTCCTACGCCTCCTATGAAGGGCAGCTGGGCAAGTGGCCTCGCATGGACGCGGACTTGATCGCACAGCACGCCGAGGGGATCATCGCCACAACCGGCTGCCCCTCCGGAGACGTACAAACCCGCCTGCGCTTGGGCCAGTTCGATAAAGCCCTGGAGGCCGCCGCCACGTGGCAGGACATCTACGGCAAGGACAACTTCTTCCTGGAGCTGATGGACCACGGGCTGGAGATCGAAAAGCGCGTCCGCGACGATCTTCTGGAAGTGGGCAAGCGGCTCAACCTGCCGCCGCTAGTCACCAACGACTGCCACTATGTGCTGGAGCAGCAGGCGCCACAACACGAGGTGATGCTGTGCGTGCAAACCGGCGCCACCATGGATGAGCCGACCCTGGACGAAGGCGGCAAGCGCTTCGCTTTTTCCGGCACCGGCTACTACCTGCGCTCCGCTGAGGACATCCGCGCGCAATGGGACAAAGTGGTGCCGAAGGGCTGCGACAACACCCTCTGGGTTGCCGAGCGCGTCCAGGATTACGGCGAGGTGTGGGAAGAGCACCCGCTGGACCGCATGCCGATCGCCGACGTTCCCGAAGGCCACACGCCGACGTCCTGGCTCACCCACGAAGTGATGGCTGGCCTGGAAGAGCGCTTCCCGGGCCGCGAGGTTCCCCAGGAGTACATCGACCGCGCCGAATATGAAATCGGCGTGATCGACATGAAGGGATACCCCTCCTACTTCCTGATCGTGGCAGAGCTCATCAAGCACGCCCGCAGCATCGGCATCCGCGTGGGCCCCGGCCGTGGATCCGCCGCCGGTGCGCTCGTGGCTTATGCGCTCACGATCACCAACATCGACCCGATCGAACACGGGCTACTGTTCGAGCGCTTCCTGAACCCCGAGCGCCCGTCCGCACCCGATATCGATATCGACTTCGATGATCGCCGCCGGTCCGAAATGATCAAATACGCCTCCGACCGGTGGGGCGAAGACAAGATCGCCCAGGTGATCACCTTCGGTACCGTGAAAACGAAGCAGGCCCTGAAGGACGCCGCGCGCGCCCACTACGGCCAGGCGGGCTTCCAGCTGGCCGACCGCATCACGAAGGCGCTGCCGCCGGCGATCATGGCCAAGGACATCCCCCTGGCCGGCATCACCGACCCGGAGCACGAGCGCTACAACGAAGCCGCTGAGGTCCGCCAACTGATCGAAACGGACCCCGACGTCGCCAAGGTGTACAAGGACGCGCTGGGGCTCGAAGGCGTGATCCGCCAAGCCGGCGTGCACGCCTGCGCCGTGATTATGGCCTCCGTGCCACTGATGGATTGCATCCCGATGTGGAAGCGCCCCAACGACGGTGCCCTCATCACCGGCTGGCCATACCCTGCCTGCGAGGCCATCGGCCTGCTGAAGATGGACTTCCTGGGCCTCCGAAACCTCACGGTAATTGGCGACTGCCTGGATAACATCAAGAGCAACAGGGACTTCGAACTGGACCTCGAGGGCCTGGACATCGTCGACAAGCCCACCTATGAACTGCTGGCCCGCGGCGAGACCCTGGGGGTGTTCCAGCTGGACTCCGGCGGTATGCAGGAGCTGCTGACCCGCATGCAGCCCACCGAGTTCAACGACATCGTCGCCGCACTGGCCCTCTACCGTCCAGGCCCCATGGGTGTGGGCGCGCACTGGGAATACGCCGACCGCAAAAATGGCCGTAAACCTATTGTCCCGATCCACCCAGAATTGGAGGAACCCCTCAAGGACATTCTGGAGGAAACCTATGGTCTGATCGTGTACCAGGAGCAGATCATGAGGATCTCTCAAAAGGTCGCGAACTACACTGCCGGTCAGGCAGACGGATTCCGCAAAGCCATGGGTAAAAAGAAGCCCGAGGTGCTGGAAAAAGAATTCGTGACCTTCGAGTCCGGCATGAAGGCCAATGGCTACTCGACTGAGGCTATTAACACCCTGTGGGAAACCATTCTTCCCTTCGCCGGATATGCATTTAACAAATCCCACGCGGCAGGCTACGGATTGGTGTCCTTCTGGACGGCCTACCTTAAGGCGAATTACGCGCCGGAATACATGGCAGCTCTGCTGACTTCCGTGTCCGATAAGAAGGATAAGTCCGCCATTTATCTGGCAGACTGCCGTCACCTGGGTATCAAGGTGCTCTCGCCCGATGTCAACGAATCCGCCTACACCTTTCAATCCGTGGGGGAGGACATCCGCTTCGGACTGGGTGCTGTGCGCAACGTCGGCGAAGACGTGGTGCAATCCATCATCGCCTCTCGCAAGAAGCACGGCCACTTCAAGGACTTCTCCGACTACCTGGACAAAATCGATGTGGTCGCCGCTTCTAAACGCGTCACGGAATCCCTCATCAAGGCCGGCGCCTTCGACTCTTTGGGACACTCTCGCAAGGGGCTGATGCTCGTCCACGAGGAAGCCGTGGACTCCGTCATCAGCACCAAAAAAGCCGCTGCGAAGGGACAGTTCGACCTGTTTAGTGGCCTGGGGGACGACGCGGCGGCGTCGGAGGCATTCCGCGTGGACGTCCCGGAACAGGAATGGGAGCGCAAGCATCAGCTGTCCCTGGAACGCGACATGCTGGGGCTGTACGTCTCCGGCCACCCGCTGGACGGTTTTGAGGATGCCCTGGACGCGCAGGTGGATACGCCGCTGACCGCGGTGCTTTCCCGCGAACTTCCGAACAAGAAGGAAGTGAAAATCGGCGGCATTATCAGCGGCGTGGACCGGCGCGTGGACCGCAACGGACAAACCTGGGTGATCGCCACGCTGGAGGACCAGCACGGCGCGCAGGTGGAGCTCCTCGTGTTCGCGAAGACCTATCAAATGGTCGCGCCGCAAATTGTCGAGGACAATATTGTGCTGGCCAAGGCGCGCGTGAATTACAAAGACGATCGCATGAGCCTGTTTTGCGAAGATCTCCGTTCCGCGGAGCTCAGCGTGGGCGCGGGATCCGGTATTCCGCTGCGGCTGAATATTCGCGTGGAGCAGGCCACGCCGGCGAATATGGAACGCCTCAAGCGTGTGCTGAGCCAGCATAAGGGCGATTCCGACGTGTATTTGACTTTGCTTGATGGCGACGAAACCGTCCAATTCCTCCTGGCGCCAGAGATGCGTGTGGATAAATCCTCCGGCCTCATTGGTGCGCTCAAGGCATCGACGTGGGAAGGCGTGCTGTCCTAATGGAGAGCTACCGACGCCCCGGCCCGGAAGAATACAGCGCCGAACTGGAGATTAAACGCTCGCAATTCCTCGGTTTTATCCGCAGGACCGAAACGGAGGACGAAGCCAGGCAGTTCATCCAGGACATTCGCGCGCGCTACCCGGACGCCCGGCATCACTGCAGTGCCTTCATCATCCACCAGGACGATGCGCAGCCGATCGAACGCTCCAGCGATGACGGCGAACCCGCCGGCACCGCCGGGCAGCCGATGCTGGATGTGCTGCGCGGATACATGGATATTACCGCCGTGGTGGTCCGCTACTTCGGTGGCGTGCTTTTGGGCACCGGCGGGCTGGTCCGGGCCTATCACGACGCCACCAAGGCCGCACTGGACACCGCCACGATCACCACGCGCCACTCAGTTCATGAGCGCTTCATCGACGTCGATCACGCACAGGCTGGGAAACTGGAGGCGGAGATCCGCAACGCGGGGCACACCATCACGAACGTTGACTATGCAGAACATGTCACGATGACGGTCGCGACCACGGCACCGGACGCTCTGGAGGCCGTGGTGGCACAAGCCACAGGCGGAACCGTGGATGTGCGTGGTGATGCCACCGTCTGGATTGACTAGACTAACCGGCATGAGCATGGATAACTACAACGGCGACATCATTGCACAACGCAAAGCGGAGGTGCGCAAGTACGCCCGCGTGAGCCTGGTGACCATCGTGGTGGCCGTGGCCTCCCTCATCGCCGGAGCCGTGATGAGCAACAACTTCCTTCTCTTCATCGTTCCGCTTATCGCCGTGGCCGTATGCGGCGTGGGCTACTTTAAGATCCGTGCCATCGCTTCTCACAAGGACGAGTGGTGAGCACCCGGATCGACGCCTGGGTCTGGTCGGTGAGGATCTTCAAAACCCGCACCGCCGCGGCTGAAGCGTGCCGCGCCGGGCATGTGAAGATCAACGATGTGACGGTGAAGCCCTCGCAGTCTGTTGTGGTGGGGGACAGGGTGCGGGTGTGGGCCCACCATCGCGAGTACGTTCTGGAGGTCACCCAGCTTCTGAGTAAGCGCGTGGGCGCGCCCCTGGCCCGGGCGGCTTACATTGACCACTCGCCGCCACCGCCGTTGATCCCCGCGATGCCTCGACGCGACCGCGGTGCGGGACGGCCGACGAAGCGCGAGCGCCGGCAGTTGGAGAAGTTTATTCGTTAATCGTCCGCTGGCCCAGCTGCTGCCAGCGAGTGCCCAGACGCCCCGGCCGGCTGGCAGTGGTTTCCCCAATGTGCACGGTCTTGCGGATGTGCTCCCGGCCGTAGGTGAACAGCAGCATGTCATCGACCAGGCGCACCTGGCCCGGTTTGAACCGGTAGCCCATCGCTGTGGTGAGCTGCGTGATGTTCTCCGGCGCGAGGAGATCAGCGAGGTCATCCACGGTGGTGAGGTCGTGGGCCGCCAACATGTCGATGGCATAAGTGTAATAATCCGCCCGGGACATCGGGTAGTCCTCGCCGACCAGCCGGGTGATCTGCTTCGGCAGGTGGGAGGCTTCCAACGTTCCGCTCGCGCGGCCATCACGCACGGATTCCACGATGTCGGCGACCTTGTCGAACTGCTGATCCGCCAACTCAATCAAGCCCGCAGCCAGCGTAAAGGCGCGCGCGATCTGGGGATCATCGTGCTGTGGGTTCTTATAGCGCACGTCGTGCTCGAACTCCGCCCACGCGTGTTGAAGTACCGTGCGCAGCTGAATCTCGATGAGCTGCCCGTCCTCCTGCACAATGAGGTGCTGCGAGGCGTATCCAAAGCGTCCTTCCTTTGCCGTTTCGGCGGCCTTATCAATCACAGAGACCACATCAAAGAGGTCGCTCAGCACATCCACCAACTGCGGGATCTGGGAAGAGTGGAACGTAATGACACGGATTCCGATGATGTCGTGGGCGCTGCGAAAGTCCTTGTAATCGGGCAGCGCAGGATTGGCGATCTTCTTGGCATAGCTCTCGCGATCCTTGATGCGGATGGTCACCTGGTCGAAAGCGAGGCCGGCGTCGTCCAACTCGTCAATGACGCGGCGGCGCAGGTGCTCTACATAGTCACGATGAGTGGCGATCCAGGCATCATAGTCGTGGAGATGCTTCATTCTTGTCATTATTGCATTGCGGGGGTTGCAAGCAATACCCGGTGGAGATCTCATAGGGGCCCTTCCACTCCTTGATGGTTCCGGCCAGGTATTGAGGCCGAGCGCAGATCAAATCACCCTGGACGTAAATCACGGGCTCGCAGCCGAACAGGGCGGTGAGGGAGGTGCGCAAGAAACGGATGAGCTTGGGATGGGTGAGCGTGTGCGTTGCGGGATACGCGTCGTTGATGATGCGTACGCGGGCGGTGGTGTGATCATCCAGCCATGCGTACTGGAGATACTGCCCATCGTCCGCGAGGCTAATGAGCGTCTCGAAGAGCTTGTCTGCGGCGACATCCCAGCGGTCGCGCAGCATTCCGGCGCCGTCGGGGATCTCCACGTTGAGGTCGTCGCCGATACCCACGCGGGGCGGCAGGGTGAAGAGGTCAAAGGGTGCGTCAGTAAGTCTTAACATGCATTGTTAGACTCCGCGGCGCCTGAAAAGGTTCACACCATCGTCAAAAAATCTTCGAAGCTGACGATCGTGATCTCCTGGCCCTTGTCTTTGAGCTCCCTGGCGCGCTTTTCCTTGGAGGTCACGCTGGCCCATTCTCCGACCACGAGCATCGTGGTTTTCTTCGTGACGGACTTGGAGACCTTGCCGCCAGCCTGCGCAATCATGTTCCACACGTCACCCTTGGAGTAGGGTTCCACGTCGCCGGTGACGCACACCACCTGGCCGTAGATCTGCCCGTCGATGTCCGCGTCCGTGTTCGTTTCAGGCACCACATCTGGGGTGGCGACCTTCGACCATGGGGCTCGCGTGGGGGTCTTCGAGGTGCGCGAGCTGCCGGACTCTGCTGCCTCCGCCACCCATTCCTCGGCGCTAGGTCCGTTAGCGCTAGGTCCGTTAGCGCTGGGTCCAGCAGTGTTAGGTCCAGTGGAGTCAGGCCGTGCGGAGTCTGATCCTACCGACGCCGGGTCGCCAGGAACCTCGTCGAGAGGGTAGCCCGCCTGCAGCGCGGTCAGCCGCCCATCGATCACACGAAAGTCATCCGCGCGACCTGCTGAGAAATTGATGCGCACCGGATCCCCGTCGTGCAGCAGGTCGATGTGGCCGGGGGAGTGGGTATCCGGTGCTTTTTTATACCAGCCGATCAGGGAGGACGCCGGGATCGTGGCGTTGTCCCAGAGGTTGTTCGCCAGCCCCGTGCGTGTGACCTTGATGTGGTCGGGTGTGATCTGGATGTCTGCTCCGCGCGCGTGCATGTGCCCCAGCCTAGTGGGTGCTCAGCAATGCGCGCACGCCGGGTATCACGTCGATGTTGTGTGGTTCGTCGACGCCCAGCCGTTGCGCGGCTTCCTCGCGTGCTTGGTGATCCATCGCCGCGCCGAGGACGTAATGCCACACTGCCGGGGAAAGGTGGGTGCTGGGATCGTGCTCCAACGTTCCCGAGGCGGATGCGGCGAGTGTGATTTCAGCCCCGGACGGGAGTGAACACAGAGCGGTGAACAACGCTGCGCAATATGTCTCGAGATCCTCTTCGTTGTGGTTGATTCCTTGAATGAGCGTGTCTGCTATTGCTCCCAAAAGCGCCTGCTTGCTGGAGAAATGCCAGTAAAGGGCGCCAGGCGCCACCCCGAGTTGGCGGGCTAGGCGGCGCATCGTGAGATCGGCCAAACCGTACTCGCGGAGGATGTCCGTGGCGGTTTCGAGGATCAAAGCTCTGTGTAATTGCACTCTTTAAGGGTAGTCTTAGGAACATGAATTATCGCAAGTCTTTTGTTGCCGCTGTTCTGGCGGTCCCGATGTTGTTGACCGCCTGTGGTTCCGATGATGAGGCCGACCAGAATGCCTCGATGAAGCAGAGCAGTTCTGCCTCTGCGTCGTCTACAGACGCTCCAGAGGGAGACAAGGCCAAGCAGGACGAGGAAGCCAAGAAGGCAGACGAAGCGAAAAAGGCTGAAGAAGCGAAGAAGGCCGAGGGTGAGCAGCCTGCTGAGGGGCAGCCACGCCCTGCAGAAGGGGAGGAGACGGCACCGGGAGGACCTGCTCTTCCAGCGATTGGTGGCGGCGTGGTGAAGCCCATTGAGGGTGGCCAGCCTGCAAACGATGCGGATCGTCAGCAAATCACGGCAGTGGTGGACAAGCTGGGCGGCGGCACCGTGGAGAACTACTTGAACGCCGCCGCGGATAACGCCTGCACCCCGTTCCTGGAGCGCAATGGTGGTATCGGAGCAGTGAAGCAGTCGATTGCTGCCGCATCTGCTAACCAACAGTTCGTCGAGGTGAATAGCAACATGCCGAAACTCGCCGTCAATGACATTCAGGTCAACGGTGATCACGCGACAGCGAACGTCTCCGCCGCTGGAGCATCGGACAATCTTCCGTTCGCCCGTGAAAATGGGCAGTGGAAGCTCTGCCCATCCTCCTAAACAACGCTAGGTGTCCATGAAACAAAGTGCGTTGGTGCTGTGGGTTACCTGCGTGGTGTTTAGCCTCGGCGCTGCAGTGTGGGCGTGGACCTACCCGCTTACTGAGGTTTTGGTGACGCCTTCCCATGGTGCGGAGAGCATCCCCGGGACCGAAGGAGCGGGCTTTTCCGCGTTTGTCCGCTTCGTTTTCGCAACCACGGTGTTAGGGCTGGGCACTGCGCTGTGGGTGTTTAGATCCCAGAGGCGTGGTGTGTGGCCGATGCTGTGGACCACGCTGGTGGTGGCCCTTGCCACCTGGTGGTTCCTGTTCTTTGGTTCGTACTTGGTGGATGTGTTCCACCCACTCGTAGAGGGAAAGCCCGCTCCGGGGACCGTGGTGGAGGTCGCCACCCTGGTGCGCCCTTCCGTTGGTTTGTTGGCTGCCCCCACGATTGCGCTGTGCTGCTATTGGATCTCAGCGAACGTGATGATGGCCGGGCACCCCGGCGACGCCGACTAGAGTTCGCTGCGCCGCTGCTTGAGCTCCTGCAGCATCACCTCAAGATCCTCTGCATCCGGCAGAGCCGTCACCAGATCCTCGGCGATGTCGAGTGTTTTATCGGCGAACTCCAGTTCTCGATTATTCAAGAAAACGGTCGCGTTCGTGAGGTGTGCCTCGGCAACCACCCAGAGGTAATCCGGGTGAGCAGGATCCTTGCGCAGGATGTCCCAGCCTTTGTGGGCATACTCAATGTCGTTCGAGTCGATGGCCAGTGCGAAATAAGCCTGAGCTGCCGCGATGTAGTTTTCCAGCCGTGCCAGTACCGCGGCTCGTCGCTCCTGGAGTTCGACGGTGGGCTCACCCAGATACATGCTCGACAGGGACGCGACGGTGTAGCATTGCACCGCATTATCTAAGTCGCCGTTCATCTCGCACCACTCGGCAGTGCCTCGGGCTAGTGTGAGCGCATAGCTGAAGTCCTCGATCTCGTAGGCCGCCTCGGCGCAGGCCGCGCTGAGCTCAAGAATCGCTGGCGATATCGGTGCAGCCTCCATCTCATCCAGCATGGTGCGGGCCAGGCGGTAGGCCCTCTCCTCCTTGCCGCAGGCCATGAAGCCGCGGCAGGCAAGCTCCGTGCGGCGCAGCGCGATCAGCGGGGCGTTCAGCTCGCAGGCGATGTATGCGCAGGTCTCCCAGTGTTCCGCGATGGACTCCGAGTACGTATCCTCGTTCGCCAAACACTCCATCAGATCGAAGTGCGCGAGCATGTCATAGGCCTCGAAACGCGTGATCGCGTTGTCCGGAAACTTCTGAAGAATCTCCTCAGCCAGCGCTCTTGCCTTCTCCGGGTGGCCTTGGGTCCACGCCTCCTGCGCGAACCATAACTGCCGATCGGCCTCGGAGGGCGCCCGCGTGCCAAACGTGCGCACGAACTCAGCAAACTGGGGAGCCATGGCCGCGCCCTCGATATTGGATGCCACGGTGTAGGCCGTCGTACTCGCCAGCACCAGCTTGCCCGCCGTGGTGCTATCCCACTCAGAGTTCGCATACTCCGTCAGGTCTTTAGCCAACTCCTCCAACATCGCGCCGGCGTCGGGAAGCTCAACGGTCTGGGTTTCCCCGTTGATCGATTGATACGCGAGGTGCGCCCGAGCGATGAGAGCAACCGCCGGATCGTGGGTCTCGGCCCAGGACTGCATCTCCTGCAGCGCGTGTACTGCCTCATCGGCCATACCCAGGCAGTCGGCGGCGCCGGCGCGCAGAGAATAAAACTCACCCAGCGGCTCCGTGGGCTCCTCCAACCAGAACTGTGTGGCGTACTGGTGCATGATGCGCCAGCTCTCAGCAGTCCGGCCATCCTTGGCGGCCTGGGCTGACGAGCGAAGGAGCGACTCCAGGGTAGTGTGCATAAATTACACTTTAGAGATTAGACTTTAGGCATGTCTATCCAGTTGCGTCGCACCGATCTTCGCGGAAACGTCCCGTCCACCTCCCAGCTCCGTCGAGTATTACCCCGAGGGGGAACGGATGTGGATTCTGTGATTCCCCAGGTAGCACCTGTGGTGGATGCGGTGAGGGAGCGCGGAGCCGCCGCCGCACTGGACTACGGCGAGACGTTCGATGGCGTGCGCCCCGAAGCCATCCAGGTGCCGCAGTCTATTATCGACGCCGCCGTCGACGCACTCCCAGCCGCCGAAATCACCGCCCTGGAGGAGGCCATTCGCCGAGTCCGCGCCTTCCACGCTACCCAGGTTCCCCAAGACCACGACGTGGAGATCGCGCCGGGCGGCGTGGTGTCCGAGCGCTGGATCCCGATCCAGCGCGTGGGGTTGTACGTGCCGGGCGGTAAGGCCGTGTACCCATCGTCGGTGATTATGAATGTTGTGCCCGCCCAGGAAGCTGGCGTGCAGTCCCTGGTGGTTTCCAGCCCGCCGCAGGACACCGGGTGGCCGCACACCACTGTGCTGGCTGCCTGCAAGCTCCTCGGAGTGGATGAAGTCTGGGCCGTGGGCGGCGCCCAGGCCGTGGCCCTCATGGCCTACGGCGACGAGGACCTGGAGCCGGTCGACATCATCACCGGCCCCGGCAATATCTTCGTCACGGCGGCTAAGCGCCTGGTCCGCTCGGTGGTGGGGATTGACTCGGAGGCCGGCCCCACGGAGATCGCCATCCTGGCCGATAAGTCGGCGGACCCCGTGGAGGTTGCCTATGACCTCATCAGTCAGGCCGAGCACGATCCCATGGCCGCAAGCGTGCTGATCACCGATTCCACCGAGCTCGCAGATGCCGTGGAGAAAGAAATCGCTGCACGCTATGAGCAGACTCTCAATGCAGACCGCGTAGCGGAAGCGCTCAACGGGCAGCAGTCAGGCATTGTGATGGTCGATGACATGGAGGCTGGGCGTCGGGTGGCAGACGCATACGCGGCAGAACACCTGGAGGTGCACACGGCGAATGCGCAGCGCGACGCAGCGGGCATCACCAACGCGGGCGCAATTTTCGTGGGTCGCTACAGCCCCGTCCCCCTCGGCGACTACGCCGCGGGCAGCAACCATGTGCTGCCCACCAGCGGTACGGCCCGCCATTCCTCCGGCCTGTCCACCCACACGTTCCTCAAATCGGTACACGTGGTGAACTACACCAAGGACGCCCTGCGCGAGATTTCCGAGACAGTCATCACGCTCTCCCAGGCCGAGCGACTGCCCGCACACGGCGAGGCCATCAAGGCACGCTTCGAAGAACACTAAGGAGTAGTTATGGCATTGCACGATCTACCCCTGCGCGACGAGCTGCGGGGACAATCCGCCTATGGCGCACCCCAGCTGCACGTAGCAAACCAGCTGAACACGAACGAAAACCCTTTTGCTCCATCGGAGGCGATCGTTGACGATATCGCCCAGGAAGTGGCGCGGCTGGGGCGCACCTTGAACCGTTACCCGGAGCGCGATTGCGTGGATCTGCGAGAGGACCTTGCGACATATGTGAGCCGGCAGACGGGCGTGACCGTCGATGCATCGATGGTGTGGGCCGCCAACGGATCCAACGAGGTGCTGCAGCAGCTGCTGCAGGCTTTCGGCGGGCCGGGGCGCTCCGCGATGGGATTTGTCCCGAGTTATTCGATGCACCCGATTTTGTGCGCGGGTACGCACACGGAATTCATTGCGGTGGAGCGCCAGGAATCGGACGATTTTGCCATTGACGTGGCTGCGGCGTTGCAGGAAATCGACAGGCACTCGCCGGATGTCGTTTTTATTACGACGCCCAACAACCCGACCGGAAACCTCACTCCTCTGGATGATATTCGCGCGGTGACGAAGGCTGCCCCTGGCATCGTGATTGTGGATGAGGCCTATGCGGAGTTCACCGATTCTCCGAGCGCATTAACGCTGTTGGAGGAGTTCCCGAATAAGCTGGTGGTCTCCCGGACGATGTCCAAGGCATTTGACTTCGCCGGCGGCCGACTGGGCTATTTCGTGGCCGACCCCGCATTTATTGAAGCTGTGATGCTGGTGCGTCTGCCGTACCACCTGTCCACTTTGAGCCAGGCTGCGGCGCGGGTGGCGCTGAGGCACAGCGAGGATACCCTGGCGACGGTCGCGACGCTGGCGGCGGAACGCGATCGTGTGGTCGCGGAGCTGCGTGCCGCGGGAATCCGCGTGATCGATAGCCATTCGAATTTTATTTTCTTCGGCCCTGTGGACGATGCCGCCGCTATCTGGCAGCAGTATTTGGATCACGACGTGCTCATTCGCGACGTAGGTGTTCCGGGGTGGCTGCGCGCCACTATTGGGCTCCCACAGGAAAATGACGCATTCCTGGCGGCCACGGCAAAGATTTTTAAGGAGACATAACGGATGAGTCGCATTGGAAAAGTCACCCGCACTACTCGGGAATCTGACATTACGGTGGAATGGAATCTCGATGGAACGGGGAAGACCGACATTCACACGGGCCTGCCGTTTTTCGACCACATGCTCACCGCACTCGGCGCCCACGGCAGTTTTGATTTGACGGTGCACGCCACAGGCGATGTGGAGATCGACGCGCATCACACGGTGGAGGACACCGCGATTGTGATGGGGCAGGCCCTGGCAGAAGCGCTGGGGGATAAGCGCGGAGTGCGCCGTTTCGGCGATGCATATATTCCGATGGATGAGACCCTGGCGCACGCCATTGTTGATGTGTCCGGTCGTCCTTATTACGTTGGTACCGGTGAGCCGGACAGCATGATCAACGCTGTGATCGGTGGCCACTATGCCACGGTGATTAATCAGCACTTTTTCGAGTCCCTGGCCTTCAACGCCCGCATCGCGCTGCACGTGCGCTGCCTGTATGGTCGGGATCCTCACCACATCACCGAGGCGGAGTTTAAGGCAGTTGCCCGTGCACTGCGCGAGGCGGTGGAAGACGATCCGCGGGTGGCTGGAATCCCATCGACGAAAGGAAGCCTGTAATCAAGGAATTACTGAAGACCCCCGGACTACCCGCCACGCTCGTGGCGGTTTTCTGTGCTTTTGGCGGCTGGTCACTGCTCCTGCCCGTGATCCCGCTGGCGATTATCGACAATGGCGGTTCGGATTCCCTGGCGGGGCTCTCGACCGCTGTGTTCATGGCGTCCACCGTGATCACACAGGCGTTCACGCCGTGGTTGCTGCGCACTGTCGGATTCAGGCCAGTGCTGATGCTGAGTGGATTGATGCTGGGCCTCCCGGCGGCCATGCACCTGCTGAGCTTTGAACCCTGGGTGGTGCTGGCCGTGGCGATCGTGCGCGGCGTCGGTTTTGGTGCGGTGACGGTGACTGAGGCGGCATTGATCTCAGAGCTGGTGCCACCGGAGTTGATCGGTCGGTCCTCAGGCGTGTACGGGCTGGCGGTGGGATCCAGCCAGCTTCTCGCCTTTCCTGCGGGATTGTGGGTCCATTCGGCCTTCGGTGACGCCGTGTTCTGGATCGCGGTGATCGGAGCTGTGGTCGGAGCCGTGGCCGCACTGGGGCTGCCGTCCATCAAGGCCTCGGAACGGGAGAAGCGCTCCTCGGAGGGCACGAGCACGTGGAGGCTTTTGTTGCTACCCGGCGTGGCCATTGGTGCCGCGGCGACCGGCTTCGCCGCCTTTTCCACGTTCATGGCTCCAGCGACGTCGGCGGCCATCAGCGGAGTTGTCCTGTCTGTGCTGGGTGGTATGCAAATGGGCTCGCGCCTGGTGGCGGGAACTCTGGCGGACCGGGTGGGCTACCCCGGCAAGGCCCTGGTTCCGGCGCTCGTCTTGTGCGCGGCCGGCGTGGGCGTGGCCACCTGGATGATCGTCAACGGGCAGCACTCCTGGGCACTGGCGATCCTGGCAGCAGCCCTGTTCGGTTCCGGTTTCGGTGCGGTGCAAAACGAGGCGTTGCTGCTCATGTTCCACCGCCTGCCACGCTCGAAGGCCAGCGTGGCCTCGGCCGTGTGGAACATGAGTTTCGACTCCGGGACCGGCGCAGGTGCACTGCTGCTCGGCGTGGTGGCCACCAGCTTCGCCTACCAGGGAGCGTTCCTGGCATCCGGCCTCATTATCGTCTTAGCGTTGGGTGCAGCGGCATTCTCAAAGGTAGGGAAGTAATATGTCACCTATGGCTGAGACTCAACCCACGGTTGCGCTGCTGGATTACGGCAGTGGTAATGTTCGTTCCGCACAACGCGCTGTCGAGCGTGCCGGTGCGCAAGTGATCGTGACGAATGACCCCACGGTTGTTCTGAAGGCCGATGGTCTGTTGGTGCCGGGCGTCGGTGCGTTCGCAGCGTGCATGAAGGGGCTGAAAGAGGTGCACGGCGACCGCATGATCGGTCAGATGCTCGCCGGTGGCCGCCCGGTGCTGGGCATCTGCGTCGGAATGCAGATCATGTTCGAACACGGTGTGGAGTTCGCAGACCACGGTGACCACGGCAGCACCGACGGCTGTGGTGAATGGCCGGGAACCGTGGACAAGCTGGATGCCGATGTTCTGCCGCACATGGGCTGGAACACGGTGGAAGTTCAGGACGGCAGCACCATGTTTGCCGGCGTGGAGCAGGAACGCTTCTACTTCGTGCACTCCTATGGTGTGCGCGAATGGGAGCTCTTCACTGATGGTCGCACCGAGGCGCCGAAAGTACACTGGGCAGAGCACGGGCGCTCGCGTTTTGTCGCAGCGGTAGAAAACGGGCCGTTGTGGGCCACCCAATTCCACCCGGAAAAGTCCGGCGACGCCGGCGCGGCACTGCTCCGCAACTGGGTCTCTACCCTGTAAACCACGCGCCCTCATTTATTCTGATTACTAGTTAAAGAATCACTTCACGTTAGGATTTCGGACATGACCTCTTCCGCATCGCAGCCCCTGACCCTACTCCCCGCCGTTGACGTGGCCGATGGTCAGGCCGTGCGCCTCGTACAGGGAGCAGCGGGAACCGAAACCAGCTACGGCGCTCCACTGGACGCGGCCCTGGCCTGGCAGAACGCCGGCGCCGAGTGGGTGCACCTGGTGGACCTGGACGCGGCCTTCGGCCGTGGATCCAACTTTGAGCTGCTCAAGGAGGTCACCGGCACGCTGGACGTGAATGTGGAGCTCTCCGGAGGTATTCGTGACGACGAGTCCCTGCAGCGCGCACTGTCCACGGGCTGCCGCCGCGTGAACATCGGTACGGCCGCGCTGGAGGATCCCGAGTGGTGCGAATCCGTCATCCAGCGCTACGGGGATCGCGTGGCCATCGGCCTGGATACGCGCGAGGTGGATGGCGAGTGGCGCCTGCGCGGCCGTGGCTGGACGTCCGATGGCGGCGAGCTGTGGGAGGTTCTGGAGCGCCTGGATTCCCAGGGCGTATCTCGTCTGGTGGTGACTGACGTGTCCCGTGATGGCATGCTCACCGGCCCCAACATTGATCTTCTTCGTGACGTGGCCGCTGCAACCTCGGCACCAGTCGTGGCCTCCGGCGGTATCTCCAGCCTGGATGACATCCGCGCTCTGGCTGCGGTGGTCCACGAAGGCGTGGACTCTGCGATTCTGGGCAAGGCGTTGTATGCCGGCAAGTTCACGTTGGAAGAAGCCTTGGAGGCATCCCGACCATGAACGACGAGTTAGATACACGGTCACTGCTGGCGATCGCCGAGGCAGTGGTCGATGAAGCCGAAACTATCTTCACTGCCGCGGTCGGTGCCCAGCCGGAGGTCATGAAAGCTCCCGGCGATTTCGCCACGGAGGCGGACCTGAACGTGGAGCGCCACCTGCGCACCTTGCTGTCCCAGTACACGGGCTTGCCCGTTCATGGCGAGGAGTTCGGGACCGTCATGCCCGGCCAGGTTGTGGAGCATAATGCCAACGACGCCCTGGCGGACGGTTTGGACGGCCCCCGTCGACAGCTCGCGGCCCCACCGCGTAACAACGATCTGCCCGAGACGTTCTGGGTGGTCGATCCGATTGACGGCACCGCCAACTACGCGGTGGGCAATCCCTTCGCCTGTATCTTGGTGTCCCTGGTGCACCGCGGGCAGACGCTGCTCTCGGTCACGGAAATGCCTCTGCTGGGCAAGCGCATTACCGCACGCCAGGGCCACGGCGTGAGCGTGGACGGCATGCCTGCACGCCCCATGCCACACTCTGATCCCGGCGTGACGCAGATCAGCTTCGGCTCGATTCTCTCGCAGCGCCGCGGGAATCTGCCGATCAGCTACCGCCAGGACATGCTCAACGAAATCGGTAAGTCCTACCCCCGCATGCGTGTGACCGGCTCGGTGGGCATTGACTTGGCGTTCACCGCCGCCGGTGTGTTTGGTGGCACGGTGACCTTCAGCCCGAATCTGTGGGACAACGCCGCGGGCATCCTGGCCGTGGAAGAAAACGGCGGCATCGCCACGGACTTCGCCGGCAATCCATGGCGCCCTGGGGTGTCCGGCTTGGTGGCGGGTGAACCGGAGGTTCATTCCACCTTGCTTCAGCACATTCAGGCGGTTCCGATTGGAACCGCCGCTAGAAACCTGCAGGATATTAGGGACCGAGGAGGCATTCGATGAGCGTGACCGTGCGGGTGATTCCCTGCCTGGACGTCGATAACGGCCGAGTGGTCAAGGGCGTGAACTTCGAGGGGCTGCGCGATGCAGGTGATCCCGTGGAGCTGGCCCAGCGCTACGACCGCGAGGGGGCTGACGAGCTGACGTTCCTGGACGTGTCGGCGTCGAAGGACGGGCGCGGTACGATTCTGGACGTGGTGCGTCGCACCGCCGATCAGGTGTTCATCCCGCTGACTGTGGGCGGGGGAGTGCGCAGCGAAGAGGACGTGGATACATTGCTGCGCGCTGGCGCGGACAAGGTGTCGCTGAACTCCTCGGCCATTGCCCGCCCGGAGTTGCTGCGGGAGCTGTCCCAACGTTTCGGCGCGCAGTGCATCGTGTTGTCCATCGACGCCCGCCGCGCCGAGGGCTACCCCTCCGGCTTCGAAGTCACCACCCATGGTGGAACGAAATCCGCTGGCGTGGATGCCATCGAGTGGGCCAAGCAGGGCGAAGCGCTGGGCGTGGGCGAGATCCTTCTGAACTCCATGGATGGGGATGGCACGAAGCAGGGCTTCGATATCGAACTGATCGAGGCGGTGCGAGCCGTGGTGACGATTCCCGTCATCGCTTCGGGCGGCGCGGGTGCCGCCAAGGACTTCCCACCGGCGGTTGCGGCGGGTGCCGACGCGGTGCTGGCGGCGTCCATTTTCCACTTCGGCGAGGTGGAGATTAAAGAAGTCAAGCAGGCCATGGCCGAGGCCGGCAGCGAGGTGCGCCTATGAGTTCGGCCGAGGATTCCCCAGCAGACTACCCCTTGGATCCCGCCATTGCAGCGCGCCTGAAGCGCAATGAGGCGGGGCTGGTGCCCGCGGTGGTGCAAGATGCCGCTAGCGGAGACGTCCTGATGATGGCCTGGATGAACGACCACGCGCTGGCTCACACCCTGGCCACCCGCAAGGGAACCTACTGGTCACGCTCCCGCGAATCCTATTGGATCAAGGGAGAAACCAGCGGGCACACCCAAAAGGTCGTTGACGTGCGCCTGGACTGCGACGGGGACACCATTTTGCTGAAGGTGGAGCAGCGTGGCGCGGCGTGCCACACCGGGACGTGGACCTGTTTCGACGCCGACGGTCTGCTCGAGTAGCGGCCGTGGCACAATAGACGGCATGACTACGGTAACCAGTCGTGACGACTTCCTGCGACGCGCACGAACCCACCGAGTAGTACCGGTGGTGCGCACAGTCTTGGCAGACCACGAAACTGCACTGAGCGCCTACCGAAAGCTGGCCGCCGGACGGCCGGGAACCTTCCTCCTGGAGTCCGCGGCCCACGGACAGTCCTGGGACCGCTATTCCTTCATCGGCACGGGCGCGCGCTGCGCGCTCGTGGCGAAGGACTCCCCGGCGCGGTGGATCGGCACCCCGCCGGTGGACATCGACCTGGGCGACAACCCCTTGGAAGCGGTCACCAACACCCTGCAGGCGCTGCACACGCAACGCGATCCGGAGCTGCCTCCGCTCACCAGCGGCCTGGTGGGGTACATGGCCTACGACATGGTGCGCTACATCGAGGATCTCCCCAACACTTGCGTGGATGATCTGGACATCCCGGACATGGTGCAGCTGCTGGTGGAGGACATGGCGGTGGTCGATCACCATGAGGGAACCATCATCCTCATCGCCAACGCCATCAACTGGGATAATTCCGAGGCGCGGGCGAACGAGGTCTACGACGAGGCCGTGGAACGCATCAACGCCATGGTCGCGCGATTGGGTGAGTCGCTGGCGGTGGGCGTCGAAGATTTTGAGACGCCTGCACCGCAGCCACGCCGCCAGCGTAGCCTGGACGACCACAAACGACGCATCGAAGAAACCAAGGAACACATCCGCGCGGGGGATGCCTTCCAGATTGTGCTCAGCCAACGCTTTGAGGTGGACACTACCGTGCCAGCGCTGGACATCTACCGCATGCTGCGGCATTCCAACCCCAGCCCGTACATGTTCCTGCTGAACGTGCCGAACGAGGATTTCAGCGAGACGGCATTTCAGATCGTGGGTTCCTCCCCGGAGTCCTTGGTGCAGGTGCGTGACCGCCAGGTGACGACCTTCCCGATCGCGGGATCCCGGCCGCGCGGCGCGAACGTGGAGGAGGACCAGCTGCTGGAAAAGGAGCTGGTGGGCGATGAGAAGGAAAACTCGGAGCACCTGATGTTGGTGGATCTGGGGCGCAATGATTTGGGGCGTGTGAGCGTGCCCGGCACGGTGGAGGTACACGACTTCCGGCATGTGGAGCGCTATTCGGCGATCATGCACCTGGTCTCGGGCGTGTCCGGTTACCTGGCTGAAGATAAGACCGCGGTGGATGCTTTCGCCGCAACGTTCCCGGCCGGAACGCTGTCTGGCGCGCCGAAGCCGTCGGCGATGAAGATCATTGACGAGCTCGAGGATTCCCGGCGCGGCGTGTACGGCGGAACCGTGGGCTACTTCGACTTCGCGGGCAACACGGACCAGGCCATTGCGATCCGCTCGGGCGTGTACAAAGACGGGACCGTGTATGTGCAGGCCGGAGGCGGAATTGTCGCTGATTCCGATCCGGATGCGGAGGACCTCGAAACTCGCAACAAGGCCGCGGCGGTGCTACGTGCCGTGGCTGCGGCGGAGACCCTGTACTGACCGCTTGGGTGAAGACCCTGACTGACCGCTGTGACAAGTAAAAGGTGAACTGATGAAGAACACGCGCTCTGTACGCGCCGTGGCCTTGGCGCTGGTGGTGCTGTCTGCTGCAGGCCTGTGGTTGGCTGGCCGAATGACCTACCTCACGGTGGACATTTCGGACGACAAGGCTGGGGACTCTGTGAAGGACCTGGTGGGATCCGTGTGGGATCCGGCTGCTACTCCGCTGGCGTTGGCGATGCTGGCCTCCTTGATTGCCATGCTGGCGGTGCCTGTGGTGCTTCGCCGTGTGCTCGGCGTGCTCATTGCCGTGCTGGCGGGCACCGCGAGCTTCCGTTCCGTGCAACTGCTCACCACCGAGGTGGACCTGCGGCGTGCCCACGACATCCTGACCTCGGGGGTGGGAACGCAAAAGCAATCCGACCCGTTGCAGGTATCCGGGTGGGCCATGGTGACCGACGCCCACGTGCACACCTTCCCCGTCGCCTTGGCCATTGCGGCGGCAGCGTGTGGAGTGTGTGGAGGAGTGCTCATCATGATGAAGCCGGGGGAGACCTCGCGCGGCCATAGCCGCTACGAAACCCCGGAGGCCCGCCGGGAGGGGGTAGAGGAGGACCTGCGCCAGAACCCGGACTCTACGCGCGTGCTGTGGGACGCGTTGGATTCGGGGGTAGACCCCACGGATGTCGACCCCACGGATGATGGTGATTTTCCCTCAGAGACATCCCGTCGCTAACCTTTAGTGGAACGTTACTTGAGGAGGACAAGACAGCATGAGCAGTGTGTTGGACGAGATCATCGCGGGAGTGCTTGAGGATCAAGCGCAACGCGAGGCCAAGATTCCCTATGCGGAGATCAAAGCCATGTCTTTAGACGCCCCTCCGGCACTCGATGCTTATGCGGCGCTGTCTGGCCCTAATGTGAAGGTCATCGCTGAGGTCAAGCGCGCAAGCCCCTCCAAGGGACACCTCGCTGAGATCGCGGAGCCGGAAGTGCTCGCCGCGGCCTATGACGCGAACGGCGCCAGCGTCATCTCCTGCCTGACGGAACAGCGACGCTTCCGCGGTTCCCTGGAGGACTTCGACAAGGTCCGCGCGGCGGTGAACATTCCGCTGCTGCGTAAGGACTTCATCGTGAACCCGTATCAGATTCACGAGGCGCGTGCGCACGGTGCTGACGTGGTGCTGTTGATCGTGGCGGCGCTCGAACAGGAGCGTCTGGTCTCCCTCATGGACCGCGTGGAGTCCCTGGGCATGACTGCCCTGGTGGAGGTTCACACCGAAGAGGAAGCACAGCGGGCCGTGGAGGCCGGGGCGAAGGTGATCGGCGTAAACGCGCGAAACCTGAAGACCCTGGAGGTCAACATGAACGTGTTCTCCGAGATCGCCCCTTCCTTGCCGAATGATGTCATTAAGGTGGCGGAGTCCGGAGTGCGCGATAAGCGGGATCTGTTGGCCTACGCTGGCGCTGGAGCGGACGCCATTTTGGTGGGTGAAGGTCTGGTCACCGCCGGTAACCCGGGCGCTGCCTGCAAGGCACTGGTGGCTGCAGGGCAACATCCCTCGTGTCCAAACAAGGGTGACTAAACGTGATGTCCATGCTGGCAGGTACTATCGAGACTTGTGAATAACGAGTCTGTGACATTACCTACCGTGGGCGAGGTTCTCGCCACCCCAACTCACCACGAACCCGATGACCGGGGCCATTGGGGAGAGTTCGGCGGTCGTTATGTACCCGAGGCCTTGATGGCCGTCATCGACGAGATTACCGATGCATGGAACAAGGCGAAGTCCGATCAGACTTATCTGGATCAGCTCGATGAGCTGCACCGGACCTACACCGGCCGGCCATCCCCCCTGTATTTCGCTCCGAATTTCTCCTCGGAGGTGGGCGCGAAGGTGTGGCTCAAGCGTGAGGACTTGAATCACACCGGATCCCACAAGATCAACAACGTGCTGGGCCAGGTGCTGCTGGCTAAGCGCATGGGCAAGCGCCAGGTGATCGCGGAGACGGGCGCCGGCCAGCACGGTGTGGCCACCGCCACGGCGTGTGCGCTCCTAGACTTGGACTGCCGCATTTACATGGGCGAGGTGGACGCCAATCGCCAGGCGCTGAACATTGCGCGCATGCGCCTGCTGGGCGCCACGGTGGAGGTCGTGAAGATCGGTTCGCGCACGCTGAAGGACGCGATCAACGAGGCCATGCGCTACTGGGTCTCTCACGCAGATGACACGTACTACGCTTTCGGCACGGCCGCCGGTCCGCACCCGTTTCCGCAGATGGTTCGCGATCTGCAGCGCATCATCGGCGTGGAGGCTCGCCAGCAGATCCTGGACGAAACAGGAAAACTTCCGGATTCCGTCATCGCCTGCGTGGGTGGTGGCTCTAATGCCATTGGCCTGTTCCACCGTTTCATCAGCGATGAGGGTGTGAAGCTCATCGGCGCCGAGGCCGCCGGCGACGGAGTGGAGACCGGCCGCCACGCCGCTCCCATTACCGTGGGCAGCAGGGGAGTGTTCCAAGGCGCCTATGCTGACCTGATGCAAAACGAGGACGGCCAGATCATCGAGTCCCACTCCATCTCTGCCGGCCTGGACTACCCCGGCGTGGGGCCGGAGCATTCCCGGCTGCACAGCGAGGGTCGGGCCGAGTACCTGCCCATCACGGACACGGAGGCGATGGATGCCTTCCGGCAGCTGTCCATGACGGAAGGGATCATCCCCGCTATCGAATCGGCGCACGCTGTGGCTGCGGCGGTGAAGGTGGCGAAGCGGGAGCCTGGAAGCACCATCATCGTTAATATTTCAGGCCGTGGCGATAAGGATGTGGCCACTGCCAATGAATGGTTCGGCCTGACAGAGGGAGAGGATCAGTAATGCCATCACGTCTTGCACAGGTTTTCCTCGATGCCCGCGCCGAGGGACGCGCTGCCTTCGTCGGTTATCTCCCCGCGGGTTTCCCCACCAACGAGCAATCCCGTGAGCTCATGATCTCGCTCGCGCGCCACGCCGATCTGGTGGAGGTGGGCATTCCTTTTTCCGATCCGATGATGGATGGACCGACCATTCAAGCTGCTGCGGATACTGCGCTGGATGCGGGTTTCCGCGTGAAGGATACCTTCGACGCCGTGCGCGCCGTCGTGGAGGCTGGCTCCCATGCAGTGGTGATGTCCTACTGGAATCCGATTCTGCAATATGGGCCGGAGAAGTTCGCCGAGGAGCTGGCCGCGGCCGGTGGCTTGGGAAGCATCATCCCGGATCTTCTGCCCGAAGAGGCGGATCGGTGGGCCGCGGCGTGCCAGAAGCATGATCTGTCGCCGGTGTACCTGGTGGCGCCGTCCACCACTGCGGAGCGGATGGTCACCACCGTGTCTGCCGGAAACGGGTTCGTGTACGCCGCGTCTCACATGGGTGTGACGGGTGCGCAGGAGTCGGTGTCCAGCTCCGCTGAGGAGTTGGTCGCCCGCGTGCGCCAGGCGACGGATCTTCCGGTGGCCGTGGGTCTGGGCGTGCGCAACGGTGAGCAGGCCGCCAGCATCGCGGCCTTCGCCGATGGCGTGATTGTGGGCTCCGCCCTCATCCAGGCCGCGGACGAAGGTCACCTGGAGCAGCTCGCCGAAGAGCTGGCAGCGGGAGTGCGAAAGGGAGCCTAAGATGACCACGACTGTTCTCGCTGCGATTCCGTCCCCGCCGCAGGGTGTGTGGCACCTTGGTGGCTTCCCACTGCGCGCCTACGCCCTGTGCATCCTGACAGGGGTGGTGGTGGCCTACTTGTGGACCAAGAAGCGGTATCAGGAGCGCGGCGGTGATCCAGACGTGGTCATGGACGCCCTGCTGGTGGGCCTGCCCGCCGGCATTATCGGTGCTCGTGCGTATCACGTGCTCACCGATCACCAGAAGTACTTCGGCGAGGGGCGCAACCCGGCGGATATTTTCAAGATCACCAACGGGGGCCTCGGCATTTGGGGTGGCATTATTGTGGGCAGCCTCGCCGTGTATGCGGTGCTCAAGGTGAAGAAGGTGTCCGTGCCGATGTTCGCGGGTGCGGTGGCGCCCGCCCTTCCCGTGGCGCAGGCCATCGGGCGCCTGGGTAACTGGTTCAACCAGGAAATCTACGGCGGCCCTTCGGACAAGCCCTGGGCACTGGAGATTTATCGTCGCGTGGATGAGAACGGCTACACGGACCAGCTGGCGGGACGCTCCACCGGCGAGGTCATCGCGAGCGTTCAACCTACGTTTCTTTACGAGCTCCTCTTCTGCCTCGCACTCGCGGCGTTCCTGGTCTGGGCGGAGAAGCGTTTTTCCCTGGAGGGGCACCGCCTGTTCATGCTCTACGTGGCGGGCTACACCCTGGGGCGTTTCTTCATCGAGCTTCTGCGTACGGACGAGGCCACGCTCGTGTTCGGCAGCATCCGCATCAACTCTGTGGTGTCCGCTGTGATCTTCGTCGCGGCCGTGGCGTTGCTCGTATGGACAGGCCGTAAGCAGCCCCGCGTGGCAGCGTCTCCGCAAAGGGAATAAGATGGGGTGGGTGACTAGAAGAACAAAGATCGTCTGTACTCTCGGCCCCGCGGTAGCGTCCAAGGATAAGATCCGTGGCCTGGTTGACGCGGGAATGAACGTCGCCCGTTTGAATTTTTCCCACGGCGAGCATGCTGACCATGAGCAGAATTACACGTGGGTACGCCAGGCGTCGGAAGAAACCGGCAAGGCAGTGGGAATCCTCGCCGATCTTCAGGGCCCCAAGATCCGCTTGGGGCGTTTTGCTGAGGGCGCCACGGTGTGGGCCACCGGCGAAACCATTCGCATTACCGTAGACGATATTCAGGGCACGCATGATCGCGTGTCCACCACTTACAAGCAGCTGGCTCGGGATGCCCGCCCGGGTGACCGCCTGCTGGTGGACGACGGCAAAGTTGCACTGGTGTGCAAGGAAGTCGATGGCAACGACGTGGTCTGCGAGGTCACCGAGGGTGGCCCCGTGTCCAACAACAAGGGCGTGTCCCTGCCGGGCATGAATATTTCCGTTCCTGCGCTGAGTGAGAAGGATATCCGCGATCTTCGCTTCGCCCTGAAGCTGGGCGTGGACTTCATCGCGTTGTCCTTTGTGCGTTCCCCCTCCGACGTGGAGCTGGTGTACGACATCATGGAGGAAGAGGGCCGCCGCGTTCCCGTGATCGCGAAGCTGGAAAAGCCGGAGGCCGTGGATGCCCTGGAGCCCGTCATTCTTGCCTTCGACGCTGTCATGGTCGCACGCGGCGACCTGGGCGTGGAAGTTCCGCTGGAGGACGTCCCCCTGGTGCAAAAGCGCGCTATCCAAATCGCCCGCGAGAATGCGAAGCCCGTGATCGTGGCCACCCAGATGCTGGATTCCATGATCGAGAACTCTCGCCCCACTCGTGCCGAGGCGTCCGATGTGGCTAACGCCGTGCTGGACGGCGCGGATGCCGTGATGCTTTCGGGTGAGACATCCGTGGGTAAGTATCCTCTCCAGACGGTGGAGACCATGGCGCGCATCGTGCAGGCTGCCGAGATCGACGGCGAGGTTCCGCCGCTGACGCACCGCCCGCGTACCCGCCGCGGCGTGATCTCCTATGCCGCGAAGGACATCGGAGAGCGCCTCAACGCGAAGGCCCTGGTGGCATTCACTTCCTCCGGCGATACGGCCAAGCGCGTGGCACGGCTGCGTTCGCATATCCCGATGGTGGTGTTCACCCCGAACGAGGAGGTGCGCCGCCAACTCGCCCTGACGTGGGGCGTGGAGACGTTCCACACCCCTGATGTGAAGTCCACGGACCAGATGATTGAGACCGTGGATAAGATGCTCCTGGCTCAGTCGGAGTACAAGCGCGACGACATGATGGTTGTGGTGGCCGGTTCCCCGCCGGGCATCCAGGGCAACACCAATATGATCCAGGTTCACCTGCTGGGTGCCGAGCGCAAGCGGATCTAACTTGGGCAGAAAAAAGAAAAAGTCGCTCTCGAGTCACCACGACGCCCCGGCCTTCGGGCGAAAGAAGCACAAGCATAAGTCCAAGTCCAAGCGCGTGCGCCTGGGGGAGCCCGGTGCTGTGGGGTCCACCAAGGAGCTGCACAAGGCCCGCCTCATTCTGGAGCACGGGATCGTCAAGGACAAGTGCTGCCAGGATCGTCCTCGGTGCCTGAAGTGCCCCACGGTGGTGCATCGCCTCACGAAGAGGGATGCGCTTCAGCTGGATGAGGCGGCGTTTCGCCAGGCCCTCACCGAGGCCCGGCGGCGGTAACCTAGTCCTTCCACAGGTAGCTCAGCGTTGCGGCGATAGCCGCCTTTTCCGCTGCCTTGACCGAACCCGCCGTGGGGTGGAACAGCGGTGAGTGGTTCCCCGGAATGTCGGTGCCGGAATCCCACACCTCCTGCTCGGTCACGCCGACCGTCCAGAACAGATACGGCACACCAAAGTGGCGGGGGATTTCCGAGAAATCCTCGGAGGCTGTCCACGGTTCGGCGTCGATGGATTTATCCCCAAATACCTCGTCGAAGATGGGGCGCACGTGGTGGAACACGTCGGCGTCGTTGTCCGTGAGCTCACCGTGGGCGCTATAGGTGATGATGGGATCCTTCATGCAGCCCGACGCCACGCACTCACCCCGAATGACCCTCTCGATAGCCGCGTAGGTCTTATCGCGCACGGCCGTGTCATAAAAGCGACAGTTGAGAACCAGCGTGGCGGATTCGGGGATGGTGTTGTTCGTGTGCCCGGAGCTGAGCGTGCCCACCGTCACCACAGCGAAGTCCGACGGGGACACTTCGCGGCCCACGATGCCCTGCAGGCGCACCACGATGAGGGCGGCCAGGTAGGTGGGGTCGATGGATTGGTGGGGCTGGGAGCCGTGCGCGGACTTGCCGAACAATTCGACGGTGATGGTGTCACACGCGGCGAGTACCGGTCCCGGGGCGGACATGATGGTCTCGGGCGCACCAGCCACGATGTGCTGACCGAGGCAGACCTCGGGGGTGGGGATCGCCTCGGCCAGGCCGTCCGTGATCATGTTCGATGCGCCCTGGGTGACTTCCTCCGCGGGTTGGAACAGGGCGGTGAACGTACCCGACCATATGTCACGACGTTCGTCGAGCACAGCACACAGGGCGATGAGTGCGGTGGTGTGGGCGTCGTGTCCACAGGCATGCATCACCCCGTCATGGGTGCTGGCGTAGGGCAGCCCGGTGTTCTCGGTGACCGGCAGCGCATCGAAATCGGCGCGCATGAGCACATTCGGGCCTTCGCCGTTGGTGAAGACAGCGGTGATTCCGTGGCCGCCGATGCCGGTGGTGATCTGGCAATCGAACTCGCGCAGCTTTTCGGTGATGAAGCGCGCGGTGTTCTCTTCCTGCAGGCTCAACTCCGGGTGGGCGTGCATCCATTCGTAGAAGTCCCGGGTCCAGCTCAAGTCCGGGAGATCATGGTTGATGAAATTAGAGATCTTAGCGGCAGTCATGACCCACAGTGTACGCCCGTGCTAGCGCACGGCCGGGTTGTACTTCAGAGAGTTCGGGCGGAAATCACATTCATCGCCCAGGCGAATCCCCGGAGCCAGGCGGCCCTCCTCACGGGCCGTGGTGAGCGTGGACAGCACCGCATCCTTGAGATCCATGGGGCTGGTGGTGTTGATGTAGATCTTCGTGCCGCCCTCGAAACCGGCCAGGGTGGAGACGCGCCACTTGATCACGATGCGCCACGGCATCGGCACATCCACATCCAGCGGACGGTGTAGCCACTCCTCGTTGGTGGGGATCAGCGGGCCGGAGGCCACATGGCAGGCGTGCACAAGATCCGCCATGGAATCCCGTTCCTCATCGCTCATCAACCACGGCTCCGTGGTCGCAGACTTGGAGAACACCTCAAGGGTGGGCCAGCGGTGCCCGAAGCCGGCAAAAGCGATGGCATGGTCATTTTCCGCGATGACCAGGTTGTGGCGGGCCGCGTAGTCCACGGCCCACTCGTTGTACATGTTCGGGTTGGAGCGCACCTGGGCGATCTCCACCTCGTTTTGCAGGCCGTGCTCATCGATAGCCACCAACTGCTTATGCAGATGCTCGATGGACGCGCCCGCAGGGGAGAGCCAGTTCTGGAACGCCGCGACGTAGCGCACATAGCGGTTCTGGCGGTAGAGCTGATCCATCCCATCCACAGTGAAGGCAATGAACAGACGGTGGTGCTGCCAACTCAACTCGCCGGAGCTGGCCAGCTGATCGGTGGTGGTCGCGCCGGGAATGTAGTGGTCCCGGGCGATGATCACATCGTGCCCACCGGCGAACAGCATGCGGGACTTCTCGTAGAGGGTCTGCATACGTCGGTCCTCGGTGAACTGAGCATCAATCTCCTCGGCGGGCATGCCCTGGGTCTGCCACTTCTGGCGCAGGATGGACTCCACGTGATCCTGGCCCTCCGGGGTGGACAGGTAGTCGGTCATGTGCATGCCGGCAGAGGCATTCATCTGGTAGCCGTAGTTCAGCAGCCAGTAGTCATAGGTGAGGATCTCATAGAGATTGGCCACACGGCGAAAGAGCGGATCGGTGGAGTGCAGCTCAGTGGTGGGAACGCCGCGCACAATGCGTGGATCCCCGTCCTCGTCGATGATCAGGCGCGCCTTTTCCGGCGGCGTGTCCAGCATGTTGTCCAGCCCAAACACGGACGCCGCGTCCCTGTTGTCGATCGGTTCGGCGGAGTTTTTGTGCTCTTCAATGATGTCTTTGGGGCGATCGCCGCGGCCGCGCACCGTCCACACCTCGGTACCGGAAAAGGGGTTGACCTGCTTGATTGTGCCGTCTGGCAGCGTGGTCAACGGGGGAACGGGCGCGGGACGCGAGGAATTTGAGCCAATCACACTAGGGATTCTAGTGCAGATATCGACCAAAAGGGACCTGTGTGCCACACTAATGTGCATGCCTACTATTAAATTCCGGACCCTTGCCACCGCCGAGGAGCACAACGCCATCGAACAGGATTTCCGATCGATGATTGCCGCCTTAGAAGGCGCCTTGGATGCAGACTTCACCGTGACCACGGGACTGGCCCCGGATCCGGAGCTGGTGGCGACGTGGGTCGAGCTCCACGGAGGGAGCGAAAGCGACGACTTGAGCGATCTCAGCGAGGACGATCCTGATGCGCAGCCCACCGGCGGGGAGCTCACGGTGACCGTGCGCGACTACACCATGGGATCCATTTCGGGGCTGACGATGAACTTCGCCGAGCTGCTCACCACACGCGAAAAAGACCCAGCGGAGCCGTTGCTACGCCAGGTCAAAGACGACGCCGGAACTCCACGTGTTCCCTGGCACGTGGAGGTACGGCCTTAGAGCAAACTGGAGAGGAATTCCTTCGTACGCTCGTGCTGAGGGTCGTTGATCACCTGCTCTGACGGCCCGTGCTCCACGATCACGCCACCATCCATGAAGGCCACTGTGTCCGCCACCTCGCGGGCAAAGCCCATCTCGTGGGTGACGACCAGCATGGTCATGCCGTCGTCGGCCAGGCGGCGCATCACGTTCAACACTTCACCCACCAGCTCCGGGTCGAGGGCGGAGGTGGGCTCGTCGAAGAGCATCAGCTTCGGCCGCATCGCCAGGGCGCGCGCGATGGCCACGCGCTGCTGCTGTCCACCGGACAGCTGCACGGGGTAGGCGTCCGCCTTGTGCGCCAGCCCCACCTGTTCCAGGAGTTCCTGGGCGTGGGCGATGGCCTCGTCCTTGTTTTCTTTCCGCACCTGGATCGGTGCCTCGATGATGTTTTCCAGCACCGTGCGGTGGGAGAAGAGGTTAAAGTGTTGAAACACCATGCCCACTTCCACACGCTGGGCTGCCGCGTCCTTCTCCGAGATCTCGTACAGGGTGCCGTTTTTCTCCCGGTAGCCGATGAGTTCCCCATCGACGTAGATGCGTCCCGCGGTGATCTTTTCCAGGTGGTTCACGCACCGCAACAGGGTGGACTTACCGGAACCAGACGGGCCGATGAGGCAGGTAACGGTGCCGGCGGGGACGTCGAGGTCGATGCCTTTGAGGATCTCCAGGCGACCGTATTTTTTCCACACGTTCTGGATGGAGATCATGGTGTCCGCAGAGGCGGCTGCGCTGCGGGATTCTGGTGCAGGGGTGGTGCTCACAGTCATGTCTCCTAGTTGTCGGTGTTCTTGTCGTTGACGGTCACGTTGCGGGGCAGTACTCCCTCGGCATCCGCGAGAGCTGCCAGCTGGCGGGAGGTCAGGTTCCGGGAGGAACCGCGTGCGAAATAGCGTTCCAAATAGAACTGGCCGACCATCAGTGCCGAGGTGATGACCAGGTACCACGTGGCGGCCACCAGCATGAGGGGCACTGGCTGGAACAGGCTGTTGGAGATGTCATTCGCGCGACCGAAAATCTCAGCCGTGTAGGGGATCGCGATGACAAGCGAGGTGGTCTTCAGCAGGGAGATGAATTCGTTGCCTGTCGGAGGAATGATGATGCGCATGGCCTGTGGCAGGACGGTCCGGCGCATGTTCTGCCACCACGTCATGCCGAGCGCCTTGGACGCCTCGGACTGGCCTTCGGGGACGGCCTGAATACCCGCGCGGACGATCTCAGCCATGTAGGCCGCTTCGTTCAATCCCAGACCGATGATGGCCAGCAAGAACGTGTTGGACAGCAGCTCCTGCAGGTCAAACTCGGTCACTCCCACATTGAGTACCTGGTAGATGGAACCCACAAGACCCCACAGCATCAGCTGCACGTACACCGGCGTGCCGCGGAAGATCCACAGGTAAACCCATGCCACGCCGCCCAACACGGGGTTGGGCGACATACGCAGAATCGCCACGATGGCGCCGACGATCAATCCCAGCGCCATGGAGAAAATGGTCAGCAAAATGGTCTTCCAGGCTGCCACCAGCAGGCGAGTATCGAAGAGATATTGGAAGTAGGTATCCCAGTGGAAGGCTTCGTTGCGCGCTGAAGAAATGACGAAGAGCGCAGCCAGGACGAGCAGAATGGCCGCCGCGATCCAGCGTCCGGGGTGGCGCAGGGGAACGGCCTTGATTTCCTTTGGCATTTTCTTTGTATGCGGGGTCATGGGCGTGTCTTCTTTCGGCGAGGGGAGTGCGTGCGACGCGACGTCTGTGGTGCGGTGCTGACGGGGGAGGTGAAGGGCTGTGCATTGAAGGTCACTGCATCAATCTTCGCCTCTTCCAGCCCCCACGGAGCCATGATCTTGTCGTAGTCGCCTGTGTTCATCATGTGCTGCAGGGCTGCGGCGAGTGCTGGCCCCAGAGGATCATCCTTGTTTACAGCCCAGCCAAAGGGCGCTGTGTCGAAGGCCTTTCCCACTTGGACAAGCCGATCGTCGCTGCGCTTGACCGCGTAGGAGATGACGGGGGAGTCCGAGGAGAACGCCTGGGCACGCTTCAGAATCGTGGCTGTGGCCGCTGCATCGGCGGTGGGGTACACCATTTTCTTGATGGCGGGTTTTCCGTGCGCCACGCACTCGTCGGATTTCGACTGGACCTCGTCCGTATCGGAGTAGGTACCCTGCTGCACGGCCACGGTCAAGCCGCAGGGGTTGTCTGGGTCGACTGCGTCCTCGTTGCCGGGCTGCGTCGCCCAGGCGATACCAGCGCTAACGAAGTCCACAAAGTCGTAGACCTTCTGACGTTCCTCGGTGTCCGTGAACGCGGAGGCGCCCACGTTAATGGTGCCGGCGGAAATGCCCGGAAGAATCAGGGTGAAGTCCGTCTGACGTACATCCACGTCCAGGTCCAGGATGGATCCCGCGGCTCGAATGAGGTCCATTTCAAAGCCGATGATCTGTCCGCTGGAGTCTTTGAATTCATTCGGTGCATACGGCGGGTTGGTTCCCACAATGATTTTTCCCTGCTTCCGAATCTTGTCGGGGACGAGGGCTGCGAGTTCTGGAACGGGCTCTGGGGCGATGCGGACCCAGCCTTCGGGGTTGCCCTGTTCTTCGTTCGTGACGCATGCACCCAAGGTCAGTGCCATTGCACAGGCGAGGAGGCCTGCGCCAGCTGCTCGGGAGTAACGGTTCACCATGACGGGAAGTATAACCGAATACCTGTATATTATAGAAAGCGTTATGGCACCGCGTGTACACGTTTCCCACTTCGCCGAAGTCCCCTCACCGCTGGGGACCATCACCGTCGCGACTGATGGTCGTGCGCTGACGGGCTGCTGGTTTCAGGGGCAGACGTATTTCCCGATATTCGACGCCCAGCTGTGCGTCCCCGCGGCCTCCCATCCCATTCTGGCCCGCGTGGCGGAGGAACTCCGTGAGTATTTCGACGGTGGTTCTGTGGAGTGGACGGTGCCTCTGGCCCCGGCGGGCACCGCGCTTCAACAACAGGTGTGGCAGCAGCTCCGCACCATCCCGCGGGGTGAGACGCGTACCTATGGCGAGATCGCCGCAACGATTGGCCGGCCACGTGCCGCCCGTGCCGTGGGGCAGGCTGTGGGCCGCAACCCCCTCAGCATCGTGGTGCCCTGCCATCGAGTCGTCGGCGCGGATGGTGCTCTCACGGGCTATGCCGGTGGCATGGACCGCAAGATTCATCTTCTGCGCCTTGAGGGAGTACTGCCGTCGGCGTCGGTATGAATCGGAGGAAGCCCCTGAGCAGTAGTTCTCCATGCCCCGCGAGCTGCACGCTTGCGAAAAGACACTAAAAACATAGACGGGTGAGTGCTAAAGTAACTCCCTATGCGCACCTCCTTTAGTCTCTTTGAGCCTTCAGAAACCACGCACACGGCCACGTCGCGCGCGCATTCCCAGCCTGGCCCGTTGATTGATCTGGATACGTCCCCAGCTCAGTGGTCTCAGCCGGCTCAGATGCGTCGCTACATGATCCGCAGGGTTCCCGGCCTGGACGGATTGCGCGGCCTCGCGGTCGCCACAGTGATGATCTATCACTTTTTCGGCGACGTGCTTCCCGGAGGCTTCCTGGGTGTTGACCTGTTCTTCGTCCTCTCCGGATTCCTTATCACCTCCCTGCTGATTCGCGAACACGCCGTGTACGGGCGCATCAGCCTCAAGCAGTTCTGGACCCGGCGCGTGCGCCGCATTCTCCCCGCAGCACTGACGGTGCTGCTGATTACCAGCGCCATCGTCGGCATGCTCGGGGGAGACCTGGCGGTGGGGCTCGGCAAGCAGTTCCTCGGCACGCTGTTCTTCGTGAACAACTGGGTGCAGATCGCCGATTCCCAGAGCTACTTCGCGGATTCCGGGGTGCAGATTTTCGCCCACTACTGGTCGCTGTCCGTGGAGGAGCAGTTCTACGTCATCTGGCCGCTCATCGTGGTGGGGCTGTTTGCCCTGGCACGCAAGGGGCATCGGCGCAGCGCCCCGCTGCTGGGGCTCTTCGCCGTGGTGGCTGGTGTGGCGTCCGCCGTGGCGATGGCCACGCTGTACTCTCCGGATGCCGACCCCACCCGTGTCTACTACGGCACGGACACCCACGCTTTCGGCCTGCTGATTGGTGTGACCGTGGCGGTGCTCCTGACGGATTCGCGCCGGGTGTTCGTGGACTCCTGGCCTCGGAAGCACTCGTTTGCCGCAGGCTCCGCTGGAACTGTGGGGCTCGTGGCGTTGGTCTTGTTCTTCCTGTTCCTCAAGGACACCTCGGCGCTGGCCTATCAAGGAGGAATTGTCGCAGCCAACATCGCAGGAGCCCTGGTTGTCTGGGCGGTTGTGAACGAATCCGGGCCGGCGTCCGTATTTTTCCGCGTGGCCCCGATGCGGTGGTTGGGCGATCGCTCCTTCTCCCTGTACCTGTGGCACTGGCCGGTGGTGAAGATTGCCGACCGCCTGATCGATACGGATCTGTGGTGGCTGCCGGGCGTGGTCGCCGTCGTGATTTCCTTGCCGCTGGCTGACCTGTCCTACCGCCTGATTGAAACTCCATTCCGACGCCGAGGTATCCGCGGCACGTTGTCCTCGTTGAAGGGCAGCTGGACCGTCGTCGCAGCAGTTGTGGTGCTGTGTTCTGTCGCGGGAACCGTGTATGGTGTGGCCACCGCTCCGAAGAAAACCCAGTTGGAGCAGCAGCTGGAGGCCGCGGCGGCGCGTCAGACGAAGCCGGCGGAGAAGGCGGATATCGCAGCCCAGTCGGTCTCTCGTACGATGCCGACGGGTGACCAGATCACGGGCATTGGTGACTCGGTGATGCTGGCCAGCACGGAAGGCCTGGAGGATCTCTTCCCAGGTATTTACGTGGACGGCGAAGTATCCCGTCACTACGTCGCGGTTCCGGATATTGTCAGCGCGATGGAGGCCAATCAGACTCTGGACAAGTTCGTGGTGCTGGGATTCGGCACCAACGGCGAGGCCTTCCCGGGCCAGCTCGATGACATCATCGACCAGTTGGGGCCTGACCGCGTGATTGTGCTGATGAGCCCCTACGGGCACAAGGAATGGCTCGATGGCGCGCGCGACCAGGTCTACGAGTACGCCAGGAAGTACCCCAATGTGTATGTGGGCGACTTCTGCAACCTGGCCGCCGAGGACACGTCCGTGCTTATTGATGACAAGATCCACCCCGCGCCGGCAGGCCAGAAGGTCTACGCGCGGGCGGTGAAGCAAGCGTTGCAGCAATGGGTGGACGATGACAAGGTTATTCCGCCGAAGTGCGTGGGCTAGTGCGTTTGCCTGCATACTGGATGCACGCGCCCAGCAGGATCACCACGACGAGTGAGGCGGCGAATAGTGGGGCGATGATCGAGTAGCCGATCAGTGCTGCGATCAGCGCGATGCGCACGCCCAGGGACGTCTGACTCCACCGGAAGGACGGAGCGAGTGTGCGGGCAGCGTTTTTCCGCACGCGCTGGAACCACATGATGTAACCAATCACGATGGCGGCCATCAGCCCCAGCGCCAGGACTGCCAGCGCAATCTGGCTGTAGATGCCAAACAGGGTTCCCATGTGCAGCTGTATGGCCCACGTGGTCAGCCGTGCGGCGATTGGCCAGTCGGAGAACTTCAGGGTGTTGGCCACGGACATGGTGTCCGGGTTGATGGCCACGGCGTCCGTGGAGAAGGAGAAGGGTTGGCGCGTTTCGTTCACGGTCCACAGCGCGCCGGGCTCTGCCGGGCTCTTAATGTCCAGCACGCCGGTGAGGCCGGCCTGCCGGGCCACGGCATTAATGTGCTGATAGACATCCTGAGCGGCGTGGGCGGCGTGGTGGTCCGCGTGTCCCATCTCTGCAGCTGATGCGGCATGCTCAGCGTGCGCGTTCGCTGCGGCGGGATCTGGGGTGGTGTGATCGCCGGCACCGTGATCGGTGTGCTCGGGTGCGGTGGCGGAGATGCTCGGGGTTTGCCACTGCAACTGCTCGCGCACCGCGGCGATGTTATCACCTGCGACCAGCGACCAGGACAGGCCAGACGCTCCCAGGAACAGCATGCCGAGTGCGATCCACACACCGATGGTGCTGTGCCGGCCCACGTTCTTCATACGGGCAGACTGTGCGCGTGTGGCGTTTTTCTTGGTTCGCTTGCGGGTGGTCCACCAGAGGAACAGGCCCGTGATGGCGAACGGGGCGAGCCACGAGGCTGCGATTTCGGCGTAGATGCGGCCGGGCTCGCCGAGCCAGAGGCTGCGGTGGCCTTGGGACAGCCACGTGCGGAAGGGCAGTGCTGCGGATCCGCCGTATTGCACGAGGTCGCCCTTGATGGCCAGCGATGCTGGGTCGACGAACACGGCGTGTGTGTAGCTCTTGGAGGGCAGATCGGGATCTGCGAACAGCACTCTGGTGGTGGCCTTGGGGTTGTCACTGGACTGGACCCTGGCGATGTCCAGGGTGGGGTATACGGCGCGTGCGGCGTCCACCTGCTTGTCCAATGATTGTGCTTGGCCGCCGTCGGCTGTCATCTCTTGGTGGTAGAGACCACGTTCGATGGTGGGGGCGAGGGCGTAAAAGAAGCCACTGAGCGCGGCTACGAACATTAATGGGGCAATGAAGATGCCACCCAGCGTATGAATCCTTCTGAATATAGACACAAATTATTAGTCGCGAAGGACCATGAAAGAGTTCCACAGTAGATAACTCACAGGGGAGTAGGGAACCCCCGCTCGAGGCTCGTACATGGTATTTATCTGCACGTTTGTGGCTTGTGACGGGGGTAAGGTAAAGTGTCCGCTATCGCCCTTGTAGCCCAATTGGCAGAGGCAACGGATTCAAAACCCGTCCAGTGTGAGTTCGAGTCTCACCAAGGGCACGCGAGAAAAACACCCCTTGATCCCTCAAGGGGTGTTTTTCAGTTCCTCAGCAATGATCCCCAGCGCCTCCTCCAGTTCACTATCGCTTAAGTGGCCGAACCCAAGCACAATGCCTTCGTCCGCGTGGGCGCCGCCC
This sequence comes from Corynebacterium zhongnanshanii, assembly GCF_014490575.1. NCBI lineage: Bacteria > Bacillati > Actinomycetota > Actinomycetes > Mycobacteriales > Corynebacteriaceae > Corynebacterium > Corynebacterium zhongnanshanii. The sequence continues at coordinate 820,684 of NZ_CP061033.1, forward strand.
CAATAGCCGGCCAGGAGTGTGAGCCCCACGCCACGCCGCCGGGCACGCGCGCGCAGCGACTCAGGATCGCGGCACAGCAGTACCGCGTGGAGCCCGCCGTTGATCGGCAGCAGCGTGACATCCGGTATTCCCTGAAAAGAGTTCGTGACCAGGTCGCGGCGGCGTCGGTAGGAACGGCGAACACGGCCCGTATGCCTGCGCAGAGCACCGCTGGCGAGGTAGGTGGCGAGGGCCTGTTGAGTGATGCTGGAGACGGGGCAGCGGAAGATGTCGCGGATCTGCTCCACGCGGGGCATGAGGGAGGCGGGGAAGACCACATAGCCGCAGCCGATGGAGGGGGAGATCACGGAGGAAAACGTGCCGAGCAGGATGGTGTGTTCGGGATCGAGGCTAGCCAGCGCGGGTAGTGGTTGGCCGAGATAGCGCAGTTCGGAGTCGAAGTCGTCTTCGATGAGCCAGCGTTCGTTGTCGCGTGCCCAGGCCACGAGTTCGGTGCGTCGGGTGGCGGACATGGATGTGCCGTAGGGGTATTGGTGGCTGGGGGTGGCGATGACGGCGTCCACGTGGGTGGTGGGGAGGGTGAGGCCGTCACCGTCCGTGGGGATGTCCACCAGGGTGTGGCCGAGCGCCGTGGGGATTTGGCGCAGGCTGGGGTACCCGGGTGATTCGACGCCCACTGTCAGGTTCGACGGCTGCGTTTTCAGGAATAGTTCCATGCCGTCGCGGGCACCTGCGGTGACGACGATGCGGGACGGGTCGATGGAAAAGCCGCGCATGTGGCGCAGGTGGTGGGAGATCTCGCGGCGCAGAGCCTCGAGGCCTAGGGGGCTGAAGAGGTCCGTGGGATTGGCTGCCGCGTCTCGCCATGCGGCGCGCCATTCGGGGGTGACGAGTCCACGCGTGTCGGGCAGTCCGGGGGTGAGCTCGTTGAGAGGCTGCTCCGGGGGTGACGCCGAGGGGAGAGTGAGGGGGTGGAGCGGCTTGGGGGTGAGTGCGGGGTTGATGTGCGTGCCGGATCCGTGGCGTGCGACCAGGTAGCCTTCGGCGATGAGCTGGTCGAAGGCGGTGACGATGGTGCCGCGGCTTACCCCCAATTGTTCCGCGAGGATGCGGGTGGACGGGAGTTTTTCGCCGGGCTCTAGCAGCCCCTCGGCGACGAGCGAGCGGATACTGGCGCATATTTGCACTGGTAGGGGGCGTGCATCCGAGTGGTCCAGAACAATGTTCATAGACACACTCTAAGTGGTCTAATTCAATTGGTCTATAGTGGATCTTGTTCTATACCACTTGAAAGATGGATGATGGTGTCTATGACTGACGAGAAGACTAACAACCGTACCGGAACCACCCGCGTGAAGCGCGGCCTGGCAGACATGCTCAAGGGCGGCGTGATCATGGACGTGGTTAACGCCGAGCAGGCAAAGATCGCCGAAGACGCCGGCGCCTCCGCCGTCATGGCACTGGAGCGCGTCCCCGCTGACATTCGCGCGCAGGGTGGCGTGGCCCGCATGTCCGACCCAGACCTGATCGACGGCATCGTCAATGCCGTGTCCATCCCTGTGATGGCCAAGTCCCGTATCGGCCACTTCGTGGAAGCCCAGATCCTGGCAGAGCTGGGCGTGGACTTCATCGACGAGTCCGAGGTTCTGAGCCCAGCCGACTACACCCACCACATCAACAAGTGGGACTTCGACGTGCCGTTCGTCTGTGGTGCAACCAACCTGGGCGAGGCCCTGCGTCGCATCACCGAAGGCGCTGCCATGATCCGCTCCAAGGGTGAAGCCGGCACCGGTGACGTGTCCGAGGCCGTGCGCCACCTGCGCACCATCAAGTCCGAGATCGCCCGGATCCAGAAGCTGGATCGCGACGAGCTCTTCGTTGCTGCCAAGGAACTGCAGGCACCGTACGACCTGGTCGCCGAGGTTGCCGAGACCGGCAAGCTGCCCGTAGTGCTGTTCGTCGCCGGTGGCGTAGCCACCCCAGCCGACGCCGCCCTGGTGCGCCAGATGGGCGCCGAGGGTGTGTTCGTGGGCTCGGGCATCTTCAAGTCCGGAAACCCATCGGCTCGCGCGAAGGCCATCGTCAAGGCTGCTACCGCCTACGATGACGCTGCAGTGCTCGCCGAGGTCTCCCGTGGCCTGGGCGAGGCCATGGTGGGCATCAACGTCAACGACGTTCCCGCTCCACACCGCCTGGCAGAGCGTGGCTGGTAAACCGGTGCCTGCTGCGTCTCCTGACACGGCTCCCGTGATCGGTGTGCTCTCCCTGCAAGGCGGAGTGGAGGAACACCTGGCCATCCTGGAGCAACTCGGCGCGCACACGCGCCGTGTGCGCCTGCCCAAGGACCTGGATGGCCTGGATGGCCTCATCCTGCCCGGCGGAGAATCCACCGTGTTCGACAAGCTGGCCCGAACCTTTGAGCTGGCGGAGCCCCTGAAGGCTGCCATCGAGAGAGGGCTGCCCACCTTAGCCACGTGCGCCGGTTTGATTTATGCGGCCCGGGAGTTAGAGAACCCGGCGTCGGGACAACAGACATTGGGCGTGCTGAACGTGACGGTGCGGCGCAATGCCTTCGGTAGTCAGCGCAACTCCAGCGAGCGGATCCTCACTATCGACGGTGAGACGGTGGAGTCCAGTTTCATCCGCGCGCCGATCGTTACCGCGGTGGGCGACGGCGTGGAGGTCCTCGCCTCGACTCAGGATGCGGATGAGGAGGACGTGATCGTGGCGGTGCGCCAGGGGCACATCACGGCGGTGAGCTTCCACCCGGAGGAAAACGGGGAGACCACGCTGCACGCGGCGTGGCTGCGCGGCTGCCGATCGTAGGTGGTGTTGCTTCTGGGGCAAGCGTGATGCAGGTCGTTGCTGTGCGTTACCCCAGGGCATCCAGCCACAGGTTTCGCCGCTTGCCGAGGACGCGTCGGAGATCGCGTGCTCGGCGAGTATCGAAATCTGTGGCCTGGATGATTTTCTCTGCAGCTCCTTCAGTGGTTGCTAGGGAGCGATCCATCACCGTTCGGGCGGCCCGATCGCTCAAGCCGATTGAGCGGGTGAAACTGAGAAACTTTTTTCCGCTCAGATTATCTGTGGCCCCGGCAACGCTTAAGGCCAGCGTGTGATCGCCATAGGGGAGAGTACTGGGAATGTCATATACCGGAGCTAATTCAAATCCCTCGCCAGTGTTGATCACGGAGATATTTTTTGCGTGCATATCGCCGTTGCCTGTGAGCCATGCGAACGCCACGAGATAGGCAATTTTCTGGGCATCGAGTGCGCGGCGCCTGCTGACCGTGAGGATTGCGGAGGCAACGTCTTCCATGGTTGGGGAGTACTTTGCTGCCGGGGGAATATTCAATAATTGTGCAGAGTCCTCCACGGGGAACAAGGTGTCACCGTGTCTATCAAATCGGGTGACCAACAGCCCTGAGCGGCCGTGTTTGTCGTGGATGACCGTGGCTGAGGCGGCAGGGATCCATTTTTTCGCAGAACGGATCATCTCAAAGCAGGCCGATTCATTTTCGACGAGTTTCGGATATTCCGGTGGTGAGACTTTCAGGATATAGTCCACGCCATCGGATACTGTGGGTGCGGCAATGGTGCGGGCCGAGGCTTTGTCCTGGACACCAGGTAGCGCCGAGGGATCCACAATACCGGCGCTGGATAGCGCCTCAGTGAAATCCAGGTCCTCGTTCATGGTGAGTTGTGCGCTGTGAGGGTGGGGACGTTGCCCCTGGGGGACCACTGCCACGTTGCCGATGGTGTTGGCGCCCACGTGAAGGAGCAAACCCAGCTCATCGTCCATGGAGACCTTGGAGTTTTTCTTCAAGGTAGACAGGCGCCGGCCCTCAGGAAGAAGGTTGGAGAAAAATGCAGGGAGAGCTCCGCCCGTGGTGACGGTGGCGTTGTCCCGCACGGGAAGGGTGGTCGCGACGGCCGGTCCACCGTGTGCCAAGGTTTCCTGATTGTAGAGAAATTCTGTGGTGCCATCGCTGTACGACGTGAGGTTCCCCACCAAGGCAGCGCCGACCCACACGTCGGCGCGATGGATGGCATGGTGCGCTGTGGTGCTGTTGTGGGGCAGGGAATTGCCCTGGGGCGGGGTGTTGTTGCTCATGAGTTGTGGCCCTGCGTGGCTAGCTGAAAGTGGTCCACATAGACCTGATTATGAGGAACCGGTTCCAGATCGAACCCTAGAACGGACAAGACGGCAATGGTCTTGTCTAACTGGGTTGTGTGCTTGCCGTTTTCCAGCTCCCGGATGAACCTCTCGGACACGTCTGCAAGGTCAGCCAGATCTCTTTGGGTGAGCTGTAGTTTCCGGCGTTGTTCGCGGGCGAAGATGCCGATCTCGGAAGCTTTCATGATGGCTCCTTTTCAAGGGCGCGTGGCGTTGGGATGAGTTGATCGGCACGAACGTGCTGATTTATCCATGATATACGGCCGTGTCGCTTCGGAGCAAGCATTTTCGGCATGATCGTGCCGAAAAAGGCGATAATGAGCTCGCGGTATGACTTACCCCTAGAACTTCGGCACGAACGTGCCGATTATGTGTGCTGTGGCCAGATCGCCTCATCCTGATGTCAGGGGCGACGTATAGAGTAGAGCTCATGACTGACAAGAAGCTGTTGCTCCTCGACGGCCACTCCCTGGCCTTCCGCGCGTTCTATGCACTTCCCGCACAAAACTTCTCCACCACGGGTGGCCAACACACGAACGCAGTCTATGGCTTCTTAGGGATGTTCCTGGGCCTCATGGAGCAGGAACAGCCCACCCACGTTGCCGCCGCATTCGACCTGTCCGGACCGACCTTCCGAGAGGAATCCTTCCCTGACTACAAGGCGCAGCGTCCCTCCACACCACCGGAGTTCAAAGGGCAGATTGACCTCATCCGAAAAACGCTGGAAACCCTCGGAATTGTGACTCTCGATAAGGAGTCCTATGAGGCAGACGATATTATCGCCACCCTTGCCACGCGGGGACATGAAGCAGGAATGAACACCCTCATTTGCACAGGTGACCGCGATTCTCTTCAACTGGTGACCGATGACGTGACCGTGCTCTACACACTGAAGGGTGTTTCCGAGCTGCACCGATTTACCCCTGCAGCCGTGGAAGAAAAGTATGGAGTCACGCCCGCTCAATATCCGGATTTGGCCGCGCTTCGAGGGGATACATCGGACAATATGCCAGGTGTGCCCGGCGTCGGACCAAAAACGGCGCAAAAATGGATCACGCAATACGGCAACTTGCAGGGGGTCATAGACAATATTGAGTCCATCGGCGGCAAAGTGGGTCAGTCTCTGCGCGATAATATCGACAATGTCACGCTTGCCCGCGACATTACGGAAATGGTGCGCGACCTGGATCTTGTTAAAGACCTCGATGAGCTGAAGCCTCAAGACATTGAGGCCGCAGATGCCCTCGAAGTCTTTGAGGAATTGCAGTTTGGCGCCAACCTTCGCACTCGAGCGTTTCGCACACTGGGAGTGGAATTTGATAACGCGGACGCCATTCCTATTACCCAAGAAGATATTGCCGAAGGAAAGCTCGCCGGATGGCTGAAAAAGCGTTCCTCCACGCCAATCTCGGTGGATATCAGCGGAGAAACGCTGGCGTTATTGGATCGCGATAACGTGGGCGTGGCCATTGACCTTGCTGAGATTTCCACCAAGGATCTTGATGCACTGCAACAGTGGCTGGATTCGGATTCCCCGAAATGGTTCCACGACACCAAATTGGCCTTTCACGCCCTGATCGACCAAGGCGTCATCACCGTGTCCCATCAGGACGACGCCGAGCAGACGTCCCTGATAGCCCCAGAGCAGACGAACGGCCTCGCAGGCGTGGAGCATGACACCTCCATCGCGGCATACTTGCTGCGACCGGATGTGCGCACTCACACATTGGAAGACGTTGTGCAGCGTCACGTGGGCCGAGAATTGAGTGAGGACGCTACAGGGCTGGAGCGTGCCCAGGCCATCGCAGAATTGGTGGGGGTGCTCGCGCCCGCGCTGCTGGAGGCCGGGGCGGATGAGCTCTATTACGACCTGGAAGTACCACTGTGCCTGATTCTCGCGCGGATGGAAGCGACGGGAATCTCGGTCAATCGCTCCCATTTGGAGACATTGGCACAGGACTACGAGGATAAGGTTCAGCAGGCCGTGGATGCCGCTCGTGACGTGGCGGGAGTTCCCGACCTCAACCTGTCGAGCCCGAAGCAGCTGCAAAAGGTTCTCTTCGAGGATCTGGACCTTCCGAAAACGAAAAAGACAAAGACCGGATATTCCACGGCGGCCGCGGAACTGGAGAAACTCGCGGCGCAATCGGATCACCCATTCCTGGGCTATCTGATGCAGCACCGCGAGTATCTGAAGATGAAAAACACCATCGACGGATTGGTGAACGCCATTGAGGGCGACGGGCGCATCCACACCACTTTCAATCAAAAGGGTGCAGCCACGGGGCGCCTATCGTCCTCGGATCCCAACCTCCAAAACATTCCCGTTCGCACCGAGGCGGGGCGCATTATCCGCTCCTGCTTTGTGGTGGGCAACGGATATGAGACGTTGTTGACGGCGGATTATTCCCAGATTGAAATGCGTGTGATGGCCCACCTGTCAGAGGATCAGGGCTTGATTGAGGCCTATCAATCCGGCGAGGACCTTCACAATTACGTGGGATCGCGCGTCTTCGATGTGCCCGTGGACGCCGTCACTCCCGATCTACGCCGAAAAGTAAAGGCCCTGTCCTATGGCTTGGTGTATGGATTGTCCAGCTTTGGCCTCTCCCAACAGCTGTCCATTTCTACCGCAGAAGCCAAGCGCATCATGGATAACTATTTCGAGCGTTTCGGTGGCGTGAAGAAGTATCTGGACCACGTAGTGGAGGTTGCCCGGGAGACCGGATACACGGAGACGATCTTTGGACGCCGGCGTTACCTACCGGAATTGAACTCCTCGAACAGGGTGGCGCGAGACAACGCAGAACGTGCAGCGCTGAACGCTCCCATCCAGGGCTCGGCGGCAGACATCATTAAGTTGGCCATGATCCGGGTGGATCGGGCACTGAACGACGGGGGATTCCGCTCCCGCGTGCTGCTACAAGTCCACGATGAATTGGTGGTGGAGGTAGCCCCAGGAGAGCTAGACGAGGTGCGCCAGCTTCTGCGTGAGCAGATGGATGGCGCCGCAGAGCTCCGCGTGCCGCTCGACGTGTCCGCCGGCGACGGCGAGAACTGGGATGCTGCCGGGCACTAGCCTTCTAGAGTAGGGGAGGTGCTGGCGTCGGCGTCGTCGGTGGATTTCTTCGCGCTAAAGGCACGCTCCAGACCCACCATGATGGCCACCGCAACGGCGCCTGCGAGGAACAGGGTGATCGCCAACCCGATGTCCTGAGAGGGTGCCTCAAGGTTGGCGCTCTCATCCTGCCACGGCCACAGGGCTCGTAGGGAACCAAGCATGAGGCCGGCCATGACTACCAGCGTGATGTCGCGGTGGTCTTCCAGGAGTTTCTCCAAGATGCGCACGAAGGCGATGATGCCGGTGAGGGCACCCAGGGCGAATACGCCGATGTAGACAAGGTCGCGCTCATGAACCGCGCCCATCGTAGCGCTGTAGAGACCCACGGCCAATAGGAAGAAGGAACCGGAAACGCCTGGCAGCACCAGAGCACAGATGGCTACAGCGGCCGCGAAGAATACGACGATGAGGCTTGGGTTGGACTGAGGCGCGCTGGTCACGCCGGTGAGGAGGAACGTGGCCACGGCGGCGAGGATGAACGCCACGATGGCGACGGGCAGCTTTCGTGAGACAGCTTCCTTGTTGATCATGGACAGTGGCACCACAAGGGAGACCAGAACCATGCCGAAGAACAGTGCACGGGATGCCACGGGCTGATCAGTGACGAACGCCTCCATCACCCCGGCCATGGACACCACAACTGCTGCCATGCCGACGAGGAGGGAGATGAGAAATAGCCAGTCTGCGCTCTTGAGTTTCTGGATTGCTGCAGAACGATCCTTGACCAGGAGCTTCAGTCCGTCGAGGACAAGATTTGCTTGGGCTAGGACTCTTTCGTATACGCCGGTGACAAGTGCAATGGTGCCTCCTGAAACCCCAGGAACGAGCTCGGCCATTCCGATCAGGGCACCGCGGATGATGTTAAGTAGGATGCTCATTGGCTACCACTATAAACAAAACCCCTCCACGGAGGCGTTTTTCTGCGGTGTGGCGCGTTTGCACAGATAGTACAAGCTGTGTAACATTTGCAATGTTGTGCGCCCGCGCGGGCGTGCTTTGCAATTGTCCGTTTTCTATTCGAGTCCGTTTCGGAGACAACTAACACATGTCCACCAACAACGCACCTCAGGTAGCCATCAACGATATTGGTTCCGCTGAGGATTTCCTGGCAGCCATCGACGCAACCATCAAGTACTTCAACGATGGTGACATTGTCGAAGGCACCGTCGTGAAGGTCGATCACGACGAAGTTCTGCTTGATATCGGCTACAAGACCGAGGGTGTTATCCCTTCCCGTGAACTGTCCATCAAGCACGACGTAGACCCAGGTGAGGTCGTTGAGGTCGGCGACGTTATCGACGCTCTTGTTCTCACTAAGGAGGACAAGGAAGGTCGTCTGATCCTGTCCAAGAAGCGCGCACAGTACGAGCGTGCGTGGGGCGCCATCGAGGAGCTCAAGGAGAAGGACGAGCCAGTTACCGGTACCGTTATCGAGGTTGTCAAGGGCGGCCTGATTCTGGACATCGGTCTGCGCGGCTTCCTGCCTGCTTCCTTGGTCGAGATGCGCCGTGTTCGCGACCTGCAGCCTTACATCGGCCAGGAGATCGAAGCAAAGATCATCGAGCTGGACAAGCACCGCAACAACGTTGTGCTGTCCCGCCGCGCATTCCTGGAGCAGACCCAGTCCGAGGTTCGCTCCGAGTTCCTTAACCAGCTGCAGAAGGGGCAGGTCCGCAAGGGCGTTGTCTCCTCCATCGTCAACTTCGGTGCCTTCGTGGACCTGGGTGGCGTAGACGGCCTGGTTCACGTCTCCGAGCTGTCCTGGAAGCACATCGATCACCCATCTGAGGTTGTCTCCGTGGGCGACGAAGTGACCGTCGAGGTTATCGAGGTTGTTCTGGACCGCGAGCGCGTCTCCCTGTCTCTGAAGGCAACCCAGGAAGACCCATGGCGCGTCTTCGCCCGCACCCACGCCATCGGCCAGATTGTTCCGGGCAAGGTCACCAAGCTGGTTCCATTCGGTGCATTCGTCCGCGTGGAAGAGGGCATCGAGGGTCTGGTACACATCTCCGAGCTGGCTGAGCGCCACGTTGAGGTTCCAGACCAGGTTGTGAGCGTTGGCCAGGAAGTGATGGTCAAGGTCATCGACATCGACCTCGAGCGTCGTCGTATCTCCCTGTCCGTCAAGCAGGCTGACGAGGACTACAACGAGGAGTTCGACCCATCCAAGTACGGCATGGCTGACTCCTACGATGAGCAGGGCAACTACATCTTCCCAGAGGGCTTCGACCCAGAGACCAACGAGTGGAAGGAAGGCTTCGACGAGCAGCGCGAGGCTTGGGAGGCACGCTATGCAGAGGCAGAGCGTCGCCACACCCAGCACACCGCTCAGATCGAGCGCAACCGCGCAGCTGCTGCTGAGGCTGCTGCCAACGGCGAGGGCGGCTACTCCTCCGAGTCCAACGACTCTAAGGGCTCCGCTTCCTCCGACTCTTCCGCTGAGGACGCAGGCACCCTGGCTTCCGACGAGCAGCTGGCTGCTCTGCGCGAGAAGCTGGCCGGCGGCGAGTAAGATCCGCGCACTGCACGGCTGATTCACGCCAGTAGCACGAAGGGCATCCATCACACGATGGATGCCCCTCTTCTTTTGTGTTTTTCGTCAGGCGTCAGCCCAGAAACTATCAGGGATTCCCTGAACCCCCTTAAACAGCTCTCGCTCCAGCGGCTCCCCCGCCCGGAAGAGCGACATTTCACCCGTGGGTTCCAGCACAATGAGCTGCACCTGATTCCGATGATGAATGCCCGCGCGTCGCATTACCATCCGCATATCGGACTTTGAGATGTGATAGTGACGCATCTGCTTGTCCAAATACTGTCCGTGCGCGAACACCGCGTGTGGCTTTTCATCGAACACCCGCCGCAACCCCGACTGCTTACGCGCCGCCCCCAGAGCCGCCTCCAGCAGCATGAGCGTCACAAGCCCAATCGCGCCGGCTGCCAGGGTGGGCGGGTGGCCGATAATCACACGCCCCGCCACCGCACCGAACATGATCAGCACCACCGTGTCGAACGCCGTCATTTTCGACATCACGCGCACACCAAACGTCCGGACAAGGATGAGGAAAAAGAGGTAAATCACCACCGCGGAGAGCACCACAATCGGGATGCGCGAGGGGTCGATTTCTATCTGTTCTACAAAATGCCTATGCAGCTCCTCCATATTGTTAAATCATAGTCCTGCGTTGATTGCCATTATTATCGACGCCGGCCCGCATCCCACCCGCATCTCGTCACCGTCCCGGAACGCGGAAAAAGGCCGGTTCGCGATACACTCGCGAACCGGCCTTGCTCTCACGGCCTTGTTAAGGCCGCCACTCTTAGAGCTTTTCGATAGAAGCGCTGGCGTGCAGCGTGTCCAGCTTGGAGCTCTTGCGTGCCTGCAGGTTCCACTGGGATGGAACAGGGTATGCCTTGTCGCCAGCAGGCTGTGCAACGATTGCTACGGTGCCCGGCAACGTCACAGGCTTAGCGAACTCAATCTTGAAGCGTGCAGCCGGAGGGACCAGTCCCTCAAGGGAGGACACCAGGCGTGCCGCAGTCCACATGCCGTGAGCGATGGTGGCTGGGAAGCCGAAGGCCTTCGCGCCCACACCAGAGATGTGGATCGGGTTCTTGTCACCCGAAGCTTCTGCGTACACCTTGATATCGTCAGCGGTGACACGGACGCGGCTGAACGCATCGTCGGTGTCGGCGTCGAAGGAAATGGGATCCACGATACGGCCGTTGGTCGGCTCCAGGTTCTTGAACGGCGAGGAGCTGGACAGCTTCGCGCCCTTGGACAGGAACGCGGAGGTCTGGGTCCACACGTCAATGCCATCCACGGAGGCCACGGTCACAACATCCAGCAGCACACCCTTCGTGTGAGGGCGCAGGTTTTCAGCATGGACGCGGAAATCCAGCACGTCGTCCACGGTCAGTGGGCGCGTCTGCTCGATGGTGTTGGATAGGTGCACCATGCCCACCGCGTTGAGGGGGGAGTCCTTCGCGGTCAGCAGCTTCATTACGATCGGGAAGCTGAGCACGTACGGGTAGGTCAGCGGCAGCTCGTTGGTGAGGCGGAAGCCCGTGGCGGAGGCGTACTCCGCCAGGTGGTTTGGATCCACCTTCACGCCTTTTACCTCGAAGGCCGTGGTTGGATTGTCCTTGGCCACGCGCTTGGTTCCCACGCCCGGCACAATGTCCTTCACTGCATTCTTGTACTCATCCATCAACACGGGGATGGATGGGAGTTCCTTGTAGGTCACTGTCATGATTGTTTCCCTTTTACGCACCCATCATTGCCTGGCCACACACGCGGACAACGTTTCCGGTGACGGCCTGGGAAGAAGGAGCGGCGAAGTAGGCGATGGTCTCGGCAACGTCCACGGTCTCGCCACCCTGGTTCAGGGAGGACAGAACGCGGCCACCCACGCGGGTGCCGAATGGGATCGCGGCGGTCATCTGGGTTTCGATGAAGCCAGGGGCCACAGCGTTGACGGTGATGCCCTTGTCGGCCAGGGCGTCGGAGAAGGAATCCACGAAGCCGATCACGCCGGCCTTAGTTGCACCGTAGTTGGTCTGGCCGCGGTTACCGGCGATACCGGCGATGGAGGCTACGCCGATCACGCGACCGTTGGTGTTCAGGCCACCGTTGTCCAGGAGAGCCTCGGTGATGCGCACAGGAGCGGCCAGGTTTACGGCGATGACGGCGTCCCAGCGGCCCTCGTCCATGTTGGCCAGCAGCTTATCGCGGGTGATGCCGGCGTTGTGCACGATGATGTCGATTGGTCCACCGTGGCGAGCCTCGGCGTGTTCCTTCAGCTTGTCAGCGGCGTCCGCGGCGGTCACGTCCAGTGGCAGGGCGGTGCCCTTGACGCGGTTAGCGGTCTCTGCCAGAGCCTCGCCAGCCTGTGGAACGTCCACGCAGATCACCTTTGCGCCATCGCGTGCCAGAACCTCGGCGATGGTGGCGCCGATGCCGCGAGCAGCACCGGTGACAACAGCGATCTTGCCCTCAGATGGGGTGTCCCAGGAGGCAGGTGCGGATGCCTCGTCAGCGTTCACGCGGATGACCTGAGCGTCCACGAAGGCAGACTTGCCGGACAGGATGAAGCGGAGGGTGGATTCCAGGCCAGCCAGGTCAGCGGAGATGTCAGGGGAGGTGTAGACCAGCTGTGCGGTGGCTCCGCGCAGCAGCTCCTTCGCGACAGAGCGGGTGAAGCCCTCCAGTGCGCGCTGTGCGATGCGCTCGTCGGAGTTTGCTGCCAGCTCAGGGGTGGTTCCGATAACCAAGATTCGGGCAGATGGCTGAAGCTGACGCATGATGGGGTGGAAGAAATCGTACAGCTGACGCAGGTCTTCTGGCTTGGTGATGCCCGTTGCGTCGAAGACGAAGGCTGCGTACTTGTTGTCTCCCACGGTGGTGGTGATCTTGTAGTCGTCGGCCAACATCTCTTCGATGCGGCTTACCAAGCGACCGGAACCACCCAGAAGTACGCGACCGTCCAGAGCAGGCTCGCCGGCCTTGTAGCGGCGAAGCTTGGTAGGAACAGGCATTCCGACCTGCTTGGCGATCTTCTTTCCTGCATCGGAATTAATGAACTTCAGGTATGCGTCCTGGTTTTGAGGCACGTGTCAACTCCTTGAGTATCGGTAATGTCTGGCAACCATTTCACTAGAATGGACAGTGGTTCGTCCAATTTGGCTTCATGGTCCGCCGTGACATTGTATGTTTACATGTATAACCTTACGGCGTGATCGCGGTCGATGTACCGGGATTAGCCATAAATTTGTCACTTTCCACAAAAATCGGAGGAAAAGTTCTTATGAACGCCCCACGCAAGGTCGCCATCCTCGGCGGTAACCGCATCCCGTTTGCCCGCTCCAACAAGGAATACTCCAAGGCATCCAACCTGGACATGCTGTCCGCAGCCATCAACGGCCTGGTTGCCCGCTACGGACTCCAGGGCGAAGAGCTGGGCCTGGTTGCAGCAGGTGCCGTCCTAAAGCACTCCCGCGACTTCAACATGACCCGCGAAGTTGTTCTCGGCTCCGCTCTGTCCTCCTACACCCCAGCCGTTGACATGCAGATGGCGTGTGGAACCGGACTGGCCGCGCTGGTGCACGTGGGTGACGCTATTGCAGCAGGCCGTATCGAGTCCGGCATCGCCGGTGGTACGGACACCACCTCTGATGCGCCTCTGGCCGTCAACGACGAGCTGCGCAAGACCCTGATCGCCGTCAACAACGCAAAGACCGGCAAGGACCGCCTGAAGCTTCTGGGTTCCGTGCGTCCGGCACAGTTCGCACCAGAGCAGCCCAACAACGGTGAGCCACGCACCGGCCTGTCCATGGGTGAGCACGCCGCCATCACCGCGCGTGAGCTGAACGTCACCCGCGAGGAGCAGGACCAGCTGGCCGCAGAGTCCCACCAGAAGCTGGCTAAGGCTTACGAGGAAGGCTTCTTCGAGGACCTGATGACCCCTTACTTGGGGGTACAGCGCGACACGAACCTGCGCCCAGACTCCACCGTGGAGAAGCTGGCGAAGCTCAAGCCAGTCTTCGGCAAGAAGGATGCAGAGCAGCACGGCATCAAGGCCACCATGACCGCCGGTAACTCCACCCCACTGACCGATGGTGCGTCCGCCGTCCTGATCTCCTCCGAGGAGTGGGCGAAGGAGCACAACATCCCAGTACGCGCATACCTGGTGGACTCCGAGGTTGCCTCCGTGGACTTCCTCCACGGCCACGACGGCCTCACCCCAGACGGCCTGCTGATGTCCCCCACCTACGCCATCGCACGCCTGCTGAAGCGCAACGGCCTGACCCTGCAGGACTTCGACTTCTACGAGATCCACGAGGCCTTCGCATCCCAGACCATCGCCACCCTCAAGGCCTTCGAGTCCGAGGACTACTGCCGCGACCGCCTGGGCCTGGATGCTCCACTGGGCTCCATCGACCGCGCGAAGCTGAACGTCAAGGGCTCCTCCTTGGCTGCAGGTCACCCATTCGCTGCAACCGGTGGACGCATCATCGCCACCGCAGCGAAGGTTCTGGAAGAAAACGGCGGCGGCCGTACCCTGGTATCCATCTGTGCAGCAGGTGGCCAGGGCATCGTTGCCATCGTTGAGCGCTAATCGAGGAATATACACTCGATGCTCACTCTAGGCCTGACCGGAGGAATCGGTTCCGGTAAATCCACGGTGTCCCGCCGCCTCAGCGAGCTGGGAGCCACCGTGGTGGACGCCGATCTTATTGCCCGCGAGATTGTGGAGCCAGGCCAGCCGGCTTTGGCTGAACTGGATGCCGCGTTCCCGGGTGTGCTGAATCCCGATGGCACGCTCCATCGTGCGGAATTGGCCCGGCAGGCCTTCAGCTCCCCGGAGCTGACCGAAAAACTCAACTCCATCACCCACCCCCGTATCAAGGAGTTGACCCGCGAGCGCTTCGCACAGGCTCGCGAGGCCGGGGTTGAGGTTCTGGTCTACGACATGCCGCTGCTGATCGAAAATGGCGAGTACACGGCCATGGATCACGTGGTGGTCGTGGACGCGGAGGATGATCTGCGTGTGTCGCGGCTCGTGGAGTATCGCGGGCTCGATGAGGACGACGCCCGGCGTCGTATCCAGGCACAGATTGACAGGGAGTCCCGCCTCGCCGCAGCGGATACCGTCCTGGACAACAACGGCACGCAGGAGCAGTTGCTGGAGCAGGTCGATGAACTGTGGAGGACCGTGTGTGCCTCGCAGCGCTAGACTGTGGGCATGGCATTTGCAGCTGAGCGACCAGAGCTATCCTATTCTGAATTCCGCCCCGTCGGCGATATCGAACGCACTCCTGGCACATTCCAGGTCATTAGTGAGTTTGAGCCCGCGGGCGATCAACCCAAAGCAATTGGGGAATTAGCCGAACGCCTCGATCGCGGCGAGCGCGACATTGTTCTCTTGGGTGCCACGGGTACGGGTAAATCCGCCACCGCCGCGTGGTTGATTGAAAAAGTTCAGCGCCCCACGCTGGTTATGGCGCCGAATAAAACCCTCGCGGCTCAGTTGGCCAATGAGCTCCGCAGTCTTCTTCCGAATAACGCGGTGGAGTATTTCGTCTCCTATTATGACTACTACCAGCCGGAGGCGTATATCGCCCAGTCTGATACGTATATCGAGAAGGATTCTTCCATTAACGAGGACGTTGAGCGCCTGCGACATTCGGCCACGTCGGCGTTGCTGTCCCGGCGTGATGTGGTGGTGGTATCGTCTGTATCTTGCATTTATGGCCTGGGTACGCCTCAGTCCTACCTGGATCGCTCCGCCGTGCTGCGGGTAGGTGAGGAGATTGACCGGGACAAGTTCCTACGCCTGTTGGTGGATATTCAATACACGCGCAATGACATGTCCTTTACCCGTGGAACATTCCGCGTGAAGGGGGACACGGTCGATATCATACCGGCCTATGAAGAATTAGCCGTGCGCGTGGAGTTCTTCGGCGATGAAGTGGATACCCTGTATTACATTCACCCGTTGACGGGAGATGTGATCCGCAATGTAGAGGAATTGCGCATCTTTCCCGCAACGCACTATGTGGCGGGGCCGGAGCGCATGGAAAAGGCGATCGAGTCCATTAAAGAGGAGCTAGAAGAGCGGCTGGAGGAGCTTGAGAATAAGGGCAAGCTGCTGGAGGCCCAGCGCCTGCGCATGCGCACGGAATATGACCTGGAAATGATTCAACAGGTCGGCTTCACCAGCGGCATTGAGAATTATTCGCGGCACATCGATGGGCGAGAGGCAGGCTCGGCCCCCGCGACCCTGATCGACTACTTTCCCGAAGACTTCCTCACCATCATCGACGAGTCTCACGTGACCGTCCCCCAAATTGGGGGAATGTTCGAGGGAGATGCGTCCCGCAAGCGCAACCTCGTGGAGCACGGATTTCGGCTGCCCTCCGCCTTGGACAACCGCCCATTGACGTGGGAGGAGTTTGATGACCGCAAAGGCCAGTGCGTGTACCTGTCCGCGACCCCCGGAGACTATGAGCTCGCGGCCGCTGGTGGCGAGTTCGTGGAACAAGTCATCCGTCCGACCGGCCTGGTCGATCCGAAGGTGGAGGTGCGCCCTACCAAGGGCCAGATTGATGATCTGATTGAGCAGATCCGCCGCCGGACGGACAAGGACGAGCGTGTGTTGGTGACCACGCTGACCAAGCGCATGGCCGAGGACCTCACGGATTACCTGCTGGAGCACGGCGTGAAGGTCCGCTATATGCACTCGGACATCGACACGTTGCGTCGCGTGGAGCTGCTGCGTCAGTTGCGCCTGGGCGAGTATGACGTGCTGGTGGGCATCAACTTGCTCCGTGAGGGTCTGGATCTGCCGGAGGTTTCTCTGGTGGCGATCCTGGACGCGGATAAGGAGGGATTCCTCCGCTCCACCCGTTCGCTGATCCAGACGATCGGACGCGCCGCGCGTAACGTCTCCGGCGAGGTGATCATGTACGCGGACAAGGTGACGGAATCCATGGCGTACGCGATTGACGAAACCGAACGTCGCCGAGCCAAGCAGATCGCCTACAACGAGGAGCACGGGATCGATCCTCAACCGTTGCGGAAGAAGATCGCGGACATCCTTGACCAAGTCGCGGAATTCGGCAGCGATGAATATTCGCCGTCTGCGGGGGAGACGTCCCTGAATACCGACGCCCAGCTCGCGACCGATGGGGCGTTCACCCCAGAGGGGGAGCCCATGGCCCGGGAGCAGCTGGAGAAGCTCATTGCTCAGATGACCGAGCAGATGAAGGAGGCCGCTCGGGAGTTGAAGTTCGAGCTGGCTGGTCGGCTGCGTGACGAGATTATGGACTTGAAGAAGGAACTCAAGGGAATGATCGACGCGGGCATGTAGCCCCGGGAAAGATTCCGAACGTATAGGATGGTGACTATGTTCGGCACCATTGTTGTGGGAACCGACGGTTCCCAATCTTCGTTTTTGGCAGTTCGTCGCGCGGCAGCCATTGCCGCAGCGTTTGATGCAGAGTTGGTGCTGGCGAGCGCCTACTACCCCCAAGATGCGGACGTGGCGAACTCCTCCAGGGATGATTCGCGTGTGGTGGTGGGGGAGCCGGACGCCAACGAAGTGTTGGCTGCGGCGCTCAAGGAGGCCAAGGACGAGGGTGCTACCAAGGTCACCGCGAAGATGAAGGCGGGCGCCCCGGTGGTTGCTCTCATGTCTGTGGTGACCGAGGTGGATGCGGACCTGCTGGTGGTGGGTAACCGCGGTATCAACTCCCTAACGGGGCGACTGCTGGGCAGCGTTCCGGCCGATGTGGCCCGGCAGTCCCAGTGCGATGTGATGATCGTCCACACCGTGGATTAGACACTCTGGACTCGTTGCTGTGCGCTAGGAGCTGTGAATTGGGGGTAGGTTGTCCCACTCAAATCCGCCATCGTTGACGATGGTGAGGCCCTGGGTTGCACGCGTCAGCGCTACGTACACATCGTTGAGCCCCTGCGGGCTGGCCTCCAGGAACTCGGCTGGCTCCACCACTACAACTTCGTCGAACTCCAGGCCCTTGGCGGCGGAAATATCACAGAAAATAACGTGCTCGTCTATTCCCACCTCGTGCTCTTGCAGTGCCGATTCCAGCGTGGAACTGGCCTGGGATGTGGCAGAAATAACGCCCACTAATCCTTCTCCGGCGCGCTGGCGAATCTCCGGCAAGGCAGTGAACAATTCTTGTCCGGAAATCTGGCGAATATCAGTTCCGGATTCTCGCAATGCCACCGGGGCGTCCTGATCCGGCGCAATATCGGCAAGTAGAGAATTAGCCACCTCGGAAATATCCCGCGGGGTGCGGTAATTGACCGTCAGTTCGTGGAGTTTCCACCGATCACCTACGAAGGGGGATAGGGTCTGTGACCATTGATCCACTCCGGCAGGATTACCCGTTTGCGCAGGATCACCGACAAGAGTCATCCACCTATTCGGACTGCGGCGAAACACCATGCGCCACGCCATTTCTGATAATTCCTGCGCTTCATCGACAATGATATGACCAAAAGCCCACCGGATATCGGCAGCAGCGCGCTCGGCCGTGGTGCGCTTTTCCTGTAACGTGTGCCGTTTGGCGAGAGCCTCGGCGTCGACAATGTCATACGCCATGAGGATTTCCGCATCGAACCCATCATCCAAGTCTTGGGACGCCGAGCCCGTCAGAATGTCCAGCGCATCCTGGGCATCGGCGATGGCCTCGCGCCATTCCTCCCGTTCAGCCTCGGCGGATTCCTCGTTGTCCACAACTCCCAGCAGGTCGGAGAGCTCGTCGAGTAGCGGGGCGTCAGCGTCGGTCCACTGGCCGGCGGAGGTGAGGCCGGCGCGCGTGGACTCGTCGTACTCGGCGGTTGCTTCGGCCAGGTTGTCGGGGTCGGTGTAGAGGCGCCGGAGCACCTTCTCTGGGGTGAGTTCCGGCCACAGCTCGCCCACGGCCTCCACCACATCGGGCTCGGTGCCCAAGTCATCCCGAAGCTGCGCCTTGTCCGCCCCGGAGAGCAAATTCTGTCCGCCCAAAGGATCCGCACCGATGCGCTCGGCCAACAGGTCAGTGAGGGTGTCCAAGGCGTGATTGATAAAGATGCTGCGGGCCTGATTATGCGGTTTACGAGAACGCCGCGCCCGTGTGCGAGCCGCGCGTACGTGTGCGGGAGTTAGGGACAGAGAAATGCCATCCACCACAAATTCCAGCGGCTCGTCAGGCACTGTTTGCCACGTTTTTACCGCCGATGCCAGAATGTGGACCATTTCCACCGAGCCCTTGACCTCACGGGCCAGGAGATTCTCCTCAGGAATGGTGGATACACCCGGCAGTAATGTCCCCGGAGTAGCCAACACCACACCCGTCTCTCCCAGCGAGGGAAGAACCTGCGAAATGTAATTCAAAAAGCGCGCATTCGGCCCAATAATAAGCACACCCGTGTTCGCCAGCTGCTCGCGCCACGTGTACAACAGATACGCCGCGCGATGGAGCGCCACCGCGGTCTTGCCCGTGCCCGGCGCGCCCTGCACAATCGTCACCCCGCGGTACGGGCTGCGGATAATCGTGTCCTGCTCCGCCGCGATGGTCTCCACGATGTCGCGCATGTGCGGAGTGCGCGCTGCGTTCACCGCATCCAGCAATGCCTGTTCCTGACCGACGCCGCCCCCTGTCGTTGCCAGGGCCGCGTCTCCTGCGGAGGTTCCGCGGGCAATGAGCGTCTCGTCGCTGGAGGAAATGACCTTATGGCCACGGGTCTTGATGTGGCGGCGCGTATGAACACCTTGGGGGTGCAGGGTGGTCGCCAGGTAGAAGGGGCGGGCCTGCGGGGCGCGCCAATCCATGAGGAGTGTCCGCATCGCCTCGTCGTTGTCGTGGACGCCAATGCGGCCGATGTAACGCCGGTCGACCACAGTGCCGTCGATCATGACCGGGTTATCCGGGTCGTCGTCCGTGGGGTCTTCCACATCAATACGACCGAACATCAGGCCCACGTCCGCGGCGGTGAGGGTTTGCAACCGGGCTGTAATATCCGCGGCCTCGCGGTCGCGCATCATGAGCCCCTGAGGATCATCGATGTCCGCTTCTTTGCGCACGTCTTTCAGACGTGCTTCCAATGTGTCCCGGCGTGTGGCAATCAGCGCCAGGAGCTGGTCGAGGTGGCGTTGTTCCTCGTGGATGCTCAACGATGTCCTTTCGCGGAAGATAAAAACTGGCACCCCAGTCAACATCGGACTGGGGTGCATACATTCCCACTTGTCGTCACCTTCTCGGTGACCGGGGGAGTGCTGGAACAGCGAGCGCGGGAGAAGGTGTGTGCTTTAGAAGTTGTACTTCTTTGCAGCCTTCTTAGCCTGCTTGCGCGCCTTCTTGGAACGCTTCTTGGCCTCCTTGCGGGCCTTCTTCAGTTCCTTGCGGCCCTGCTTCTGAGCTTCCTGAGCGCGCTCGCGGGCGGCCTTGCCCTGCTCCTGGGCGTAGGCGGATGCTTGGCTGCCGAAGTCAGCGGCCTGGTCACGCAGCTCGGAGGCCTTCTCCGCAGCCTGGTCGCGGAAGTCCAGTGCGGACTCCTTCCAGTCATCCTTGTTGTCGTCCACGTACTCGGAGACGGTCTGTGCAACCTCGGCGACCTTCTCCTTCGCGGTTCCGAAGAAGTCAGATGCCTGTGCCTGTGCGGTCTCCGCTAGTTCCTTGGAGCGGTCCTGGGCGTTAGCCAGCATCTTTTCCTGCTCGGACTTACCTGGCATGGCCTTCTTTACGCGCCATGCCACGGACGGCTTGCCCTGGGTGTCCATGCTGGTTACCAGCAGTCCACCCAGCAAGGTGGCGTCCGTCAAGAAGCCGGTCTGCTTCTGCTGCTTCTTGTTCTTGTCGCTCTCGCTCCAGAAGGCATTGCGGTTCAGGGTGGTGGGGATCTGGATTGCAGCCAGAACCAACGCGCCCAAGCGTGGGGCCTTGTTCGTTGCCACCAGTGCGCTGGCGGCTACCTTCGTGCCTCCCAGGATGCGTGCCTGGGTTGGGCCGTCGGTAGGGATGGCCTTGGCGTACTGAGGAGGCAGAACGGAGCGCACAGGTCCGATGACGGCCTTGGCTTCGCCAGCGTGCTCCTTGGGGTTGCGCAGAGTCTGCACACCGTCGACGATGAATGCCGAGGCGACCAGAGTATGAGCAATCTTGCGGATCATATGTAGTCCTAACCCTTCGTGGTGTTTTTAGTCTGCTATCAACTAATACCGAAAAAGCTTCCGCCGTGCAGCTTCACCCCTCTCACGTGCACTTTTCGCGCGGCAAGGGGAGGATTGTGCTGACAACAGTGGCGTCTAGGAGGGCGCCGACGGTGGCGCCTTCGAAGACGCGTTCTCGTCCCGTCCGATTTACCAGCCGCGCTCGCGCCACTCGTCCACATGAGGCTTCTCCGCGCCCACCGTGGTGGAGTTGCCGTGCCCAGGATGCAGAAGGGTGTTGTCGGGAAGAGTGAAGATCCGCTCCTCCACGTCACTCAGCAATTGCGTGAAGTCCTTGTCGGACGTTGTCTTGCCCACTCCTCCCGGGAAGACGGAATCGCCCACCCATGCCTGGGGCTGCTGCTTGTCCAGATGGAGAACGGCAAGGCCACCCGGGGTGTGGCCACGAAGCTCCACGACCTGGAGGTCCAATGTATTCAAGGCACTGCTCGCAAGATCCAGGGGTTGCGTCTCCCCGGAGTCCGTGCCATAGGTTCGATCGGCTGGGGAGGGCAGCGCTGGGGCGTCGAGTCTCGGGGCATGGTGGCGCGCATCAGTATGCTGCAGCACCTCCGCCAAGGCCTGCACATGGTCGGCATGGCGATGCGTGGTGAGGACGTCGGTGATGGTTACGTCATGCTCGCGCGCCAACTCCAGCAGTGCGGGGGCATCGGTGGCGGCATCAATCAGCAGAGCGTCTCCGCCCATGCAGATCAGCCAGCAGTTGTTGTCCATGCTGCCCACGGAGATGTGAAAGAATTCTGGGTGCGTAGTGCTCATAGTGACCACCCTACGCATCGTGCGCTCTTGCGGCGTTGGGGCGAATGTCGGAGGTTTGAGTAGAATAGGTGTTCAATTAACTTCCGATGCCGATAACGATAGTTTGGATACTGATTTACTGTGGCTGATCAGCTAATTGTGCGCGGAGCACGTGAGCATAACCTCAAAGGCGTGGACATCGACCTGCCTCGTGACAAGATGATTGTCTTCACCGGCTTGTCCGGATCGGGTAAGTCCTCCCTGGCCTTTGACACAATTTTTGCCGAAGGTCAGCGTCGGTATGTTGAGTCCTTAAGCTCCTACGCCCGCATGTTCCTCGGGCGGATGGATAAGCCGGACGTAGAGCTGATCGAAGGGCTGTCCCCAGCGGTCTCCATCGATCAGAAGTCCACGAACCGCAACCCTCGGTCCACCGTGGGCACCGTGACGGAGATCTTCGACTATCTACGTCTGCTCTACGCACGCACCGGCACGCCGCACTGCCCCCAGTGTGGCGAGGTGATTCAGCGCCAGACTCCCCAGGAGATCGTGGATCAGATCCTTCAGATGGAGGAGGGGCTGAAGTTCCAGGTGCTGGCCCCCGTGGTGCGTACCCGCAAGGGCGAGTTTGTGGATCTCTTCGAGGACCTGGCGTCCCAGGGCTATTCCCGCGTGAAGGTGGATGGCGAGGTCCATCAACTCTCGAACCCGCCGAAGCTGGAAAAGCAGGTCAAGCACGATATCGACGTGGTGGTGGATCGTCTTCAGGTCAAACCTAGCCAGAAGCAGCGCCTGACGGATTCCATCGAAACGGCACTGAACCTCGCCGATGGAATTGTGGTGCTGGACTTCGTGAGCCTGGATGAGAAGGATCCGGTCCGCTACCGTCGTTTCTCCGAAAAGATGGCCTGCCCCAACGGCCACGCCTTGGCGCTGGACGAGCTGGAGCCCAGGACGTTTTCCTTCAACTCGCCTTATGGTGCCTGCCCCACCTGCGACGGGTTGGGCACGGCCCTGGAAGTGGATGAGAAACTGGTCATCCCGGACGAGGATGCCCCACTGAATAAGGCCATTGCACCGTGGGCGGGTTCCCCGAACTCCAAATACTTCGAGAAGCTCCTCGCGGCCTTGGGCAAGGAGCTGGGCTTTGATCCGAAGGCTCCGTACTCGGACCTGTCCGCTGCCCACAAGAAGGCTATTTTGAAGGGCCATTCCACGAAGATCACGGTGAACTTCCGCAATCGCTACGGACGTGGGCGCAACTACACCGCTCCGTTCGAGGGCGTGATGCCGTTTCTGACGCGCAAGCTGGACCAGACGGACTCCGAGGCGTCGAAGGAACGCTACCTCTCCTACATGCGCGAGGTGCCCTGCAGCTCCTGTGGCGGCGCCCGCCTCAAGCCGGAGGTGCTGGCCGTCACCATCGCCGCTGGGGAGCGCCGCTTGAGCATTGCGGAGCTTGCTGATCTTTCTATTTCCGACGCCAGCGCGTTCCTCAATTCCCTCACACTCAATAAACGGGAGGAGATGATCGCGGGTGCTGTGCTGCGCGAGATTCAAGCTCGCCTTCGATTCCTGCTAGACGTGGGTCTGAACTATTTGTCGATGTCCCGATCAGCGGGGACATTGTCCGGTGGCGAGGCACAACGCATTCGCCTGGCCACGCAGATCGGCTCTGGCCTCGCCGGCGTGCTGTACGTGTTGGATGAGCCGTCGATCGGTCTGCATCAGCGCGACAACGAACGCCTGATCCACACCCTGGAGCATCTGCGCGACCTGGGTAACACCCTGATCGTGGTGGAGCATGATGAGGACACGATCCGCACCGCCGACTGGCTCGTGGACATCGGGCCGCGCGCCGGTGAGTTTGGTGGTGAAGTGGTCTACCAGGGCGCCCCGGCTGGAATTCTTGAGTGCGAGGAGTCGGTGACCGGCCACTACCTGTCCGGGAAGAAGGTGCTCGCGGTTCCTTCTTCGCGCCGGGAGGTGGATCGTGAGCGGATGCTCTCGGTGCGCGGCGCGGAGGAGAACAACCTCAAGGGCGTGGACGTGTCCTTCCCGCTGGGCGTGTTGACCGTGGTCACGGGCGTGTCTGGTTCCGGTAAGTCCTCCCTGGTCAATGGGATTCTGGCCAAGGTGTTGGCCAACAACCTGAATCGCTCCCGCGTGGTTCCTGGCCACCACAAGCGCGTGGACGGCCTGGAGCACCTGGACAAGTTGGTCCAGGTGGACCAAAGTCCGATTGGACGTACTCCGCGGTCCAATCCGGCAACGTACACCGGCGTGTTCGATAAGATCCGCAAGCTCTTCGCGGAGACCACCGAAGCGAAAGTTCGTGGATACGGTCCGGGACGCTTCTCCTTTAACGTCAAGGGTGGGCGCTGCGAGGCCTGCCACGGCGACGGAACGCTGAAGATCGAGATGAACTTCCTGCCGGATGTGTACGTGCCGTGTGAGGTGTGCCAGGGTGCTCGCTATAACCGCGAGACGCTGGAAGTCACATACAAGGGCAAGAACATCGCCGAGGTTCTGGACCTTCCGATCACCGACGCCGCGGAGTTCTTTGAACCCGTTACGTCCATCTCTCGCTACCTCAATACGTTGGTGGATGTGGGCTTGGGCTATGTCCGTCTGGGACAGGCCGCCACCACGCTGTCCGGTGGTGAGGCGCAGCGCGTGAAGCTGGCCGCCGAATTGCAGAAGCGCTCGAACGGCCGCACCATCTACATCCTGGATGAGCCCACCACGGGCCTGCATTTTGAGGACATCCGGAAACTAATGCTGGTGATCCAGGGGCTGGTGGACAAGGGCAACAGCGTGCTCATCATCGAGCACAACCTGGATGTCATCAAGGCTGCAGACTGGATTGTGGACATGGGTCCCGAGGGAGGATCCGGTGGAGGCACCGTGGTGGCCGAGGGAACTCCGGAGTACGTGGCCCGCGTGGAGGGTTCCTACACAGGTCACTACCTCCGCCCTCTGCTGGAGAAGTCCCACACGGAGGAGCGCACGGATGACCGCGCACGAGACAAGGAGAACGCATAGGTGGACGCGCTGGATACACACGCGATTCAGCGAGGCTCCCACGAAGAAGGTCCAGCTCCCACCGGGATCGTGAGTTCATTTGGCTATGCCGTAAGTTCGCCCTCGCGGATCCGGAAGGAACTCTTCGGCGGTCTGGCGGTTGCCCTGGCCTTGATCCCTGAGGTGTTGAGCTTCTCCATTCTGGCCGGGATGGATCCCAAGGTTGGGCTCTTCGCCTCCGTGATCATGATGATGTCCATCGCCTTCACGGGAGGCCGACCGGCCATGGTGTCTGCCGCCGCGGGATCCGTGGCCGTGGTGATCGCCCCACTGTCTGCCAGCCACGGAGTGGACTACGTTGTCGCCGCGGTGCTCCTTGCCGGAGCGTTGCAGGTCATTTTGTCTGCTGTCGGAGTGGCCAAGCTGATGCGCTTCATTCCCCGTAGTGTGATGCTGGGCTTTGTGAACGCGCTGGGCATCCTCATGCTGACCGCACAGATGGATCACCTCATCGACGTGCCCTGGCTGGTCTACGCGCTCGTGGCGGTGGGGCTGGTCATCATGTTGGGACTGCCGCGTCTGACCACGGTCATTCCCGCGCCGCTGGTCACGATCTTCATCCTGACAGGAGCCGTGTGGGCCTTCGGATGGAACGTGCCAGATGTGGCGGACCAAGGGGAGCTGCCCACCTCGCTGCCGGGCTTGTTCCTTCCGGATGTTCCCCTCACCCTGGACACCCTGTCGGTGCTGGCACCGTACGTCGTGGGTGTGGCGCTGGTGGGACTACTGGAGTCCCTGCTCACCGCGAAACTGGTGGATGACATCACGGACGTTCACTCCGATAAGACCCGTGAATCCTACGGGCAGGGCGTGGGAAATATCTTGTCTGCCCTGATCGGCGGCATTGGTGTGTGCGCCATGATCGGCCAGACCATGATTAACGTCAAGAGCGCTCAGGCGCGCACGCGTCTGTCCACGTTCATGGGTGGAGTATTCCTCCTCGTCCTCATTCTCCTGCTTGGCGACACCGTCGGCCGGATTCCCATGGCCGCCCTCGTGGCCGTCATGATCATCGTTGCAGGAACCACCATCAACTGGCATTCGATCGCGCCGACCACTCTGAAGCAGATGCCGCTGTCCGAAACGCTGGTGATGCTGATCACCGTGGCGGCGACGTTGCTGACGGACAATCTGGCCATCGGGGTGTTCTGTGGTGTGCTCACCGCTATGGTGGCGTTCGCCCGTCGGATTGCACACCTCGTGACGGTGGAGAGACGCGTGGATGAGGGTGAGCCCGGCGTCGTTACTTATGAAGTCACGGGGCAGCTCTTTTTCGCATCATCGAACGACCTGGTGTACTCCTTCGAGTACGCCGAGGACCAGCTCAGCGGCGTGGATCAGGTGATTATTGATTTGACCATGGCAGAGATTTGGGATGCGTCTACCGTGGCGACGCTGGATAGCGTGCATAGAAAATACGCTCAGCGAGACCTGAGCGTAGAGATGAAGGGACTCGACGGGGAGTCCCAACGCCGTCTGGATCTGCTGAGCGGAAAGCTAGGGGAGTAGGGGCGCCCGGTGGCGTGGGGAGTGTCTAGATGCTGGACACCGCGTCCTCACCGTCGATGAACTCCAGTGGGCTCTGGGATGGAAACTCATCGCGGCCCACCAGCTCGGTCACCACGTCGGCTACGAGCTCACGGGAGGTCTTCACCTGAGATTCCTCCGGAAGAGCATCCTTGTTCAGAGGCTGTGGCAGGACGGTGATGCCTGCAGCGTCCTCATCTGTCAAGGTTGCAGGACCCAGGATGAAGTAGGGCAGCGAGGTTTCGGCCAGGCGAAGGTCCACAGCCTTCTTGGACTCCACGTAGGCGTACCAGGATTCGGAGGATTCCTCAGCCGTGTTCGTGGTGGCGCCGAGGTAAGAAATCATGAAGTACCGCGGTACGTGGCGGCCCTCGGACTGGAGCTTCTCCAAGGCCTCGATGGTGGCGAGGGCGCCGTCGCGGTCAACGGCCCAGGTGACGTCCGCGCCACCGCGGCCACCGTTGCCGGCTCCCCAGATAACATCATCGAAGGACGTCAGGAGGTCAGCCCATTCCTCTACGCTGAGCTTGGTGATGTCAGCCAGCACAACCTCGCCGCCGACTTCGTTGATGTCGGCGGTGTAGTCAGGATTGCGCACGAGGGAGTGAACCTCGTGGCCCTGCGCAGAGAGTTTCTTGGTGGACAGCAGTCCAATCTTTCCGTGGCCACCGATGTACAGAACCTTCTTCGTTGATGTAGTCATATTTTCGACTGTACCGACGGATTAGTTGACGTGCCACCTATTTTTGAGGGGATGAGTGTTGATGCCGTTCGCGTAAGCCCGCTGCCAGCAAGAGCAGCGAACCGCAGGCAATGAACGCGATGACCTGAACCACGCCACCCAGCACCGAAAGATCCCAGAAGATCAACTTCAGGAATGCAACCACGATGACCCCGAGGCCAGTCGAGGTGACACCGCGATGCAGAACCACAATTCCTAGCACAATCCACAGAAGCGAAATGACGGTGTGTGCCAGCATGAAGCTCATGTGACCGTTGTGGACCAGCTGAAACAGCGCTGGAATGCACGCGGAACTCGTAACGAGTGCGACAAAGCCAGCCATGATGGGCGCGGGCTGGTTCAAGGTGATGAGGCTCTTCCAGTGAACCGCCGCATAGGCCAACGCCACTGAGGTGGCCACCAGAACAACGGGCGCGGCCGGGAGTAGCGTGTCTTCGTAGTGGAACCACGAGGCGAGTGCGTGTGGGTAGGCAGTGATCACCACAGCGATGAGGCAATACACCACCAGGGCATGCGGAACCCTAGCTCGAACAGCGACAAGAACCGAGGTGAGGGCCGCCACTCCCACTCCGGACAGGATGGACAGCGGACTGGTGAACGGCTGAGAGTAAAAGTTCACCACCAGTGCCGTAGCCAAGCCGCCCAGGTTCATGGCCAGCGCCAGAGACACGCATCGCTCATGTGCCTGCGGGCTATTGACGGCGATCATGGTGATCGCGGTGGAAAAAGTAGAGGCAACCAGCGCATAGATCACTGCCGCCAGAGGTTCCTCGAGCACCAGGAGAGCTACCGGTGTGACCGTGATAGCGATTGTGGTGAATGCGCTGTCCCGTGCAGGCAATTCCTCCGAGCGGAACGCCAGAACGGTGAGAATAATCAACGCCAAGGAGCCCAGAACAAAGAGAGTTGGCACGCTGGACAGTGCCAGGACCATGCCGGCCACGTACACAATCGTGGCCGTGATATTCAGATTTTTCCATGCGTGACCCCACCGAGCGGCAAAGCCGATCAGCGCGCTGAGCGCCACCGATGCTGAAAAGTACATACTCTGCGGCACCGTGAAGTGCCCCTCGGCCAGAACCATGAGGGCAATGGGAACGATAAAGATCGGCGATAGAGCTGTGACGATGACCGCGAGAGTCTCGTGCTTCCACACAAACGCCAACGCAGTACCGAGGGCGCAGATCCCGCTGATGAGAACCGCACCCACTTCGGGTGTCAGCCACTCAATGCCGTACACAGCAATCCACACATCGACCAGGCCACCCATCACGCCGACGATGACAAGGCTCGGCGCCAGAACATCCGGCATCTTGCGGGCGTGCGTCACCACGCCCGCAGCGATGAAAGCAGCGCACAGAACTCCCGCGAGACACACCATCATCTGCGGAGTGATGAACCCGGACGCCAAGGCAAGGGCTGCGCAAAAGACCAGACCGATGATGGTGATGATGGACCCGAAGATCGCCAGAATACGAGTGGTGTTGAACTCTATGCTCCGGCGAGGAAAACGATGGCCGACTGCGCCGGTGGTGCTCGATGGCTGCACAGACGCACCGGCAGGCGGCCTGTGGAACACAGAGCCCCCGCCTCCTGGTGTGCGGCGAGAGGGGAGAGAGGTGGGCGTCGAAGAATGGGATTGAGGAAACGCCGGAAGTCCCCGCGGCGGGCGCGCGATGGATTGAGCGGGTTCGCTGGGTGCAGCTGCGGGCTGCGGCGTAACGGACACGGGCTGCGGTGTGACAGTTGCGGGTTGAGGTTCAGCAGCCGCAGACTGATCGGCAGCGAGCGTGGACTGAGCACGGATAAAGCGATCAATGCGAACGGCTAGTTGTGACTGGGCCGTGCTGTTGGCCTTGAGAATCCTGCTGATGTCTCGAAGTATCTGATCGGTTGTGGCAGTGGTCGTGGATTCACTAGTGTTCATGTGTCCCCCTTAGACACGACGCGTGTGAAATAGTTTTGAGAGGGATCATAGCTGAATCGCTGGAGAAATGACCAGGGGTAATTTGTTTAGAGTAGGCAGGGGTGCTACACTATCGGCACTACCGTTCAAGATCTGTTCGAGATTCGACTGAAAATATCGATACAGCTCTTGACTGCAAAGTGGAGTTTCTCCCACCTCGTGACCACCACCGGACAGTCGGATTGGACTTGGGCTCAGGTAAACCATGCATATTCGTGCGCATGTCGCCATGGATGGCGAGTCATCGCAGAAAGCATCGTGCATGGGGGGATTCATTACTTTTCAGAAAAGCGGTAACACATGTAACCACTGCTACTGAGGAGTTCACATTAGCGCTGAAGCTCGCATCAACGACCGAATCCGAGTCCCTGAGGTCCGACTCGTCGGTCCAGGCGGAGAACAGGTTGGCATCGTCAAGACCGACGACGCACGCAAGCTGGCCTATGAAGCAGACCTCGATCTTGTTGAGGTCGCCCCGAACGCAAAGCCGCCCGTGGCGAAGATCATGGACTACGGCAAGTTCAAATACGAGCAGGCTCAAAAGGCCCGCGAGTCTCGTAAGAACCAGCAGCAGACTGTGGTGAAGGAGCAGAAGTTCCGCCCGAAGATTGACGACCACGACTACGAAACCAAGAAGAACAACGTAGTGCGGTTCCTCGATAAGGGCTCCAAGGTCAAGGTCACCATCATGTTCCGCGGACGTGAGCAATCCCGTCCCGAGCTGGGCTTCCGTCTGCTGGAGCGCCTCGCCAACGACGTGCAAGAACACGGCGTTGTGGAGACCCGCGCCAAGCAAGACGGCCGCAACATGACGATGGTTCTTGGCCCAGTCCGCAAGGGCAAGAAGTAAGTAGTTCCGATCAGATCTCTGGTCACCACTCGACTAATTAATTGAGGATTTCACCAACATGAAGCAGAAGACTCACAAGGGCACCGCTAAGCGCGTGAAGATCACCGGCTCCGGTAAACTGCGCCGCGAGCAGGCTAACCGCCGTCACTTGCTGGAGGGCAAGCCTTCCCGTCGTACTCGTCGTCTGAAGGGCACCGAGGATGTAGCCCCTGCGGACACCAAGCGCATCAAGCGTCTGCTGGGTAAGGCTTAATCGCCTCTTCACTAGACCCCAGTAAAGAAACTGCCCCACTAGAACCACACAACTAAGTAAAGGACGTATCACCGTGGCACGTGTCAAGCGCTCAGTGAACGCTAAGAAGAAGCGTCGCGAAGTACTCAACTCCGCAAAGGGCTACCGTGGTCAGCGCTCCCGCCTGTACCGCAAGGCTAAGGAGCAGATGCTCCACTCCAAGACCTACGAGTTCCGCGACCGTCGCGCTCGTAAGGGCGACTTCCGCAAGCTGTGGATCCAGCGCATCAACGCAGGTGCACGCCAGAACGGCATCACCTACAACCGCCTGATCCAGGGTCTGCGCCTGGCCGAGATCGAGGTTGACCGCAAGATCCTGGCTGAGTTGGCTGTCAACGACTTCGACGCATTCACCGCTCTGTGCGACGCTGCCAAGGCAGCTCTGCCAGAGGACGTGAACGCTCCAGCTGCCCAGTAAGAGTCAGCGAGGAATACACCCCGCCTCGGGTCGGCATTTCGTGCCGTCCGACGCGGGGTTTCGTGCATCATGGGCTCGGTATGGAACGAACCACATGTCCAGTACAGTAGAGAGCATGTCTGAGACAGAGCTGTTCACGGAGCGAACACCACGAGTGGTGAAAGCCGCAAAGCTTCACCGCGCCGCAGCCCGCAGAAAAATGGGGGCCTTCCTGGCGGAAGGGGAGAACTCGGTAGAAGCCGCCGTAGCCACCGGCTCCGCCACCGATCTCTTTCTCACCGAAGCCGCAGCCGAGCGCTTCGAGCCCATCGTGCGCAGCGCGAAGTACCTCAACATCTACACTCATTTCATCACTGAGCGTGCCGCGAAGCACCTCTCGGATACCGTGCACACCACTGGCATTTTCGCCGTGTGCAAGCCTGTGTTGTGGAGCGTGGACAAGGCCTTGGCGGGTCGGCCGCAGCTCGTCAGCGTTCCCGTTGAAACCAATGATCCCGGAAACGCCGGCACGCTCATCCGCGTCGCCGACGCGATGGGTGCCGATGCCTGCATTTTTGCCGGTGAGTCAGTCGATCCGCAATCTCCCAAGGCTGTGCGTTCCACTGCTGGATCCCTGTTCCATCTGCCCGTCGCGCGCCACACCGGCATCAAGGACGTCCTGGGCCGCCTGCGGGCGCATGGTCTGCAGATTGTGGCCACGTCGGCCGATGGGGAGGTGAGCCTCGACCACGCCGGCGATCTGTTGTCCAAGCCCACCGCATGGCTGTTCGGCAACGAAGCCCATGGGCTCGGTGAGGAACTTCTTGCAGAGGCAGACGTGCGCGTGCGCATCCCCATCCGGGGACGGGCGGAATCGCTGAACCTCGCGACGGCGGCGTCGATATGTCTCTATGAATCCGCGAAGGCCTTGAGTTCGGGCGACGACGGCGACGATCATGCCGCCTTGGACCCCCTCGTCTGAGCGTCTGTGATGCCCAGCGGGTATGATTATTTCGTTAATAATGTCCTAACGCCTATGTGCCAGATGAGGAGCCCACTAACGTGTCTGAATCAGTGACTGATTCCGGAGATGCTCACGACGTCGAGTTGACCGAAGCCAGCCTAAATGCCGCCGCTGAACAGGCCGAACAGGCGTTTTCCGCCGCTGAGGATTTGGATCAGCTGGCCACGGCTCGGCGCAAACACCTGGGTGATGAGGCTCCCATCCCCGCTGCTCGTCGACGCCTCGGCTCACTGCCGAAAGACCAGCGTAAAGATGCAGGCCGCATAGTTAACATGGCTCGTGGGCGCGTGGAGAAGGCCTACGCGGTGGCCAAGGAAGCTCTGGAGATTAAGCGCAACGAGGAAGTGCTCAAGGCCGAGCGCATCGACGTGACGCAGCCAACCACGCGCGGTCAGGTGGGCGCGCAGCACCCCATCACGATCTTGTCCGAGCAGATCGCGGACATTTTCGTGGGCATGGGCTGGGAGATTGCCGATGGCCCTGAGGTGGAGGCGGAATACTTCAACTTCGACTCTCTGAACTTCATCCCGGACCACCCGGCGCGTACGCTGCAGGACACGTTCCACATCGCGCCCGCGGGTTCCTCGCAGGTGCTGCGCACGCACACTTCGCCGGTGCAGATGCGCACGATGCTGGACCGCGAGGTTCCCATCTACATCGCCTGCCCGGGCCGCGTGTTCCGCACTGACGAGTTGGATGCCACGCACACTCCCGTGTTCCACCAGGTGGAAGGGCTGGCCGTGGACAAGGGCCTGACGATGGCTCATCTCAAGGGCACGCTGGATCACCTGGCAAAGACGCTGTTCGGGCCGGAGACCAAGACGCGCATCCGTCCGAACTACTTCCCGTTCACGGAGCCTTCTGCGGAGGTGGACGTGTGGTTCCCGAACAAGAAGGGAGGCGCAGGATGGATCGAGTGGGGCGGCTGCGGCATGGTGAACCCCAATGTGCTGACCGCGGCGGGCATTGACCCCGATGAGTACCAGGGCTTTGCCTTCGGAATGGGCATCGAGCGCACCCTGCAATTCCGTAATGGTTTGCCGGACATGCGTGACATGGTGGAGGGAGATGTTCGTTTCACTCTTCCCTTTGGTGTCCGAGGATAGTCCTAGGCGAACGTAGATCTTCGCAGGGTAAAAGAAAAGGAATTAAGAACAACATGCTGATTTCCCAGTCTTGGCTGACCAGGATCCTGCAGACCGCAAACCCTGGATGGTCTGTGTCGAGCGAGGAGTTCGATGCTGGCTTCGTGAAGGTAGGTTTCGAGACGGAGGGCTACGAGGCGCTCCCGGAAACCACCGGCGTGCTGTGCATCGGCCGCGTGGAGAGCATCGAGGAGCTGGAGGGCTTTAAGAAGCCGATCCGCTACTGCGATGTGAACGTGGGGCAGGCCAATGGTACGGGCGAGCTGCAGCACATCATTTGCGGTGCCCGGAACTTTGGCGAGGGCGATAACGTTGTCGTGGTGCTTCCAGGCAGTGTATTGCCGGGCAATTTCGAGATTTCTGCGCGCAAAACCTATGGGAAGATCTCCGAGGGAATGATGTGCTCCGCCGCCGAGCTGGGCCTGACGCAGCAGTCCGCCGGGATTATTACCATTTCCGACGCCGAGCTTGCGGACCACGGGCTGTCCGTCGGTGATGACGCTCGTGGGATTCTGGGGCTGGATGACACCGTGTTTGATGTCAACATCACGCCGGACCGCGGCTACGCGTTGAGCGCTCGCGGTCTGGCCCGCGAGCTGGGCTCCAGCTTCGCGTTGCAGTTCCGCGATCCTGCGACGGATCCGTCGGCGGCGGCACTCAGTAACGATCTGTTTGCGGGTCTGCCGGGTACCGACGGAGAGATCTACGATGTGTCCGTGGACGACAACACCGGGTGCTCCGTGTTCGGTATGCGCAAGGTGGTGGGGATCGACCCAACGGCCGAGTCTCCACTGTGGATGCAGCGTGAGCTGATGCTGTGTGGTCAGCGTCCGGTCAATGCTGCGACCGACGTGACGAACTATGTGATGTTCCTGCTGGGCCAGCCGATGCATGCCTTCGACGCGGCGAAGGTTCAGGGCGGATTGCACGTGCGCCGCGCTGAGGCGGGGGAGAAGCTCACCACTTTGGATGGGGTGGAACGCACCCTGGATGCCGAAGACGTGGTGATCTGCGATGATAATGGCATCCAGTCCATGGCGGGCGTGATGGGCGGCTCCACGTCCGAGATCTCGGATGAGACCGTGGACGTCCTGTTCGAGGCGGCGCACTGGGATCAGATCACGGTGGCGCGCACGTGCCGCCGGCACAAGTTGTCCTCGGAGGCGTCTCGCCGCTTCGAGCGCGGCACGGACCCGCAGGTCATTAATGAGGCACTGGACTTTGCCGTCGCCCTTCTGGCACAGATTGCCGGCGGTGAGGTTGTGGAAGGCCGCACGGTGGTGGGATCTGCGCCAGAGATGCCGCAGATCCTGATGCACACCTCCCGCCCGGGCCGCACCGCCGGCATGGTGTACCCGGATGGAACCACTATTTCTCGCCTCCGCGAGGTGGGCTGTACCGTTCGCGAGACCGGCCACCGCGATGGCCTGGGTGCGCGTGAGATCGAGGTGACCCCACCATCCTGGCGTCCAGATCTGACGATGCCGGCTGACCTGGTGGAAGAGGTTCTGCGCTTGCAGGGCCTGGAGGATATCCCGTCGATTGTTCCTACTGCGCCGGCTGGACGTGGCTACACCCCACGTCAGCGTATGCGTCGCAGCGTCAACCACGCGCTGGCGTGGGCGGGCTATGCGGAGATTCTTCCTACTCCGTTTATCGCCAACGATGTGTTCGACGTGTGGGGCTTGGAGGACGAGGACCCGCGTCGTGTTGCCGTGAAGGTGTTGAACCCGCTGGAGGCGGATTACGCAACCATCGGTACCACTTTGCTTCCGTCCATGATTGATTCTTTGCGCCGCAATGTGACGCGTGGTCAGCGCGATGTGGCGCTGTACGGCGTGGAGCAGGTATCCCGTCCAACTCAGGCGGAGCAGAAGTCTCCGATGCTCTCGGTTACGCAGCGGCCAGAGGATGAGGAGCTGCGCTCCCTGCTGGAGTCCCTGCCGGAGCAGCCGTTGCACGTTGCGATGATTGCCTCGGGTCAGCGCCAACTGCAGGGTACGTGGGGTTCCGCGGTGCCGTTTGAGGCTGCCGATGCCATTGAGGCGGCACGCGTGGTGGGACGCGCTGCGGGCGTGGAGTTTAGCTTCCGTAACGCGGAGTACCTGCCGTGGCACCCAGGACGCTGCGCGGAGATCCTGGTGGGAGATACCGTGGTGGGCCATGCCGGTGAGCTGCATCCTCAGGTGTGTGAGCGCGCGCAGATCCCTGCCCGTACCGTAGCGATGGAGCTGAACGCGGATCTGCTGCCACTGGAGGAGAAGTTCCCCCGTCCGGTGCTGTCCAGCTTCCCGGCGGTGCTGCAGGATCTGGCGGTTGTGGTGGATGCATCCACGCCGGCGCAGGATGTGGAGGATGCCCTCCGTGAGGGCGCCGGGGAGCTCCTGGAGGAGATTCGCCTGTTCGACGTGTACCAGTCGGAGGTCGTGGGTGCCGACAAGCGCTCGTTGACGTTCAGCATGCGCTTCCGCGCCGTGGACCGGACGTTGACGGAGGAAGAAGCTTCGGAAGCACGCGAGTCTGCTCTGGCGGAGGCGTCTCGTCGCGTGGGCGCGGTGCAGCGCGCATAAGGCAGCGCGCATAGCGCCGTCTCGCGCGGACTCTCCCGCTACCCCGCAATGAATAATTCTCATTATATTGCATAATTTGCAATGCGGAGGATCGTCGGGCATGATGGGGGCATGCTCACTATCGCGATTGCCGGTGCCACAGGATATGCAGGCGGAGAAGCCCTCCGCCTGCTGTTGAATCACCCAGGCTACACCAAAGATTTCCAGATCGGTCCCCTGACTGGAGCGTCTAACGCGGGTGCCCGCTTTGGTGATCTGGTCCCCAGCCTTCCGCCACTGGCAGAGCGAGTAGTAGAAAACACCACGCCCGAGGTGCTCGCCACCGCGGACGTTGCCATCCTCGCCCTGCCGCATGGCGTATCCGCCGCATTGGCCGCGGAGCTGCCCGAGTCCGTGAAGGTCATCGACTGCGGTGCTGATTTCCGCTTGAAGAGCCAGGCGGACTGGGAGAAGTACTACGGTACCGAATACGCGGGCCACGAAACTTATGGCATCCCGGAAATGCCTGGCCATCGAGAGGCTATCAAGACTTCCCGCTTCGTGGCCGCCCCTGGCTGTTTCCCCACCGGAGCCACCCTTGCGGCACTGCCCGGCATCCACGCTGGGGTGATGGAACCACAGGTAAGCGTGGTGTCCGTCACGGGAGTGAGCGGCGCAGGAAAGAAGGCTGCCGTCAACCTACTGGGCGCAGAAACGATGGGTAACCTCCGGGCCTACGGCGTGGGCACGCATCGCCATACCCCGGAGATCACGCAGAACCTCGCGGAGGTCGCACCCGCAGAAAACACGGACGTGCACGTCACCTTCACCCCGGTCCTCGCACCGCTTACGCGCGGCATTCTCACCACCGTGACGGCCAGGACCCAGGCATCCGCCCAGGAAGTACGTGCCGCCTATGAGGCCTTCTGCGCAGACGAACCGTTCCTGCACCTGCTGCCGGAAGGCCAGCAGCCAGAAACCAAGAACGTGGTGGGGTCCAACATGGTGCACCTCCAGGTCACGGTGAATGACGGGATGATCGTCGCCACCAGCGCCATTGATAATTTGACGAAGGGCACCGCCGGTGCCGTTGTGCAGTGTCTCAACCTCATGATGGGGTGGGACGAGACCGCGGGTCTGCCGCAGACAGGAATGTAAGAAACGATGAGCGACCTCCACAGTGAGCAGTCCACGGCCACGCAGCCACGTCCTGTGGGCGTGACCGTTCCCCAGGGCTTTTCCGTTGCCTCTACCACGGCGCACATCAAGCCGTCGGGCAAGCCGGATATGGCCCTGTTGCGCAACGACGGCCCGGATTTTCATGCTGCGGCGATGTTTACCCGCAACAAGGTCACGGCAAGCCCGGTGCGCCTGACCCAGTCCCACCACAATGGGCAGTTCAAGGCCGTGATTGTCAATGCCGGCAACGCCAATGCGTGCAATGGCGCCCAGGGAGATAAGGACGCAGCCACCACCGCGAACCACGTGGCCCAGGCGTTGGGCATTGATACCGAGGACGTCGCCGTGTGCTCCACCGGGCTGATCGGTGATGTTCTTCCCATGGACAAGGTCCTCGCCGGCGTGGACGCGCTGGTGCCGCAGCTGTCCTCCGATGTCGAGGCCGGAGGCCCCGCCGCCGAGGCGATCATGACCACCGATACGGTCTCCAAGCAGGCCGTCTACCGGGGCGATGGCTGGTCGATTGGTGCCATGGGCAAGGGGGTGGGCATGCTCGCCCCGTCCCTGGCCACCATGTTGGTCTTTATTACCACCGACGCCAAGCTTGCCTCCCCCGAGGCTGCACAGAAAGCCTTGAGTGCCTCTACTGCCACCACGTTTGATTGCGTGGATGTGGACGGCTCCACGTCCACCAACGATACGGTGCTGTTGCTCGCCTCGGGCGCGTCCGGTGTGACTCCCGATGAGGAGGAGTTCCAGCGCGCGATTCACCAGGT
This sequence comes from Corynebacterium zhongnanshanii, assembly GCF_014490575.1. NCBI lineage: Bacteria > Bacillati > Actinomycetota > Actinomycetes > Mycobacteriales > Corynebacteriaceae > Corynebacterium > Corynebacterium zhongnanshanii. Next base: position 857,987 of record NZ_CP061033.1, read on the forward strand.
GTGCCTGGATATCGCGATGCAGCTGCAGGCGGACGCGGAAGGTGTGACCAAGCGCGTGTCCATCACGGTGGAGGGAGCGGCCACCGACGCGGAGGCCAAGGAGGCCGCCCGGGTGATCGGCCGCGACAACCTCTTTAAGTGCGCGATGTTTGGAAGCGATCCGAACTGGGGCCGCGTGCTGGCCGCTGTGGGCATGGCCCCGGTGGAGATGGAGGCGGAGAAGATCAGCGTGTCCTTCAACGGCTCGCCGGTCTGCATCAATTCCACGGGTGCTCCGAATGCTCGAGAGGTGGATCTCACGGGCACGGACATCGCGGTGACCGTGGACCTAGGCACAGGCAAGGGCGGAACCGCCACTGTGTGGACCACGGACCTGTCCTATGCCTACGTGGAAATTAACTCGGAATACTCCACATAAAAAGAGCTGGATATACCGTCATAAAAAGCGTCAACGACCGACCGCACCCGTCCTTAATTTTTAAGTGAGAGCAATGGCTAATAACTTTTCAGCCCTTCCCGACATCACCAATCTCACCCCGGAGATGCGCAGCCATGTGCTGGCAGAGGCCCTGCCGTGGCTGTTGCATTTCCAGGGAAAAATCGTGGTGGTGAAATACGGCGGCAACGCCATGATCGACGACGAGCTGCGCCGAGCCTTCGCCGCCGACATGGTGTTCCTGCGCGCCGTGGGCGCCCGCCCCGTGGTCGTTCACGGTGGAGGCCCACAGATCAATCAGATGCTGGACGCCGTGGGACTGGAATCCGAGTTCAAGGGCGGTTTTCGCGTCACCACGCCCGAGGTGATGGAGTACGTCCGCATGGTGCTGTTCGGCAAGGTCGGCCGCGAGCTTGTGGGGCTTATCAACGAGCACGGTCCCTATGCGGTGGGAACCTCCGGTGAAGATGCCGGGCTGTTCACGGCAGAGAAGCGTTTCGGCGTCGTTGATGGGGAAGAGGTCGACCTGGGGCGGGTGGGTTCTATCGCCCACGTCCAGGCGGATTCGCTAATGGACCTCATTGAGGCAGGTCGCATCCCGGTGGTCTCCACCGTCGCCCCCGATATCAACGGTGATATTTACAACATCAATGCGGATACCGCGGCGGGTGCGTTGGCGTCGGCATTGGGCGCGGAGCGCCTGGTCATGCTCACGAACGTGCAGGGACTGTACACGGATTGGCCGAACCAGGACTCGCTGGTGTCTAGGATTGATCCGCAGGCGTTGTCGGACATCCTGCCTACGCTGGATTCGGGAATGATTCCGAAGATGGAGGCGTGCTTGAACGCGCTGCGCACCGGAGTGAAGGCCGCGCATGTGATTGACGGGCGTATTGCTCACTCGGTGCTGCTGGAGCTGATGACCTCTGGCGGTATTGGAACGATGGTTGTGGAAGACGATTGGGAGGGTGTTCATGCCTAAAACAACGAATCCTGAGCAGGATGCGCAGGAAAACCAGAGTGCGCCATGGCAGCAGCAATGGGATAGTGCCCTGATGCCCACGTATGGCACCCCTCAACTGGAACTGGTGCGGGGCGAGGGATCCTTCGTATTCGACGCCAACGGCGCGCAGTACCTGGACCTCCTGTCTGGCATCGCGGTGAATGCGTTGGGACACGCCCATCCTGCGATTGTACGAGCTGTCACCGAGCAGGTCAGCACGCTGGGCCACGTGTCCAACAACTTCGCGCACCCCCAGGTCATCACGCTGGCCACGCGCCTGAAAGGCCTAATTGCGCAGCATCTGGACGGGGAGTGGGCGCACGACCCACAGTCCGCGCAGGTGTTTTTCGCAAACTCCGGTGCGGAGGCCAACGAGGCGGCCTTCAAGATTGCCCGCGCGACGGGTCGGACGAAGATTCTCGCCGCGGAACGCGGCTTCCACGGGCGCACGATGGGCGCCTTGGCGCTGACCGGGCAGCCGGATAAGCAAGCCCAATTTCAGCCGTTGCCGGGCGGCGTGGAGTACTACCCCTACGGCGACATCGAGGCGCTGCGCCGCATGGCCGATGAGGACACCGCGGCGATCGTCCTGGAGTCTATCCAGGGCGAAACGGGAGTGATCCCCACCCCAGAGGGCTTTTTGACCGAGGTACGCCAGCTGTGCGATGAGCTGGGAATCCTCATGATCGTGGACGAAGTCCAGGCCGGCATGGGGCGCACGGGCGCGTGGTTCGGCTATCAGGTGGAACAGATCGTCCCCGACGTCATCACCCTGGCCAAGGGCCTGGGCGGCGGCATGCCGATCGGCGCGTGCATTGCTCTGCCACCGGCGCAGCTGCTGGTCAAGGGCTCGCACGGCACCACGTTCGGCGGCAATCCCATTGCCTGCGCTGCAGCCAACGCCGTCATCACCACCATCGAGGACGAGCACATTCTGGACAACGTGACCGAGATTGGCGCCTACATCACGTCCGAACTGGAGAAGGATCCGTCCGTCACCACGATCCGCGGACGCGGACTGATGCTGGGCGTGGTGCTGGACAGTCCGCTGGAGGTCGACCCGCTCGAGTATGGAGTGATTATTAATCGCCCGGCGCCAGATGTGTTGCGCATTGTGCCGCCATTGAATTTGAGCCGGGAGGACGCGCGCTTGGGCGTCGAAAAAATTAAAAAAATGCTGAACGATAACCGCGCGGCACAGTCGGGCGCACCAACCAAGGAATCGGAGTAACACATGGCCATTCGTCATTTCCTCGCAGATGATGACCTCACGCCGGAAGAGCAGGCAGAGGTGCTCGCGCTGGCGGAAGAAGTTAAAGCGCAACGCTACGACAATCAGTACCGCGACCTGCTGGACCGACGCAGCATCGCCGTGCTGTTCGATAAAACCTCCACCCGCACCCGTTTTTCCTTCGACGCCGGCATCACAGAACTCGGCGGCAACCCCATTGTGGTGGACTCCGGCAGCTCGCAAATGGGCAAGGGCGAGACCTTCCAGGACACAGGCAACGTGCTGTCCCGGTTCGTCAACGCGATCGTGTGGCGCACCGGAGCGCACGACAACCTGCACCAGATGGCCGAAACTGCCACGGTACCGATTGTGAACTCCCTGTCCGATGACTTTCACCCCTGCCAGATCCTGGCGGACCTGCAGACCATCAAGGAGCACAAGGGCACGCTGAAGGGCTTGAATGCCGTCTACTTCGGCGACGGTGCGAACAACATGGCCAACTCCTACATGCTGGGATTCGCCACGGCGGGCGTCAACATCACCATTTCTGCGCCGGAAGGATTCCAGCCGGAGAGTACGTTCGTGGAACGCGCGCGGGCGCGCGCCGCCGAGACCGGAGCTACGGTGACCGTCACGGATGCCATCGATGCCAACGGCGCGGATGTTGTCATTACCGATACCTGGGTCTCCATGGGCATGGACCCCAGCATCGACCGCTCGGCGCTGCGGGCCTACCAGGTCAACGCCGAGCTGATGGCCACGGCTGCCTCGGACGCGATCTTCATGCACTGCCTGCCGGCCTACCGCGACAGCGAAGTCACGGCGGAGGTCATCGACGGGCCACAGTCCGTGGTCTTCGACGAGGCAGAAAATCGCCTCCACGCACAGAAGGCATTGCTGGTATGGCTGCTCCGATGACCCGGACTGCCCGGCAGGATCTCATCGGAAAGATCATCGGGTCAGAAAAGGTATCCAGCCAGCGCAAGCTGCTGAGCATTCTGGAGGAACGCGGAATCGAGGTAACCCAGGCTACGCTGTCTCGTGACTTGGTGGACCTGGGTGCGAAGAAAGTGCGCAGCAATGGCGACATCTACTACACGCTTACCGACGAGCTGCGCGTGGATGGGCCGGACAAACTACGCCGCGTGCTGGGCGAATTGCTGGTGGATTACGACCACTCCGGCAACATCGCCGTGCTGCGCACGCCCCCAGGGGCGGCGCAATACCTGGCCAGCATCCTGGACCGCTCGGGCGTGTCCAAAGTGGTGGCCACGATCGCCGGCGATGACACGGTATTCGTCCTGGCGAGGGAGCCGATGAACGGCCAGGAGCTCGGGGAGTACTTCCAGGGGCTTGCGCAGGCCTAGCCTCCGTCGGAACAACAAACACAACCCTATAGACTAGACACATACGATTAGCTCAACCGTTGGGACAGACAGCGGTGACACGGGCATGAAGGAAAGGAACACCATGAAGGATCGCGTAGTTCTCGCATACTCGGGCGGTTTGGACACCACCGTTGCCATTAGCTGGATTGCTAAGGAGCGTAACGCGGAGGTTGTCTGCGTCTCTATCGACCTGGGACAGGGAGGCGAGGACATGGAGACCGTGCGCCAGCGCGCACTGGGCGCCGGCGCTGTGGAGTCCATCGTTGTCGATGCCCGCGACGAGTTCGCTGAAGAGTACTGCCTGCCTACCATCAAGGCGAACGGCATGTACATGAAGGAGTACCCACTGGTCTCCGCCATCTCCCGCCCGCTCATCGTGAAGCACCTGTCCGATGCCGCGAAGGAGCACGGCGGCACCGCTGTGGCCCACGGCTGCACCGGTAAGGGTAATGACCAGGTCCGCTTCGAGGTGGGCTTCGCCAACACCGCCCCTGACCTGGACATCATCGCTCCAGTCCGCGACTACGCATGGACCCGTGAGAAGGCCATCGCCTTCGCTGAAGAGAACGGCATTCCTATCGAGCAGTCTAAGAAGTCCCCATTCTCCATCGACCAGAACGTGTGGGGTCGCGCCGTGGAGACCGGCTTCCTGGAGGACCTGTGGAACGCCCCCACCAAGGACGTCTACGCCTACACCGAGGACCCAGCACTGGGCCAGGCTCCTGACGAAGTGATCATCTCCTTTGAAAAGGGTAAGCCTGTGGCCATCGACGGAAAGAAGGTCACCGTCCTGCAGGCCATCGAGGAGCTGAACCGTCGTGCGGGCGCGCAGGGCGTCGGTCGTCTGGACATGGTGGAGGACCGCCTGGTCGGCATCAAGTCCCGCGAGGTCTACGAGGCGCCAGGTGCCGTGACCCTCATCAAGGCACACGAGGCCCTGGAAGCCGTGACCATCGAGCGTGAGCTGGCCCGCTACAAGCGCGGCATTGATGCCGAGTGGTCCAACCAGGTCTACGACGGCCTGTGGTTCTCCCCACTGAAGCGCTCCCTGGATGCCTTCATCGACTCCACCCAGGAGCACGTCAACGGGGACATCCGCCTGGTGCTGCACGCTGGCTCCATCACGGTCAACGGCCGTCGCTCCGGCAGTTCTCTGTACGACTTCAACCTGGCCACCTACGACGAGGGCGATTCCTTCGACCAGTCCATGGCTCGTGGTTTCGTGGAGCTGCACGGTCTGTCCTCCAAGATTGCCGCACGCCGCGACCTGGCCAACTAACGGCCGGGGACAACCCGGCCACCTCACATCCGTTCCCAACCCCTCTGTAAAGGACTCTTCATGTCTGCACCATCCGCACACGGCACCAACGAAGGCGCATTGTGGGGAGGCCGTTTCTCGGGCGGCCCAACGGACGCCATGGCGGCATTGTCCAAGTCCACCCATTTCGACTGGGTTCTGGCACCGTATGACGTCTTGGCGTCCCAGGCCCACGCCCGCGTGCTGCGCCGTGCGGGACTGCTGTCTGAGGAAGACCTCGTTACCATGATCGAGGGTCTGCAGCAGCTGGGCAAGGATGTGGCTGACGGAACCTTTGGCCCCGAAGCCTCCGACGAGGATGTTCACGGCGCCATGGAACGCGGCTTGATTGACCGCGTAGGTCCTGAGGTGGGTGGTCGCCTGCGCGCGGGCCGTTCCCGCAACGATCAGGTTGCTACGTTGTTCCGCATGTGGGTGCGCGATGCTCTGCGTGACATCGCCGCCGGTGTGACGGATGTGGTGGATGCTCTCCTGGCGCAGGCCGACCGCCATCCTGAGGCGATTATGCCGGGCAAGACCCACTTCCAGGCCGCCCAGCCTGTGCTGTTGGCCCACCAGCTGCTGGCACATGCTCACCCGTTGCAGCGAGACATTCAGCGTTTCCGTGACCTGGATCGGCGCCTAGCTGTTTCCCCGTACGGCTCGGGTGCCCTGGCCGGCTCCTCCTTGGCTCTGGATCCGGAGGCGATCGCTGAGGAATTGGGATTTGATTCTGCAGCGGACAACTCCATTGATGCCACGAGTTCTCGCGACTTCGCCTCCGAGACCGCGTTCGTGCTGGCCCAGACCGCGGTGGATTTGTCGCGTTTGGCGGAGGAGATCATCGCGTGGTCCACGCCGGAGTTTGGGTACGTCACCTTGGCCGACGAGTGGTCCACTGGTTCGTCGATCATGCCTCAGAAGAAGAACCCGGATGTTGCGGAGCTCACCCGAGGCAAGACTGGACGCTTGATTGGTAACGCAACGGGCCTGCTCGCCACGTTGAAGGCCCAGCCGCTGGCTTACAACCGCGATCTGCAGGAAGACAAGGAACCGATCGTGGATTCTGTCTCCCAGCTGAACCTCCTGCTGCCCGCGATGGCCGGCCTGGTGGACACGCTGACGTTCCACCCCGAGCGTCTGCGCGAGCTCGCCCCTGCAGGGTTCACCCTCGCCACCGATTTGGCCGAGTGGATGGTGCGCCAGGGCGTGCCCTTCCGCGTGGCACACGAGGCGTCCGGATCGTGCGTCCGCATCGCCGAATCCCGAGGTGTGGATCTCATCGATCTGACCGACGCCGAGCTCGCGAGCGTCCACGAGGCGCTGACCCCAGAGGTTCGCGAGGTGCTGACCGTGGACGGTGCCGTTGCCTCCCGCGCCACCCGCGGTGGTACCGCGGGTGTGCGGGTGGCTGAGCAGCGCGAGCGCGTGCGTGAGCAAGCTCAGCAGGACCGCGCATGGGCGGAGCAGTCTCCAATCCCTAGCAATCACTAATTCGTGGTTGTGTCCTGGTTGACGTGCTGTTGTACGTGGGCGACGTGGTGAAGCATGCTCCTGAGGAACTCTAAAACACTCGCAGCGCTGTTGGTCTGCGGGGCGATGCTGGTCGCGTGCGGGGACTCGGAGGAACCGAGCTCCCCTGTGGAAGAGTCCGGCACTGTCGTGAAGCATCGTTTGGACCAGACGCAGGGTGAACAGCTCGCGGGTGCCGCACCTCTCATGGTGCTCGTGAGCTCGGGCTCAACTGCGCAGGTCCAGGGCTTTTCTTCGGAAGGAAAGCCCCTGGCGGACGTGTCTACGCAGGTGGAAGCCGTGAAGGATTCCCGCTTGGAACGCTTCGCCGACGGCTATGCCGTGGCCGATAAGAACGCCATCGCGGTCTTGAACTCCTCGGGCACGCGCGTGAAGGCCTTGCCTGTGCCGGAGGTTGATGAGAACGCCGCGCTGGCGGCGTCGGATTCCTCCCCACATTTCTCCACGACGATCATGGCCTTTGACCTGCCTCCCGAAGACGGCGGAACGGTGGATCGGACACGCATCGCTAAATTACATTCAGCATCAGGTCAGGGCGGTGGAGACATCAATAGTCAGGTGATTACCCGCAAAGCGGATATCACGTCTCTGACCGCGTGCGATGATGGATCGGCGCTGTGGCTGGAGTTTAAGCCTTCCACGCTTGTGGGTAATTCTGGTGCGGGTGTGGCAAGTCTGGTGACCTGGACTGAAGAAAATGGTGTGGAAACGTACCCTGTTGATTATGAATTCGCCGCCCGTCCGTGGGACATTAATCAATTGGATTGCGAGAGGAAGCATCATCGTTTGGTTGCCGATGACGGCTCCGGGGGTGTGATTAATCTGGGAATCCAAAAGGATGGCCCGCGGTATAAGGTTGCGGGGAAGCGTCCGGTGAAGAAGGCTAACTCCGACGTTATCGATGGTTCTTACGGTGCCATCAACGGCGATATGCTCACCACGATTAATGACAAAGGAAAAGTCACCGTCATTGATATGTATAAAGGCGAGGTGGCATCATCGGTGGAGTTTTCTCAGCACTATATGGATCGCCGGAGCTTAAATGCGACCAGCGCTGATGGAGCATACGTCTATGCGCTTTTCGGCGGGGCTTCAGAATCGGCGGCCGATGGTTCGTCGCGCGCCAGCGCGGTCATCATGGACTTCAACCAGCCGCGCTGTCGGAGGAACATTGAACTGGAGGTGCCGGCCTCCAGCACGGTCACATCGGCGTTCATGCAGGTCACGGACTCCGAAAAAACTATAGAACCGCCGTGCCAGGCTGATCGCTCCTGAACGCATTCAAACGGCTAGACTGATCTGCATGATTGATCCACAGCTCCTAGAGATCTTGGCATGTCCACAAGATAAGCAACCACTTGAGGATCACGGCGATTATCTGGTTAACCCCCGTCTGAACAAGGCCTATCCCATTCAAGATGGAATCCCTGTCTTGCTGGTTGATGAGGCCGTGGACTGGCCGCTGTAGAGCGCGGCCATACAGTTTTCGATAACACGTGAGAGAAATGGTGGAAAAGTAATGTCCAATATTATCGATGAGCTCCAGTGGCGTGGGTTGATTAACCAGTCCACAGATATTGAGGCGCTGCGCGAGGCCGCCGAAGAAAAGATTACGCTGTACTGTGGCTTTGACCCCACGGGCGCGTCCTTGCACGCCGGCCACTTGGTGCCGCTGATTATGCTGAAGCGTTTCCAGGAGTTCGGCCACCGTCCAATCACCTTGGCCGGTGGAGCTACGGGAATGATTGGCGACCCGCGAGATGTGGGGGAGCGCTCCATGCTGTCCGACGAGCAGGTCGCGGAGAATCTGGAATCCATTAAAAAGCAGCTGCAAGCCTTCGTTGATTTCTCCGACAGTTACGGTGAGAATCACGCCATCATGGTGAATAACGCCGAATGGACGGCGCGCATGAGCGTGATTGATTACCTGCGCGACCTCGGAAAGAACTTTTCCCTGAACACCATGCTGGATCGAGACACGGTCAAGCGCCGCTTGGAATCCGATGGCATTTCTTACACCGAGTTTTCCTACATGCTTCTGCAGGCCAACGACTATGTGCACCTGAACAAGGAGTATGGCTGCGTGCTGCAAATCGGCGGTGGAGACCAGTGGGGCAACATTGTCTCCGGCGTGGACCTCAACCGCCGCGTGAGTGGTACGAAGGTCCACGGACTCACCGTCCCTTTGGTGACCGACGCCGAAGGCAACAAGTTTGGAAAGTCCACTGGTGGCGGCAAGCTGTGGTTGGATCCGGAGCTGACCAGTCCGTACTCCTGGTACCAGTACTTCATCAACGCGGGAGACACCGTGGTGATCGACTACCTGCGCTGGTTTACCTTCCTCAGCAAGGAGGAGATCGACGCACTGCAGGAGAAGGTGGAGACGGAGCCGTTCAAGCGCGAGGCGCAGCGCACTCTGGCGCGCGAGATGACCACACTGGTGCACGGTGCCGAGGCCACGGAGGCCGTGGAGTTGGCCGTGCAGGCTTTGTTCGGCCGTGCGGAGCTCACCGATCTGGATGAATCGACGCTGGCCGCGTCTTTGCAGGAGACCGAGATTGCCGAGGTCGGCCCGGAGGCCACCATCGTGGATCTGTTGGTGGAATCCGGTTTGGAGAAGTCCAAGGGCGCTGCGCGTCGCACCGTGGGTGAGGGCGGAGCGTATGTCAACAATGCGCGCATTGAGGATCCTGAATGGTCGCCATCAGCGGATGATCTCTTGCATGGCCAGTGGCTGGTGCTGCGCAAGGGTAAGAAGCGCTTTGCCGGTGCGAAGGTGCGCTCGGCGTAAGGGTTCAAGGTCCGTGTTCCTCGACATGAGGAACACGGGCCTTCTTTCGTTGTGAGAGCTGCCTGGCATCGACCTCGCTACACTTCCTGCAATTAACCCAGTCGCAGCCTGTGCACGCCTTGTGCCGTTGGTTGTGTTTTTTGGTGCTGTTTTTGGTGTGTTTGTGTGTGGTGTTTTTGGGGCTTTGAGCTGGGGATTTGTGTTGTGTGTGGGTTGTGTGTAGATTAGTTCAAGTCAGAGCGACCGACACCGGCTCCCGGACAGGCCACACAGTGAGATTGTGTGGGGTTGTTGTTAGGGGAGGGGCAGGAAAACGGCCCTGATGATCTGTACCGGAACATTATGGTTTCTGGTTTTGCTTCATGATTTGCATTCCATGTTGTGTGGGTGTGGTTGTGTGTGCGCAGGTTGTTTGAGAACTCAATAGTGTGATGAACCAAGTTTAATTTGTTTCCACAGTACTGATGCACCGTGTGGTGTGTTGGTGTGAAGACATGGTTGGTGGATGCCCCTTTTCGCATGTTGTGGTGGCCTGGCGTCGTGTTGCTGGGTGGGTGTTCATTCTCATGATGATGCTTTTGTGTTGTTGTGGGGCTGTTTGTGTGCCAGTGTGCGGTAGCGCGCATGTGACACGGGAATAGTAATCGATGATGATGCACACGTGTTTTTGTGTGTGTTGTTGTTGTCTGACTGTGGCTTGTTGTTGTTGGAGGTCCCTTCTTCCCGTCGGGGCTGGTGATGGCAGTGGCAAGTTTTTGATGATTTATTTTGATTCTTTTGTCAGTAGTTTTATTTTTTTGTAGCTAGTTTTTGGCTCTCTTGTAGTGCTGATTTGCTTTTATGGAGAGTTTGATCCTGGCTCAGGACGAACGCTGGCGGCGTGCTTAACACATGCAAGTCGAACGGAAAGGCCTCTTGCTTGCAAGGGGTACTCGAGTGGCGAACGGGTGAGTAACACGTGGGTGATCTGCCCTGCACTCTGGGATAAGCCTGGGAAACTGGGTCTAATACCGGATAGGACCATCGTTTAGTGTCGGTGGTGGAAAGTTTTTTCGGTGCAGGATGAGCTCGCGGCCTATCAGCTTGTTGGTGGGGTAATGGCCTACCAAGGCGACGACGGGTAGCCGGCCTGAGAGGGTGTACGGCCACATTGGGACTGAGACACGGCCCAGACTCCTACGGGAGGCAGCAGTGGGGAATATTGCACAATGGGCGCAAGCCTGATGCAGCGACGCCGCGTGAGGGATGACGGCCTTCGGGTTGTAAACCTCTTTCGCTAGGGAAGAAGCCTTTTGGGTGACGGTACCTGGATAAGAAGCACCGGCTAACTACGTGCCAGCAGCCGCGGTAATACGTAGGGTGCGAGCGTTGTCCGGAATTACTGGGCGTAAAGAGCTCGTAGGTGGTTTGTCGCGTCGTCTGTGAAAGCCCGGGGCTTAACTCCGGGTCTGCAGGTGATACGGGCATAACTAGAGTGCTGTAGGGGAGACTGGAATTCCTGGTGTAGCGGTGAAATGCGCAGATATCAGGAGGAACACCGATGGCGAAGGCAGGTCTCTGGGCAGTAACTGACGCTGAGGAGCGAAAGCATGGGTAGCGAACAGGATTAGATACCCTGGTAGTCCATGCCGTAAACGGTGGGCGCTAGGTGTGGGGATCTTTCTACGATTTCCGTGCCGTAGCTAACGCATTAAGCGCCCCGCCTGGGGAGTACGGCCGCAAGGCTAAAACTCAAAGGAATTGACGGGGGCCCGCACAAGCGGCGGAGCATGTGGATTAATTCGATGCAACGCGAAGAACCTTACCTGGGCTTGACATATGCAGGATCGGCACAGAGATGTGTTTTCCCTTTGTGGCTTGTATACAGGTGGTGCATGGTTGTCGTCAGCTCGTGTCGTGAGATGTTGGGTTAAGTCCCGCAACGAGCGCAACCCTTGTCTTGTGTTGCCAGCACGTTATGGTGGGGACTCGCGAGAGACTGCCGGGGTTAACTCGGAGGAAGGTGGGGATGACGTCAAATCATCATGCCCCTTATGTCCAGGGCTTCACACGTGCTACAATGGTCGGTACAGTGGGTTGCGATACCGTGAGGTGGAGCTAATCCCTTAAAGCCGGTCTCAGTTCGGATTGGGGTCTGCAACTCGACCCCATGAAGTCGGAGTCGCTAGTAATCGCAGATCAGCAATGCTGCGGTGAATACGTTCCCGGGCCTTGTACACACCGCCCGTCACGTCATGAAAGTTGGTAACACCCGAAGCCAGTGGCCTAAACTCGTTAGGGAGCTGTCGAAGGTGGGATCGGCGATTGGGACGAAGTCGTAACAAGGTAGCCGTACCGGAAGGTGCGGCTGGATCACCTCCTTTCTAAGGAGTATTTTTGTTTTATTGTTTTGGAATCTGGGTAGATCGCATGGATGGTGATTGTGTCTGACTCGCACCGAAGAGGGTGTGGGTGTGGAAGTGGATTGGTGCTTGGTTTGTTGCTACTGTTGGGTGTCTGGAATGACGTTTGTTATTCCTGTGCATGGGGAGCATGTGGACGGTGACTACCGGTAGGTGGTTGGTGTTTGTGTGTTTCGTGTTGTTTGAGAACTGTATAGTGGACGCGAGTATCTTCTTTTTTGCAATTGACGTGAGTACTCACCGCGTGCCCGGGTTTTTCGGGTTCGTGTGTGTGGTTTGCGTGGTTGTTTTAGTGTTTTTTGTAAGCATTTTCTGTGTTGTGTTTTTGTTAAGGGCACACGGTGGATGCCTTGGCACGATAAGCCGATGAAGGACGTGTAAGGCCACGATAGGCCTCGGGGAGTTGCCAATAGAGCGTTGATCCGAGGGTGTCCGAATGGGGAAACCCGGCCGTAGTTGTGTGCGGTCACCTGCCGATGAATTCATAGTTGGTATGGAGGGAACGCGGGGAAGTGAAACATCTCAGTACCCGTAGGAAGAGAAAATAATTTAATGATTCTGCTAGTAGTGGCGAACGAACGTGGATGTTGGCTAAACCATATGCGTGTGATACCTGGCAGGGGTTGCGTGTGTGGGGTTGTGGGGCCTTGTTGTGCGGTGCTGCCATGCCGTGCATGATGCGTGTGTGTTAGCGGAAGTGGTTTGGAATGGCCTGCCGTAGACGGTGAGAGTCCGGTACGTGAAAGCATGTGTGTTTGTGTTGATGAGTGTCCCCGAGTAGCAGCGGGCTCGTGGAATCTGCTGTGAATCTGCCGGGACCACCCGGTAAGCCTGAATACTTGTGTCGTGACCGATAGCGGAGTAGTACCGTGAGGGAATGGTGAAAAGTACCCCGGGAGGGGAGTGAAATAGTACCTGAAACCGTGTGCTTACAATCCGTCAGAGCCTCCTTGTGGGGTGATGGCGTGCCTTTTGAAGAATGAGCCTGCGAGTCAGCGGCATGTCGCGAGGTTAACCCGGTGTGTGGGGTAGTCGTAGCGAAAGCGAATACTAACGAGTGTGTTTAGTGGCATGTCCTGGACCCGAAGCGGGGTGATCTACCCATGGCCAGTGTGAAGCAGCGGTAAGACGCTGTGGAGGCGCGAACCCACTTAGGTTGAAAACTGAGGGGATGAGTTGTGGGTAGGGGTGAAAGGCCAATCAAACTCCGTGATAGCTGGTTCTCCCCGAAATGCATTTAGGTGCAGCGTCGTGTGTTTCTTGCCGGAGGTAGAGCTACTGGATGGTTTAGCGGGACCAACATCTTAGCGACATCAGCCAAACTCCGAATGCCGGTAAGTCAGAGCGCGGCAGTGAGACTGCGGGGGATAAGCTTCGTAGTCGAGAGGGAAACAGCCCAGATCGCCGGCTAAGGCCCCTAAGAGTGTACTAAGTGGAAAAGGATGTGGGATCGCGAAGACAGCCAGGAGGTTGGCTTAGAAGCAGCCATCCTTGAAAGAGTGCGTAATAGCTCACTGGTCGAGTGGTTCTGCGCCGACAATGTAGTGGGGCTCAAGTACACCGCCGAAGCCGCGGAACTCCATTTTTGGGGTTGGTAGGGGAGCGTCGTGTGGCCGTTGAAGGTGCGGGGTGACCCAGTGCTGGAGGCTATGCGAGTGAGAATGCAGGCATGAGTAGCGAATGATGAGTGGAAAACTTATCCGCCGAATGACTAAGGGTTCCTGGGTCAAGCTAATCTTCCCAGGGTGAGTCGGGACCTAAGGCGAGGCCGACAGGCGTAGTCGATGGATAACGGGTTGATATTCCCGTACCCGTGTGTGCGCGCCCAGTGGTGAATCATTGATACTAACCGCCCTGAACCCACACGAGCATCTTTTGGGTGTTTGTGTGTGGGGATGCGTGGGACCTGATGTGGTAGTAGCCAAGTGATGGGGTGACGCAGGAAGGTAGCCAAGCCACTTATTGGATTGTGGTGTAAGCGTGTGGCCCGTGTGTTTGGTAAATCCGGCGCACATTTGAAGGGTGAGGCGTGATGCGTACCCGTTGTGGGGATGTTGGTGATCCTATGCTGCCGAGAAAAGCCTCTAGCGAGTGCATGGACGGCCCGTACCCATAACCGACACAGGTGGTCAGGTAGAGAATACTAAGGCGATCGGGTGAACTGTGGTTAAGGAACTCGGCAAAATGCCCCCGTAACTTCGGGAGAAGGGGGGCCACTGCTGGTGACAGACTGGTTGAGCTGGTGGTGGTCGCAGAGAATAGAGGGAAGCGACTGTTTACTAAAAACACAGGTCCGTGCGAAGACGGTAAGTCGATGTATACGGACTGACGCCTGCCCGGTGCTGGAAGGTTAAGAGGACCTGTTAGATCACTTTGTGTGGTCGAAGCGGAGAATTTAAGCCCCAGTAAACGGCGGTGGTAACTATAACCATCCTAAGGTAGCGAAATTCCTTGTCGGGTAAGTTCCGACCTGCACGAATGGCGTAACGACTTCTCTGCTGTCTCAACCACAGGCCCGGCGAAATTGCAGTACGAGTAAAGATGCTCGTTACGCGCGGCAGGACGAAAAGACCCCGGGACCTTCACTATAGCTTGGTATTGGTGTTTGGTTCGGTTTGTGTAGGATAGGTGGGAGACTGTGAAGCTATCACGCCAGTGGTGGTGGAGTCGTTGTTGAAATACCACTCTGATCGTATTGAGCATCTCAACCTCGGCCCATGATCTGGGTTAGGGACAGTGCCTGGTGGGTAGTTTAACTGGGGCGGTTGCCTCCCAAAGAGTAACGGAGGCGCCCAAAGGTTCCCTCAGCCTGGTTGGCAATCAGGTGTTGAGTGTAAGTGCACAAGGGAGCTTGACTGTGTGACTGACAGGTCGAGCAGGTACGAAAGTAGGGACTAGTGATCCGGCACCGGCTTGTGGAAGCGGTGTCGCTCAACGGATAAAAGGTACCCCGGGGATAACAGGCTGATCTTCCCCAAGAGTCCATATCGACGGGATGGTTTGGCACCTCGATGTCGGCTCGTCGCATCCTGGGGCTGGAGTAGGTCCCAAGGGTTGGGCTGTTCGCCCATTAAAGCGGCACGCGAGCTGGGTTTAGAACGTCGTGAGACAGTTCGGTCTCTATCCGCCGTGCGCGTTGAAACTTGAGAAAGGCTGTCCCTAGTACGAGAGGACCGGGACGGACATACCTCTGGTGGGCCAGTTGTCACGCCCGTGGCATGGCTGGTTGGCTACGTATGGAAGGGATAACCGCTGAAAGCATCTAAGCGGGAAGCCTGTTTCGAGATGAGGTTTCTTTTGAGGTTCCCTATAGATTATGGGGTTGATAGGCCGGATCTGGAAGCGCTGTGAGGTGTGGAGGTGACCGGTACTAATACACCGAAAAAAACACAACCTAATAGTAGGGTGTTTACAAGAAACAAAAAGAGTGTTGCTCGCGTCTGTTATGCAGTGTCTGGGATGACACGGCACACCCCCTTGGTGGGTGGTGTGTGTTTTCCTTTGTTTGGTTTGTCGGTGGTTTTAGCGATGGGGTCACGCCCGGTCCCTTTCCGAACCCGGAAGCTAAGCCCGTCAGCGCCGATGGTACTGCACCTGGGAGGGTGTGGGAGAGTAGGTCACCGCCGGCTTTAAAAATTTCATACAGGGAGGGTGGGCGTTACCAATCACACGTTGTGGTTGGTAACGCCCACCCTTCCTTTTCGCTATGTGCGGATAGCGTAGCGAAGGGGGTCTGTCGGTTTCTTGACTTACTGTGTGCCTTTGCCGGACAAGCATTCGCAATACAAGTACACAAGCGCTAACATTGAGTCCGCTATTTAATTACACAGGGAAGGTGTCCACACATGGTTGGAGAACACGGCAACGGCCGTTCACATCGAGGCAACTCTCATGGCCGAGGCGGCCGGCCCTCCTCATCCAATGGACGCTCTCACTCCCGCAACTCCAACCGTCATGGACCTCGGAATAAAGGCGGCTTCACACCGAACCGCGGAGGCGCTCGCCGTGATGGTGTGGATCGCGCACGTGCTGCTGGCCCGCAACGCTCTGGTTACCGTGAAGAGCGCATCGCCAAGCGGATGAATGAACCCACGATCCCTGAGGACATCAATCCGAAGGACCTGGACCCATCCGTACGGCAGGAGCTGCGCAGCCTGTCGAAGGACAACGCCGACATGGTCGCCAAGCACCTGATCATGACCGCGTTGTTGCTGGACAACGAACCAGAGAAGGCGTTGGAGCACGCTCGCGCTGCAAAGGATCGTGCGGGTCGGGTGGCCGTTGCCCGCGAGACCTGCGGTATTGCCGCCTACCATTGTGGCGAGTGGAAGGAAGCCATCTCCGAGCTCCGTGCCGCGCGCAGGATGTCCGGTGGTCCAGGCCTCGTGTCCGTGCTCGCCGATGCGGAACGTGGCCTCGGCCGCCCTGAGAAGGCCCTCGAGGTTGCCGGCGACGTCACCGTCGCTGACCTCGATGCTGAATCCCAGGTGGAGCTCGCCATCGTGGTGTCCGGAGCTCACCAGGACATGGGCAATCTGGACCAGGCCGTGGAAGCTCTAGAAGGCCAGCTGGACAACCAGGAGGCTCCGGAGGTGAGTCGCATGCGCCTGTTCTACGCCTACGCGGACGCCCTGGCCCAGCAAGGCCGTAAGGACGACGCCATCACCTACTTTACGAAGGCCCAGGAGCTGGATACCGAGAAGCTGATGGACGCTGCGGCACGCATCGAGGAATTGAGCTAGCGCTGTGCCTGCTCACCCGCTACTGAAAGATTACGACGCCCTGCTGGTCGATCTTGACGGCACCGTCTTCGAAGGTGGGCGCCCCATCGACGGGGCTGCCGAAGGCCTGGCAGAACACGCCGCGAGGAACCGGGTCATGTACGTGACCAACAATGCCTCCCGATCACCGGAGCAGGTTGCTGAGCATCTCACGCGGCTCGGCTTTCCCACAGAACCCAATTTCGTCCTCACCTCCGCTATGGCGGCCGTAGACCTTGCGGTGGCACATGTGCGCGCTGAAGGAATAGGCAGCCCCACGGCCTACGTCATCGGGGCTGAGTCCTTTCGGGAGCTTGCACGGACAGCGGGCTTGGGCGTCGTAGATAATGCGGATGACAACCCGGATGTCGTCCTGCACGGCCACAGCCCCGACAACGGCTGGGCCACGCTCTCAGAGGGAGCATTGGCGATTCGTCGCGGGGCCACCTACATCGCATCTAACTTGGACACCACCCTGCCCTCGGAACGCGGCCTGCTGGTGGGTAACGGCTCGATGGTGGCAGCCCTGGTCAGTGCGACGGGAGTGACCCCGCAGTCGGCGGGAAAGCCGGAACCTGCGATGTTTGACAACGCGCAGGAACGCCTGGGCTCGGTACGCCCGCTTGCGGTGGGGGATCGTTTGGACACGGACATCGCTGGCGGAAACGCTGCGGGTATTGACACGCTGTGCACGCTCACGGGCGTCTCGGGACACTGGGACGTGCTAAAGGCACCCGTGTCGCAGCGCCCCACCCACATCGTGGGCTCGCTGCGGGATCACCTGGACGGCTGGTCGGCGGAGCAGGAATCTCTGGTTGATGGAACACATCGGATTGTGATCGCATCCGGCGAGGTGCCCGATGAGAGTGTCAGCGGGGGAGACGCGCTCGACGACCGCGCGGTGGCACTCATGGCCGCCGAGGCTGTAGCCGTGGCCGCACCCTACGTGTGGTCCTTGCTGGACTCTGGCGTGCCGTGGGAGGCCATCACGTGCGTGCCAGCAACCACGAACAGGGCGGACCCAGATGCTTTCGCCGAGGCTGCAGTGAGCGCGTGGCGATAGGTTTCGTTCCGCGTTGTGTGAGCAAGTAACATAAAGCGCTATGACGCAACCACGCCCAGGACAGGGAGAGGCAACTAGCCCCGCCACGCTCGCAGCGGACGCGGCCCGTCGGCAGAACGAGGCCCAGATGTCTCCGGAGCAGCGGGTTCGGGAGTTGAGCGAGGAGTTGGCACGCGCGGTCGACGAGCTGTTGGCCCGGGACGTCGATGGGGTCGAAGAGGCAGCAGTCTTGGAGCAGGCCCAGAAGGTTGTGAATGACGCGCTCGGCGAGCACGGTCTGGGACGGGGGATCTAGAAGCATGGCGAAGAAGGGGCAGAAACTCCAACGCCTGGATGCGGAGCTGGTGAAGCGAAAGATCGCACGCAGCCGTGAGCACGCTCAAGACATGATCAAAGGCGGACGCGTGAGCGTCAACGGCATGGTTGCCACGAAACCGGCCACGGGCGTGACTGGGGAGGTATCCATCAAGGTCACGGAGAGCGACGACGACCGCTGGGCTAGCCGAGGAGCCCACAAACTGATCGGTGCCCTGGAGGCCTTCGAGCCGCTAGGCCTCAGCGTGAGCAACAAGACCGTACTGGACGCCGGTGCCTCCACCGGAGGTTTTACCGACGTGTGCCTAGATCGCGGAGCCTCCAGGATCGCAGCCGTGGACGTGGGCTATGGGCAGCTGATCTGGAGACTGCAGAACAACCCCAGGGTGGACGTGTTTGACCGGACCAACGTGCGCACCCTCACACCTGAGATTCTGGGCGGGCAGATGGACATGATGGTGGGAGACCTCTCCTTCATCAGCATCGAACTGGTCCTCCCGGCGCTGGCGGAATGCATCGCCGAAGGGGGTGACCTGCTGCCCATGGTCAAGCCCCAATTCGAAGTCGGGAAGGACCGCCTGGGCTCCGGAGGGGTGGTGCGCAGCCCCGAACTACGTGCAGAAGTGACTTTGTCAGTGGCGCGGGCCGCAATGAAGTATGGTTTATCTACGAAGGCTGTTGTGGCCTCGCCCCTGCCCGGGCCAAGCGGGAATGTGGAATATTTCCTGTGGTTGGTGAAAGACGGCGGGCACGAAGCACCAACAGAAGAACAATTGTGCACCATGGTAGAGACCGCTGTGAAGGAGGGACCTCAGTGACAACAGCAGCACCGGACGACCAGCAGGACACTGCGGGTCAGAACCAGTCCGCCCCTGCGAAGCGCGAGGTTCTTCTCGTGGCGCACACGGGAGTGCATGAAAATCTCAGCCTGGCTGCGGAGGCGGCGTCGAAACTCAAAGACGGCGGGATCGATGTGCGCGTCATGGCGACCGCAGACCCGGCCCCCGTGGCACGGCACGAAATCCTCGGCCGCTTCCGTCGCTTCGGGCACACGCGTGAGGCTGCAACCGGAGTGGAAATGGTGCTGGTGCTCGGCGGCGACGGCACGTTCCTGCGCGCCGCGGACATCGC
The DNA here is from genome assembly GCF_014490575.1 of Corynebacterium zhongnanshanii. Classification (NCBI taxonomy): domain Bacteria; kingdom Bacillati; phylum Actinomycetota; class Actinomycetes; order Mycobacteriales; family Corynebacteriaceae; genus Corynebacterium; species Corynebacterium zhongnanshanii. The sequence goes on from NZ_CP061033.1 coordinate 877,337, forward strand.
CCACTCGGCCGACGTTCCTGTACTGGGTATCAACATGGGGCACATTGGCTTCCTCGCGGAATGGGAGCAGGAATCCCTCCAGGAGGCCATTGATCGAGTGATCGCCCGAGACTACCGCGTGGAAGACCGCATGACCTTGTCCATCACGGCCCGGGACATGGATGGCCGCGTGCTGGGCACGGGATGGGCTTTGAACGAGTGCTCGGTGGAGAACCTGAACCGCCAGGGTGTGCTGGACACGATCCTGGAGGTTGATGAGCGTCCCGTGTCCTCCTTTGGCTGCGACGGCGTGCTGGTGTCCACACCGACGGGCTCCACTGCCTATGGTTTCTCGGCGGGTGGCCCGATTCTGTGGCCCGAGCTGGACGCCATCTTGGTGGTTCCGAGCAACGCCCACGCCCTATTTAGCCGCCCGCTGGTCGTGTCACCTAACTCGTCCGTGGCCGTGGAGACGAACCCGTCGACCTCGCCGGCTACGGCCGTGATGGATGGTTTCCGTCAGATCCACATGCCGCCGGGCGCCCGCGTGGAGATTCGCCGTGGTCCGCAGCCCGTGCGGTGGGTGCGCCTGGATCAGGCTCCGTTCACGGACCGTCTGGTGCACAAGTTCCGTCTGCCTGTGACGGGGTGGCGCGGTCCACGTCACTAGGCACACACAGTCGATAGCAAGGGAGCATCACCATACTTTCTGAACTGCATATCCGGAATCTTGGAGTGATCGAGGAAGTAACCGCGGAGTTCGCCGGTGGCTTCACCGTCCTCACCGGTGAAACGGGTGCCGGTAAGACGATGGTGCTTTCCAGCCTGCGTCTGCTGTCCGGCCACCGCGCGGATGCTTCCCGCGTGCGGGCGGGGAGTGACAAGGCCACCGTGGAAGGTATCTTTGACGTCTCCACGCTGGGGGCAGATGAGGATGTGCAGGCCGTTCGTGCCATGATTGACGAGATCGATGGCTTTGCCGATGATGGCGAAGTGATCGCCACCAGGACTGTGTCCTCCGCGGGTCGATCCCGGGCACATTTGGCCGGGAAGACCGTGGCTGCAGGCATGCTGTCCCAGTTCTCCTCGGCCGTGTTGACCATCCACGGTCAGAACGATCAGCTGCGTCTCTTGGATCCCGCGCGCCAGTTGGAAGTGCTGGACGAATTCGCCGGGCACCACGAACTGCTGGGTGAATATCGGGAGGCGCGGCAGAGATGGCTGTTGGCGTCGAAGGATTTAGAACGACGATTGAAGGATCGCCGCGAGCTGGCCCTGGAATCCGAAACATTGCAGCGCGCGATCGGCATCATCGACGACATCGATCCGCAGCCCAATGAAGACGAGGACGTGAAGGCGCAGATTCGGCGGATGCAGGACGCCGATGACATGCGGCGGAACCTCCAGCAGGCGCTGGCCATGGTGGATGGCAGCGAGGCCGAGGACCCGGAGATGGGCAACGCGCAGGATTTCCTGGCGCAGGCGGCATCCCTCCTGGCGGGGGAGGATGAGGAGCTGCAGGGTCTGGCTGATCGCCTGAACGAGGTGAGTGCGTTGCTCACCGATATTGCCCACGACGCCGGGCGCGCCTTGCTTCATGTTCCCGACCCGGAATCGCTGGAATCCTTGCTGGAACGGCAGCAGAGCCTGCGTGAATTGCGGAAGTTCGCAGTGGACGTCAATGGCGCCCTTGAGTGGAGGAGTAAGGCGCAGGAGCGTTTGGCGACGATTGATGTCTCCGACGACGTGATCGAGGCGCTGCAGGAGCAGGTCGCGGCGGCGGAGAAGGATATGCTGGCGCTTGCTCAGCGCTTGTCGAAAGGGCGCCAGGCTGCGGCAGCGGAGTTTGGGAAGGCGGTGACCGCAGAGATCGCTCGGCTGCATATGTCCTCCACGGTGACGGTGTCCGTGCAGCAGCAGGATCCGGGGGCGTCGGGAATCGATGCAGTGGAGTTTCGCCTGACCCAAGGCGGCCACGAGACAGCCTTGGCATCCAGCGCCTCGGGCGGTGAGCTGTCCCGCATCATGCTGGCGCTGGAGGTCATTTTGGCGCAGCGGACAGCGTCCACGGGTCGGACGATGGTCTTCGACGAAGTGGATGCGGGAGTGGGTGGCAAAGCTGCCGTGGAGATTGGCCAGCGCTTGGCGATGCTGGCGGAGGACAATCAGGTGATCGTGGTGACTCACCTGCCGCAGGTGGCGGCGTTTGCGGACACACACTTGTATGTGGCGAAGCAGGCGACGGATTCTTCTGTGTCCTCGACGGTGCGAGCTCTCAGCGACGAGGAGCGTGTGGAGGAGTTGTCGCGGATGCTGGCGGGGCTGGAGTCCGAGACGGGGCGTGCACATGCCGAGGAGCTGATGGAGATGGCTCGGGCACGGCGAGGTATCAGCTAGGTATTGTTTTGGGAGGCAGTCGGCGCGCCTAACGCACCATCAGTCACATCCGTATCACAATGTGATCATGCTATTCTCTCGCTCTGACCTTCCAGGTATTCAGGGTGCAACCCGCGACCTCACTGGCCCAAAGGGGATCAACAAGCGTAAGTTGCACGAAGGTGATATTGCCGTCATCGACCAGCCCGACTTAAGCCGGGCCGATGCGCAAAAACTCATCGATGCCAAGGTAGCTGCGGTGTTTAACTTTGATAAGTTCAGCACCGGGCAAGTGCCTAATTTTGGTCCTCAGATGCTGCTCGATGAGGATATTATCCTGGTTGAAAAAGACGAGGAAAAGCCAGCCAACAAAGTGAAAAACGGCAAGAAAGGCCGGCTGGATAGCGGGGCGCTATATTACGGCGAGCGCCTGATCGTTCGCGGTGATGAGCTGGACACGGAAACCGCCGCTGACCGATTCGACGAAGCCCGCGAAGCCCTGGGCGATCACATGGTTGCCCTGTCCGGAAACCTCGCTGAGTTCACTCGTTCGGAAGCGCCTCTGCTGGTGGATGGCCTGGGCATTCCCGACGTGGATGTGGACATGGACGACCGGAAGGTTCTGGTGGTTAGTCCCGATGAGGACGTGCAGGAGAAGCTCAAGGACCTGCGCTACTTCTTGAGGGAGTATGAGCCCGTCATCATCGGCGTGGGAACCGCCGCAGACGTGCTGGTGGAGACCGGCCACAAGCCGCAGGTGATCCTGGGAGACCCTGAGTCCTTGGCGACCGACACCCTGCGCAGTGGCGCCACCGTAGTGGTTCCCGCTGGTCCAGATGGGCACGCTCCGGGTCTGGAGCGAATCCAAGATCTGGGCGTGGCAGCCATGACCTTCCCGGCTGCCTCCTCCAACCAGACGGATCTTGCACTGCTGCTGGCGGACTACCACGGTGCGTCCATGGTGGTTCACCTTGGTGAGAATATGGATCTGGATCATGTGTTTGCGCAGTCGCAGGATCCAGAGACGCCATCGGCGATCATGTCCCGTCTGCGTGTGGGCAGCAAGCTGGTGGACTCCACGGCGGTTGCCGAGTTTTATCGAGTGTCCAAGTCGAGCGCTGGGTGGCTGTGGGCTATCCTCGGCATTCTGTTGGCGCTCGGTGTGATTATCGCTATCGCGGGACTATCCGGTGACTCTGGTTTTGTGGATAACTTGATTAATTCATGGAATAGCCTTGCGTTGAATGTCCAGGAGCTGTTTAAGTCATGAGTAAATCTTCAGTGATTGCAGGATTGGGCGTAGGCATTGCGCTGGGCACGGCGTTTGGCTTTTTCGCGCTAGCCCCCAATGTCGAGGGTGGGCCTGCGGGCAATTCCTCGGCGATTCAGCAGGAGCTTAATGCTGAGAAGAAGCGCGCTGATGTTGAGGAATTGCAGTCCAACGCGGCCAATGACCTTCTGAATCAATTCAACGGCGACATTGTGGACGGTTCGCTGGCTGACACGTCCGTTGCTGTGGTCCTTGCTCCTGATGCGGTAGACGCAGATGTTGATGCCCTCAAGAAAGTCCTGGAGAATGCAGGCGCCACGGTGAATGCAACCATCGAACTGACGGACAAGGCCACGTCCACGGACGGTGCGGATTCGTTGAAGTCGCTGGCGTCCAAGTCTTTGCCGTCGGGTGCGACCTTGTCTGAAGATAAGCTCTCCCCAGGAATGCACACGGGCCAGCTGCTCGGAGCGGCGTTGAGCGACAAGACCAGCGAGTCTGATCGCGCTGTGGCGATCGGTGCGTTGGAGAAGGAAGGATTCCTTTCCCACGATGGGGAAGTGAAGGACGCCTCCCTGGTGGTGGTTGTTGCTGGAAACGCGGACAAGGACGACCAGGACGGCAACTACTCCAATACGTTCCTGTCTGACTTGGCCTTGGGTGTTGACTCATCCACCGATGGCGCCGTGCTGGCCGCGCGCCCGTCCTCAGCGGCCAAGGGCGGAGCCGTGGCGCTCGTACGCGGAAGTCGTGAGCATGTGGAGAACGTCTCCACGGTGGACAACATCAACGCGGACTCTGGCCGTATCAGCGTGATCCACGAGCTGGAGAAGCAGAAGGATAACCAGAGTAAGCACGTGGGCGTGGGAGAGAACGCCTCGGCGCTGACGGCGTAAGCTCTGCCCGTCAACCCGGCCGCTGCTACGTTTACGCGTCCACCCGAGGCCGGCCCCAGCCCACACGCGAGGCCGGCCCCAACCCACACGCGAACGCTGCCGCGGCCAGCCCACTAGTGCAATTCTTTGCACCTGTGTTAGGCTGAAATCCCGTAGGTATTCACCTGTGGGTTTTGTGTTTTTCGGACACGTTTCCTTTCGACTTCGAAGCGCCACGCGCTGCGAGGAATCCCGAGGAGATTGAACGCGCACAATCCCGCACCTTGACCATGGGGAGCGCATATGGGCAGCAGCCGCCTGGATAAAGACACCAAGTTCATTTTCGTGACAGGCGGGGTTGCCTCCTCGCTGGGTAAGGGCCTCACCGCCGCGTCCCTGGGGCAGCTGCTCAGCGCGCGCGGCCTGCGTGTGACCATGCAGAAGTTGGATCCGTACCTGAACGTTGATCCGGGAACCATGAACCCTTTCGAGCACGGTGAGGTGTTCGTCACCGAGGATGGCGCGGAGACGGACCTGGACCTGGGCCACTATGAGCGCTTCTTGGACCGTAACCTGTCCGCCGCGGGCAATGTGACCACCGGCAAGGTGTATTCCAATGTCATCGCCAAGGAGCGCCGCGGCGAGTACCTGGGCAAGACCGTCCAGGTCATCCCCCACATTACGGACGAAATCAAGGAATCTGTTCTGGCGATGGCTAAGCCCGACGCCGACGGTGTGGTGCCCGATGTGGTGATCTCTGAAATTGGCGGCACGGTGGGTGACATCGAGTCCCAGCCGTTTTTGGAGGCAGCACGTCAGGTCCGCCACGCGGTGGGACGGGACAACATTGTGTTCATTCACGTGTCTTTGGTGCCGTACCTAGCTCCGTCCGGTGAGCTGAAGACGAAGCCCACGCAGCACTCCATCGCTGAGCTCCGTTCCATCGGTATTGTGCCGGATGCGATTGTTCTTCGCGCTGACCGCGAGGTTCCGCTGCCCATGAAGAAGAAGATCGCTCTGATGAGCGATGTGGAGCTGGAAGGCGTGGTGAGCTGCCCAGACGCGCCGAGCATTTACGACATTCCTAAGGTGCTGCACTCCCAGCACCTGGATACCTATGTCATCCGACGCCTGAACTTGCCATTCCGTGACGTGGACTGGAGCACCTGGGGGCAGCTGTTGGATAGTGTTCACAACCCGCAGGGTGAAGTGACCATCGGCATCGTGGGCAAGTACATCGACCTGCCCGATGCGTACCTGTCGGTCGCAGAGGCAGTGCGCGCTGGCGGTTTCGGCGCGGGCGTGAAGGCTCACGTGAAGTGGATTACGTCGGATGACTGCGAAAACGGCCAGGCCGCCGAGGCCCTGGCGGGCGTGGACGGCATCGTCATCCCCGGTGGCTTCGGTGTCCGTGGCATCGAGGGCAAGATCGCCGCGATTCGCTATGCTCGCGAAACAGGCCTGCCGACCTTGGGAATCTGCCTGGGTCTGCAGTGCATCGTGATTGAAGCAGCGCGCACCGCGGGTCTGGAGGATGCGTCCTCCACGGAGTTCGATCCAGAGGCTTCCACCCCGGTGATCTCCACGATGGAGGAGCAGCAGGCGGCCGTAGCCGGCGACGCCGATCTGGGCGGCACGATGCGTTTGGGCGCCTACCCGGCAACGCTGCAGGAAAGCTCCGTGGTCGCAGGGCTCTATGGCACCACCGAGGTCAGCGAGCGTCACCGTCACCGCTTCGAGGTCAACAACGCCTACCGGGAGCAGATCACCGAGGGTTCTCAGCTGCAGTTCTCCGGCACGTCTCCCGATGGCACCCTGGTGGAGTTCGTGGAGTACCCGAAGGATGTTCACCCATACTTTGTGGCGACGCAAGCTCACCCAGAGTACAAGTCCCGTCCAACCCGCTCCCACCCGCTGTTCCAGGGTCTGATCGACGCTGCCTTGGAGCGCCGCTCTCAGTAGCATGCCCGTCAGTGAGGTTGTCTGTCAGCGAGGAAGCGCGCTAGGCAGGCGGCCTGCCCGCTACACTGGTGAGCATGACTTCTGACTCACAACCCCACTCGGGTTCCCAGCCTCTCTACGAGGTCAAGGAGTCCGAGTTACTTGTTGATGCGCCCATTATCGCCCTGCGACGGGATACGATTTCCACCGCCACGGGGGATGCAGTCCGGGAGGTTGTCGAGCACTTTGGCGCGGTGGCTGTGGTTGCCGTGAAGGACGGGTGCGTCCAGCTCATTCGCCAGTACCGGCACGCAGTAGGCGCGTATCTGTGGGAGCTTCCCGCGGGCATCCTCGACAAGGTGGGGGAGAACCCCCTACTGGCGGCGCAGCGGGAGTTGGCGGAGGAAGCACAGCTGAAGGCTGAGTCCTGGCATCTCCTGGGTGATGTGGTGACGTCACCGGGCTTCGCAGAGGAACGCGTGAGGATCTTCCTCGCCGAGGAGGTATCTGAGCTCAGCGAGCAGGATCAGCGCGAGATGGGGTTGGACACTCAGACGGGTGAGGAGGCGGATCTGGACGTCCTCTGGCTGCCGGTCGACGAGGCCGTGCGGTGGGTGCAGGAAGGGAAGATTATCAACTCGATCGCCGTGGCGGGTATTGCCCACCTCGCGCTGGGTACCCGCCGGAGCACGAACGAGCCGTTCACGCACGTGTCTGGTCTGAAGAGCCGCCGGGAGAACTCCGAGGGAGTGGAACCAGGCACCGACATGAAGAGCGTGCGCTAGGCATGTCCACTGCTGAGGATAACCAACGCATCGCCACGAGGTGGTTTCGTCATCTGAAGACGGAGCGTCATCTTTCGGCGCACACGGTGGATAACTACCAGCGGGATATTCGTCGCTATGTGCAGTGGTTGGGGGATCGTGCACTGAAGGATGTGCGCACGGACGAGGTGGAGCAATTCGTGACGTGGTTGCGTACGGACGCGGGCACGGGCAGGGGGCTGGCGAAGTCGTCCGTGGCTCGCACGTTGGCGGCTGTGCGCGGGCTGCATAATTTTTGCCAGTCGGAGAGATACGTGGACCTGGATGTCACGGCGGACGTGCCGGTGCCGTCCTTGCCCCGTCCGATTCCGAAGGCGTTGAGCGTGGCCCAGGTGGAGGCGTTGTTGGACGCTATACCGTCAGGGGATTCAGCCTCTGCCCTTGACTTAAGGGATAAAGCTCTGGTGGAAATGTTGTATTCCACGGGTGCGCGCATTTCGGAGCTGATGGATCTGGACGTGGATGATCTGGATCGCGACCTCAATATCGTGCTCGTGCGGGGTAAAGGCGGCAAGGAAAGGATCGTGCCCGTGGGAATCCCTGCCCTTCATGCGATCGACGCCTACCTCACGCGCGCCCGGCCTGCGTTAAATACCACGGGCTCACCTGCGCTGTTCCTGAACAATCGCGGCCGGAGGATGGGGCGCCAGTCTGGTTTCAAGGCGGTGTCCCAGGCGGCTGAGGCCGCGGGCATCGGTCCTGTGTCCCCGCACAGCCTGCGGCACTCGTTTGCCACGCACCTTCTGGAGGGCGGCGCGGATGTCCGTGTGGTGCAGGAGCTGTTGGGTCACGCCAGTGTGGTGACCACGCAAATCTATACCAAGGTCACGCCTGATCACTTGAGGCAAGTGTGGATTGAATCTCACCCACGGGCGTAGGGCTGCTAATCTTAAGGATGTAATTCTCGACGGAAAGGGCTGCACGCAGTGTCACAACCAGACGCATTGTTCGATAAGCCCGAACAAAACATCGGCTTGACTGGCCGTCCCATGGCGGAGCTACCAGATCCCGCGCCGTTGTCTTCGCACGGGCCGGCCAGCATCATCTCCATGTGTAATCAAAAGGGCGGGGTGGGAAAGACCACGTCCACGATCAACATGGGTGCGGCTCTCGCCGCGTTCGGGCGCAAGGTGCTCCTTGTGGACTTGGACCCGCAGGGCGCACTCTCGGCTGGGCTGGGTATTCAGCATGATGAGCTGGATATCACCGTGTATAACCTACTGGTGGATTCCGGCTCGTCCATCCTGGATGCGATACATAAAAGTCCAGTCGATAACCTTGACGTTGTGCCTGCGAACATCGACCTGTCCGCCGCGGAGATTCAGCTAGTGAACGAGGTGGGCCGCGAGCAGGCCTTGGCTCGCGCCCTGCGTCCGGTGGCGAAGGACTATGACTTCATCATCATCGACTGCCAGCCCTCCCTGGGGCTGCTGACCGTCAACGCCCTGTCCTGTTCTGATTCGGTCATCATCCCCGTGGAATCCGAGTACTTCTCTCTGCGCGGTCTGGCGCTTCTGATGGACACGGTCGATAAGGTGCGGGATCGCCTGAACTTCCGCCTGGAAGTGCTGGGCATTCTGGTCACGATGTTCGACCGCCGCACACTGCATTCGCGGGAAGTGATGGAGCGCCTGGTGGAGGCCTTCGGAGATAAGGTGTTTGATTCCGTCATCACCCGCACTGTCCGCTTCCCAGAGACCTCTGTGGCCGGAGAGCCTATCAACACCTGGGCTCCGAAGTCCTCAGGCGCCATCCAGTACCGCAATCTAGCTGCAGAAGTCATCAAGCGAGTCGCAGAACAGGCCTAACGTGACCAGCCCTCATCCGCCGAACTCCAGCGCGGTGGAGCAGCCGCCCGCCGCACCGGAGCCTGTGCAACCCGAGATCACAGGCTTCCGTGTGGCCTTGGCTAATTTCGATGGGCCGTTCGATCTGCTCCTGCAGCTGATTAACTCCCACAAGTTGGACATCACGGAGGTGGCCCTGGCCACCGTCACGGATGAGTTCATTGCCTACACCCGGACCCTGTCCAAGTCCGCCGAGGATCTGGACGAGGTCACCGAGTTTTTGGTGGTGGCCTCCACGCTGTTGGACCTAAAGGCCGCCCGCCTGGTTCCGCGTGGCGAGGTGGAGGACGAAGAGGACCTGGCGCTGCTTGAGTCCCGTGACCTCCTGTTCGCCCGCCTGCTGCAGTACAAGGCTTACAAGGCGGTAGCGGATATGTTCGCCCAATGGCAGCGGGATGCGGCGCGCCGGTTCCCCGTCGCCTTGGCGTTGGAGGAACGTTTTACGTCCCTGCTTCCTCCCGTGAAGCTGGGACACACCCCGGAGAGCTTCGCCGAGCTTGCCGCGGCGGTCTTCCGCCCGGCGAAGACCGAGGTGGATACCGGGCACATCCACCAGGTGGCGGTAAGCGTGCCGGAACAGGCCGGCCGCATCCTGGACACCCTGAAGATCGCCGGCGCCGATACGTGGGTGAGCTTCGGGTCGCTCATCGCGGATTGCGACCTGAATATGACGATTGTGGGGCGCTTCCTGGCGCTGCTGGAGCTCTACAAGGCCCGCGCGATCGGCATCGAGCAGCCCGAGCCTTTGGAAGAGATGTCCGTGGCATGGACGGGCTTGGACGTGGACCCGGCTGTGGTCGCGGCGTCCAACTGGAACTAGGCACACACACTCGGCACAGCGCACTCGACACAAGGGAAGAAGGATCAGCGTGAACCACTCCGAAGGAAAGCAGCCCGAAGGCAACATTCTGGCACCGGTATCCGTGGTGCGCAGCCGCGTGGAATCCCTGCTGCTCATCAGCGATGAGCCGGCGCAGCCCGAAGATCTCGCACGAGTACTGAACGCCGAGTACCCCGATACCGCTGAGTCGACCACCTCTGCCAGCGACGTCACCGCCGACGATGTCCGTGAGGTGCTGCGGGAGATTGCCATGGAATTCGACGCCCGCGGTTCCGGATTCGAATTGCGCGAGCAGGACGACGGCTGGCGTTTGTACACCCGCCGCGCCAATGCCCCTGTGGTGGAGGCCAAGGTGTTGGACGGCTCGCAGCAGCGCCTGTCCCGAGCCGCGCTGGAGACCTTGGCCGTGATCGCCTACCGCCAACCGGTGACTCGTGCCCAGGTTTCAGCTGTGCGCGGTGTGAACTGTGATGGTGTGATCCGCACGCTGACCGTGCGCGGCCTCATCGCCGAAGAGGCTGAAGAGACGGGGGTAGGGGGCGCGCACCTGTACTCCACCACGCCCCTGTTCTTGGAGCAGCTCGGGCTCAGTTCCTTGGAGGAACTTCCTGATCTTGCGCCGCTGCTGCCCGAGGTCGACGCGATCGAAGAGTAGAACCGTCAGTGTGGGGTCAGTCGAGTAGAATGACCACGTAACAATGCGTTAGGCTTGAGAACTTCACCTCATCAGGTCTATACACCCAGGAGAATGAACATTCTCCACAAAGATGAATAGGAACATTCCTTGAATACACCCGCTCGCCGAGATGGCACACCGGACAAGAAAAAGGGACGCAAGAAGCCTGCCCGCCCGCAACGCAGCGGCGCCCGCCGCGCCCACCGCGGACAGGAAAAGCCCTTAAGCCGCGCACAGAGGCAAAGCCAGGAGATGAAAGCCGCACACGCCGCCGCCATGGCAGCACAGCGGGCCCAGGATGAGGCCGCCGCGGTGTATGTCTCCAACGCGAAGCCAGCCAAGCGTCAGCACATCACGGATGAGGAACGTCGTGCAGCGTTGGCGTCGAATGAAAATAAGGACAGCCAGAACCTGGTACGCCTGCAGAAGGTCCTGGCCAGCGCGGGCGTGGCGTCCCGGCGCATGAGTGAGAAGCTCATCGCCATGGGGCGCGTGGAAGTCAACGGGGAGATCGTGCAGCAAATGGGCCTGCGGATCGACCCGCACACGGACATCGTGCGCGTGGACGGAACCCGCGTGCAGGTCAACGACCAGATGGTGTACTTCATCCTCAACAAGCCTCGCGGCGTCCACTCCACCATGAGCGATGAACTGGGCCGGCCCTGCGTGGGCGACTTCATCACGGAGCGTCTGGAGCAAGGCCAGGGCCTGTTCCACGTGGGCCGCCTGGACGCAGAGACCGAAGGGTTGCTGCTGCTGACCAACGACGGCGAACTGGCCAACCGCCTGATGCACCCCAGCTACCAGGTCACCAAAACCTACATGGCGACCGTGCTGGGCGAAGTCAACCGCGGAATCATCCGTGAGCTGAAGGACGGCGTGGAGCTCGAAGACGGCATCGCTCGTGCCGATGACGTGCAGATCGTGGACGTGTGGCAAGGAAAGTCGCTGCTGCGCGTGGAACTGCACGAAGGCCGTAAGCACATTGTGCGCCGCATGCTCAAAGAACTGGGATACCCCGTTCAGGCCCTGGTGCGCACGAAGATTCACACCGTGCAGCTGGGCGATCAGAAACCAGGTTCGGTGCGCGCCATGAACGCCAGCGAACTCGCAAGCTTGTACAAGGTCGTTGGACTGTAATAGGTCGACAGGAAAGCACGAGAGTAACACTATGACTGATCACAACAATCAGGCCCCTCACGGCCTCGCGGATGTCGACAACGTGGTCGGCGGTGGTTTCATCATCGCAGTCGACGGCCCGTCCGGAACCGGAAAGTCCACAGTCTGCCGCCGGGTGGCCGAAGCGGCGGAGGCACGCTACCTGGATACTGGCGCGATGTACCGTGTGGCGACGCTGCACGTCCTGCGCGCCGGGATCGACGTGGATGACCCCACGCAGACCAACGCCATCATCGACGCTACGGCGGACCTGCCCCTGGAGATCAACGAGGATCCCCGCAGCACCGAGGTGATTCTGGACGGCGAGGATGTCTCCGGGGAGATCCGTGGCCCGCAGGTAACCGCCGCCGTGTCTGCCGTCTCCGCTATCCCTGAGGTGCGAGAGAATCTGGTGGAGCTGCAGCGCTCCCTGGCGACGAAGGCCGGCCGCTGCGTGGTGGAAGGCCGCGACATCGGCACCGTGGTGCTGCAGGATGCGCCGCTGAAGGTGTTCATGACCGCCTCCGCGGAGACCCGCGCTCAGCGCCGCTACGACCAGGACGTGGCTGCCGGACGTGACTCTGACTTCGACGCCGTGCTCGCCGACGTCATCCGCCGCGATGAGGCGGATTCCTCCCGCGCTGTGTCCCCTCTGCGGGCGGCTGAGGACGCCGTGCTGATCGACACCACGGAGATGGACATCGACGATGTGGTGAACCGGATCGCGGAGCTGGCGCGCGACAGCGCCGTGGAGGCCGCCACGGACACTGAGGGTGCGGACGACGACCTGGTGTTCCGCACCGCCGATGGTACCGTCATCGGGGACGAGGCTGATTTCACCTCGGAAGATTCCGACGGTGAGTTCGCGGATGAGGCCGCCAGTGACGCGGCGGGTGGCGTCGAATGGGATGATCAGGCGATACTGGCCGAGGACGAGGATTTCCCCGAGATCATCGACGCGGACGACTTCGATCTGCTCACCGCCGACGGCCAAGAGACCGACTGGGACGCTGTGGAGGAAGCCTTCGGCTCCCTCGGCGAAGACGTGGCCGAGCATGAGTCCCTGTGCACCGTGGCCATTGTGGGACGGCCGAACGTGGGTAAGTCCACCCTGGTGAACCGCTTCATCGGCCGCCGCGAGGCCGTGGTGGAGGACTTCCCGGGCGTGACCCGCGACCGCATTTCCTACCTGGGCGAGTGGAGCGGCCAGCGTTTCTGGGTTCAGGACACCGGCGGCTGGGATCCCGATGCCAAGGGTATTCACGGCGCGATTGCCCGACAGGCTGAAACGGCCATGGAGACCGCCGACGTGATCGTGTTCGTGGTGGACACGAAGGTGGGTATCACCTCCACCGATGAGGTCATCGCCCGCAAACTACAGCGTTCCACGGTGCCGGTCATCCTGGTCGCCAACAAGTTTGACTCCGACAACCAATACGGAGACATGGCCGAGTTCTGGTCCCTAGGCCTCGGGGATCCGTACCCGGTCTCCGCGCAGCACGGGCGCGGCGCGGCCGACGTGCTGGATCTCGTTCTGAAGTCCTTCCCGGAGGAACCACGGCAGACCTCCATCGTGTCCGGTCCACGCCGCGTGGCGCTGGTGGGCCGGCCGAATGTGGGCAAGTCCTCCTTGCTGAACAAGATCACCGGCGAAGAACGCTCCGTCGTGGACAACGTGGCCGGTACCACCGTGGATCCTGTGGATTCCATCGTTGAGCTGGAACAGCGCACCTGGCGATTTGTGGACACCGCGGGTATCCGCAAGAAGACCAAGACCGCCCGCGGCCACGAGTTCTACGCCTCCCTGCGCACCCGCGCGGCGATTGATTCCGCCGAGGTGGCCATTTTCCTGGTGGACGCCTCCGAGCCCATCGCCGAGCAGGACCAGCGCGTGCTGCGCATGATCCTGGACTCCGGCCGTGCGCTGGTGGTGGCGTACAACAAGTGGGACCTGGTGGACGAGGACCGCCGGGACCTGCTGGAACGCGAAATCGAGCTGCAGCTGGCGCATGTTCCATGGGCACGCCGTGTGAACATCTCCGCGAAGACGGGCCGCGCCTTGCAGCGCCTGGAGCCCGCCATGATTGAGGCGCTGGACAGCTGGGATCAGCGCATCTCTACCGGCCAGCTGAACACCTGGCTGCGGACCGTGATTGCGGAAACTCCACCTCCGATGCGCGGCGGACGTCTGCCTCGCGTTCTGTTTGCTACCCAGGCATCCACCAAGCCGCCGGTGATCGTGCTGTTCACCACCGGCTTCCTGGAGCACGGCTACCGCCGCTTCCTGGAGCGCAAGCTGCGTGAAACCTTCGGTTTCCAAGGCTCGCCGGTGCGGGTGGCTGTGCGCGTACGCGAGAAGAAGCAGCGCAAGCGCTAGCGGGCATGCACGCGCTAGTGGTCGCGTGCGCCGCTAGTGCAGGATCAGCAGCCAGATGCCGATGTGGTGAAGGAGCGCGGCGATGATCGTCGCCGCGTGGAACACCTCGTGGAAGCCGAACCACCTCTCTGAGGGGTTCGGCCATCTTTTTGCGTAAATGATGGCACCCACGCTGTAGACAAGACCACCGGCCACAAACAGGGCGCTCACGGCCACGCCAAGCGCCTGGTAGTACCCAAGAGCTGCGATCGCAGCCAGCCAGCCGAGGGAAAGATACACTGCGGCGTCGAGCCATCGAGCATGGTTGATCCAGACCACGTTGAGGATCACTGCGGCCAGAGCGGCCACCCAGCTGACCCCCAGGATCCATGTTCCACCCCAGGATAAGAAGCCGTCGATGGCCCAGAAGCGATCCCCGTAGGCGGCGACAGTGACCGGCCCGTAGGTGCCGGCGATGAACACGGCGATCATGGCGTGGTCGGCTCGCCGCCACACGTTAACGGCGGTGGTGCTGCGCCACGGTGCGCGGTGATACACGGCGCTGACCAGCAGCATTCCCACCAGGCAGAAGGAGTATAGGACGGTGACGAAGCTTAACCAGCTCAGACCGTTGTAGGCGAATGTCACGGCGCTTAAAGCCGTGGACGCTCCGCCGAAGTACCACGCCGCGGCGCTGTGCAGCCGCCCGCGCATAAATGGGCGGGGTCCGCGGTCGACGACGGGGCGTGGTGCGGCACTCGACGTGAGAGTGACTGTGTGACTAGACATGGGCTCAACTCTAGGCCTCCGCATTGTTTTTGTCAGAAAAACGCACGCGGCGTGCCGTGTGACACTGGTCAAGTCTCGATCACATCAGCACGGCGTCACTCAACCCAACTCAGCAGGTCTAGAACAATCCGCTGATGGTGCCGTGCGCGTCCACGTCAATGCCTTCGGCTGCCGGCTTTTTCGGCAGGCCGGGAAGCGTCATGACGTCGCCGGTCAGCGCCACGATGAAGCCCGCGCCGATCCTGGGCAGGAGCTGGCGAACGTGCAGCGTGTGGCCGCTGGCCGCGCCCAGCTGGGACGGGTCATCGCTGAACGAGTACTGCGTCTTGCTGATCACCACGGGCAGCTGATCCCATCCGTTGTCCTTAAGGAACGCAAGATCCTTCATCGCCGCGGAGGAGAATTCCACGTCCCGCGCGCCGTAAATGGTGGTTGCGATGGTCCGAATTGATTCTTCGACGCCGAGGCTCGGGTCATACAACTGATGCTGAGAGGACTCGGCCTGCTGTGCCGAGGAGCCGCCAGCGTCCAGCACCTCCAACACCTCGTCGGCAAGTTCGGTGGCGCCGTCGCCACCGTTGGCCCACACCGTTGTCCGAGCGATGCGCACTCCAAAATTTTTAGCCCATTGCTCCACCAACGTGAGCTCTTCGTCCGTATCGGAGGAAAAGACGTTGAGGGCTACCACAGGCTCTACATTGAACTTGCGGACGTTCTCCACGTGACGCTCCAGGTTTGCCAGGCCGTCGCGCAGCGCTGGGAGGTCCTCGGAGGTCAGCTGGTCCTTGGGCTTGCCGCCGTTGTACTTCAGAGAGCGGATGGTGGCGACCACCACAGCGGCGCCGACGGAGAGGTCTCCGGCGCGGGCCTTGACGTCGAAGAACTTTTCAGCACCCAGATCGGACCCGAATCCCGCTTCGGTCAGCACCACATCAGCCAGCTTCAGCGCCGTGGTGGTAGCGATCAAGCTATTGCATCCGTGAGCGATGTTGGCAAAGGGGCCACCGTGCACGAGGGCCGGGGTGCCGCCGAGGGTCTGGACGAGGTTGGGGTTGATGGCATCCCGCAGCAGGGAGGCCAGAGCACCCTGGGCGTTGAGCTCGCCCGCGGTCACCGGCTTTCGGTCATAAGTCTGGCCCACCACGATGCGAGCCAGGCGCTCCTTCAGATCAGCGAGGTCCGTGGCCAGGCACAACACCGCCATAATCTCGCTGGCTGCCGTGATGTCGAAGCCGGCCTCCCGTGGGGTGCCCTGGACGGGCCCACCCAGGCCGGTGACGATGTTGCGCAGAGAACGGTCGTTGACATCCAGGCAGCGGCGCCACGTCACCCGGCGCGGGTCGATGCCTAGGGCATTGCCGTGCTGGATGTGATTGTCCACCAGTGCCGCCAAGGTGTTGGTGGCACTGGTGATGGCGTGAAGGTCGCCCGTGAAGTGGAGGTTGATGTCTTCCATGGGGACGATCTGCGCGTAACCACCACCGGCGGCTCCGCCTTTGATGCCCATGACCGGGCCCAAGGACGGCTCACGGATGGCCACGAAGGTGGAACGACGCGACGCGATGGCGTCGGCCAATCCAATGAGTACGGTGGACTTGCCCTCTCCGGCGGGGGTAGGGCTCATGCCGGTGACCAAAACCAGCTGTCCGGTGGCGGACGCATCCTCCGGCAGTGCTGTGACATCAATTTTCGCTTTGGTGGTGCCAAACGGGACAAGCGCCTGTTCAGGGATTCCGCCGCGTTCAGCGATGGTGTGGATGGGCTCTAATGTGTGAGCTTGGGCGATTTCGACATCGGTATTAGACATATATGTGACTGTAATGCCCAGCACGCACACATGCCGGAGGCTTTTCCTATTTCAACACCCGAATAAGGGTGAATGTGGTACTGCCGGGGTGTTGGCACCACGTATTTCGGGGCAGATGCCGTTACCATGAGGGGGTGCGCTACACGAGGCCCACAGGTCTTATCAGAGGCCACAAGCCTTCAACACTCTGGCGCGACAACCGTAATGAAGCGACAAGCGAGGACAACGATGACCCTAGATGCACACAACCAATCCGATTGGGCGGAGCGCCTTCAGCTGGCGCAACAGATGCTGCCGCTGATCAGCAAGCTCCACAATGAGCACAACGTGGTGGTGTCCGTCTACGGTCGTCTGCTGGTCAACGTCACCGACATCGACATCATCAAGTCCCACCGCTACGCACGCCGCATTGTGGACAAGGAACTGTCCCTCAACTCCACGCTGGAGATCCTGAAGGAACTGGTGAACCTGGATCTCGGCACCGCGTCCATCGACCTGGGATCCCTGGCTACTCGCTTTGAGAACCAGGGCGAGGGCGCATCCCTGCGCGAGTTCCTGGAAAGCGAACTGACCGAAGTCATCGGCGAGAGCGCGAAGACCGAGCCACGTGACGTGGTGCTCTACGGCTTCGGCCGCATCGGCCGCCTGCTGGCTCGCATTCTGGTGAGCCGCGAGGGCACCTACGGCGGTGCACGGCTGCGCGCCGTCGTCGTACGGTCCAAGGGCAAGGGTGACCTGGAAAAGCGCGCATCGCTGCTCCGTCGCGACTCCGTGCACGGAGCCTTCGACGGCACCATCTCCCTGGACAAGGAAAACAACATCATCTGGGCCAACGGCACCGCCATCCAGGTGATCTACGCCAACGATCCCGCTGAGATTGACTACACCGACTATGGCATTAACAACGCCATCGTGGTGGACAACACCGGCGTGTGGCGCGACCGCGACGGCCTGTCCAAGCACCTGGAGTCCAAGGGTGTGTCCAAGGTTCTGCTCACCGCGCCGGGCAAGGGTGATATCAAGAACATCGTCTACGGCATCAACCACGGCGACATCGATCCATCGGACAACATCCTGTCCGCAGCATCCTGCACCACCAACGGCATCACGCCAGTTCTGAAGGTCATCAACGACCGCTACGGTGTGCAGCACGGTCACGTGGAGACCGTCCACTCCTTCACCAATGACCAGAACCTGATTGACAACTTCCACAAGGGAGAGCGCCGTGGACGCGCCGCTGGCCTCAACATGGTTCTGACCGCCACGGGTGCAGCATCCGCTGTGGCCAAGGCGCTCCCAGAGTTGAAGGGCAAGCTGACCGGTAACGCTATTCGCGTTCCTACCCCAGATGTGTCCATGGCCGTGCTGAACCTGACCCTGGACAAGGCTGTCGAGGTGGACGAGGTCAACGACTTCCTCCGCAAGGTGTCCCTGCACACCAACCTGCGTCAGCAGATCGACTTTATTAAGTCCCCAGAGGTTGTTTCCACGGACTTCGTGGGCACCACCCACGCAGGCATCGTGGATGGTCTTGCCACTATCGCCACCGGCAACCACCTGGTGCTGTACGTGTGGTACGACAACGAGTTCGGCTACTCCAACCAGGTTGTCCGCATCGTGGAGGAGATCGCAGGCGTGCGCCCAAAGGTACTGCCGAAGCGCAAGGACGCGTCCGAGCTCTAAACAGCGCGAGACCTGTTGGCACCAGTTAGACTGTAGGTTATGACTGGTGCCACATCGTCCACAGCCTCTGAAGCCTCCACAGCCTCCACGGGCCGAGCAGCCTTCGCTGCATCGTTGCCTGAGAGTGCAACCGCTGATGCATACCTTGGTGCGTGCGGGACAGTCCGCTCCACCAATATCGCACAGGTGCAGCCGGATCCTGGCGGCGCGGATCGCGAATCTGGCATCCACAAGGTGTCCGTAGATCACCTGGAGGTGTTTGCGCCAGGGCCCAATTATGGGGACGGCTCTGGTGTTGTGGGGGATTTTGTTGGGGATTCAGCACACCACGGGGGTGCGGATAAGGCAGTGTATGCCTTTGCTCGCGAGGAATTAGATTTCTGGAGTGGGCAACACTCGGACGCTCTTCCGGAGAACACTGAGCGTTTCCCCGACGGCTATTTTGGCGACAACCTGACCACCGAGGGCGTGGAGTGGACGCGCGCGGTCATTGGCCAGCAGGTTCGCGTGGGGGAGGCGCTGCTCGAGGTATCGGTGCCACGCCAGCCCTGTCGCACTTTCGGCGGATGGCTCGACATCCGAGGGTGGATGAAAATCTTTACGCAGCATGCTGATTGCGGTTGCTACTTCCGAGTGGTGGAGCCGGGTGTGATTCGCCCAGGTGACGCGATTGAGTTCCTGCCAGCACCTGACCATGGCGTGACGATGCAGCAGGCTTTCAAAGCCAAGATGGGAGATAAGGAGCTAGCTGCCCTTGTCGTGGAGGCACAGTGCCTGCCGCCTCATCATCATGACCAGCTGGTGAAATTGCTTCGTTAGCAGGGGAGAGCGGGGCGTCACCGGGGGTAATACGGTGACTTTTCCACAACAAGACTTTTTCTATTGCTAAGTTAAGTTCCAAGACGTTTTCACGAGACTTGCACAGAAAAGGAAAGAGGAATGTTGACATCCCGCTCCCGTATTTTCGCTGGCATCTTGGCAGTCAGCACAATGGTCCTGGCCAGCTGTGGAGGCACCGATTCTGCCTCCGGCGATACCTACAAGATTGGTATCAACCAATTGGTTCAGCACCCCGCGCTCGACTCCGCGGTCGAGGGCTTCAAGGAAGCCTTTGACGAGGCCGGAATCACAGTGGAGTTCGATGAAAAGAACGCCAATGGTGAGCAATCCACCGCGCTGACCATCGCCCAGCAGTTCGCGAGCGACAAGAAGGACCTGGTCCTGGCAGTGGCAACCCCTGCCGCGCAGGCCACTGCACAGAACATCACCGACAAGCCCGTGCTGTTCACCGCGGTCACGGACGCCGTGTCTGCAGAACTGGTGGACTCCAACGAGAAGCCAGGGGCCAACATCACGGGCACCTCTGACGAAGCTCCCATTGAGGACCAGCTGAAGCTCACCAAGGAACTCGTTCCCGATGCGAAGACCGTAGGAATTGTCTACGCCTCAGGCGAGGTGAACTCTCAGATCCAGGTGGACCAGGTGAAGAAGGCCGCCAAGCCGCTGGACTTGGATGTCAAGACCCAGACCGTTAGCTCCGTCAATGAAATCCAGCAGGCCGTGGAGGCGCTGGGTGATGTGGACGCCATCTACGTTCCTACGGATAACATGGTTGTGTCCGGCATTGCGTCCCTGGTGCAGGTCGCTGAGCAGAAGAAGATCCCTGTGATCGGTGCTGAGGAAGGAACGGTGAAGGGCGGCGCCGCAGCCACAGTGGGCATCGACTACGAAGAGCTGGGTAAGCAGACCGGAAAGATGGCCATCAAGATCCTGAAGGATGGGGCTGATCCGGCAGACACTCCCGTGGAGACCGCCTCCGAGGTGACCTACTACGTCAACGAAAAGGCAGCGAAGAACTACGGTATCGAGATCCCACAGGCGATTCTGGACAAGGCTGAGCGCGTATGATAGGCGCCCTTGAGGTCGGTCTGATCTATGGCGTCATGGCGCTGGGCGTGTACCTCACGTTCCGGGTCCTCAACTTCCCCGACCTCACGGTCGATGGTTCCTTCACCACCGGCGCAGCAGTGGCGGCTACCGCGATACTGGCAGGCTGGAATCCCATCGTGGCAACGCTGGCGGGTTTTGGGGCTGGCTTTGTCGCTGGTCTCGTTACAGGGTTATTGCATACCAAGGGCAAGATTGACG
Source organism: Corynebacterium zhongnanshanii (assembly GCF_014490575.1). NCBI lineage: Bacteria > Bacillati > Actinomycetota > Actinomycetes > Mycobacteriales > Corynebacteriaceae > Corynebacterium > Corynebacterium zhongnanshanii. The sequence continues at coordinate 897,907 of NZ_CP061033.1, forward strand.
GGCTCCTCGCCGGTATTTTGACGATGATCGCGTTGTGGTCAGTGAACCTGCGCATCATGGATGGTGCCAATGTTCCGCTCTTGCGAGCTCAGACGATGTTTACTCCTTTAAAGGACGCAGGCATCAAGGGGTCGCCAGTAAGCATCGCTATTTTTGCCCTGGTGGTTATTCTGTTGGCTCTGGTGGTCTGGTGGTTTTTGAATACGGACCTTGGATTAAGCATCCGCGCAACGGGTGACAACGGTCCGATGATTACTAGCTTTGGTGTGTCCACGGACTTTACGAAAACGCTCACCTTAGGGCTTTCCAATGGGTTGGTGGGCATGTGTGGTGCACTGATTGCCCAGTATCAAGGATTTGCCGATATCTCCATGGGAATTGGTTTGATTTTGGTGGGCCTGGCGTCGGTCATTATGGGACAGGCGATCTTCGGCCAACGGTTCCTCTTGCTCGCTATCGTGGCTGTGATCGTTGGAAGTGTGCTGTACCGCATCATTATTTTTTGCGCCCTGCAGGTTGGCCTGGATCCGAACGATATGAAGGCAATCACCGCCGTGCTGGTGATTGTGGCGCTGGTGGTGCCTCGCTGGCGCGGCGCGCTGAGTGCATTCACGAAGAAAACGGCGAGCGCGAAGGCAGGTGCGTAGGACATGACTTCTATGTTGTCCATTAACTCTATTGCAAAAACCTTTTTCCCAGGAACTGTGAATGAGCGCCGCGCTCTGGCACAGGTAAACCTGGAATTAAAGGAAGGCGATTTCGTCTCTGTCATCGGTTCCAACGGCGCCGGAAAATCAACGCTGCTGAATGCCATTTCCGGCCGCATGATGGTGGATAGCGGTTCCATTGTGGTGGATGGAAAGAACGTCACCTCCTTAGCCGAGCACAAAAGGGCCGCCTATATCGGGCGCGTGTTCCAGGACCCGCTGGCCGGGACGGCCCCGGACCTCACCATTGAGGAGAATCTATCCCTGGCCTACCTGCGCGGACAAGGTCGCGGGCTGGGGCGTGGCTTATCCTCCAAGCGGCGCGCAGAGTTCGTGGAGGAACTCAAGAAACTGGAGCTGGGGCTGGAGGATCGGCTGACGGCGAAGGTAGGCCTGTTGTCTGGTGGCCAGCGCCAGGCGCTGTCCCTGCTGATGGCGGGTTTTACACAGCCGAAGATCATGCTGCTTGATGAGCACACCGCCGCACTTGATCCCTCCCGGGCGGCATTGGTGACGGATCTGACCCACCGCATCGTGGAAGAAGGCGGGCTGACCACACTGATGGTCACGCACAATATGGAACAGGCGATCCGTCTGGGCAACCGCCTGATCATGATGCATGAAGGCCAGATCGTGTATGAGGCAGATCAGGACACGAAGAAGAAACTGACAGTGCGTGACCTGTTGGGCGAGTTTGCCAACATCAAGGGTGCCACGCTGTCCGATAAGGCGTTCCTGGGCTAACGCCCGTCTGATTTTTCGTTAGGGTGGGGTAGAAGAACGTTCATAGAGTAAACGCACTACCTCTTGATTTGAAGGAGCTTCACCCCATGACTAACTCCACCACTTTTCGTACACTGCCCAAGGATCTCCAGACTGGTCTGTGGCTAGACGGCGCTAATGTGCCAGCCCAGGATGGTGGCACGTTTGACGTGATCAACCCTGCCACGGAGGAAGTTCTGACGTCCGTGGCGGATGCCCAGTCCGCCGATTGGATGAAGGCGCTGGACCTTGCGGATCAGGCCTTTGCCGATTTCGCTGCGATGAGCCCACGGCAGCGTTCGGCGATTCTGTATGACATCTTTGAGGCCATCAAGGAGCGCGAAGATGATTTCGCGCGCGTGATGACGTTGGAGATGGGCAAGCCGTTGGCCGAGGCCCGCGGCGAGGTGGCCTATGGCGCGTCCTATTTCCAGTGGTTTGCGGAAGAAGCCGTCCGCGCGGGAGGTCGAACTGCCCAGAGCCCCGCAGGCCAGGGCTCTATTGTGACCGTCCGTAAGCCCGTGGGTCCGGTGCTGGCCATTACCCCGTGGAACTTCCCGTTGGCGATGGCGGCGCGCAAGATTGCTCCTGCACTGGCCGTGGGGTGCCCGGTGATTGTGAAGCCGGCGGGGCAGACTCCGTTGACCATGCTGCTGCTGGGTTCTGTCATGGCAGAGGTGCTTGAGCGGCATGATGCGCCGGCGTCGGCCATCGCAATTATCACGAGCTCCAGTTCGAAGGATTTGTCCAGCGAGTTGATGGCGGATCCTCGGTTGAAGAAGGTCACCTTTACTGGTTCTACGGGAGTGGGCCAGGTGCTGGTGAAGCAGTCCGCGGAGCACCTGCAGCGCACCTCGATGGAGCTGGGTGGCAATGCGCCCTTCGTGGTTGCGGAGGATGCGGACCTGGATCTGACGATCGAGGCTGCGGTGGCTGCGAAGATGCGCAACGGTGGCGAGGCGTGTATCTCTGCGAATCGTTTCCTCGTGGCGGAATCCATCGCTCAGGAGTTCACCGAGCGTTTGGTGGCGAAGATGCGCGAGTTCGTCCTGGGGGACGGACTGGACGAGGGTGTGACGTTGGGGCCGTTGATCAATGCTGAGCAACGCGATGGTGTTGCCGAATTAGTCGACGACGCCCGGCGCGCTGGAGCCTCAGTCCTCGTCGGAGGTGAGGTTCCGGAACGTTCAGGTTATTTCTATCCCGCCACGGTGGTGGTTGATGTTCCGAAGGGAACCCGCATCCTTGAGGAGGAGATTTTCGGGCCTGTGGCCACGGTGGTTACCTTCAAGGATCTGGATGAGGGCATTGCCCTGGCGAACGATACACCGTTCGGCCTGGCTGCTTATGGTTTCACCACGAATGTGGCGACGGCGCAGCGTTTTGCAGAAGAGTTGCAGGCCGGCATGGTGGGAGTGAACCGCGCCGGGATTTCGGATGCGGCCGCCCCATTCGGCGGTATTGGACTGTCCGGATTTGGTCGCGAAGGTGGCCTGGAGGGCTTGGAGGAATACACATACATTAAGTATGTGGCTCTCCCGGCATAAGTCGTCCTGCGGAGATCAATAGTAGGTTTTTCTGACGAAAACTTCGTGAGCTGCTAGACTGGAGCGCACTCATATCAACGCAGGAGGATTTCCATGACCAATCCATACGCTGGTAATAGCTTTGATGACAACGATGCCAACAGCAACGCTCACGATGTCAACAGCAGCGATGCTGACAGTCAGAACACATTTGGCCAGTTCCCCAATGGTGACAATGCCCAAGAATTTGCAGACCTCGGGGGAGCGGCTCGCCCGAACACCTACTTGGTCTGGACGATTCTTGCCACTGTGGCGTGCTGCTTGCCGGTGGGTGCCGTAGGCATTTACTTCTCCACTCAGGTGGATAGCCGGTGGCATAGGGGCGACCTGCAGGGCGCCGAGGACGCTTCCGTGAAGGCAAAGAAGTTTGCGATCGCATCTGCTGTCATCACTTTGATCGTCTTCGCACTGTACATGGCGCTCCTGGTCACGGGCGTTATTAGCCCTGACGACCTGAGCTAGTAGTTGAGGTTTTTGCAGCGCTGTGACGGCCGTTCGGAATAAAGCACTCCCTCTTGCTGTGGGAGTGCTTTCCCTGTGTGCCTGTGTGGCGATTGCTGCAGCGGATCCGGAAACCCCGGGTGGTGTGATTCCGACGTGTCCTACGAAGGCGCTGTTCGGTATCAACTGCCCGGGGTGCGGCTCGATGCGCGCAGTTCAATGCCTCGTTCAAGGGCGTGTAGTGGATGCTGCACACTACAATGCGCTGCTGTTGGTTTTCTTGCCCTTCTTAGTGTGGGCGTGGATAGCGTGGGCTGCAAAAGGCTGGGGGATTCGGCTACCCCGGTGGCAAGACATCCGCTATGCGCCGATCGCGGTGGGAAGTCTTTTTACGCTGTGGTTTATTGCGCGGCTGCTACCGTGGGAGCCATTCCTCAGCCTTCGCGTATGAGCTAGCCCTGCTGGGGTGGCTGCTGGTTGTCGTCTTGCTCCCAGTTGTGCTGAGGTTGGGTCTGCTGTGGTTCTTGGTTCCAGCTCTGCTGGGGTTGAGCCTGCTGTGGTCCTTGGTTCCAGTTTTGCTGGGGCTGGGCCTGCTGCGGGCCCTGGCCCCAGTTTTGCTGAGGCTGCGCCTGCTGTGGGCCTTGGTTCCAGTTCTGTTGAGGCTGAGGCTGTCCCTGGTAGCCGCCGTTTCCTACAGCTCCGGGGTTGAACTGCTGGCCTGCGGTAGGGCCATTCTGAAGGTAACCCATCTGGTTCTGGAAACCCTGAGAGTTCGACGCGTAGGCGTCGTTCCAAGAGGTTCCGGCACTCGACGCAGTGTACACGTATTCGTTCAGATGGTTCTTGAACTCGTTCAGCTTCGACTGCTCCAGGCAGGACACGAGGACTTCGTTCACGGCACCACCGTTGTTGGTGACCCCGAGGGCGCCACGAATGGCGTTGGCAGCAATGGCGAGGAGCATGATCGCCAGGAGAATCAGGAAGAATCCCGCTGCGCCATTGCTTCCCATAGCAAGGAATCCGAAGACCAACAGCATGAGGCCGAGCAGCAGGAAGGTGATAAAACGTCCCGCCTGAACCTTGATGGATGCGTTGACGCCCGCAACGGAGCCGATGGGCATGCTGTTTTCCTGGTATCCCAAGGGGATGATGCCCAGAATCGTGTTGGGTGCCTTGACCGCGATCCTGCGGTTGGTGACGACGATGTTGGTCTTCAACCAAAACAGCACGAGGTTGGGGCTGAATTGCTGAGAGAATACGCCCTTTTCTCCTGGGGTGAGGAGGATGTCTGCATTGGACATGCTGTCGAAATTCCTTTCATGTGGCAGTAAGTCCACGTAGGTGGGGTGAGCAGGATGCGTGCACTTTTGTTGCAGTAACAGTGCAAGAGTCCGATTCAACGCGTCAGTGGGATGTTAGCATTAACCTCATAATTTTCTCTGAGGTTTATCAGTCTATTCTCATGTGACACCCCTGTCTGCCCCCCCCGAAATCCGCTGCGAGCAGCGTAAACAGGATGTCTTACCTAAGGTGCTCTATTTTCGCCCGGGCCGTTAAGGGATCCATCATGTGTATTTCTTAAACTTTTCCACGCCTTTTGGGGTGACTGAGTGCTCGGCCTCCGGCGTGAAACTATGCGACACGTGCCTCAGTGTGCGCGATATGATCGTCCTCATGACAGGGCAACAACAGCAACAGCAGTCGTCACGTCTCAACGATCCGGGAGTGACACGCCTTCGGTCATTCGGAGATTCCATCTTTGGGTCGATGAGTGCACGGGCAATGGAGCTGGGGGCCATTAATCTCGGTCAGGGATTCCCTGATAGTGATGGGCCGGCGTCGATGTTGGAACGGGCACAGGAAGAAATTGCCAGCGGAAACAATCAATACGCACCGGTGCAGGGATTGCTCGAGCTGCGGGAGGCCGTGGCGCGGCACCAGGGCCGATACGGGTTGCACGTCGATCCAGCCACGGAGGTCCTCGTGACGGTGGGGGCGACAGAGGCGATCACCGCCACGATTCTCGGCCTTGTTGAGCCAGGTCAAGAAGTTATTGTGTTGGAACCCTATTTCGATTCGTATGTCGCGGCCATTGCCCTGGCGGGTGCGCAGCGCGTTGCGGTTCCACTTCGTGAGGTGCAGTGCGGCGATGGCAAGGCGTGGGATGTGGATCTGGAGGCGCTACGCGCCGCTGTGACAGAGAAGACCGCGATGATTGTGGTGAATTCGCCTCACAATCCCACGGGATCGGTGCTGAGTCGCGAGGGGCTGGAGGGGATTGCGGTGCTGGCCCGCGACAAGGATCTGTTTGTGTTGTCGGACGAGGTCTATGAGCATCTCGTGTTCAGTGGCTATGAACATGTGTCTTGTGCTAGTTTGCCGGGCATGTGGGAGCGCACCATCACGGTCTCGAGTGCCGCCAAGAGTTTTAATGCCACGGGATGGAAGACCGGGTGGGCCGTAGCTCCTGAGAATCTGTTGCGTCATGTGCTGAAGGCTAAGCAGTTTCTCACTTATGTGGGCGTGACCCCCTTGCAACCGGCAGTGGCGCAGGCGCTGGACACAGAATTGCCGTGGGTGGAGGATATGTCCGCACGCTTGGAGGAGAAAGTTCGTAAGGTAGCCACAGCCTTGGAGGAGTGTGGCCTGGACGCATATGTGTCGCACGGAACCTATTACGTCATCGCCAGGATCCCAGAGCGTTTTAAGGACGATGTTGAGTTCTGCCGTTTCCTCGTTGAAGAGGTGGGAGTAGCGGCAATTCCGGTGTCCGCATTTTCCGATCACACGGAGCAGTGGAAACGTTTCGTTCGCTTCGCATGCTGCAAACGTGACGAGGTTTTGGACCAGGCGATTGAGCGATTGAAGGGTGCTATGTAGCGCTATGCAGCGACATTTCTTCTTGATGGCTTCTGCTAGGCGTGAGGAGCCGGGCTATCGGGATGATTCTGCAAGGCAGTCGTAGAGGAACTCCATGAGTTCAGTGGCATCGTCTGTGGAAAAGAGTTGGTCAAGGGCCAGGTTAAACTCCAGGCGGCGGGCGTTGGGAATATTCAGCGCGCTATATCCCGCCGTCATCAACATTCCGGACGCTATGAGCCGGGCTGTGCGCTTGTTTCCATCAAAATAAAACTGTGTTCGCGTGGCAGAACAGAAATAGGCGAGTGCGCGCTCCACGGGATCGTCGAGAAGATTGAGCGACTCCACGAGATCCGAGAAGGCCTCATGTAATCCCTCGGCGGGATCAAAATCAACGAAGCCACCGTTCATGAGCCTTACCCCGCCACCATCGCCCGCGACGGCGCCGTCGCCGCGAAACATGCCTGCGTCTAATGCTTCATTGCGTGCGACGGCTGTGTGAATGCGATGACTGACATCGGGCGTGACAGAGAATTCCCCTGTTGACACAAGAGTGTGGAGTTCTCCAAACGCTTCCGAGAGATCCAGGATTTGTTGCTGCTCAGGTAAAGCTTTTCCTCCCACGGTAACCCCATCCAATAATGTGCGAACTTCCGGCAAGGTAAACGTATTTCCCTCTAAGGCTGCGGCATTCCACACTAAGTCTGGCAATTGCTTGGTAAGGCGGAATAGCGCGCGTTCGGTTCCTAGTGCTGGGATGCGAGTAGGGTTCTGGACATTCCAGTTGACTCGGTTAGTGGCTCTTATCATGTGAGTTCTCCATGGTCTCTTGGTGAGCTTCAGCAAGTATGTCGATGGTGAGCTGGACCGGGGATACGAAATGCAGGCCGCCGGATGAGATCTGTCGTGTGCATTCTTCACCACCCAGAGGAACAAGACTAATGCCGCCTTGGACCGGGTAAGGAGCTTGTCGTATGCGTGACGGGAGTGAGGGAGTCACGGCACTTGGGTCTTCACACCAGACGATTGTTGAATGAGAACGAAGCTCCAATGCGCACTCTGCGCCCTGCTTTTGGGCAAATGATCCGGAAAACGCCCAACGTTGCCCTGAAGCGTCCACTGCTGAAGCGATTGTCAGAGGGGTCGTTGGAAGAAAATGGATGGCACCGCTACGGCCATAAGGATTTGATGCCCACGCCGCACTTTCCAAAAGAGTGTGGAGTTCGTGAGTATCGCCCCAATCAATAAAGAGCTGAATCCACTTTTTTACCGACGGATGAGAACTCTTCAATTCTTCGGTCAATACGCGGGCCGCTGTGGCTGCATCTGAATCGCTGATCCGATGTGCTCGAAGCGATAGTTCATACCCGAGGATCAGCATTACTTTTTCCATGGTTGCGGGGCTAGGTTGAGATTGGCCGCGGAGCCATAGGTGCAAGGTGTTACGAGATACGCCAGAACGCCGTGCAATTTCACTGAGGCTTAGCGGCGAGTTCTCGAGCACTGACAAAGGGTTCATGCTCAATGAGTATAGCGGTTTTGTACTATCAGAAGGACAGGTGTCCTATTTGTAAGACAGGTGTGTGTGGGTATCCCACCTCAGACTATTCGTGCTGGTCGATACTCGCGAGGTTGTACTGTCGGGAAGGGGAGATGATCCCCCTTCGGGCAAGATTCTCACAGGGCCACGGTTAACAGCCATGACTGCAGCAAGCACGCTGGCACTGACAACAGACACACATTTTGGCACATAACCCTCGCATACCCCCAGTCAAACCCGTGAATGTGAAAAGCCGGGCATAGCTTTCGCTATGTCCCGGCTAAAATGGTCGGACTGACAGGATTTGAACCTGCGACCCCCACACCCCCAGTGTGGTGCGCTACCAAACTGCGCCACAGCCCGATTCTGGCCGCATGGCCAGCGTCCCTATTATGCTACACACAGTGGCATGTAAGAAAATCGCCACGTCAGAAAGCTTTTTCGGTAGCTGGTTCTGAAGTTGTAGCCGTTACTGCGGCTGGATCGGCTCCTCCGTGATCACGATGCCATCGGAATCGCAGTAGACGTAGTGGCCAGGAACGAAGTCCACGCTGCCAAAGGACACCACTACATCACGCTCACCAGCGCCCGTCTTCGTGGATTTGCGAGGGTTCGTACCCAAGGCCTTGCAGCCAAACTCCATGCCACCAATCACCTTGGAGTCGCGGATCGGGCCGTTGATAATTACGCCATTCCAGCCGTGATCCTTGCCCAGCCCCGCAATGATGTCGCCCACCAGTGCCGTGTGCATCGACGCCTCACCGTCCACCACCAGCACACCGCCGGGGTTGTCCTCACCCAGCACGGACTTCAGCAGCGCATTGTCCTGGAAGCACTTCACCGTGGTGATCTTGCCTGCAAATTCAATGTTTCCGCCGAGATCCCGGAACTGGGTATCGCAGGAACGTACGTCCTCGCCGATAATGTCCACAAGGTCAGCGGTAGGGATGAAAGTCAACTCACTCATGGTCTTCAACCATACGCGCCACTGCCGCCCTGAGTGCCTTCATTCACCCCACGAGCGCCTTCATTCACCCCACACGGGTACCCCGGACGACTCACCACACGCATTCACCCCAGATACGCCTGCGCCCACAACGCGATCAGCTCACCCACACGCTGACCACTGCCAGGCTTCTTCAGCAGATGATCCGCCTCTGGAATAGAAATCAAAGACTTCGGCTGGCCTGCCGCCGCATACAGCTTCTCCGCATGCTCGTAGGGAACCAAGTCATCGGACGGCGGATGAATAAACAACGTCGCAATCCCCTGGGCGCTGGGCTGGGCCGCATCGGCGGCGGCGTCGAATGTTGATAGATCATCCAGGAGTGGACGCCCGAGCTTCACGCCACGGCCGGGGATCTCGACGGCGTGGATCGAACGATCTTCCCGCAAGCGTTGCTCCAGTTTCGGCATCGTGCTGGTGACATGCGAGGGATTGAACGGTGCGCCCACCGTCGCCACTGCACGGACATTCGCCACCTGCGGCGCTGCCCGCAATACCGCAGCTCCACCCAGTGAGTGCCCAACCAGTATCCTCCCCGGATTGTCCTCGCGCGTGGAGGAATGTTCATCGAGCCATTCCGCGGCGCGACACACATCGTCGATCTGGCGGGTTAGCGTGGAATCCTCCATCCGGCCATCGGAATCGCCCAACCCCTCCATGTCGATCCTCAAGGACAGGAAGCCCAACCTCGCCAACGTCTTGGAGATCTTCGACGTGCCCACGGCCCGGCGGTTACAGGTGAAGCAATGCACCACCACCGCAGTCGGGAGATTGGCATGCGGCAGCTTCGCCACGGACCCGATATGCGCAGGAAAGTCCAGCGTCCCGGCAATGTTCCGGCCGTCGCGGGCGGTGATGGACACCGTGACGCTGCGCGCAGGGGCTAAACGACGCGGCGCGACTGCATCAGGAACAGCCCCAGTAGCGGAGCCAGCACTGGAGCCAGCACTGGAGCCAGCACCGGAGCCAGCATCGGGGTCAGAAACGGGGTTAGAAAAAGCATCACCGGAAGAAAAGCTCATAAAGATACTTATACCCGCGCGAGGGGATAGGTAGACTCAAGAATCTACAGGCAACACGCACGTACACCAACGCACACAAGCAAAGGATGACCGTCAATGGCGATGGACTGGTTCTGGAAAGCAATGGGAACCTCACCCAAGAAGAATCAGAAAAAGAGCAGGGCGGTTGTGGCGCAGGCCAGCGCCGATCGCTTTGCTGGCGTTGATGATGATGCGCTCCGAGCTGCCGCCCGCGAGGCCGTGCGTACGAGCAATGGCCAGCCGGATTACCCGGCCTTGCTCGCCGCCCTGCGCGAAGCCGTCAACCGCACCCTGGACGTGCAGCCCTTCGATGTGCAGATGGAGGGCACACACCGACTGCTTCACGGCGACATCGTGGAAATGGCTACGGGCGAAGGCAAGACTCTCACGGGCGCGATGGCCACTGTGGGCTACGCCTTGCGCGGCCAGCGCGTCCACGTGATCACCGTTAACAGCTACCTCGCCGGGCGCGATGACGCGTGGATGGGCCCTCTGTTCGACTTCTTCGGACTCAGCCACGGAGCCATCCATGAGGATCTCGACGCCGACCAGCGCCGCGACATCTACCGCAGGGATGTCATTTTCGGCGCCATCAACGAAATTGGGTTCGACGTCCTGCGCGACCAACTCATTACCCGCCGCGAAGACCAGGTGCGCACCCCCGCCGACGTGGCTGTGATCGATGAGGCGGACTCCGTGATGGTGGATGAAGCCCTGGTGCCGTTGGTGCTCGCTGGATCTGAGCCAAGCCCAGCGCCCACCAGCGAGATCACCCGCATGGTGAAATCCATGGAGGAGGACGAACACTTCCAGATCTCCGCGGATCATCGAAATATCTACCTGACCGATACCGGCGCCAGCTACGCAGAAAAATACCTGGGCGTGGAATCCCTCTATGGGTCCGAGGAACACGGGGGAGGGGACCTGCTGGTCCAGATCAACGTTGCACTGCACGCCGAGCATCTTCTGGCTCGCGACGTGCACTACATTGTGCGCGACGGCAAGGTGGCCCTGATCGACGGGTCTCGTGGACGCGTGGCAGAGCTGCAGCGATGGCCGGATGGACTCCAGGCAGCGGTGGAAGCGAAAGAGGGCTTGGATGTCACCGACGGCGGGCGCATCCTGGACCAGATCACCATTCAGGCTCTGGTGGGGATGTACCCACACAAGTGCGGCATGACCGGAACGGCGATTGCCGCCAGCGACCAGTTCCGGCAATTCTATGACCTTAAGGTCTCCGCCATCGACCCGAATGTCCCCACCCAACGCTTCGACGAAGCCGACCGGATCTATGCCACCCTGGAGGAACGCGACCAGGCTGTGATCCGACACATCATCGAGGTGCAAAAGACCGGCCAGCCTCAACTGATCGGAACCCAGGACGTCGCGGAGTCCGAACGACTTGCCGACGCCCTGGTGCTCGAAGGTGCGGAGTCCAACGTCCTCAACGCCAAAAATCACGAGGCTGAGGCGGCCATCATCGCCGAAGCCGGCCGCCCCGGACGCATCACTGTGTCCACCCAGATGGCCGGACGTGGAACCGACATCAAACTGGGCGGCATGAACGAGGAGGAACGCACTGTGGTTGTCGACGCCGGCGGTCTCCACGTTGTCGGCGTGGGCCGCTTCCGCTCCACACGCCTGGACAACCAACTCCGCGGACGCGCAGGACGTCAAGGCGATCCAGGATCCAGCGTGTTCTTCCTGTCCCTGGAGGACGACATGATTGCCGCCGGCGGCAGCGACCAAGAACTCCACGCCACCCCGGACGAGGATGGCCTGCTGGCCCAGAAGCGCGTGCTGCAATTCGTGGACCACTGCCAGCGCGTCACCGAGGGGCAACTGCTGGATATTCATGCCACGACCTGGAAGTACAACAAGCTGATTAAAGACCAGCGGGACATCATCGCCGCGCGCCGGGATGATCTGTTGGATACGGATGCGGCGTGGAAGCACCTCTCCCGTGTACACGGGAACAAGGCTGACGAACTGGCTGAGCGCGTGGATCAGGAAGTCCTGGAGCAAGCTGCACGAGAAATCATGCTGTACCACCTGGACTTTGAGTGGAGCGAGCATCTGGCGTACCTGGATGACATCCGTGAATCCATCCACTTGCGCGCCATCGCCCGTGAATCGCCCATCGATGAGTTCCACAGGATGTCCATTGCCGCATTTGCTGATCTGGCAGAACGTGCGGTAACGCGGGCAGAAGAGACCTTTGCTGAGGTGCATATCGACGCCGACGGCGCTCACCTTGAGGATCTGGGGCTGCAGAAACCGAGCGCTACCTGGACATATATGGTCAACGACAATCCGCTATCCGCGGACGGACGATCAGTCAGAAACTCAATTGCTAGAATGTTTAAATAACTTTTTGAACAAGATTTCCCGCTATCCGCCTTCCGGCTCCCCAGCAAGGGCGGAGGGGTAGTATGGTGGACAACGTCCATCTAATGACCCCCTGAACAACTGACGGTTGATTCAGTGCGGTGGCTTCGGCGTCAGCCGAATAATGAGAGGAAAAGATATGAGTGAAAACACTGGCCACTCTGAGGCATCCGTAGAGACTACCTCTGTTTACCGTTCCGACCTGCTGAAGGAAATGGAAGCAGGACAGAATGATGCATCACCTGCCAGTGTGGAGGGTCTGCCAGAAGGCTCCGCGCTGCTGGTGGTTAAGCGAGGACCTAACGCTGGTTCCCGTTTCCTGCTCGATCAGGAGAATACAGCTGCGGGTCGCCACCCAGATTCCGACATTTTCCTGGATGATGTCACCGTCTCCCGTCGCCACGCAGAGTTCCGTCGCAACGGCGACGAGTACGAAGTTGTTGACGTGGGATCCCTGAACGGCACCTACGTGAACCGTGAGCCTAAGAACTCCTCTGTTCTGGCCAACGGCGATGAGATCCAGATCGGTAAGTTCCGTCTGGTGTTCCTCAACGGCACAAAGGACGCGTAAAGCAAGTCCTTTGCCAACTCAAGCAGTCAAGCATTTTTGCTTGACTGCGACCCGTTTTCGGCAGGGGTTAACTGCCGGACTGTGAGTACTTTAAAATAGTCACAGACTATAAGCTTTTTGCGTTCATTTGGGAGAAATACGACGTGAGTGCACAGCCACAGCCAGCACATGATTCCGCCGTTCGCCGCGGTGCCGCATCGACATCCGGTGTGCTTCCGACCATTGGCATTGGCGATGTGCTGAAACAGCTGAAGGCTGACTTTCCCGATGTGACGGTCTCCAAGATTCGCTTTCTGGAATCCGAGGGCCTCATCAGCCCTCGCCGTAGCCAGTCGGGCTACCGTCGCTTTGCGCCAGAGGACATCTCCCGCCTGCGCTACATCCTGACGTTGCAGCGCGATAACTACCTGCCTCTCAAGGTGATCCGCGAGCAGCTGGAGGCTATGGATTCCGGCAAGGTCACCGCGGTTTCCTCGAAGCGCGCGGTCCAAGGTGCCGTGAGTGCCGAGCAGATGCGCTCCGTCGGGACACGCCGCCTGACCCGCGCTGATGTCTCCACCCGGGCAAGCGTTGAGGATTCCTTCACGAACTCGCTGATCCGCATGGGATTGATTAATGCCGACGCCTCCGGTTTCTTCTCCGTGGACGATGTGCACATCGTCCAGCTTGCCCACCAGCTGACGGAGTTTGGTTTTGACGGCCGTCACCTGAAGTCTCTGATGACCATTGCGAACCGCCAATATGACATGGTGGCGGCCGTGTCCGAGCCGCTAGCGCATGCGCGTGATGAGAACGCGAAGCAGCGCTCTGTCGAGACGGCGCATGAGGTATCGGCGCTGTTGATCTCATTGAACACCGCATTGATTAAGGGGAACCTTGGCTGATTGTAAAGTCCGGTTGCTGGGACGTCTGAGGACTCGCCGTGAAGGTGGGCCAGATGTCCTTCTGTTTTACACTCTGGATTACACTCGCGTGCTCCCGATATGGATTGACGGCGCACGGGATCTGGGAGGGCGCCCTGCCCACGGAAAATTGTTTGCCCAGGCGATGGGATCGGATCTTGACTCGGGTCGCTGGGATGCGGAGATTTCCACGGCGTTCCGCGGGCAGTTCACCGCCACGTTGACTCGCCAGGAGCAGCGGCTGGATGTTCCACCGTCGACTGTGGAGTTTCTGAGTCACGCCGGTGTCCTGGAGAACATCTCTGTGAAGGAAACCCTGGTGGACAAGATGCTGGATGTGAATCCGGAGTGGGTCCAGGCGATGATCGAGCTTGTGGGGGAGCAGGCGTTTGCTGATAACGCTGATAGCTCTGATGAACGGGGCGTGGTGTATCTCGAGCCTGACCTGGAGCCCTTTGAAGCAGACGGCCACACGCCGGAGCTGCAGATCGATGCGCTGAGTGACGCGGACTTCGATGATGAGCTGAAAAAGCTCCTCGGAGAATAACTGGGGAATAACACGCGTGTTGTTACAATTGTGAAATTTGTGACTCGTGTTAAAGTAGACTCTAAACCACTGCTTGAGGCTTTGGTGGGCGTCATGTTGACTCCCACGGCTTGCTAGCAGACAATGACACAGTGGGTTACATGTCAGGAGTGTAGGATATGCGCGAGCGCAACCAAGTCGACACCGAGATGGGCGTTGATGGTCCAGAGCAGGGTGCTTTGTTCGACATCTACGGTGCCGAAGACGAGGTTGGGTACCGTGTGCCCATCGCCTGCCAAGTCGCAGGCATTACCTACCGCCAATTGGACTACTGGGCACGGACCAACCTGGTGAACCCCACCGTCCGTGGCGCTCACGGCTCCGGTAGTCAGCGCCTCTACAGCTTCCGGGACATCCTGGTCCTCAAGATTGTGAAGGGCCTGCTGGACACGGGCATCTCCCTGCAGAACATCCGCAAGGCTGTGGAGAAGCTGGAGAACCTGGGCATCGATGACCTCTCGGGCATCACCTTGGTCTCCGACGGCACCACGGTCTACGAATGTCGCTCCCCAGAAGAGGTCATTGACCTGCTCAATGGCGGCCAGGGCGTGTTCGGCATCGCCGTGCCGGGGCTGCTGAAGGAGCTGAGCGGCACCATCAAGGCGTTCCCGAGCGAGAAGATTACCCCCGCTGCATCCGCTGCTGAAGACACGGCCGTGGACGAACTGGCCGCACGCCGACGCCTGCGTGGCGCGTCCTAACTAAGGTCGGGGGAACTCCAGGTCGCTGAGTGGGACCTGGGCCTCAGCGCCTAAGGCCTCGGCGGCGAAACTCGCGAAGGCTGACCCTGCCGATTGGTTGACGATGGTATCAGCCTCCGGGGTGCTGATCGGAAGAAGCGCGTACGTCGCGCTGCCGTTACTCATCATGCTCACCAAGGACGTGTTCACTGCGATCTGGGCGTCGCGCGCCGCGCTGATAGCCTTCGTGGCGTCCTGTGGGATCCATATTCCGGCCATAGTCTGGGCGCTGCCGTGATCAATGGACACCGCGTCCAAGCGCGCGATGGCCTCCGCATCGCTTAATGCCTTGACCGTTGCCTTAATGCAATGCTGCGCGGCCACCGGCTGGGAGGTGTTGAAGCGCTTCGCCAGCGCTTTCGCGGATTCTTTTGCCTCCGGCGTGGCCCACACCGTCATGGTGAAAGAGCCGTCCGGGCAGTGCCGGGCCTGTTCTTCGGTGTCCCGATAGATGGACCAACAGATCGTGAGCGTCATGATGACGACCGCAATGCCCACGGCGGTCAGTAGCCGCGAGCGCGCAGGGGCGCTCGGCGCTGGTGGCTGTGCATGACGGCCCACGGGCAAACCTCCCCACGTGCACGTTGGTGTGTAGTTGACTCTGACAGTGTAGCGAGTGGAGGAGCCATTGCCGGGGCACGCCACGGGCGTTGAGGTGAACTGTGGTTGGGTACGCTGGGCGTCGAATAAAAATTATTGAACATGTACTGAAAACACGCGTAGGCTTGTTGTCATGACAATTACCTCTCGAGTACTCCAGAAGACCGCACCGGACGCACCCTTCCAGATCGCAGAGATCGAACGCCGCGATCCCCGCGAGGATGACATCGTCATCGACATCAAAGCAGCCGGGATCTGCCACAGTGACATCCACACCATCCGCAACGAATGGGGCGAAGCCCACTTCCCACTGACCGTCGGCCACGAAATCGCCGGCGTGGTGGAAGCCGTGGGGGATAAGGTCACGAAGTTCAAGGTGGGTGACAGGGTCGGTGTGGGCTGCATGGTGAACTCCTGCGGTGAGTGCGAACAGTGCCTGAACGACCAGGAGCAGGATTGCCTCGAGGGCAACGTGGGCACCTACAACGCCGAGGACGTGGACGGCACCATCACCCAAGGCGGTTACGCGCAGAAGGTGGTGGTCAACGAGCGTTTCGTGTGCACCATCCCGAACTCCCTCAGCTTCGACGAAGCCGCGCCGTTGCTGTGCGCCGGCATCACCACCTACTCGCCGCTGGCCCGCTGGAACGTGCAGAAGGGCCAGAAGGTCGCCGTGGTCGGCCTGGGTGGATTGGGCCACATGGGTGTGCAGATCGCCGCGGCCAAGGGAGCAGATGTGACTGTTATTTCCCGTTCCAAGCGTAAGGAAAAAGAAGCCCTGGAATTGGGTGCGCAGCGCGTGTTGGCGTCCGGCGAGGAGGAGGATTTCTTTAAGAATCACCGCGGTGAATTTGACCTGATTCTCTCCACCATTTCTGCCACGTATTCGCTGAATGATTACCTGAAGTTGCTGAAGCCGCACGGCATTATGTCCGTGGTGGGATTGCCGCCCGAGCAGCTCAAGGTAGGCATGGGTAACCTGATTATTGGTGGCAAGGTTCTGACCGGAAATAACATCGGCGGCATCAAGGAAACCCAGGAGATGCTGGACTTTTGCGGCGAGCATGGCCTGGGTGCGGTCATTGAGAAAATCAGTGTGCATGAGGTGGATGAGGCCTACGATCGAGTTGTCGCGGGCGACGTGAAATTCCGCGTGGTCATCGATACCTCCACGTTTGAGGATTAATTTTTTATTCGACGCCCAGCTGGCCCTACCCGGCCAGCTGGGGAAAAGCGCACTCCACCGAGGCGAGTAATTCCTGACGGAGTTGCTGCCCGCGTTCCATGAGCGCTTGTTGGCGCCGGACATACTCGGCTCGCCCGGCGGGGGTTTCAATTTTTACGGGGGAAAAGCCCCAATCCGTGAGGTCGTAGGGGCTTGCCTCCATATCAAGCTGGCGCACATCGCAGGCCAGCTCGAAGGTTTTGAGCCATAGCTCGCCGGAGACCAGCGGGCCTAGCTTCGCGGCCCACTTGTAGAGGTCCATGGAGGCGTGCAGGCAACCGGGTTGCTCAAAGTCAGGCTGGGTCTGGCGCGTGGGCTGGTGTTCGTTTAAGGGGGCGGCGGCTTCGGTGAAAAAGCGGAAGGCGTCGTAGTGCGTGCACTTGATGTTGGCAGCCTCCACCACGGCCTGGGTTCCCTCCGCCTCGAGGCGCAGTGGTTCCGGGTGGCGTGGAGTGTCCTTGTAGACCATCGCCCATTCGTGGAGGCCGAAGCAGCCCAGTTGCGCGGGCCGGTGGAGGGTGAGGCTCACGAGCCTGTGGATGTAGCGGATGCCCTGTCCTCGTTTCTCCCACACCGCGTCCGTGTCCAAGGCCCAGACGGCGCCGCCATCGGTGGGGTACTGCTTGTAGAACCCCTTGTGTTGTGGCAGGCGTTCCTGATCGGCCTCGGTGATGCGCAGCTGTGTTCCGGGGCCCGGATGCCATTTCCGCAGCTGGCCGGGCTTGATGGGGTAGTAGGAAAACATGAAGTCCCACACGGGGTGACGCTGGCCCTGCTGGCGCCGCTCCACGGCGTCGCCTGTGAGTTCGTCCACGCGCCGTCTGTGCTGGTCCTGCAGGGTGTGCCAGTGGTCGCGCTCCAGGATCTCGGTCACGGCTGCATTAGTCACGTCTTCTATTGTGGTGTGCGGGCTGGCCGAAGTGAAATCAGGCAGGCTGCCGCGCCGAGGATGATGCCGATGATGGTGAAGCCGCTGATGGCCTCGCCCAGCGTCACCCAGGCCATGAGGCTGGCGGTGGCAGGGATGATCGCAAACAGGATGGAGGCGGCGCGGGCGCCGGCGCGGTGAATGCACGCGGAGTACAAGGTGGTGGCTGCCACCGAGGAGATGATGACCATGGCACCAACGATGGCGAGCCCCCGCGTCCAGTCCTCCACGGGACCGGGCATGAGTATTGTTGCTAAAGCCGCGATCGGGATGGACGCGGTGATGGCTACGGCGGTGATGACGAGTGGGTTCGTGCCGCGCACAAGCCGTCCCTGGTAGATCCCTCCAACCGTGAGTCCGGCTAGTGCCACGCCCACGCCGATGAGCGGCAGCCCGATCGAGTGATCTTGCGCGATGCGTGGTGCGCAGGCACACACGACTGCTGCGAGTGCAAGGACAAGGGATACGACGCCACGGCGGTCTTCCTTAGACTGTCCCATCACCAGCAGGAGCACTGAGGTGGTGACGGGATTGAGGGCGATCAACAAGGACGCAAGGCCCGCGGAGACCCCTTCTTGGAGCGCCCAATACAGGGCGGTGAATTGTACACCCTGGATCATGAGTCCAGCCACGGAGCAGTGAAGGAGTTGCTGCCGCGAGGGCAGCGGGATGCGCAGTGCTGCGACGAGTCCCCAGAGGACCACGGCGGAGGCGCTAAAGCGGAGAAGCAGGACCAGTCCGAAGGGCATGACTGCGACGGAGGCGCTGCCTAAGGGGTATCCGGCGGCGTAGGTCAGGATGGTGGCGATGGCGAGCCACACGGGAAGTTGTGCTTTCATGAGTCACGATTGTGGTTGAGCGCCGCTGGGAGCACTAGAATGTCAACATGTCATTGACAATTGAGTGCTTGCGCAGCATGGAGGCTGTGGCGTCGTTTAATAATATGACCCACGCCGCCCAAGCCCTCGGTATCACCCGGGCGGCGGTGAGTGCCCACGTCAAGAAGCTCGAAGCGCAATTGGGATGCCAGCTCGTCAAACCCCTGGGGCGGGGGATCATGCTCACCGCCGATGGGGAAATCTTGGCGGCACGGGCACGCGACATCATTACCCTGCACGACGATACGTTCCATGAGCTCGCCCCGCCTCACAGCAACGAACTGGTGATCGCCGCCACAGAGCACACAGCCCACAGCATTGTTCCTGACCTGCTGCATGCCCTTCGCGAGGCACAGCCACACCTGTCCTTCAGGGTGCGCCTGACCCGAAGCAGTAAAGCGCGCGATATGCTGCTCGACCAGCGGGCGGACATCAGCCTCTTCCTACGGCACCACATGCCGGGAGCTCAACACGTGGCGGATCTTCCGTTGGAATGGGTGGGTGTGGAGGACTCACCACGGGATGCCATGGTTGCGTTCCACAGGCCCTGCGCGGTGCGGGACCAGGCAATGGCGCACTATCAGGCCCATGCGCCGGGCGGATCTGCCATGACCATTGTGAAGGAGTGTGAGGACTTGGCCAGCGTGATGCAGGCTGTGGCGCACGGGCAGGGGATCACGCCGCTGATCCGCACGATTCCCTGGAGTAAACCGTTTAAGACTGTGTCCTTGCAGCCTTCAGCGGGAGATACCGGGAATGCGGGGAATGCGGGCTACATCGGGCGCGTGCCCTTGTACCTCGCTACCAGCGCGCGTGTATCACGCGCCATGATGCGCGAGATCCTCCACATACTGCGCCAAAGTCTCGGGCGCGTGGACCCGGGGTTGTCAAGCTAATGCGCCGCGTGAGCCCCTCCGGACTTCGGGTTCGTGCGGAAGTACCAGGCGGTGATGCCGGCGAACGCTGCCATCGCCACCACCAGTCCAGCAATTGTTGATCCATACGCGCTGGAATAGGCCCCAGCCGCAGCGCCATTCTCCGCGCCAACGTGGAGGGCATCCATCCCCAGCGCACGCAGCTCCTCCGGAAGCCGCGTGCTGTACAGCGCCGGCACGATCGAGCCCGTCACGGCAATAGATAGCAGCGTGCCCAGCTCGTAGGACACTTCCTCCATGCTGGCAGCCATACCCGTGCGCTCCGGGGGAGCCGCCCCAATGATGGCTGTCGAGGCCACGGACATGGTGAGGCCCGCGCCGATGCCTGTGATGATCAGTCCACCAATGAACGCGTAGAGGTGATCGCCACCTTCAGCGATCACCGCCACTGCCATGCCAGCGCCCATCGCCAGAAATCCTGTGACGATGATGTTTCTAAAGCCCCAGCGGTGCAGGTTCGCCCCGCCCAGGGCAGACATGGGAAGCGCCGAGAGCGCCACAGCAGAGATCACCAGGCCAGCCTGGAGCGGGCTGAACGCATCCACCAGTTGTAGCTTCTGCGTGGTGAGCATTTCCAGCCCCGCCATGCCAAACATCGCGCCGGCAGCCGTGACCACACCACCAGTGAAAATGGGGGAGCGGAAAATATCAAAGGTGAGCAGCGGATCTGCAAGCTTCTTCTGACGCTGAGTAAAGGCCCAGGCTCCCAGTACGCACAGGATCGCCGTGCCTAAGGCCAGCACCACATCGGGATGCGTGCTGGCCACAGATTTGATGCACAGCACCAGAGAGGACAAACTCACCAGAGCATAGAGGGAGGACAGCACATCCCACTGCTTGTGGGGGTTCGGCATATTGGGTGGCGCCAACCACGTGGTCAGCGCAATCGCGATGAGCACGATCGGCACGTTAATGAGAAAGACCGACCCCCACCAGTAATGCTCCAGCAGGAACCCGCCCACGGTAGGACCACTTGCTGCACCGACGACCGCGACAGAACCCCAGATGCCGATGGCCGTGTTGCGTTCAATCTCATCGACGAACGTCACGCGAATCAGCGCCAGCGTTGCCGGCATCATAATCGCTGCACCCAGCCCCAGGAACGCGCGGGCCACAATCAGGAATCCCGCGGAAGGAGCCACGGCCGCGCTCAAGGAGGCCAACCCGAATACGGTCAGGCCGATCAGGAACATCCTGCGGTGCCCCACACGATCGCCCAAGGTGCCCGTGCCCAGGAGCAGGCCGGCCAGCGTGAGCGCGTAGGCGTTGATAATCCACAACTGCTGGGTAGCGGTGGCGTGTAACTGCTCGCTGAGCGCGGGCAGCGCCGTATAGAGGATCGAGTTATCCAGGCCAATGAGCAGCAGCCCCAGGGATACCACGCCCAGAAAGGCCCAGCGTTGCCTGCGTGTTGTCTGCATGGTCTCCTGCGTATCGTTAATCGTCGTGCGTCCAATCTCGAACGGTGCCCACCAGCTCTTCGATGATGTCTTCCAGCGTCACCATACCGATGATCTGCCCGTGTGCGTCTTCTACCGCGGCGATATGACTGGAGGTACGCCGCATGTCTCGCATCGCCACGTCGAAGTTCACTCCGGACTTCACGCGGATCAGCGGGCGCACATCAGACATATCCAGCACCGGATCCTGATCCGAAGTGCCATCCTCGGCCAGGTTATCCAGCATGTCCTTGATGTGGATATATCCCGTCCAGTGGCCATCCGCATCCGTGATGGGGAAGCGGGAAAACCCGGTCTCCGCCACGGCACGTTCCACGTCTTCCACCTTGATGCGCGGCCCGGTCTGCCGAATCGCATGGATTTGCGACAGCGGAATCAGCACCTCCTCTAAGGTTCGACGGGACGAGCCCAAAGCCTTATCCAAGCGGTTGGCCTCCGCGGGAGCGATGAGCCCCTCGCTGCGAGACTCGGCAATCATGGATGCCAATTCCGACGGCGATACTCGAGAATCCAGCTCATCCTTTTGCTCCACACCAAACAGACGCAGCGTGTGGCGGGCAACCCAGTTGAGCATCACCATGATCGGATGCGCAATTTTCATAAAGAGAAGATGCGGCCCGACCAGGTATGTAGCCACCGTCTCCGGACCGGCCAAGGACACATTCTTCGGCACCATTTCACCCAAAATGATGTGCAAAACCGTCACGATCAACAGGGAAATGGCAAACGCCACCGGATGCAGAAGATTATCCGGCATACCCAGGGCATGGAACGGTCTCTCAATGAGGTGCGCGATCGCCGGTTCGCCGACCTTACCCAGCAACACAGAGGCCAACGTGATACCGAATTGTGCACCAGCCAGCATCATGGACAAGTCCTCAATCGCCGTCACGACCGATTGCGCCTTCCGGTTACCGGAGGCGATCATCGAATTGAGACGATCCTTGCGGGAGGAAATCAACGCGAATTCCACAGCCACGAAAAACGCATTCACCGCCAGAAGAAACACGGTGAGAATTACGCCAAAGTAGTCACTATTCACCGCGATCCTCCTTACCGTCATCCAGATTCAACTCGCGCAATTCCTGCTCAGAGAGGGGACGCACCCGCGCCCGATCCACGCGGCGATTATCCATGTCCTGAACCTCAGCCACCCAGCGATTGGGCAACCCGGACTCAAAACCATCCATGAACTCCCGATCATTTTGCGGAAGCAGCACGCTATCACCCACGGACGGAATCCGTCCCAACGTGGACATAATCAAGCCACCCAAGGTTTCATACGGCCCCTCGGGGGCGTGGTAGCCCACCGCATCGGAGAGCTCATCCACGCGCACCAATCCTGAGATCTCCCAGGACTGGCCGGCCTTGCGCACCTCGGCGTCCTCTTCCTTGTTATCGTGCTCGTCCCACACCTCGCCCACGATCTCTTCCACCACGTCCTCAATGGTGACGATTCCAGACGTACCGCCGTATTCGTCGGCAACCAGGACCAGCTGAGAGCCCGCGCGTCGTACGTGGTTGAGCACGGCGTCGCCCCCCAAAGAATCGGGGACGGTGGGCACGGGTCGGCATAGATCCTTGACCATGGTCATGGCGCGACGCTCGGCGGGAACGGTCAAGGCGTCCTTAATATGAACGACGCCAATGGTCTCGTCCAAATCGCCGCGCACCACAGGGAAGCGCGAATGCCCGGACTCCCGAGCCATCTGGATCAGATCCAGCGCCGTGTGTTCCGCCTGCAAGGTCTCCACGGTGGATCGGGGAGTCATGATGTCCTCGGCAGTCGCCTCGCCGAAGCGCAGGGACTTCTCCAACACGGTGGCCTTTGACAAGCTAAAGCCGCCGGCGCCGGTGGAATTACGCACCAGGGCGGACAGCTCAGCCGGGGAGCGGGCAGACGCCAACTCATCGGCCGGCTCAATCCCAAGCTTGCGCACGATGGCGTTGGCAGTGGAGTTCAAGGCGTTGATGAACCACTTGAGGCACTTATTGAACGTCCACACGGCCAGCACCGTGGTCCGCGCGGCCGTCAACGGCTTCGCAATCGCCAGGTTCTTCGGCACCAGCTCACCAAACACCATCGACAGGAACGTCGCAATGATCAGGGACAGGATCAAGGCGATGGCCATCGAGCTGTTTTCGGGAAGCCCGATGGCCTCCAGGACAGGGGTGAAGAACTGCGCCAGGATCGGCTCCGCCAAATAACCCGTGGCCAGCGTGGTCACCGTGATGCCCAGCTGAGCCCCAGACAACACGAAGCTTAAGTTTCCATGGGCACGTCGCACTAAGCGCGCCGTGGCGTCGTTCTTCTCCTTGACATGCTCATCGACGGTGGAACGTTCCAGCCCAGTCAGAGCGAATTCAATGGCCACGAACAAACCGGTCGCTGCTGTGAGCGCAACGAATCCGAGTAGGCCGACAATGGATAACACAATATCCATCGCGCGCGGTCACCTCCCTTTATCCACCAACGAACGGACTGTAGTCACAAGCTCACTGGGTGTGACAATCTTCGGGGACACACCAGCCTTCGTCATCATCTTCACCGTGTCTTGCTGCACATCCTTGAACGTCAGCGTGACCACGGTACCTTCGCTGCCCGCACGAGCCGTGCGGCCAGCTCGGTGGACATAGGCTTTGTGCTCGGCAGGCGGATCGATGTGCACCACCAGATCCACGCCCTTGACGTCAATGCCACGCGCGGCGATATCCGTGGCGACGAGCACCTGTGCCTCGCCCGAGGCGAAGGCGGCCAGGGTCTTCTCTCGCGTGGACTGGCCCTTGTCGCCGTGGAGAGCCACGGCGTGCACACCACGACGGTTCAGCTTCTTCGCCTGCCGATCCGTAGCGTGCTTGGTGCGCATGAACATCACCGTCTTCACGCCGAGAGCACCCAGCTCGATGACCGCATCATTGCGCTCATCGCGGTCAGCCATCACACCCAGCACGTGATCCATACGATCCACCGTGGCGGTGGCCTCCCCGGTGGAATGGGTTACCGGATCCTTCATGTACTTGTTGACCAGCACCTGCACATCGCCATCGAGGGTGGCGGAGAACAACAGATGCTGAGCTTCGGGGTCAATCAAGTCCATCAGGCGGGTGACTTGGGGAAGAAAGCCCATGTCCGCCATCTGATCGGCCTCGTCAATCGCCACCACAGACACAGCGTCAAAGCTTAAGATCTTCTGATCAATCAGATCCTGGGCACGTCCCGGCGTGGCCACCAGAATGTCCACGGGTCGTGCCAGGGCCGTGATATTCCGGGAAATCTTCACGCCACCCACCACGTCAAGAACACGCTGGCCCGCCGCATGTGCAATGGGCTCCAGGCGCTGACGGATCTGCGTGGCCAGCTCTCGGGTCGGGGCCAGCACCAGAGCGCGCGGTGCACGTGGGGCAGAGGCGCCGCCCTGCAGTCGGGCCACCATCGGCACGCCAAAGGTGAAGGTTTTGCCGGAACCCGTAGGCCCACGGCCCAAAATGTCGCGGCCCTCCAAGGCCTGGGGGATCGCCGCTTTTTGGATGGGGAAAGGATGCTGGGCGCCTTCCGACGCCAGAGCCTTCGCCAGCTCGTGGGGCACTCCGAGATCCACGAAGGTCACCGAGGTGTCCGCCATCGTCTGTGTGGACAGCGACGCTGGCGTGGTCGCGGTAGACGCGGCGCGCGTGTTCGCGGAAGCCTGCGAGGCGGCGCGCTTGCGTTGCTGTGGCTTCTGAGTGTGCGTACGACGCTTCGACTGAGCCGAGCCAGAACCATGATTCTTCCGGCGCCCGCCGGAAGAATCATTAATCACGCGGCTACCGCGCCGAACCACGCGGCGCCGCGGCGATGAACCAGAAGAACCGTCTGATGAGCCTCGGGGCACTTAAGCTTCAACCTCGCTACGGTCGCCAGACCACAAGGTATGGAAGCTCCCATCACGATCCACACGCTTGTACGTGTGGGCGCCGAAGTAGTCGCGCTGGCCCTGGATCAGAGCAGCAGGGAGACGCTCGGCCCGCAGTGAATCGTAGTAGGACAGGGAAGAGGCGAACACCGGAACCGGCTGGCCCAGCTGGGTTGCGATCACCACAATCCGGCGCCAGGAATCAATCAGCTCGGTCAGCTCACCCTTGAAGTATGGATCCAACAGCAGCGACGGCAGGGCAGGATCGGAATTATACGCCTCCCGGATACGGTTCAAGAACTTCGCTCGAATGATGCAGCCACCGCGCCAAATGGTGGCCAGGTCGCGCGGATCAACATCCCAGCCGTACTCATCGGAACCAGCCTTGATTTCATCAAAGCCCTGGGCGTACGCAACCAACTTGGAGGCGTAGAGCGCGCGGCGGACATCCTCCACGAACTGGTCCTTATCGATGTTCAAGGTCTCAAGGGTGGACAGCTCACCCGACGGTAAAGACCCGATGGTGGCGTTGCGCTGCTCCCGGGCGCCAGACAGCGCGCGGGCAAACACAGCCTCGCCGATACCCGTGGTAGGAATGCCCAGGTCCAGCGCAGCCTTCACCGTCCAGCGGCCCGTGCCCTTTTGTCCCGCCGAATCCACAATCACATCGACCAGCGGCTTGCCCGTGGCGGCGTCCACCTGAGACAACACCTCCGCGGTGATCTCAATCAGATAGGAATCAAGGTCGCCTTCATTCCAGGTCTTGAAGACCTCGGCAATCTCCGCGGGCTCCATGTTCGCCGCATAGCGCAGCAGCTGGTAGGCCTCGCCGATCACCTGCATGTCTGCATACTCGATGCCGTTGTGCACCATCTTGACGAAGTGACCAGCGCCATCAGGGCCGATGTGCGTCACACACGGGGTGCCATCCACCTTCGCCGCCACGGACTCCAACAGTGGGCCCAGCGCTTCCCAGGATTCCGCAGGGCCACCAGGCATGATGGACGGACCATTCAGGGCGCCCTCCTCGCCACCGGAAATGCCAGCGCCCAGGAAATTGATCCCGCGCTGGGACATCTCGGCCTCGCGTCGGATGGTGTCCGTGTACAGAGCATTACCACCATCGATGATGATGTCGCCCTCATCCATGGCATCGGCCAGCTGCTGGATCACCGCATCCGTGCCGGCACCAGCCTGAACCATGATCAACGCACGGCGGGGACGCTCCAGCGCAGACACGAATTCTTCGATGCTCTCCGCGGGAACGAAGCTGCCCGTGGAACCGAACTCCTCCATGAAAGCCTCAGTCTTGGCAGTGGTTCGGTTGTACACCGCAACGGTGTGTCCATTATTGGCAAAGTTCCGTGCAATATTGGCGCCCATCACAGCCAGACCCACCACACCAATGTGTGCTGACCCAACGGCGGAGGAATCGAAAGAAATAGTCATGTTTTCCTATTCTAGCCTGAACGCCAGCAGCCATGGCTAGACTACGTGGCTAAGAAGTGTCACAGAAGAAAGGCAACACACTATGGCACCGTCCCCAGATAAAGCAGAAGTGATGAAGCGCTTCCTGGAACTGTCGACCATCGCCAGCCAACGCGCACTGGACAGCTCTGAAATTGACGAGATCAATCAGTTTACCGCCCTCGCTCCCACCCTGGACCGCACCTTGGGCGTGACCTACGTGGCAATTGAACCGAAGAAGCAGGTGCTCCGCCTTGAAATCGACGCCAAGCATCTCCAGCCCTGGGGCGTGACCAACGGCGGGGTCTACGCTTCCTTGGGTGAAACCGCGGGATCGATGGCAAGCTACATCGCTGCAGGCTCTCAGTCCGTTGTGATGGGAACCTCCAACGAAACCCACTTCCTCCGCCCCTCTAAAGCAGGCGATGTCATCATCTCTACCGCCACTCCCGAAAACCTCGGGCGCACCACTCACCTGTGGCGCATCGAGCACGTCAACGAAGCCACTGGAAAAGTCTGCGCACTCACCTTCCTGAAGACAGCCGTGATGCCGAAGACGCGCTCCTAACACAACAGCGCCGCCACTCGATGCGGCGGCGCTGTGAGGCCGGCGTCGGAGATTATAACAATCTCATTAATCGGACACGGCGCGGGTATCGCGGCCCTCGCCAAAGCGCAGATTATCGCGCACCTCGATGGAGCGAATGTTCTCCTTATCCTCCAGCTCACGCAGCTTGCGCAACGCATTGCGGGCGTGGAGCTGCTGACGCGTCGCCACCAATTGCCAACGACGGCGAGACACAGAGTTGAGTCCCCAGGAAATGCCGGCGACCAGGCGGTTGCGGAAACCAACCATGTACATCAGGTGCAGCACCAGCCACATGACCCAGCCGACGAAACCGGAGACCTCGGCCTTGTTCATCTTCACCACAGCATTGAAACGGGAAATGATGGCCATGGAGCCCTTGTCGAAGTACTCGAAAGGCTTGCGGGCCTCCGGGGACGCACCATTTTCCACCTCGTCCACAATGGCATTCGCGGCATACTGGCCACCCTGCATAGCAACCTGAGCCACACCAGGCAGGTTGTTGAGGTTCATCATGTCGCCCACGATGAACACGTTGTGGTCAGAGCCCACACTCAAGTCATCATTGACCATCACGCGGCCCGCGCGGTCCGTCTCCACGCCCAGCTGCTCGGCAATGTGCTTACCCAGAGGCGACGCAGACACACCGGCCGACCAGATCTTCGCGTAGGAAGGGATGAAGTGCTCCTCGTCGGTCTTCATGTCCTTGTAGGTCACGCCCTCCTTGGTCACGCTGGTGACCATGGAGTTCAGCACAACCTCCACGCCCATGTCTTCCAGGATGCGTGCGGCCTTGCGGCCCAGGCGCTTGCCGAATGGTGCCAGCACCTGTGGGCCACCGTCCACCAGGACGATGCGTGCGTTGTTCGTGTTGATCTCGCGGAACTCATCACGCAGCGTACGGTGAGCCATCTCCGCCAACTGGCCGGCCAGCTCCACACCGGTAGGGCCACCGCCCACCACCACGAAGGTCAGCAGGCGCTGGCGCTCATCGGGATCATCGGCAATCTCGGCACGCTCGTAGGCGCCGGTGACGCGCGCGCGGATCTCCAGGGCATCGTCAATGGACTTCATGCCCGGCGCGAATTCGGCGAAGTGCTCGTTGCCGAAGTAGGACTGACCGGCGCCGGCGGCGACGATGAGGGAGTCATAGGTCAGGATTTCGTCCTTGCCGCCCAAGTCGGCGTACACGGTACGGGCGTCGGTATCAACCTTGCGGACCTCGCCCTTGACTACGCGAACGTTGTCCTGATCAGCCATGATCTGGCGGATGGACGGTGCGATTTCGCCGGAGGACAGGATGCCCGTTGCTACCTGATAGAGCAACGGCTGGAAGAGGTGGTGGTTGGTACGATCAACGATGGTGACTTGAACGTTCTTATCCTTGAACTTCTTTGCTGCAAAAAGTCCACCGAATCCTGCACCGATAATGACTACTTGGTGGCGGCCAGTGCTGGTGCGCTGGGTGTTGCTGCTCATGCGGCGGGTTTCTCCTCTATTGGCGCTTCTATGTTCCACACCATCCTAATAGCATCGGGTGGCTTTCACTTAGCCAGGGATGGTCTAGGGGCTCAAGTTCGCAAGAAAAGTGTTGAAAGTGCGGTGTCTTCCAGCGAAAAATGTGGTTTTCCTAGTAACTTCGGGGGAGGTTCCCAGTCTGAGAGCCGGGCGATCGCCGCGGAGACGGTGGGCCCGCCCGCCCAGCTGGTGATGAGAGTATAAGTACCCACGCATGTAAGGAAAGAGGCGACGGTTAGGGGTGAAACGCTCGGACGGATACATCGATCAGCGGCGCTGGCCACAATTATCGCGCACACCAGAGGCCGTGATGATGTTTCGCCGAGCAGCAACGGTCACTCAGCGCCTCAATGCTCTGTTGCGCGAGCACGGGGTGGCGCTGGACTCCCAGACTGATCCCCACATGATTGTGCGCGACGGCCAGCTGATCGATCGCCTGGTCGCCGCCGGGTGGCTGGGGCTGGCCGAAGGCTACATGGCAGGGGAGTGGGATGCCGATCCTCTGTCCGAGGTCCTGAAGGTCCTGCTGACGCAACCGTTCGAGGCGCGGCTGGGCCAATTCCTGTCTCGCCGCCAGCCGTCCGTGGCCGATCGCGCGGGCGAGCCCATGCCGGGGGAACTACCGGAGGGTCTGATCGAGCTGTACGCGGGTGCCACGCGGGCGACGGGCTCAGCGTTGTTTTCCTCCTCCTCCCGCACGACGTCCCGCGAACACGTGGACGTACGGGTGCGCGGGTCAAGGGGGTCGAAGGTGGCGCCTGTGACGATTGAGCAAACCTGGCTTGGCTCGCCCGTGGAGGTGGAACGCCAGGATTTGGACGACGCCCAGCGTAGACGCATTGAAGTCATGCTTGACCATGCTGGGGTTCGCCCTGGGGACAGGGTATTGGAGCTTCCCTCGTCGGGAGGGCAGTTGGCCATCCAGGCTGCGCTGCGCGGCGCACACGTGGACGTCCTGACGGGGGACGAGGATCACGCCGAGGCGGTGATGGCCCGCGCACGTGCCGCGGGTCTGTCCGGTGCGATCCATGTCGAAGTGATTAGCACGCCGATCCCCAGCCCGCGCCAATGGTCGGGCCGCTACGAAGCGATCTTTTCAGTGGAGCGCATGGAGACCGTGGGTAAGGATCGCCTGGTGCATTTCCTGCGCGCAGTGGACCGGCTCCTGGCCGCCGATGGCATCGCAATCATCCAGTCCATCGTGGCTGCGCCGGGCATGCGTGAGACGGCCCGTGAGTCCCTGGACGTGATGCGCGCGTACGTGTGGCCGGGGATGCACTATCCCACGGTGGATGAGGTCCGCTCGACGGTGCTGAAGAGCACGGATCTGAGTGTGACGGCGGAGAGTTACCTGGGGGCGCACCTGGGGGCAACGCTGCCGCTGTGGCGTGCGAACTTCCTGTCACGGGACCGCCAGGCTGCGGCGGCGGGATTTGACCACGTGTTCCGCCGCTTGTGGGATTATCAGCTGGCGCTGCACCAGGCCCTTGTGGAGAGCAAGGACATCGAGTGTGTCCAATTTGCTCTCCGGCCGAGGCGCTGAGGATACCGCGGCGCTAGCCGAGCCGAGTCGCAGCGCTAGGTGAGCCGAGTCGGTCGGCGATTAGACCTCGTCCATGTTGATGTGGCGGGTTTCCTTCATGGCGATCACACCGAGCAGTGTAATGAGGGTGACCACGCCGAGGTACACGCCCACCATGTGCACGCCGTACTCATTGACCAGGGAGGTGGCGATGAACGGAGCCACCGCTGCACCCAGGATGGACGACACATTGTAGGAGATACCGGATCCGGTGTAGCGGACATTGGTGGGGAACATCTCCGGAAGCACGGCGGACATGGGTCCGAAGATCATGCCCATCAGGCTCATGCCGATGGCCAGCCAGATGCCCACGGACAGCTCGGTGGCCTGGTCTTGAGCCAGGAACAGTGGGAAGGTTGCACTGAAGATCAGCATCAGAACGGACACGGTGGCCAGGAACTTCTTACGGCCGAAGCGGTCGGCCAGAAGTCCGGAGATGGGCACACAGATCGCGAAGAAGAAGATCGTAATCAGCTGGATTTGCAGGAAGTCCACGTAGGGGATTCCCAGGCCCGCGGTCTTTTCTGGGTTGGCGATGCCGTAGGACAAGATCCAGGTTGTCACCAGGTAGAACAAGGTGTAGGTGGACAGCATGACCACCGTTCCCAGGATCAGCGGCTTCCAGGCGGTCTTGAAGACCGTGCCCAGGGGCAGGCCTACCTTCTTGCCGTCGTCCAGCGCCTTTTTGAACACGGGCGTTTCTTCCAACTTGAAACGGACGTAGAGGCCGATGGCTACCATGATGATCGACAGCAGGAATGGGATACGCCAACCCCAGCTCATGAACGCGCCGGTGATGTCGCCGCTTTCGTGGCCGAGGGACAGCACCAGAATCAAGAAGAGGCCATTGGCGAGGATGAAGCCAAAGGGAGCGCCGAGCTGAGGCCACATTGCTGCCCAGGCGCGCTTGCCGGGCCGTGCATTCTCCGTGGCGAGGAGTGCCGCGCCGGACCATTCACCTCCGAGTCCAAGTCCCTGGCTGAAGCGCATGAGCGCCAGCAGCGCGGGAGCCCACAGGCCAATCTGGGCATAGGTGGGCAGAATACCGATAATGAAGGTTGCGATACCCATCGTGAGGAGGGAAGCGACCAGGGTGACCTTGCGTCCCATGCGGTCACCGAAGTGGCCGAAGAGGATGGAGCCCAAGGGGCGGGCAACGAAGGCCAGTCCGAAGGCCGCAAAGGAGGCCAACAGGTTGACCTTCGGATCCTCGTTCTTAGGGAAGAAGAGGTAGGGAAATACTGCCACCGCAGCTGTTGCGTAGGCGTAGAAGTCGTAAAACTCGATGGTGGTACCAACGGTTGATGCGACGACCACGCGGCGACGCGTTGTCTTGTCATCCATAGGATGTGGGTCTGTGTTCACCGCCGATGCAGTGCTCGTTGTCATAGGTTCTCCTCACATGGAACGCCAGTAGGAACGTCGTGATGGCAAAAACGTGCAGTGCGATTGAGCTGAATCGCTGACGTGATTGTGTTAAGCACCCTAGTGCAGGGCCTTCCATACAGTGGAATGAGCGATGGCATAAATGGGGGTAGTGTGACCATGAGTTTGTTACTCGTTGAGGAAAAACCCTGCTACAGGCTTCAGCTGCAGCTATCGTTTCTACTAGAAATTAATCCCACTGTGTGAGAGGAAATGAGATGGCTACGCAGAACCAACAGTTCAACGTCATCATTGTTGGAGCGGGACTGTCTGGCATGGTCGCCGCATACGAGGCCGCGCGAAGTGGACTGCGGGTCCTTGTTCTGGATCAAGAAAACCGGAAGAATCTGGGCGGCCAGGCATTCTGGTCCCTCGGTGGTCTGTTCTTCGTGAACTCTCCCGAGCAGCGCCTGATGGGTGTTAAGGACAGTGAAGAGTTGGCCTGGCGTGATTGGCAGAACTCAGCGCAGTGGGACGACGCTGCCCATGACTACTGGCCTCGCCAATGGGGACGTGAGTACGTGCGCTTCGCTACCCACGAAAAGCGTGACTACCTGCGCGCCCTGGGGCTACGTTCCCTGCCGACGGTCGGCTGGGCCGAGCGGGGAAGTGGTGACGGTGCCGGGCATGGAAACTCCGTCCCGCGATTCCACGTCACCTGGGGTACAGGTCCGGAAGTGGTGCGTATCTTCCGGGAACCACTGGAGGAGTTCGAGCGGCAA
Organism: Corynebacterium zhongnanshanii; assembly: GCF_014490575.1. Classification (NCBI taxonomy): domain Bacteria; kingdom Bacillati; phylum Actinomycetota; class Actinomycetes; order Mycobacteriales; family Corynebacteriaceae; genus Corynebacterium; species Corynebacterium zhongnanshanii. Next base: position 930,257 of record NZ_CP061033.1, read on the forward strand.
GGCAAGGTAGAGTTCCGTTTCCGTCACCAGGTCGATGAGCTGATCACTGAGGATACGGCTCAGGGCACCAAGGTGGTGGGCGTTCGCGGCTCATTGCTGGCTGAGGATGATTCCGATCGTGGTGTGAAGTCCAGTCGCGAGGTGGTGGGGCAGTTTGAGGAGCGCGCCACCGCCACGGTGGTGACCTCCGGCGGTATCGGTGGAAACCTGGATCTGGTGCGTAGGTCCTGGCCCACGGAGCGCTGGGGCGAAATGCCGGACAACATTGTGGTGGGCGTTCCTGCCCATGTGGATGGGCGCATGATCGAGATCTCCCATAAGGCCGGCGCCAACTTGGTGAACACTGACCGCATGTGGCATTACACCGAAGGCATGATGAACTGGGATCCCATTTGGCCGAAGCACGGTATCCGTATCATTCCGGGACCATCTTCTCTGTGGCTGGATGCCACGGGTAAGCGTTTCCCCACGAATATCATTCCGGGCGGCGATACTATCGCCACGATGGAGGAGATCGGAAAATCCGGCCATGGTTACAGCTGGTTTATTCTCACCAAGGCCATCGCGGATAAGGAGTTCATTTTCTCCGGGTCGGAGCAAAACGATGACATCACCATCAAGACCGTGAAGAACCTGGTGCAGAAGGTGACCAGCAAAGAGACTCACTATGCGGTGAAGAACTTTATGGACCACGGTGAGGACTGGATTCTGGCTGATAACTTGTCCGATTTGGTCTCCCAGATGAACGAGCTGGTGGGCCCTGATAATCCGCAGATTGATGAGGATGATCTGCGGCGCACCATTGAGCACCGCGATTCTCAGGTGGATAATAAATACTCCAAGGATGCGCAGATTAATTACATTCGCATGGCCCGCGGCTATCTGGGAGACCGTATTGTGCGTTGTGAGGCTCCGCATAAATTGCTCGACGAATCAAAGGGCCCGCTGATTGCCATTCGCATTCGCTTACTGACGCGCAAGACGCTGGGTGGTATCGAAACGGATCTGTCTGGACGTTGCCTGACCAGTGACGGCGAGGTGCTGCCTGGCTTGTATGCCGCCGGCGAGGTCGCTGGTTTCGGTGGTGGCGGTGTCCACGGAAAGAATGCCCTGGAGGGCACGTTCCTGGGCGGATGCATCCACTCGGGTAAGCGTGTGGGCGAGGCGCTCCGGTCGCAGGTGGAGGCCTTGGATGCCGAAGCACAGTGACAACATGGCGCCACGGCGCAGTGACATTACAGTGCAGCAGCACGCTGAGGATACAGTCCAGTGGCACACCCTCGACGCTCATCAGTGGCGCGATGCCGCCACTCAACACGGGGCGGTGACGGGCATCCGCGCGGCCTTGGAGCGTATCGAGCGGCGTAACGACTACCTCAATGCCTTCACGATCATCCTGCGAGAAGAATCCCTCAGTCAGGCCGAAAAGCTTGACCAGCTTCCCGCCGATCAGCGCGGCCCTCTGCACGGCGTTCCCGTGGCGATCAAGGACGAGGTAGACGTGGCCGGCTGCGTCACCAGCTTCGGAACCTCGGGAAACTCCACACCGCGGACAGAAGATTCTCTCATCGTGCAGCGCCTCCGAGCCGCCGGCGCGATCATCATCGGCAAGACAGCCATGCCTGCGTTCGGCGCGTTTCCCTTCACCGAGTCCCAGCGCTTTGGCATCACCCGCAATCCCGTCCATCCTGCGCACACCCCGGGCGGATCGTCCGGTGGGTCGGCGGCCGCGGTGGCCGATGGCATGGTTCCCCTGGCAATCGGCGGCGACGGCGGGGGATCCGTGCGCATCCCCGCCGACCACTGCGGCATCGTGGGCCTGAAACCCGCCCGTGGTGTTGTTCCCTCCAGCCCCTACGAGCACTTGTGGTACGCGCTCGGTACCGCAGGCCCGCTGGCTCGGACCGTCGCCGATGTGCGCTTGGCGTATTCCGTCATTGCTGGGGATAGTACTGCTGATTCTGATATATCCGACGCCCAGCCTCCCGCTCCGACACCCTTGCGCATAGGCGTCAGTGTGCGTCCGCTCAGCCCGCTGACGCGACTAGTGAGAGAGAACCGGCGGGCGGTGCGCCGGGCGTCGGATATTTTGCGCAGCCAGGGGCATACGGTGACGGACATTGACCTGCGTCACCCGGATCCCGCGCCGGCGTTTCTGGTGCAATTTTTTGCCGGGATTCGGGCGGAGATCGCGGGGCTGGAGCATCCGCGGCGGATTGAGGCGCGGCATCGGTGGACCAGGGTGCTGGGCGCGTGGGCGAGTGGTCCTGTGCTGCGCTGGGCGCTCGCATGGTCGGAGCGCTTTGGGCAGAGGATGGAGCGGACGTTCGCTGAGTACGATGTGCTGCTCACGCCCACGGTGGCCGGGCGGCCCAGGAAGGCCGGCGTCCTGACGGGGAAGGGGCTAGTGGGCGCGGGGCTCGCGAGCATGCCGTCGGTGGCGTATACGGCGGTGTGGAATGTCTCGGGGCACCCGGGGTTGACCGTGCCGATGGGGCTGGGGGAGGACGGGTTGCCCACGAGTGTGCAGCTCATCGGTTCCGTCGGGGACCGTGAGGTGGCGGCGTTGGTTCGGGCAGGGGAGCAGCTGATGCGGGCAGAGGGTGCGTCCTAAAGGGTGTTCTTGGGGCGTCCCTGGGACCGTGCTTGAGCCGCGCGCCTGCCACTTTTGGGGGTAAAAACCATTGTTTGTGAAAGAAAAACAATATTTTCAAGACAATGGCTCGCGGAAGGAACATACTTTTGACTAGCCACAGCCACCGGCGGTGGCGGTACACGTTCGTTTCTACCGTTTCTACGAGGGAAAGCTACAAGCATGAAAAGAAGGACCACCACTCACGTCCGTCACCGTTCCTCATCGCGCAGCCTGGGGTTGAGGCTGTGCGCTGCGGTCAGCGTGCCATTGTTCGCTGCAGCGGCGTTCGCGCCAGCGGCTAACGCAGCCAACGCCAGCGACATTGGGTCGCTGCAATCGATCACCGCACTGAGCTCTCAGGGTGCCGCGCCCGTCGTGGTGAGGGGGCAAAGTGATGATTTCTACAACATCCACGACGTCAATCCCACCACGCCAGGGGAGATCCTGCGGAAGAAGGAGACTGCTTACAACCGCCTGATGGGAGATGCCGATTTCAATCTTCCCGACAAGGCCACCAAGATCATGTACACCACAACCACGCAGCACGGCGACCTGGTTCCTGTGACCGGCTACGTTGTGGAGCCGAACGTGGAGTGGAAGGGCCCTGGCCCTCGTCCAACGTTGGTGGTCGGCCGTGGAACCGTTGGTCAGGGTGACCAGTGCGCGCCATCGCGGCAGTGGCCACTGGATAACCAGCCAGACCCCATCACCGCAGGACGCCTGGTGAACCTCGAGGGACTCTACGACTGGGTCTTCCTGAACCAGGGCGTGCGCGTGGTGGTCACGGACTACGTGGGCATGGGAACCGAGCCAGTTCACACCTACATGAACCGCCTGGACCAGGCACACGCCATGGCAGATGCCGCCCGTGCAGCCAGGAACCTGGTGGGTGCCGAGAACTTCGGAAAGATTGGCTTCTACGGCCACTCCCAGGGTGGCGGCGCCTCCGCCGCTGCCGTGGAGGAGGTCAGCTCCTACGCTAAGGACCTGGATGTGGCTGGAGCGTATGCGTCCGCGCCACCGGCGGACTTGAACGAGGTGCAGAAGAACATCGACGGCTCCGACCTGGTAGGCGCGATCGGCTTCTCAATCAACGGCCTTCTGGCGCGTTACCCAGAACTGCGTCCGATCCTTGACCAGCACCTGTCTGACAAGGGCAAGGACGTGCTGGAGGATCTCAAGACCACCTGTACTGATGAGATTGAGGACAAGTATGGCAATCAGACTACCAGCCAGTGGACGAACTCGGGCAAGAGCCTGGACGAGATTGTGGCCGATAGCCCCGAGGCTCAAAAGGCCATGGATGACCAGCTGATCGGTAAAGGTGTTAACGCGGCACCGATCATGATCATTTCCGGTCGCTACGACCAGAACGTGGAATACAAGCAGGCGAAAACCCTGGCACGGAAGTGGTGCGAAAAGGGCGGAAAGGTTGTCTACCGCGATGACATCCTGCCGGAGATTGGCAAGTACAACCACTTCATCCAGGCGATCTCTGGTGGAGCCTTTGGCTTCGGGTTCATGTTGGATCGTTTCCGCGGCGTACCGGTGAGCGGCGAATGCCAGATTTCCGACGACGCGGCTCCCGGTGGCGCAGGGTCCTCGCCAACGGGATCGGCCGAGGCGTCCTCGGCGCTGTCCGCCGCGGGATCGCTGGAGCGTCCAGCAGCTGGCTCGGCACAGGCGTCCAGTGACGGTCGTGCCGCCCAGGCGATCGGATCTCTGTTCCGGAAGGGCTCCGGCGGAATCTCGCTCGGAAGCTCCTAGGCGTTAGGTCGATGCCGGAGAAGACTAAGCCGGCGCTGATGTGCTGAGTCGGCCAGGGGAGAAACCCCTGGCCACGGCCTATAAACTAGAAGTGTCATAATGTATATTATCGGTATTTAATGATCTTGGGGAGCAGTAGTGCATCGCGGTGAGCTCGATGAGCTCTCCTGAGGAGTTGAGCTTGTACTGCGTCACTCATGCATATTGCCGGGCGTGCGTTGTGATGGTGTGTTGACTTCGCGTTGTGGCGACATGCCGAGTGTGTGATGTGGCGACCAAGAGCCAGCGGTCTTGGTTGCTGGTGATTGTTGGTGCGTTTCTTTCGGTATGATCGCGCTCGAAACACACTCCCTTCAATCTCTATAAAACGTCACATTGACGAATTGATGGAAAATCTCGGGCGGCTAGCTCATCGCTGCGGCGATCTGATCTGCCAGAATGATATTGGCGATCGTGAAGTAAATGATCAGTCCTGTAGCGTCCACGAGCGTGGACACCACCGGTGTGGAGAACACAGCCGGATCAACTTTCAGCTTCTTTGCCACGAGTGGCAATACTCCACCCACAATGCATGCCCAGCCGCAGATAAAGACAATCGTCAAACTGATCGTTGCCGCCACATCTGCCGCGTACAGCAGCCACAGAATAGGAAATACCACCAAGCCCAAAAAAGCGCCCAGAGAAAGTCCAACGCGTAGCTCACGCCAAATCACGCGCACCACATCTCGCGGTCTCACCTCATTCACGGCGAGTGCACGCACCACCGATGAGGCCGCCTGAGAGCCAGCATTACCGCCCGTACCAATAATCATCGGCACGAAAACACTCAACACCACAATCGCTTCGAGTGTGGACTCGAAGGACTCCATCACGTTGATCGTTAAAAATGCTGCGAAAATAAGAACGATCAGCCACACGCCACGCTTCTTAGCCAAGGTGAACACAGTCGCATTCAAGTAAGGCTCATTCAGAGGCTCAGCACCACCGGCGCGATACGCATCCTCGGTGGCCTCTTCCTCCAGGACCTCCATGGCATCATCAACCGTTAAGAAGCCCAACAGGCGCTGCTCATCATCCACAATCGGCAACACCAGAAGGTCAGCCTCCTGCATCAAGCGCGCAGCAACCTCCTGGTCCACCACCGCGTTGACCTGATGCTTCTCCTCCAGGAGAAGCTCATCCATAATGGTTCCGTCGTTCGCCGCCACAATTGTGGACAAGTGAACCAGTCCCACGAGGCGCCGATTATTATCAGTGACGGCGATCGTTGGCATGGACACATGATGCGATTGCAACTTAGCCAGCGCCTCTTCGCGACTCACCGAACGATCGAGAACCGTGGGCGTCGGGGTCATAAGGCGACCCACTGACTCCTTGGGGTAACCCAGCAACGCCGAGGTACGCTTACGCTCCTGGTCATCCAAACCATCAAGCAGACGAGCTGCTACCTTGGCGGGCATCTCCTCGAGAACCTGGACACGGTCATCCACCTCGAGATTCTCGAACAACTCCTCCACATTCTCATGGCGCATCACTTCCAGAAGCTCCGCCTGGTGAGGTGGATCCAGATGCTCGAATACAGTGAGGGCGCGATCTTTCGGCAACAATCGAAACGCGACAACTTGGGATCTATGGGGCAAAAAGCCCAGCTCGCCGGCAATATCGACAGAACTCTGGGATGTAAGCCACTGCTTTACCCCCTTGAGATCATTCGCACTGATTAAATCTTGCAAATCTGGACCGGTAGTCATTCTCTACCCTCCTTTAGTGTAAGAATCCCACAACTGCCACGCAGTTAACGCAGCGATGATACCACAGGTAGCAGCAAAGGTGTAGTGTACCCAGGTGTTTTCACCCAGGAGAAGGAAGATAATAAAAGCAATCAGCACCACAAGGCGCATGATGCGAGAATAAAGGACAATCTGAGGATTCATACTTAACTCTTCTGGAGAACAAGAAGCACATCCAAGGTGCCCTGTTCCTCAATCTTTGCAGCAACAAACTCCGGGGTTTTTACACCAAAATCTAGACGATTAAAAGGAATATTTGCCGACAGGACAACATTGTCGCCAGTTCTCAGCACCTTGAAGGTAGCCGTCACCTGTTTCGTTTGACCATGGATATACAGATCCCCAGTCGCGGTAATTTCCCCGGTGGTGCCATCCTTAGGGAGTGATGACACGTCCACAGGATCCGTCAGAGTAAACGATGCCTCGGGAAACTCCTGTGTTTCCAGTATCTTCTTGCGCACATTAATGTCACGTTTTTCCACGTCACTACTAATGCCATCGACGCGGACACTCACAACTGCTTCGGTCAGCACATCATCGTGGACGGTGACATGCCCCTTAATGTTCTGCTCCTTGTGATTATCAGCGCGGCCAGATGTTTCCTTCGCTCCCGCTGGGAGCACCTCGTGGAACGTGTAGCCCACCTGGGACTGATTCGCGCCCTGGCCAGGGATGATCACCCAGGATCCGTTCATGTCCGTCGTTGCAGGATCACCACCCGTGCTGATGCTTGCGGTCCGGAGTCCTGGATTGCCGACGAACATGTTCACGATCGGACGCAGCGCAAACACTGCGCACAAAATGATGCCGATGGTTCCGAACGTGATGATGGCTTTACGCATGCCTCTTAGCCTAACGGGGTGGTGTTATGGATGCCTAATTAAACATGTTCCTTGACTCCTAGGTGATACGGAAGCGCTCCACCTTTCGGGCGAGGTCCAACAACTCGTTGGTTAACTCCTCCATAGCCTGTGGATCCTCGCCCTCGGACACGGCTGTGACAATGTCCTCTGCCGCACACCGCAACTCGAATAGCTGATCGTGGAGAGCATTGACAGCTGAGGGGCGCAGAATGATGGAGTCCTCTTCGATGCCCGTGTTCTTTAGCCGAGCGCGCTGCTCGTAGGCGCGCTGCCGGCAGGACTGCCCACAATATTTGCGATGACGGCCCTTAGGGTTGGGCTGCACTTCCCTGCCGCACCATGCGCACGGAACAGGCTTGCGTCGGGCTCCTCGCCTCTTCGCGAAGGGCTGCCCGAAAGGGCTGAGATCAGATGATGCCTGGGTCTGTCCAGCGGCTCGGCCAGCGTCTTCTCGTGTCTGCGGAGAGCGAGAGCCGGACGCCGCAGAAGCGTAAGTATCGATAGCGTCTGACGAAGGGGAAGAATCTGAAGAAAAAGAAGAATTGGCAGCCACGGGAACAAATTCTACGCGTCGTACGTTGAATAGGGGTGTGAAGGGCTCCTCTACCCCATCACCCGGTAGACTATGGGAGCTGAATAATTGATGCGTGAAACATCGCAGACGCAACAAACACGAGGAGTGTGAGGTTCACAATGGCAGATCGCGTACTGCGCGGAAGTCGTATGGGTGCAGTGTCCTATGAAACGGATCGCGACCACGACCTGGCTCCACGCCGCATGGTGAAGTACCGCACCGACAATGGCGAGGTCTACGAAGTTCCCTTCGCCGATGATGCGGAAATCCCTCAAGAGTGGATGTGCAAAAACGGCCAGCTTGGTGTGCTCGTGGAAGGCGATGGCCAGGAATCCAAGCCTGTGAAGCCACCACGTACCCACTGGGACATGCTGTGCGAGCGCCGCAGCATCGAAGAGCTGGAAGTTCTCCTGGATGAGCGTTTGGAGCTTCTGCGCAAGCGTCGTCGTAATGCCGTGAAGCTGCTGAAGGAACAAGAGTCAGGATCCTCCCGCTAGGACACGCAGCGCACTCAAGGCATCTCAAAAGCATCGCTGCACAGAGCGATACACGCTCACAACCAACAGCAAACCCCTCCCGCCTGAGATAACAGGCCGGAGGGGTTTCATCGCATCTGAGTCCTGAAGCGATGCCCTAGTTGTTCAACATGGACTTCACAGAGCCGGAACCGATACGCCAGAACTCCTTGCCCAACTGGCTCACCTGGAAAGCGCGGTGCGCAACTCCCCACTTGGTGACCTTCAGCATGGCCTCCGAGATGATGTTTCCGCTCATCTTGGAATCGCCAATTTCACGCTCGGTGAAGGTGATGGGCACTTCGCGAACGTCGAATCCCATGGTGACTGCACGCCACGCCAGGTCCACCTGGAAAACATATCCGGCAGAGTCAATGGCATCCAGGTCCATGGCCTCCAGCACCTCGGTGCGGTAGGCGCGGTATCCGCCGGTGATGTCGGACAGGCCGGCGCCCAGCGCGATGGATGCGTACACGTTTCCTGCGCGGGAGAGAATCTGGCGGGAGACCGGCCAGTTGACCAGCTTTCCGCCCTTGACGTAACGGGAACCGATGACCAGTTCTGCGCCGGTATCGATGCGGTCCAGCAGCAGGTTCAGTTGCTCAGGGCTGTGGGAACCATCTGCGTCCATCTCGCACAGCACTTCGTAGTCGTGCTCGATGCCCCAGCGGAATCCTGCGATGTACGCGCCGCCCAGTCCGCCTTTGCCTTCGCGGTGCAGGACCTTGATGCGCTCATCCTTGGATGCCAGTTCCTCGGCAACCTCGCCGGTGCCATCAGGGCTGTTATCGTCGACGACCAAAACATTCACACGCTCCGGCTCTGCGGTCAGCAGACGGTTGATGATCAGCGGGAGGTTTTCGCGCTCGTTGAAGGTAGGGATAATGACAAGTGTCTTATCGCTCAGCTTTGCCATGTGTGGGGATAAACCTTTCTTCTTTTCTCCGCTAGGTATTCCGTTGTCACCGGGAGTGTATGCTGCGCCGGGTTCGCTTCCGCACACGAGTGCGGGTGGGGCGAGGCTTTTCAGCAAGGAATAGTCCAAGGACAGCACACAGTGCACCAGCGGCACATATTATCCATTCTACCCAAGGACCTACAACTGCTGACAGAGTGATCGTGTTTCGTAGTTCCACGGATGATTGCAGGACCGCGGGCTGGAATAAGCCCGATTTTTGGACGACTCGTCCGTCGTGATCCACGATCGCGGACACGCCACTGGTTGCGGGAACGATGATCGCACGGTCGTATTCAATGGCTCGCATCCGGCTCATGGCCAGCTGCTGATAGGTCATGTCGGTGAACCCGAAGGTGGCGTTGTTCGTCGGCGTGGTGAGCAGTTGCGCACCGGCACGCACGGAGGTTCGGAATGCCTCATCGAAGGCCACCTCGTAGCAGGTGGCGATACCGATGGGGATCTCCTGGCCCTGATGCTCTCCCCTTTCCGGAGTCATGTGCACCAGTCCGTTGCCGTGGCCAGGCTTAAAGTCGCCGGCACGGTCCACCAGCGGGCTGACATGCCTGAGGAGGTCCCGCAGGGGCATGTACTCTCCGAAGGGTTGCAGGAAGCGCTTGTCGTGCGTGTCCGCTGGCTGCTGCTCGGTCCACACCACCATCCGGTTGTGCTCGGGAGTCACCGTGCCCAGCAGAATCGGGGCACCGATCGCGTGGTTCACGCTGTTGAGAATGGTCTGGGCATCCTCGTTGACATAGGGATTGATGTCGGAGGCATTTTCCGGCCACAGCACCAGGTCGGGTTGAGGGGCCGTTCCCTGCCGCACCTCTTCGGCCAGCTTTCCTGTCTGAGCTGCGTGGTTGTCTAGCACTGCCCGTCGTTGGGTGTTGAAGTCCAGCCCTGCGCGCGGAACATTTCCTTGGATTGCTGCAATGCTGATGGTGGAGGCGGCGGGCTGCTCGTCCGTTTCTGGCAGAACAGCGTCCGAGAAATACGCGCAGACGCTGATCACCGCGATCACCGCCAACGCGACGATGGGGGCGAGCGGCCGGGAGCTGGGCAGGAAGGGCGAATGCCGACGTGCGTGCCCCCGTTCCGTCGCCGCACGCATGAGGATGTTGATCAACGACGCCAACAGCGCGCCCACCAATACCACCGCGAACGTGACCAGCGCTGGACCGCCAAAGGAAATGAGCGAGGCGAGAGGACCACCCACCTGTCCCCAGGTGATACGTCCCCATGCGAATCCACCGAAGGGCCAGGAGGAACGCAGCCACTCCGTGGCGACGAACCAAGCAGCTATCGCCCCTGCTGAAAGCAGGGAGTGCTGGAGTTTCTTCCAGCCGAGCAGACTGCGCAGTCCCCAGCCGAAGAGAAACGAGTAGAGCGATTGGACAAGAGCCAATCCAATCCAGGCGATGGCGCCGACGTACTCCCCCACCCACGGCAGCAGGAACCCGTAAAGAGTAAGGCCATGAATACAGGCGAGGCTGCGGGCATTGCGTGGGGTGACGATGAGGAATAGCAGCGCAAAGCCCGCCGGTGCGGCCCACCACAGTCCGGCGGGCTGAAAGCTGAGAAACACCAGGACTCCACTGAACGCGGCGGCGAGCGCGCGCAGAAGATACAGTGCAATCGCTGAGGTGCGCGTGGTGTGGTGTGCGTTGGCCGCGGAGCTCCGCGTGGTGGCCTGAGACCGTGCCTTAGATGTCATTGCGCCGATCAGGGGTGTTCGAGTTGCCATCGAATTCGTCATCGCGGTGGTCGATCACTTCTCCCCACCCGGGGATGCGGTTGCTGGCCTCGGGTGCTCCGTAGCGTGTGGCGGTGACGAAGGCGGATCCGCCGAATCGGGCCAGTGCCGCCCTAGCGGCACTGCCCATGATCCGGCGGGCGATGGCACGGGTGGTGGGGATCAGCAGAAGCACGCCTAACACGGAAGTGACCAGTCCTGGCAGTGCCACAGCCAGTGCTCCCACCACTGAGAGCGCGGCATCAGCGGTGAGCTTTCCTGGCTGCTCCGTGCAGTTGAGTGCACGGACCGCGATGGCCCGGATCTGCTGAGCAGCAAGGAACATTCCCACCACGAACAGCGCCACGAGCAGGAGGACCGTCCACCCGAAACCGATCCACTTGCCGACGAGGTAGAAGGCGAGGGCTTCGACGATCAGGTATGCCAGGGGCACATAGGGCATGTAGTCTCCTTGAAAAGATGTGAGCGTTTTGAGTAGAGAAACAAAAAACTTTGGTGAAGTGGTAACAAAGACACCATTCTAATCGCTTACATGGGTGATCTGTCAGCGACAGCTCGCTGATCGAGCAAACGTTATCCCATTGAGACACTTGAGTAAGGACCTACACAATGAAGCGCCGTGGAATTATCGCATTGGCACTGGCCGCAGGCCTGTCTTCCGGACTGGTTGCCCCGGCAACGGCACACGCAGCAGAAGCTCCTGGAAGCTCGACCGCTGCCACTAACTCTCCAACCCCGGGTCAGAGCAACCCTCCGAAGCCGGGAATGGGCACCACTACGGGACAGGGTGCTGACGATTCACCGAACGGTAAGTCCAGCCTCGATACGGGTGACGCCGTGAAGGACTTCCTCCTGAAGTTCTCCCTGGGCGTGTTCGCAGCCTCCGCCGCGTTCGCCTTGCTCGGCATGCTCCGCACGCTGGTGTTCAACATCGCTCACGTGTAAGCGTGTCAGCGCCTGAGTGAGGCGCTGCCTAGCGAGGTGCCCGTCGCCACAGCCACCGAGGCACCCACTGCATGATCTGCGCCAGCAGCTTCAGGCGTCGGGGAATCCACACATCCCCGTGGGCGCCCGGGTGGCTTTCGCTGTGCGCAATCGCCTCCACCGTGGCGTCCGCCACCACATCAGGGGTGGTGGACATCGGAGCGGGATCCATCCCCTGGGTCATCCGGCCAATCACAAAACCAGGCCGCACGATGATCAGGCTCACGCCCGTTCCCACCAGCGCATCCTGCATGCCCTGGCAGAAACCATCCAAACCGGCCTTGGCCGAGCCATAGACATAGTTCGGTCGACGCACCCGGGCACCCGCGATGGACGAATACGCCACCAGGATGCCGCGCCCGCGCCGCTTCATGCGGGAGGACAGCTCGGTCAGCAACACCGCCTGCGCCGTGAAATCGGTGTGGAGAATCCGGTAGACCTCTTCCCCACTGTCCTCCGCCGCGTTCTGGTCACCCAGCACCCCGAACATCGCCAGAGCCGTATCGATGGGGCCCGTGGCCTCGATCTGGTCAAGGACGGCGCTCATGCTGTCCGTGTCCATCGCATCAAAGTCCACGCACTCCACTGCCGCCGCACCGAGTTCTTCTAGGTCGCGGGCCAGTTCGGACAGCGCGCCGTGGCGTCGACCAGCAAGGATAAGATGCTGGCCTGGCGCCAGACGGCGAGCGATTTCCCCGCCAATCTCACTGGTTGCGCCGAATATCGCGATCTTCTTCGCGCTCGGGCTCTTCACGTTAGGATTCATCGAGAGCTACAACTCCTCTATTGATGGCGGCGACAGCCTTGCGTGCGGCCGCCTTGGCCTCGGCAGAGTAACCAGTGTGCTTGATTTGCTCCAACAGATCAATCACCCGGCGGCACCAGCGCACAAAATCACCCGGCGTGAGCGACGCACCAGCCGCTTCCGCCGCCATCAGGCAATACTCCAACGGCGCGCCGGCCGTCCACTGGTGCAACGCCGTGGCGCAACCCAACTGCGGAACCCTAGTGACGGACAGATCATGCCGCTCCTCGTCGGTAGACAGCTCGTTGTAAATGCGGATCGTTTGATCAATGGCGGTCTCTAACGCCTCCGTGGGCAACTCGATCTGCCCTCCGGTCTCACGGCGATTCTCAAACACACACACGCTCACCACCGCAGCCAGCTCCGCCGGATCCAGCGCGTCCCACACACCGCGCCGCAAACACTGGGCCACCAGCAGATCGGACTCATGGTGAATCCGCGCCAAGCGCTCCCCCTCCACCGTGATCCTCGCTGACATGGGTGTGGAATTGCCATCGCGATCCAGCTCCACATAATCCAACTCCTCCAGCAGGGACAGAATGCGGTTGAACTGGGACGCCAAAGAATCGGTGGATTCCGGACTCACAGATTCTTCATACTGCACTCGGCGCTGGGACTTGAGATAGGTCTGCGCGGCGCGGGCGATCTCCTCGCGGGCGGGCCATAGGTGGACGTGATGGCTGTGTACCTCATCGCGCGCCTTCGCCACCTCCATCGACCCTCCGCGGGCTTTCGCCTTCAGCTTGCGAGGGCGCTCCACCGGGAGCCTGCGTAAGTGAGAGGCCACGCTGCGCGCCTGGCGCTTCGGATTGCGCTCCACACCCTTGTGCAGCGTCATCGAACCGATAATTAGCGGGGTGTTGCCGAACATGTCGACGTTAATCCGCTCCACCCAGCCTTCCTCCGTAATGATCGTCGGGCGCGGGTTATGCGGCTTGTGATCCGCCCGCACCACCACGGCAATCAACGGGTTCTTGCCGATGGGCAAGGCAATCACATCACCCACCCGCAGGCCTTGTAGCAGGCGAAGCACCTCCTTCGCCGAGTGCTTCCGAGCGTAGCGTTTCGCGTGGCGTTCCTTGGCGGAGAGCTCACGGCGTTTCTCCGCATACTCCAGCGCGTCCTGAAGTGCCTGGTCGAGGTTCATCGATCCGTCGGAGTTCAGCAGGGACTCATCCACCAGATGCGGGGATACATCCTCCAGCAGCTCCTGGAGCTCGTGCTTATCGGCCGCCAGCTCCCGCCGGCGCCTCTCCAACTGCTCGGCTCGCTCCACCACGGAGCCGTTGGCCTGGTACTGCGCAAAGGAGCGCTCCAGCAGCCGGTGACTTGCCTCCAACCCCTTCGTGGCGATGAGATTGACCGCCATGTTGTACCCCGGCCGGAAGGTGGAATCCAACGGGTAGGTGCGCGTGGAGGCCAGATCGGCGACCGCGTAGGGGTCCATGCCCTGCGACCACAGGACCACCGCGTTGCCTTTCGTATCAATTCCTCGACGCCCAGCGCGCCCTGTCAATTGCGTGTACTGACCTGGAGTGAGATCCACGTGGGCTTCCCCGTTGAACTTAATCAACTTCTCCAACACCACTGAGCGCGCGGGCATGTTGATGCCCAGCGCCAGTGTTTCCGTGGCGAAGCAGACTTTCAGCAGCCCGCGGGAAAACAGGTCTTCAACAATGTGCCGAAAAGCCGGCAGCATGCCCGCGTGGTGCGCGGCGAAGCCCCGGGACAAGGCTCTGCGCCACTGGCGGAAGCCCAGGACATTGAGGTCTTCCTCGGTCAGGCCCTGAACGCCTTCGTCGATGGTTCTTAAGATCTCGGCTCGCTGGCGATCCGTGGTGAAGTCCACCCGATCCACCAGCAGCTGTTTGACGGCAGCGTCGCAGCCCACGCGGGAAAAAATGAAGTAGATGGCCGGCAGCATGCCTGCGTTGGCCATGTGCAGCACGGCGTCCGAGCGCTTCGTGCCGCGTCGCTTTCCGGATTCCTCGGCCTTGGCCGCCGCCGCGATGACAGCGCGGTTGATCGCACCGAGGTGCTGCTGTTGCTCCGCCTGACCGCGCGTTTCAAACATCGGAACAATCTGGCGGCCTACCATCATGAACTGATTCAGTGGAACGGGACGCTTCTCCGTGATGATGATGTCCGTGTGTCCACGGACGGTGCTGAGCCACCCACCGAACTCCTCCACATTGGACACCGTGGCCGACAGGCTCACCAGGATCACCCGCGGGTCGAGGTTGAGGATCGCTTCCTCCCACACCGGCCCGCGCGAAGGATCGGCCAGAAAGTGCACCTCGTCCATCACCACGTGGGTGAGGGTGCTGAGGCGGTCGGAGTCCGCGTAAATCATATTGCGCAGCACCTCTGTGGTCATCACCACGATGGGTGCGTCCCCATTGAGCGTGACATCGCCGGTCAGCAGACCCACATTGTCCTCACCATAGCGCGCCACTAAATCGTGATACTTCTGGTTGCTCAGCGCTTTGATCGGGGTGGTGTAAAAACACGTCCCCTGATTGCGGAACGCGGTGTATACCGCGAACTCCCCCACGATCGTTTTGCCCGCGCCCGTGGGGGCAGCGACCAAAACGCCGCGCCCCTCCGCGATGGCCTGGGCGGCCGTGAGTTGGAAGTCATCTAAGGGAAAATCATAACTTGCGGCAAACTGCTGCACGTCAGACACAATCTCTCCTTCAGAAGGGGCACGGCACGGTGTTTAGAGGACGTCGTCGAAATACGACCCTCCACCCTGCTGACCCGAATCGGGTTTCTGATGAGGGTACTTGCTCGGTTGTGGTCGGGCGCCGCTACGGCTACGCGGCGCAGGGGCTGGTTCGATATCATCCGTGGATAGATCGCTGGATGCACGAACAGGTTCAGCCGGGGCCACAGGCCCACTGGAGCCGGTGACAGGCGAGGCGGCGTCGATGGTAGAGGCGGATTCATCATCCACGGCGAGCCACTCTGCGGCCTTTTTCTTCCGGCGTTTGTCATTCAGACGGGCGATCTGCGTGGCGATCTCCATCATCAGGCACAAGGACAACGCCAAAATCACCATCGAGATGGGATCCTGGCCAGGAGTGATGAAGGCAGCGAAGATAAACAGCAACACGATAATGTATCGGCGTTTTTCCTTCAGCTGCTCATAGCTCAGCACCCCGGCGACATTCAGCATCACGGTGATGAGCGGAACCTCAAAACTCACGCCGAACACCAGGAGAAGGCCGATCGCGAAACTGAAATAGCGCTCACCATTCAGCGCGGAGATTTGCGCCTCGTCACCGATCGTCAGCAGGAACTCCAGCCCCAAGGCCAGCACGAAGTACGCCAGCACCGCACCGATCATAAACAGGGTGCCCGCAACGGTACCCACGATCAGCGTCCAGCGCTTCTCATTCTTCTGCAGGCCAGGGGTAATGAACCCCCAAATCTGGGAGAGCCAGATCGGCGAGGAAAACACGAGCCCCGCCAGGGCGCCCACCTTGAAGCGGAGCACAAACATCTCAAACACGCCGGTCGCCAACAGACGGCACTCGCCATCCGACGCGCCGAATCGCGCCTCGGGAGGCAGCGAGCAGTACGGGCCACGAAGAATCTCACCCAAACTCGGGATCGTTCCCACGTGCGGGATCGGGCCAATGTGCGTGTCGTACCAGATGTAGCCGAGCACGGTCCCCACGGCAATGGCGGCCAGAGCCACCAACAGGCGGCGCCGCAATTCCTCGAGATGCTCCAGAATCGGCATCTCTCCCTTGGGGTTCTTCGGCTTCTTCGTGCGCCGGAACTTCCGCCGAGAGTTCATCGCCTGATTGGCAACCCCTTGCTGAAGAGGTGCCTGCTGCGAATCAAAAGACGTCATTGGATTTAACGAGCATCGCCTTCGGGCTTGTTCACATTCTGGGCCTCAGGCTGAGGAGCGACCTGGGGATCAACCTGCGGCTGAGCCTGTTGATTCAACTGCTGCTCCTGCGGGGACTGGGGAGCCTGAGCAGCCTGGTCCGTGATCGCCTGGTTATTCGGCGTGGAATTCGCAGCATTCTTGTCATTTTTCATCTCGTCCATCTCGGACTTGAAAATGCGCATGGAGCGCCCCAACGAACGGGCGGCGTTGGGAAGCCGCGTGGCTCCGAATAGCAGGAAGATGACCAGAAGGATCAGGATAATTTCCCATGGACCCAAGGACATGTGACCACAAGCCTTTCCTAGAACAATTAAGCGGGATGTCTACTCAGCACGCACAACGTACAAGCAACGCATAGGCACAGCGCGCTGACTAGCTGTCCCCTTGACTATAGGCCGAAAGGCCACGAAGCGCCCGTTGACGCACCCGGTCGCCCAGCCCTTCGGGAGCTATCGGCGTGATGCGCTCTGCATTTGCCACCAGGAAACGCTCTAGCCACACACCCGTATTGGGGAAGGCCACCGTGATCGACGAACTGCCATCATCCTGGGTATCGGGGGTCTCCTGCCACATGGGGTAGTACTCCAGCATCCATCGCGCCTGTGGAGATAACTCGAGGCTGGCCCAGGCGTCCGGGGTGCTGGTGGCGTCGAATCCAAAGGGGTCGGAGGGGTCGATGGTCGGAGCCTTGCGCAGGCCTGCGAAGTCGGCGCTGCCCGCGGCGTCGATGTCTACGTGCTCCATGCGGTCGAGCCGGAACTTCTTGTGCGTCAGCGCCGCGCGCCCCTCGTCGTCGACCTCGCGGGCCCACAGGTATGTGGTGCCTTCAATGAGACCTAGGTGATCCGGCACCAGCACCCGCGCGCTGAATGTATCCGAATGCAGGGAGCGGTACTCGCACCGTACCAGGCTGCGTTGCGTAACCGCCTGGGACATGTCCTGCGCCAATCCGGTGAGCGGGCCGTGCGACGTGGTGCCCGTTTCCGCGTTGTCCTGTTCGACGCCGGCCGCGGTCAGAGCAGCCCTCTCCCCTCGCATGAGCGCCTTGATTTTCGCTACCGCAGAGTCCACCGCAGCGTGGCGGTGCTGAGGCAAGGTGCTCCGCACGGCCTCCAGACTGAGCAGCAATGCCCCAGCCTCCATCACCGACAGATTGAGAGGCTTCGACAACCCAGCATCCTGCATCACCGAGGCGCTGGTCCGGCCAATATTGATATCGATGAGGAAGCCCGTGTCCTTAGAATTCGGCAGGCCGCACAACATCAATTTGCTCAGCTCATGACGAATCTGAGGAACAGGAATGTTCAGTTCCTGCGAGGCGCGCAGGAACGACGCATCCGGATGATTCCGAAACCACGCCAACAACGTCAACGAACGCTCGAATTGCTGCTGCATCGTCAACTTCGGGTTCATGCCTGCTCCTTACCCGCAGCCCGCGTCAGCAACGCCACAATATCTGCGACAACATCAGGCGGCGCGGTGACCACGGCGTCGGGGGCATAACTTGCCGCAGCACGGACAATCGTATCCCGATCGATCGGGCCGATTGTCCCGTCGGCATTGCACATCGCCTTGAGCTCCTGCGCGCCGGGGCCCGGGAACTCCACGGTGACCGTCACACGCTGACCCGTGCGGGCCAGTCCCTGTTCGATCAGTTCCATCGGCGTGCCCCCAGGCACTTCCTGCTGGCCGGGAGTGTCCGTGACCTCGATAGAGTCAATCCGGGACAGGCGGAACGTGCGCTGCGCGCCGCGATCCACATCAAAACCCGTCAGGTACATCTTCCCGCCGATGGCGCCGAAGGCCCATGGTTCCAAACGGCGCTCCACCGGCTCCTCAACCAGCGACGGGTAGTAATAAAACTCGATAACCTTATGCTCATCCAGCCCCCGGAACATCGCATCCAGACTGTCAGCATCCAGCGTGGTCATATCCGGAACATTGGATAACACCATGGAGGAATCTGTGCGGCTTATTCCCAGCGCGGATAATTTCGCATACGCAGATTGCGCTGCCGTGCTCATATTCTTGGAATGAGCCCACAGGCCCGCGGCACTAATGACCTCAGCCTCGGCATCCGTGAATTCAATATCGGGAAGCTCAAAATCTTCGCGGCTAATGCTCCACACAGATTCCTTGCGCGACGAACGGCCAGAGACGGCAAACGAGTCATCCTCCACCTCTGTGAGCGTGGTGGTGATGTGCACCCCCGCCCGCGCTAACGTGGCCCGATCGCGACGCAGCATCTGTTCCTGGGTGTGGCGGTTGACCTCGCGCGCCGGGCGCTTATAGCCGTCCACATTCTCCAGAATCCAGGTCACGCTGCGGGGACCATAATTAATCAACGCAATAACCAGGTTGAAGAGGCGCTCAGCGCCTTCTTCCCACGTCACAGCGACAGGCTGATTAGCATTCATGAGTTTTCCCAGCCTAGGACAGATCCAAATGCGTAGGGGTTCGCAGGCACACCTTATTGCCGCCGCCGTTGAGGATTCCGCTGATCTTATCTTCGAAATCCAAGCCACAGTCCTTACAGTGCGAATCCTGAGCGCCGAAACTACACATGCTCAGCACCATTTCATCCACATCGCTATTGATGTGGGCAAAAGGATCACCCAGCATCGTTTCCCAGCCGCCTTCGCCGTTGATTTTCAGCCGGGTCCAGTCCACCGTGATGCTCACATTGTTATCGCGAGCGGCCCTCAAAAATGCGCCTCGCAGAGCCGCCCTGGTGGTTTCCGGCGCATGGGCCTGCGCATGCCGAATCTCCTCCTGCGTGAGCAGCGTCTTGGCAAACCCACGCTTGGCGAGGACATGGAACAGGCCGCGATCAGGGTGAATATCGTGATAGGTCAGATCCACCTGCGCCAGGCGGGGATCACAGGCGTCCAGATTATTGCGCTCGGCCATGCGGTCCATGAGCGTCTTCTTGATCACCCAGTCCACCTCGGTCGCGACGGGAGAGAAATCCCCGCTGTCGAAGCAGTCAAGAACACGGCCCCACAGATCCACCACTGGCAGCAACTGTGCGGCAGGAGTTCCCAGCCACCGGCCGTGTTCATCCTGCTCAGGTTCCGGACGGTCCTTCAGCCAGCATAGCGCGGCATCCAAGAACGCACGCTGGATCTCCAACGGTGTGGCTACCCCGCCCCCGCGCAGGTTCAGCTCCACTGTGCCTGTGAAGTCACGAGAGACGTCGCGGATAGAGCGAATCTCATTGGCCATCTCGAAGTTCGGAAGCGCCACGCCAGCCTCGATCATCTCCAACACCAGCAGTGTGGAACCGATCTTCAGTGCCGTCGTCACCTCCGACATGTTGGAGTCTCCCACGATCACGTGCAGGCGCCGGTAGCGAGAGGAATCCGCATGCGGCTCATCGCGAGTATTGATAATCGGGCGCGACCGCGTGGTGGCGCTGGACACACCCTCCCACATGTGATCGGCGCGCTGGCTCATGCTGAAGCCGGCCTCTACCTGGTCGTTCGGGGTTCCCATCGAGGGCGTGACCAGCTTGCCCGCGCCGCACAACAGCTGGCGCGTCACCAGAAACGGCAGAAGCTGGCGGGACAGACCTTTGAGGGACACGTCGCGCCCCACCAGGTAGTTCTCGTGGCAGCCGTAGGAATTGCCCAAGGAATCCGTGTTGTTCTTTAGCAGGTACACCGACCCGCCCACGCCTTTGGCAGCCAAGGCCTCCTCCGCGCGCACGGCCAGGTCGTGCACCATCATGTCGCCCGCGCGGTCGTGCGCGATCAGCTGGTGCAGCGAGTCGCACTCCGCCGTAGCAACCTCCGGGTGAGAGCCCACGTCCAAATACAGCCGGG
This sequence comes from Corynebacterium zhongnanshanii, assembly GCF_014490575.1. Lineage (NCBI taxonomy): Bacteria > Bacillati > Actinomycetota > Actinomycetes > Mycobacteriales > Corynebacteriaceae > Corynebacterium > Corynebacterium zhongnanshanii. The sequence goes on from NZ_CP061033.1 coordinate 950,626, forward strand.
AGGCGTTATCCGCATAGATGTTGGACGAACGATGCTGCTCCACAATCGGAGCAAACAGCTGACGCGAAATTTCATCCGGGCCCAGTCGGCGAGAAGAATTCAGCACATTGGTGATGCCGTATTCGGTTTCTACACCCATGATTCGCCGAATGTGGGCGCCGGATACAGATACAGAGGACACAGCTTCAGAGATTCCTACTGCCCGCCCTTTTGAACATAGGAGCGCACAAACTCCTCCGCGTTGCTTTCCAGCAATCCGTCGATCTCATCTAAAAGATCATCGGTGCCGGAAACCTTCAGGTTCTCCTGGCCACCCGTGACGGAATTCGGGTCAAAAATGCTGTCATTATCGCCGCGACTGCCGCCGGCGTTGACCTGTCCAGATCCACCTGTCGTCATGGTGTGCGCTCCTTCCCATGTTTATTCCACGCCAATAGCACAAGTGTACTCTAGCCCACACCGACCACCTTGGTGGGTTGTGCCGCGGCGATGCCGTGAACTACCTCCTCCAGGGGGCTAATGGAGTCCGACGCCGGCGCGCTGGACGAATAGCACGGGAACAAATCCCCCACCTCGCGGTGAGTAAAGCCCACGGGCTGGTCCAGGAGAACGCGGGTGGCCTGATGGTCCTGCCACGGGGTGTCCAACACAATGGAGTCCCAGTTCGCGGCCAGTACCTGCTGGGAATAGGCACCCACCAGCTGCCCGCGCAGCCAGGCGCGGGTATCACGCGGTGGGCACACCACCGCGTGATCGATGTCCTTCTGGGACACCAGCGTGCGCATACGTCCCTTACGCACCAAGGCGTAATACAGCCCACGAGCAGGATCAATATCGCTGTACTGAATATCCACCAGAGCCATCCGCGGGTCCGACCACTCCACACCTCGAGCGCGGTAAGCGTTGAGCAGCGCCAGCTTCGCCGTCCAATCCAGCCGATCCGCAGTGGACAGGGGGTCGCGCTCCAAGTCATTCAAGATCTGGGCCCACAGGCGCAGGACCTGGCGATCGTCGTCCTCAGCCATGGGAACACCGAACCAACCCGCGTTGTCCAGCGTGGACTCCACGCGGGACAGGATCTCGCGCTGCACCTGGATCGCAGTCATGGAGCGATTGCCGTAGAATTTCAGCTCTTCGGACACGCTCAAGTCCCGACTGACCTGCTGAACGGCTGGAACAGGGTCCAGCAGCGCCAGATCGGAAAAGTCCGCACCGTGCTGGACCGCGGCCAGCACCAACGCAGTCGTACCGAACTTCAAGTAGGCCGCGGTTTCGGACATGTTGGCGTCGCCAATAATGACGTGCAAACGGCGCCACTGATCGGCATCTGCGTGCGGCTCGTCGCGCGTATTAATAATTCCACGGTTCAGCGTGGTTTCCAGGGAAATGTCCGTCTCGATATAATCCGCACGCTGGGAAATCTGAAAGCCTTCCGTGCCCCCTGTGGCACCCAGGCCCACTCGTCCTGCGCCGGTGAAAATCTGGCGCGTCACAAAGTGAGGAATCAATGCCTGCTGCATGCGTTGCACATCAACGTCGCGGGGGAACAGATAATTCTCGTGAGAGCCATAGGACGCACCTTTTCCATCCACATTATTCTTGTAGATTTTCAGCTCTGGCTGCCCGTCCACCTGTCCCGAGGCCTGAGCTGCCTGGTGCATAATCACGTCCCCCGCTTTATCCCACACCACGGCGTCATAGGCGTTCGTGGTCTCTGGCGAGGAATACTCCGGGTGGGCATGGTCCACATAAAAGCGCGCGCCGGAACCAGTAATCACATTCGCCGCACCAATTGCATTCGGATCCATCACCGGCGCCGCACCCGAACGATAACGCCGCAAATCAAAACCGCGAAGATCCCGCAGTGGAGACTCATTCTCGTAATCCCAGCGCGTTCGGCGGTTAATCCCCTGGCCGCTAGTATCCGCATAGGCAACAACAGCCTGGGTGCTGGTGATGATCGGACTGATGTCCGGATCATCCACAGCCACAATTCCGTATTCCGTTTCCGAACCAATGATGTGACGCCCCATGGGACTTCCCTTCTAACTCAGCCGTTCCTAGAACAAAGACATGTCCACCACGCGCTTGGACGTATGGCCATAAATCCGAGCCCACTCCGCAGGATTCGTGGTATCCGGAAGGTCCTCATTGTCATGAGCCTCCTTCGCGACCGCCGCAGTAATGTGCTCAAACGTCAGACCGTGCGGGGCGCGCTCCCCCGACTCCGACGCAGCATCATGCGCATTTCCGATCGCCTCTTTGACCGCCAAGGTCTTCGCGCGATCCACGATGTTGGCCAGCATCGCTCCTGACAGGAAGTCGGACCAATACAAGTCCTGGGCAGTGCCATCGGCAAAGTGCAGACGTACATACCGGTGCTCATCGTCCTGAATAAACACCTGGCGCACAATCTCCTGGCGAAGAGCATCCGCCGCGGCCTCAGGAGACCCGTACTCCTCCAGCAGCGCAGGATGAATGGGGGTATCCGCCGTCAAATGCTTCGAGAGGATATCGGATGCCGCGCTGGCGTCGGGACGTTCGATACGGATCTTCACATCCAAACGACCCGGGCGCAAAATAGCAGGATCAATCAACTCCTCCCTATTCGACGCACCAATAACGATCACATTCTCCACCCCCTCAACACCATCCAATTCCGCCAGCAACTGCGGAACCACCGTGGACTCCATATCCGAAGACACGCCCGTGCCACGCGTCCGGAACAGAGCCTCCATCTCATCGAAAAACACAATCACCGGACGGCCAGAACTCGCCGCACGCCGAGCCTGCTCAAAAATCTGACGCAACTGCCGCTCCGTCTCGCCCACAAACTTATTCAACAGCTCAGGGCCCTTAATGTTCAGGAAGTAGCTCACATCCGAATCCCCCACAGACGTTGCCAAAGAATTCGCTACAGCCTTCGCAATCAACGTCTTTCCATTACCCGGAGGGCCATACAACAACACGCCCTTCGGAGGCCGCAAACCGTACTCCGTGTACACCTCCGGGTGCAAAAACGGCAGCTCCACCGCATCGCGAATCTGCTCAATCTGACGCGACAAACCACCAATATCCGAGTAGTTAATGTCCGGCACTTCCTCCAACACCAGACTCGTGACCTCAGTGCGCGACACAGCCTCAAAAGCCCACCCGGACTTACGGTCCACAATCACCGACTGGCCCGGCGTGATGTCCTTATTCAACACATCCTCACGCAAACGCCCCGCAGCCTTCACCACGGACTCCTCGCCCAACTTATCGGCCACAATCAACCGCTCGCCCACGATCTCCACAACCTGGGCAACATCGCCGGAATCCTCATAGCCTGAGGCCTCCACCACCTGCTGGCCCTCCCCCAAACGCACCGTCGAACCAGGAATCAAACTCGACCGCTCCACCAGCGGAGACACCTGCAAACGCATACGCCGACCCGCCGTAAACACCTCGGCCGTCAAGCCCTTTGGATTCACCTCCAACAACGTCCCATACGTGTTCGGAGGCTCCGCCAACGCCTCCAGCCGGCTATTCATCTCCTCCAACTTCTCCCGGCTGGACTTCAACATCTCTACCAACTTGGCATTACGCGCACCCAACGTCCGGTTCGCGATCTGAAGCTCACGAACCGAACGCGGTCCCTCAGACTCAGAAGAAGAATCCTTCGGGTCACTGTGAAAAGTCTCAGTCATCGTGGAGTACAACCCCTCTCAAATGGGAAGAAAATAATGTCGAAAACCAACGGAACAAAAAACGGTAAAAGTAATGAAAACGAAAAACCTCAGGCGGCAGCGCCCACGCCTAGCGCCGCGCCCTCCGCTGAGGGCGCGGCGCGGTCACACCATCAGCTAGGCGTCGGGCTAAAATCAAAAAGGCAGTATGGGCATTCATCCGGTGCTCAGGGCGCGTCGCTAAACCCTCCACCTTCCACTCACGCACCAAAGACTCCCACGCCTTCGGCTCCGTGAAACAACCCAGCTCGCGAATCCCCTCCATCACCTTCATCAACTGCGGCACCGTCGCCACATACGTCATAAACACCCCACCAGGAATAAGAACATCCTTCACCGTGTCCAACATCTCCCACGGCTCCAACATATCCAGCAACACACGGTCAACCTCCCCCACATCAGCCTTCGTCACGCCCTTCAAATCCCCCAAACGCACATCCCAATTCTCGGGATGGCCGCCGAAATACTCACGCACATTACTTTCGGCATACTCCAAATGATCCTCACGGATCTCATAAGAAATAACTTTCCCCCGCTCGCCCACCGCACGTAGCAGCCACGTCGACATAGCGCCAGAACCAGCGCCCGCCTCCAACACCGTCGCACCAGGGAAAATATCACCCTCAACCAGGATCTGCGCCGCATCCTTAGGATAAATCACCGCAGCACCACGCGGCATCGACAACACATGATCCACCAACAGATGCCGGAAGCACAGATAATCAGCGCCCGTGGACGAGGTCACCACCGTGCCCTCGTCAGAGCCAATAATCTCGTCATGCTTGATCTCGCCCTTATGCGTGAAAAAGCTCTGGCCTTCCTCCAACGTAATAGTGAAATGCCGCCGCTTAGCGTCCGTCAATTGAACACGATCGCCAGCCTGAAAAGGTCCAGAATAAGCCATGACGGTGGAAAGTCCTTCGCTGATAGAGAGTACGTACCCTCTGATCCTAGTTGCCCCAGCCGCGATGTGCGCTGGCGGGGGCGATCCACGGGTTCAAGCATTGTCCACGACCAGGCAATACCGCTAAAGTATCTGCCGTCGGTGAATACACCAGCAGACATGAATACACCGGCTGACATGTAGCAGACATGTAAAGGACACAACCGATGATCAACTTCCGCCTGGGAGAACGCATCCTAGCCCTGGCCCTTACCTTCGTTGCGGGGTACGTGGACTCGGTGGGATTCATCCATCTTGGCGGCGTGTTCCTGTCCTTCATGTCCGGCAATACCACGCGCTCGGCAACCTCGCTGGTGGAAGGGAACGTAAACCAGGCTACGCTGGCGGGCTCGTGCATCATCCTGTTTCTGATCGGCGTGATGACTGGAGCGCTCATTACCCGCCTGAGTACTAGGACGTGGGATGTGTACCGCGGTCGCGAGGCGGTGATGTGGAGCATCACTGCGGTGTTTGGGATCACCACGCTGCTGATCCTGGCAGACATGGAACACATCGCGATCCTCAGCCTGTCCGTGGGCATCGGCATGATGAACAGTGTGTTTGAACGCAATGGAGAAGTCTCCATTCCCCTTACCTACATGACAGGCACGTTGGTGAAGATGGGGCAACGCTTCGTGGACGCGTTCTTTGGTGGCAAGCACCTGGTCTGGATTCTGCATCTGGCGCTGTGGATCTCTTTGTCTACCGGGGCGATTGTGGGGGCTTTGATGTATCACCACTACCAGCTGACCTCCGTGGCGTGGATATTCCTGGTGATCTTGGTGTGCGCTGCTGCGAATCAGCTTGTCAGGCGCCACAGGCGGAAGCATGGCCTGCCTTTGTGATGCTGGCGTGTGATGCTGTTTGCAGTTTTCTTGTGATGTTGTCTGCAGGCTTCTCTGCATGTAGGGCGTCTTTACATACAAGCCTTTTCTCCATCCAGGTCCTCTTCACATCCAAGACGTCTCTACAAACAGCGGTGTCTGAGAACGTCGACTCGATCGCCTCCAGATTTTCGCGAAACTCTCTGACCAGCGCAAACGAAAATCTCCTTGTCATCGAGTCGACGTTCTGAGACACCGCCCCTACGTGCGCAGTGGAGATAGGGCCTGGGACGGGATGTATTAGTGTGGAGAAGGTGAAAACAAAGCTGGCTCTCTCCCCCTCTCGCGCGAGTGACTACAAGCAGTGTCCATTGCTGTATAGGTTCCGTGCCATTGATAAGTTGCCTGAGCCCTCGACTCTCGCTCAGGTGAAGGGCACGCTGGTGCACGCTGTCCTGGAGAATCTGCATCAGCTTCAGCGCGACGAGCGTACCTACCCTGTGGCCGTGAAGATGCTGAAGCCCGAATGGGCAAAGATGACAGACAAAGAGCCGGAACTGCTGGAGCTTGTTCCAGATACCGAGGAGGACACTCTGGCTTTTCTGGTGGAATGCCGGGAGCTGGTCAAGGGTTACTTTCGGATGGAGAACCCCCAAGGCTTCGATGCGCACGAGTGCGAGAAGTATGTGGACTTCACGTTGCCGAATGGTGTGCCCGTGCGTGGATTCATCGACCGTGTTGATGTAGCGGAGTCCGGTGCTGTTCGCGTGGTGGATTATAAGACAGGGAAGAAGCCGATCCCGCGCTTTGCGGAATCGGCTCTGTTTCAGATGAAGTTTTATGCGCTGGTGTGGTGGCGCATGATGGGTGAGATTCCGGCTCAGCTTCGGCTGATGTACCTTAAGGTGGCCGATGACATGGTTCTCACACCTACTCCTGCGGAGTTGAACTACTTTGAACGAGATCTGGGGACCCTGTGGGATCAGATCTCTGCGGATGTCCGGTCTGGAAACTTCCAGCCTAAGACGTCCAAGCTGTGCGGATGGTGTTCCTTCCAGGAGCTGTGCCCCGCCTTTGACGGGACACCACCGGAATATCCCGGCGCTCCAGAAGGTTTCTAACCAAAAGGGACTCAGCGGATCCGAGCCAGGGCCCGGATCCGTGAAGTGAACCGGTGAGCGATCAGTGGGGTCCGCCCCGGAGGCTTTTAACCCCGCGTGATCACTCTATTGACGGTTCTCTTCGTGTCCCGCTTCCCCATGAACTCCCGCAGGAAGTACTCCCGAACTACGGAGTTAGCCTTCAACGATGAGCCAGCGTTAGACGACGATTGAGCCCCCGATCCGCGGCCCATGCCAGCTCCAGCAAAGCTGCCGAACCCAGATGTAGCTCTGGATGAACCGCCATTGCCTCCCATGGACAGTGCAGAGCGATTAGCAGGCCCGCCCGCGCCGGGCGACATCATGGCAGATGTGCCGCCCCGAACACCAGTGCCTGTACCAGTCTGTCCACCAGTGCCTGCGTAGGTACCCTGCCCGTTCATCATTCCAGCGCTCTGCCCGTTCATCATGTTGGTCGCCGAGTACGGAAGCTGAGGAAGGCGCGGTGACCCAAACCTCTGTCCTGCCTGAGCAAACTGATTGTGTGGCGCGCCCCCGAACCCGGGCGTTGGCCCCACACCCGTGGACGGTGTGGGGGCTGGCTTTCCAGGTGCAGCTCCCTTCATCGCGTTGGACGACGGATGCTTATGGGCCGTTCCCTCTTGGTGCATGCGCACCCCAAGCTGGGAGTTCGCATGTCCCACGGGTGCCATAGCATGCGTGAGGTTGTGAGTGCTCGCAGCGTGAGTCGCCACGGCTTGTCCCTGCCCGGAAGCATGGAGCCCGCCTCCGTGGGCGCCGAGTCCCATCGCGGGAGTGGGTGTTCCTGCGTGAGCGCCAGCCCCAGCGGCGGAAACCGTCCCGGACGGATTCACGTGTGCTGCCGCAGCAGGCACTTGAACTGGGGTGTTGGATGGAGCGGTAGCTGCCTGCGCCGCGTTCGCATTCCCATGCCCCGCGGCTTGAGCGGCATCTGCTACTCGGCTAGAAAATGCCTGGGATCCGTCGGATGCGGCGGCCTGCGAGAGATTGCCTCCGATGTGATGGATACCAACTGGGCCGCTGGCGGTGCCCGATGCGTAGGCAGACAGGGAACCCCCTCCTGTGTGCCCGGCTACCGGAACTCCAAGATTGACAACAGGCGGTTTCACGAGCTCGAGTGAGGGCTGCAGCGTGGAGGTGACGTAGGTCGCCACGGCAGCTTGTTCGGCAGCGATCCGTTCTGCTTGCTCGGGAATTGCCGCAGTGGAGGCTTGAATTGCCTGGAGCGCAGAAAGGTTGGTTGCTCGAACCACAGGGAACTGCCGTACCGACTGCTCCATGATCCGGGCGTTCGCAACCACGATCTCTCCCATGGACGTGATGTCCTGGATGGCACTGCGTGCAGCATCGAAGGACAAACCCTTCAAGCTAAGCCCAATAGATGTGGACGCGTTATGAAGGTCCTGCAGCGCCGTCTCTAATTGGTTTCCACTTGAACGCCATTGCTCTGCCACCATCAACGGTGCTGCGTCATCCGAGGTGAACATCGCGATGAGGGCTTGGAGGGGCATGGTCGCTTCTGCCACTCCTGGTGGAGTTGTGTAGGTGAGATTGTGAATTGGCTCAAGATCTCGTTGTGGGATTACCTTGGACAGTCCCATGTTGAGGAATGGATCTGATCCATTGTAGATCCGGTTCAGGACGAATGCGGAGTCAGCCTCTTGCTCGGCGAACACCTCAGTGTGGACCTTAAAAACCGCTCGAAGCCATTGAGCATCTAGTGCGAGCTTTTCTACAACCTCAAAAAGTGCCCCTGTCTGGCCAAATAATGTAGACAGGTGCTGGCTAAAAGCAGCGTTGAGTGTCGGTGATTGCGTGTATTTTCCCGGAGATAGTGTGGCACGCTTGGCCATCGACATCTCGGTAACGGCGGCGGTGATTCGTCGGAGTACAGAATTCATATCAGCCTTATTGAACTCGATTATCATTTTGGTTCCCCTTCGATCGTCATGTGCGATGTTCCCCCTTCAATATTCTTAAAAATTTGACGAATCTTGAGCGCCTTTTGGCACTGTTCGTCTGTGCGTGGTCCTCCTACGGTTTGAATGGCGAAGTATTCAAACATGTGTGGATCCACGTATCCTGTGGCGGCGCAGGTAAGTTCCTCGAAGATTGGGTTAAGCATGTATTGGTCTTTACCTAGTTTTTCGTACGCCATCTCCGAGAGATCCCCTACTTGATAGTTCCGCGAAATGATGTGCATGATCAGTTCTTGAAGGTCAATCCACAGGTTGCATGTCAGTGTTAGTGGTGTGTTGAACCGAAGTTGTGAAGCGGGCTCGATCCCGATTTCTCCGAGCCTTTCCAACATCTGTGGGTCACACAGGTCTGGTTTTCCTTTAAACTCCTCCCTTAGGTCGTCCCCCTCTAGTGGTCGCAGTGTGAGCGGTTTGCCGATGAAGCGCTGCGATTTATAGACCAGTTTGTCCAGCGGATCCGTGGGTTCCGCGTCAAACCAGATGTCCCCTTCAGTATCTTTCTGTGGCGTCGATTCGCGGGCAGCATTGCTGTGCGCGTCCCCGTCTTGTTGAGAGACGGGGCTGACGCTGTGCCCGACTGGGTGAGAGTTGGACGAAGTATCCGCGCTGCACCCAGTCACCAGGAGTGCCATCGAGATGATGATGGCTACTCCTGTGACCACGTGCTTTCCCCAAAGCGTTGTGGTCATGGCATCCTCCTTTTAATGAGCTGAGTCCAGTTGCTTGTCAGGACAGCGAGCGCTGTGAGCGGTGCCGATTTTTGATCTGAGCGCAGAACTCATATCGGCATGGCTGAACTCGAGCATCATTCCAGTTCCCCTTCAGTATCATTCTGTAGCGTCGAATCGCGAGCAGCGTTGCTGCGCGCATCCCCGTCTTGTTGAGAGACGGGGCTGACGCTGTGCCCGACTGGGTGAGAGTTGGACGAAATGTCCGCGCTGCACCCAGTCACCAGAAGCGCCATCGAGATGATGATGGCTACTCCTGTGACCACGTGCTTTCCCCAAAGCGTTGTGGTCATGGCATCCTCCTTTTAATGAGCTCAGTTCAGCTGACTCTCAACGCATTGACCGTTGTGAGTCGCGGTGCTGATCCTTCCTAATACGGAACGCGTATCAGCGTGGTTTAACTCGAGCATCATTCCGGTTCCCCTTCAGTATCCATGTGTAGTGATCCCCCTTCAGTATTCTTGAAAATAGTCATAGCTGAAGATGCAGACCTGTGGTGTGTTGAACCGAAGTTGTGAAGCAGGCTCGATTCCGATGGCCTCGAGCCGCTCCACAACTTGCGGGTCACACAGATCTGTTCTTCTGTAAGTACCTCCTTAATCTCGTCCCCCAACAGTGGCTGCAGCGCCAGCGGCTTGCCGGTGAAGCGCTGCGGTTTATACACCGGTGTGTCCCACGGATCCGTAGGATCCGCGGACCACCAGTGTTCCCCTTCAGTATCGCGCTGAGGCGTCGATGCTCGAGCAGCGAGGCTGCGCGTGCCCCCGTCTTGTTGAGAGACGAGGCCGACGCCTTGCCGGGCTGGGTGCGGGGTGGACTTAGCATCCTCCCCACACCCAGCCACCAGGAGCGCCATCGGTGTGGTGATGGCAACTCCTGTGACCACGTGCTTTCCCCAAAGCGGTGTGGTCATGGCAACCCCCTTCAGCGTGCTGAATCTAACCTAGATATCAGCGGTGTGAGCTGGGGCTGAACGGGTGCTCAGCCCCAGTTTTACCTCACGGAAGGTATCTTAAACCAAACTACATACGGAAGGGAATACCTTTGGCAAAAAATTTTTCCTATTTTTTCTTGCCTTGCCAACGGGGGTTCAATAGGTTCTCAGGAGAGAGCACGTCATCCAGGGTTTTTTCGTCAAGAAGTTCTTTTTCCAGCACCAATTCACGGACTGACTTGCCAGTTGCCGCGGCCTCCTTACCGATCAGATCACCGTTGTGGTGGCCGATCAGGGGGTTCAAATAAGTGATAATTCCAATAGAATTCTCGACGAACTCGCGGCAGACGTCCTCGTTGGCGGTGATGCCCACCACGCACAGCGTCCGCAGCGTGGTGCACGCGCGAGCCAGGAAGCGCACCGACTCAAAGGCGCACTGCGCAATGACAGGCTCCATCACATTCAGCTGAAGCTGCCCTGCCTCCGCCGCCATAGATACGGTCACATCATTACCGAACACCTTGAAGGCGATCTGGTTCACAACCTCCGGGATCACCGGGTTGACCTTGGCGGGCATGATGGAGGATCCTGCTTGCCGCGGAGGCAGATTAATCTCGTTGAGCCCGGCACGCGGACCGGAGGACAACAAGCGCAGGTCATTCGAGATCTTCGACAGCTTCATCGCCACTCGCTTCATTGCCGCATGTGCGTTGACATACGCACCTGTATCGCTGGTCGCCTCGATCAGGTCGGATGCGGGAACAATCTCCAGTTTGGTGACCTCACTGAGGTGTTTGATCACAGCATCCTGATATCCGGGAGGCGTATTCACCCCGGTTCCGATCGCGGTGCCGGACATGTTGACCTCACGCAACTGTGCCTGAGCTCGCTGGAGCTGCAGCTTTTCCTCCGAGAGGTTGTTTGCGAATGCCTTGAACTCATCCCCCAAGGACATGGGAACTGCATCCTGGAGCTGCGTGCGTCCCATTTTCAGAATGTGTTTGAATTCGCGCCCCTTGGCCTCGAAAGCACGCCGCAATCCCTCTAGATGCATAATCAGTTGGTCGATCGCGAAATGCAGTCCCAGCCGGAATCCGGTGGGATAGGCGTCGTTCGTGGACTGGGACATATTGACATCATCGTTGGGGTGAATCACGTCATAGGATCCCTTGGGTTCGCCAATATATTCCAGCGCCAGGTTGGCAATCACCTCATTGGTATTCATGTTGACGGACGTTCCCGCGCCACCCTGGAAAACATCAATGGGGAATTGATCCATGGCACGGTGGTTCTCCAGCACCTGGTCGCAGGCCCACACAATGGCATTTTTCTTGTCATCAGACAATGCCCCCACCTCGTTATTGGCCAGCGCAGTCGCCTTTTTCACCATGACCATTCCACGGATGAATTCGGGAAGTTGATTGATGGTGGTACGGGAAATCTGGAAATTATCGACTGCGCGGAGCGTATGCACGCCGTAGTAGGCGTCGACGGGAATATCCAGCTCTCCCAGCAGGTCCTCTTCGGTGCGGAAATTGTTGGATGAGCGGGCTTCCAGAGAGTGCGTCTCCGCGGACGTGACGATGTCTGTGGAGGAGACCAGCGGGGTGTTGCGCCGCACGCTGGAATCTTGATCTTGGCCCTTGCCTGCTTTCTCGCCGGGATGAGCTCGGTACGTGGGTGAGGTGCCTACCTCGTAGTCTTCGGCCATTGCGGGGATCCTAACTTTCGTTGTGTTGGCTAGTATCCCCACCCTAACAGCGTTAGAGTTTTTGCTCAGCCAAAATTTCGCCAGACGGCTCGTGCGAGCCGGACACGGGCTCTTCCGTGACCATTACGCTCATCGTATCTGCTGGTAGAGGCATCCAGACGTCGCTATGCGGCTCTTGCGCGATCACGCCGGCGGATCGTGCTCGGCCGTGTTCGTCGATGGACCATACTTGTGCACCCATACCTTTATCGACCGCGGAGAAGCCGTTGACCATCGCGCCGCCCTTGCCCATCGAGTGGGACACCACCACGTCCAGATTCGCCCCGTCGGCGTTGATCGACGTGGATCGCACGTCATGCGCCGCCATGATCGAATCCATGACGTCGTGCGCCGCGTCGCCTTGAATGACCTCACCCGCTGCTTCGTGCTGGGTTGTGTTGGTCGCCGTATCCTGAGGGCTCCAGATCGTTGTCCCTCCCACGATGAGCAATACCGACGCCGCCGCGGCACCCACCGCCCATCGAGCCCCACGGAACGGCCTCCTGCTGTCAAGGTCGACGACCGTCCGATCGTCACCAGCAGACTCGCTATCCTGCGCTGTGAGGTCGTGTGCTGCGGAGTCTTTCGCGCCTGCGGCCTGCGCTTCCGGATCCTGACGGTCAGGAAGCGCGTCGAAAAGGGACTCCTTCAACTCAGCGGATGGCTCCACGGGGGTCACGGAATAACCGATGAGCTCCTCCAACTCCGGATCCCAGTCGCGGAGCGAGCGCGGGGCCGGATACGCAGAATCATCATGAGAAGCGTTCATCGCGTTCCTCCTTCCTGAGCGTCGCTGCGAAGTGCTGCCTTCAGTTTCTTCAGCCCATCCCTGATACGTGTTTTTGCAGTTCCCACTGCCACTCCGGTGGTTTCGGCCACTTCCCTACTGCTCAAACCGCCAAAGTATGCCAGGCGGACGGCGGTGGAATGAGGCTCCCCAATAGCGACAATGGCGTGCGACAGACGGTCGTGCTCGACCGCCGTGAGTGCTTGATCTTCCACCGAGCTGTGCGCGCGAGCGCTATCTAGGCGGTACTCGCGATCATCGCGTTGCTGGCTGGCCTGCCAGGAACGCAAGCGATCAATGGATCGCAGGCGCGCCAAGCGAAACGCCCAACTGGACGCGGAGCCCTGGCGTGCATCGAACTGGGACGCATTGTTCCACAGTTCAATGAACACCTCTTGGGTCACTTCTTCCGCGATAGCCCGGTCACGCAGCACATGGACGCACAGGCCCAAGATTCGCGGCGCGAGGGCGTCGTAGAACAAGGAAAAGGCATGCTTATCCCCACGTTGAACGCGCACCAGAAGATCCTCCAAGGAGGGCATCTGCTCCGTGCGAGTAGGTGGGGATAAGGACATAGATTCAGATAATAGCGCTACTGTGGCTATTTCTGTTCCATCTTGTCGGCCTGTTCACCCATTTTCTCGGTCATCTCGCCCATCTTGTCGGACATCTTGTCGGTCATGGCAGGCTCGTCGGACTTCTCGGACATCATGTTGTCCTTGTCCTTCATGGCCTCCTCGGACTTGTCAGACATCTTGTCGCTCATCTCGCTCATCATCGGAGTTTCGGAGCTGTCGGACATCTTGTCGCTTTCGCTCATCATTGGAGCTTCGGAGCTGGTGCTGGACTCCATCTTGGAGTCATCCTTGCTGTCGTTGCAGGCTGCCAGGCCCAAACCAACGGTTGCCATGACAGCAACGGCCAGAACGCGAACTCCAGTGCGGTGGACAGAATTGTTCATTGTGTAGTCCTTTCGGTAGGTGCCTCACGTAGAGGCATTGTGTGAGACAAAGCTCGCGAGGGGTGTGCTCCCTCCGGAGGCTTCATGAGTCCATACGGAGCACAGGGGTGGGGTGGATTGGATATTTTTTATTTTTCTTTACGGGGGTGGGTGAAGCCTGCCCCCGCTCCGGTGCTGCTCGTCCGGTATTCGCTACCCCCACAATCCCTACGCCGTGTCGCTCCGTAGTGCTTGATGACAGTGCCTGTGACTAACACGCCAGCGCCCGGTGCGCTGAATGCCGCGCGAAACAATCCATGCGCGCTCACTGAAGCACTGAACAAGAAATGGAGAAACACTACTGTGATCTGGGAATATATTCTCATTGGGGTTATCGGCGGACTGGTGACGGGCGTATCTCCGTGCATCCTGCCGGTGCTCCCCGTTGTTCTTGCCGTCTCGGCGGATCAGCGGCGTAAGCCCGTGTTGGTGGCCACGGGCATTGCGTTAAGCTTCGCCCTCACCACGTTGGTGGGAACCATCATCCTCCACGCTCTGGGGCTGCCGACGGCCACGTTGCGCTGGGCTGGTGTGATTCTGTTGGTGCTTGTGGGGTTGGGCATGTTCATCCCGCGCGTGGGCGAGCTCCTGGAGCGCCCCTTCACCTACCTTCCGCATTCTAAGAAACTCGACGCCCTCACTCGCCGTTCCGGGTCCGGCTTCGGCGTGGGCTTGGCTCTGGGTTTGGTGTACGCTCCCTGTGCTGGGCCTGTGCTGGCCGCGATCACCGTTGCCGGTGCTACCGGCGACATTGGCTGGCAAACCATCGCCCTGACCGTCAGCTTTGCTGCGGGTGCATGTACCCCGCTGTTCTTCCTGGCGACGGCCGGTTCCGCGCTCAGCCAACGCGCCCAGATTGTCCGGAAGCACCGCACGCGCATCAGCCAGGCGGCGGGCGCGCTGGTGATGGTGCTGGCCCTGGCGATCGCTTTGGATGCGCCTGCCGCGTTGCAGCGTTCGCTGCCGGACTGGACGGCCACGGCGCAGGAGAAGTTCAACTCCAACGAATCCACCCAATCCGCACTGCGTCATGCCACGGGTGCGGGCGGACACGGTGCGCTGGAGGACTGCCGAATGACCGCAGCTCATATCGCTCAAGACTGCGGCGAGGTGCCAGAGCTGAAAGGCCTGACGAACTGGATCAATACGGATCACCCGATCGATCCCCGGACCAACAAGACCGTCACTCTGATCGACTTCTGGGCCTTTGCCTGCATCAACTGCCAGCGCGCCAACGAACACGTCACGAAGCTCTACGACCGCTACAAGGACGCGGGCCTTGAGATCATCGGCGTGCACGCCCCGGAATATGCCTTCGAGCACGATGCCCAGAATGTTGCCCGCGCTGTGCAGGAGCAAGGCATTCACTACCCTGTGGCTCAGGACAACGACTTCCGCACCTGGAAGCAGTTCAATAACAAGTACTGGCCGGCACACTACCTGGTCGATGCACAGGGCAACGTCCGGCAGATCCACGAGGGCGAAGGTGCCTATGGAGAGACCGAACAGCTGGTGCGCGATCTGCTGACGCAGGCCAATCCCGGCGTGAAGCTTCCGGAGCCCGTGGAGGACATTCACGGCGGAAACAAAGGAAATGCCCTGGTCCAAGGGCGCAACCCAGAGACCTACATTGGTGTGGAACGCGCACAGTTCTTCGATACGGCGCTCAACCCTGAGCAGGAGTACAGCCTCGGTCAGCACGACTTCGCCGCCGGTGTAAGTGCACAGGATGCGGTACAGCGCGTTGCTACTCAGCGCTATGCCCTGGGTGGGACATGGACCCTGGATGGTGAAAAGGCTACCGCTGGCAAGGATGCCTGGGTGGTGCTCAACTACCGCGCCTCCACCGTGCAGCTGGTGTACTCCCAGGCACCGCAGCCTGGCAAGATTCAGGTCAATGACACGGCGATGAAGCTCAGCTCCCGCGACGGGACGATCAATGCGATTGATACAAAAAGCCCGGAGACCGGACGAGTGGTGCTGAAGGTGCCCGAGGGCATGAGCATCCACTCCTTCACCTTCGGATAAGCCGCGGCACTGGCGAGTGGCTGCGGCTAGATGCGAGCGATACGAATATCCGAGGCCAAGATGGCCTTCGCCCCCATGGCGGACAGCCTGTCCATCAAGTGGTTGGCCTCCTTGCGAGGAACCATCGCTCGCACAGCCACCCAGTTTGCGTTCGCCAACGGGGACACCGTCGGGGCGGACAAACCAGGAGTGATCTGGGATGCTTCCTCCAGCTTGTCCGCCGGAATGTTGTAATCCAACATCAGGTACGTCCGCGCGTGCAGGATGCCCTCGATGCGCTTGATCAACACATTCATCTCGTCCGTAACCGGGGCATCCTTCCGGCCCACAATAACAGCCTCGGAGGTGCACAGCGCCTCACCGAAAGGCTCCAGACCCTGCTTGCGCAACGTCCGGCCGGTGGACACCACATCGGCGATAGCGTCCGCCACACCTAAGCGGATAGAAATTTCCACCGCGCCGTCCAAACGCACCACTGTGGCGTCGATCCCACGGGCATTCAGGTCCTTGCGCACCAAGTTCGGATAGCTGGTGGCGATACGGCGTCCCTGCAGCTTCTCGATCGACCAGTCCTCGCCCGCCGGCGCAGCGTAACGGAACGTGGAGGCGCCGAAGCCCAACGGCAGCAGCTCGTCGACCTCCTCGCGCGTATCCGCCGCCAAGTCACGGCCGGTGATGCCGATGTCCAAGTGTCCCGAGGCGATGTAGATTGCAATGTCCTTCGGGCGGAGGAAATAAAACTCCACGCCGTTGGCGTCATCGGTGATGGTGAGCGACTTAGAATCGCCGCGGGTGACGTACCCGGCTTCCTTCAAAATCTCTGTAGCAGTTTCGGACAGTGAACCCTTATTCGGGACGGCAACGCGCAACATCTACTGTGGTTTCCTTAAAAACTTTGATGGGGATTACAGATACTTGTAAATATCCTCAGGGGTGAGCCCACGGCCCACCATGACAACCTGCAACCAGTAAATCAGCTGGGAGATCTCCTCGGACAACTCCTCATCGGACTGGTACTCCGCGGCTAGCCAGACCTCGCCGGCCTCCTCGACGATTTTCTTGCCCTGGAAATGGACACCGTTATCCAAGGCCTGAACAGTGCCGGACCCCTCAGGTCGCTCCTGTGCCTTCTTGGCCAGCTCTGCAAACAGAGACTCGAATGTCTTTTGCTCGGAATTTTTCGCGGAATCACTCACGGTCATCTATTCTGCCACGCTCACGCTGAGGATGCGCCGATGCCTCCCGCTTTGGGGGCGAGTGGCTCGATGCGCGCAAACATATCCTCCAGATCCGCGATGCTCATTCCCGCCAGCGTGTTTTGTCCCGCCAACTCGGAGATCGTGGGAACACCGTCCGGAATTGCCACGTCATCCTCCGTGGGTACACCCAGCACACGGCACCCGGCCGCGAGGCCCGCCTGCATTCCCGCGGTGGAATCCTCGAGCACCAGGCAATCGCCGGGATCCACGCCCAAGGCCTTTGCCGCCGTGAGATATAGATCTGGCGCGGGCTTGCCGGCATCCACCTCATCGGCACAGACCGTGAAGTGGAAATGGTCCTCGTTGATGGTGTTCAGCGCCAGCGCCGTGAGGGATCGCGTGGTGTTAGTGGCCAGCGCCATGGGGATGTTCCGCTGGTTCGCTTCGGCGAGGAGCTCCGGGATATTCGGCCGGAACTCCAGCTCCTTGGATAGAAGTTCGCCGACTCGGTCGAACATCCACTGCGCCCAGTCCGCCTCCTCCTCGGGCGTGAGCGTGAGGTCGTTGAACGCGGCACACAGGCGCACCGTGTTCTCCGTGGTTCCCCCCACTGTCTGTGCGCGGACATCCTCGGTGATGCGGGCACCCATCTTCTCGGACATCTCGTACGTTGCGATCCCCCACAACGGCTCCGAGTCCACCAGCGTTCCGTCCATATCCCACACAATTGCCTTCATAATGTGTCCGATTTTAGGGGAATCGCAGACAATGCGCCCAACGGCTTCTAAGGTGAGGAGTGTCACATGTATGTAGAAGTTCAAAACAACACCACTGCAACACCAACTTCGTGCGAAAGGTAGCGAACGTGTCACAACCCAAGAATGCTGAGCAGGCCTATTTCGTGGCTCAAGAGAGTTCCCTCAACAACAGTCCTCATGCAGCCACCTCAGACGCAGCCGCCCCAGACGCAGCCAATCAAGCCGAACAGGTCCTCACCGCCACGTATCTGCCCACCGTTCACACCGAGAGCCCGTGGGGCGGCGGCGGTTTCCAACACGGCTCTCCCCCAGCTGCGTTGGTGGCCGTGAACCTTGAGGCGGCGGCCAAAGAATTCGGCCTGGACATGGTGCACGGCCGCTTCTCCCGCATGACCGTGGAGCTTCTGGGCCCGGTTCCCCTCTCCGAGTTGACGTGCACCTCTCGCCTGCTACGCGGAGGCAAGCGCATCAGCTACATAGAAACGGTGATTACCGATGCCGACGGCCGGGAGTTTATCCGCGGAACAGGCTGGTGGATTAAGTCGGACTCCACGGTGGATCTGGTGCGCCACGTCGCCGAGAATATTCCCGGACCAGAACATGGAGTGCGCGCGGAGCAGTTCACGGAGTTCTGGCGCTCGGGCTACATTGACTCCATCGACGTGGTGCAGATCGACCGCCCTGAGCAGGCGATTAAGCATCACTGGGACTTTGACAGCCCGATCCACCACGTCTACTGGTCGCGCAGTAATTTACCGGTTGTGCTCGGCGAAGAGGATAGCCCGTGGGTGCGGCTGATGAAAACGGTCGATATTTCCAACGGGCTGAACCAGATTCTGGATCCGCGCGAGTGGACGTGGATGAATGTGGACATGACGGTGTACCTGCACGCAGTGCCGTACGGCGAGTGGGTGGGCCACGTCTCCGAGGCCAACTATGGTCCCGATGGCGTGGGCACCACCGTCACCAGAATCTACGACGAGCGGGGACCTGTGGGAACCGTGAATCAGGGGTTGCTGCTGGCTCGCGTGCGTGAGCCGCGCGGCTAGTCTTCGCACACCGCTCGCACGTGTCCACCCACCACCGACGCCTGCGCGCCGCCGTCCTCGGCGAGCACCTCGACGATCTGCACTAGCTCGTCGATTTCCTCCACGTCCAGCACCGCGCCGAGGTGCTGATCCGACAGCTGCTTCAACTGCTCAACGTGGGGCTGGATCTGACCAATCATTTTTTTCGACGCCGGCGTGGGCTCCGGCCGCACCTCGTCCTGCTCTAAGGCACTGTGGGGAACGCGGACCGTGAGCGCGTCAGAGGCAGCAATCGCGTGAGAAGACGAGACCGCGTTCTCGGCAGCAGTGCCTTGTCCATCGCGCGCGGCGTCGATCATATGCGACAGGATCGTCTGCGCCTGGTCGACCACGGTTTCTGGGTACGGCGATTCCCAGAAGGTCTTCTCCTCGGGGCGCAGGTAGCTGCCGGTGGACAGCGCCCGAAGGTTGGAGATGAACTCGGTGGCGAGGCCTTCGGCGCTGCGTTGGTCAGGGGTGTGCGTGGACATGCGCTCCTCCGGGGTTAGAGGCTGAGCCCCAGCAGGGCATTCAGTCCGGTGCGCACGGAGGTGGCGAGCTCAACCGCCTGCGCAGCCGACTCAGCGCGCTCGCCATGCTGGCCTGCGTCCTGAAGGCACAACTCAGCCCACTGATCGATCCGGTCCAAAGCGGCGGGGGTGTTCAGATCGTTGGACAGACACGCGCGGACATCGGCAATGAGCGACCGCGAATCAGCCAGAGCCTGCTCGCTCACCTCAGCCCCGCGCACGGCATCCACAGCGCCACGCCAACGAGCCAGGCGCTCTTCCGCGGCGGCCAAGATGGCGTCGGACCAATCACGATTATCACGATAGTGACCGGCAAACACCCCCAAGCGGATCGCGGACGGTTCGTGCCCCGCTTCGGTGAGCTTGTGGACAAAGACCAGGTTGCCGAGCGACTTGGACATCTTGGTGCCATCCAACGCGATCATGCCGGTGTGGACGTAGTGTCCC
The DNA here is from genome assembly GCF_014490575.1 of Corynebacterium zhongnanshanii. NCBI lineage: Bacteria > Bacillati > Actinomycetota > Actinomycetes > Mycobacteriales > Corynebacteriaceae > Corynebacterium > Corynebacterium zhongnanshanii. The sequence goes on from NZ_CP061033.1 coordinate 970,470, forward strand.
GCCATGCGCTCCTCGCCGGTGGCAGCCTCCGCATGAGCGGCGGAGAACTCGTGGTGTGGGAACCGGAGGTCGTTGCCGCCGCCCTGGATGGCAAAAGGCGTGCCCAGGCGCCGAGTGGCAATGGCGGAACACTCCACGTGCCAGCCCGGGCGGCCCGCACCAAAGGGAGCGTCCCACTGCGGCTCGCCCTCGCGATGAGCCCGCCACAACAACGCGTCCAAAGGATCCTTCTTCCCAGGGCGGTCTGGATCGCCTCCGCGCTCAGCGAAGAACTGCTCCATCGTGGCCTGGTCATAGCGGGACTCGTAGCCAAACTGCTGCGTGAAGTGACGGTCGGCGTAAATGTCCGGGTATTCATCCTCAGTGAGCTGGTAGGCGGCGCCGGCATCAAGGAGCTTCTGAGTCATCTCCACCACTTCATCGATGGACTCCATAGCGCCCACATAGTCTCGCGGCGGGATGACCTGCAGCGCTCCCATATCGGAACGGAACAGGTTGATCTGGTCGGTACCCAAGTCGCGCCAGTCCACACCGTCGCGCTCGGCGCGTTCAAACAGAGGGTCGTCCACATCGGTGATGTTCTGGACGTAATGAACGGAGTGACCTGCGGTGGTTAGGTATCGGTGGACCAGATCGAAGGCCAGATAGGTGGCAGCATGTCCCAAGTGGGTGGAATCGTAGGGCGTTATACCGCACACGTACATCCCCACCTCCCCGGAGTCCCCTCCCGAGACATCGACCGGTTTGACCGCGTCATCTGCAGTGTCATACAAACGCAGTTCTGGGGCTGGGTCGGGAAGTACAGGGACATCAGGAATTGGCCACGAATGCATGTGTCACATTCTACGGCAGCAACTTGTTGATGGGACAACTACAGGGGCTGGAGCACACCAAACGCCAGCAGTCCCATCACCAACAGACCCACGGGGATGCGCCAGACGGCAAACCACGCAAAGCTGTGATTAGCCACGAACTTCAGCAGCCATGCAATGGAGGCATACCCCACCACAAAAGCGATCGCGGTGCCTACCAGCAATTGCGCTCCGCTCGCGGACTGGCCGCCGGATGCGGGGCTGAAGGCGTCGGGCAAGGAGAAAATACCGGACGCCAACACGGCAGGAATCGCCAGCAGAAAGGAAAAACGCGTGGCAACCTCACGGTTGAGGCCCAAGAACAGACCCGCGGACACCGTGCCGCCGGAACGGGACACACCAGGGATCAGCGCCAGGCACTGGGCAAGGCCCATCCACACGGCATCCTTCATGGTTAGCTGCTCGAAGGAGCGCTTATGTGTTCCGATCTTTTCGGCCAGCATAAAGACAAAGGAAAACAGAATCAGCATCGCCGCGGTGATCCACAAATTGCGCAAGGAATCGCGGATCAAGTCCTTGCCCAAGTAGCCCAGCAGGCCAATAGGAATAGTGCCGACAATCACCATCCAGCCCATCCGATAATCAAAGCCTCTCTTCGAGGAATCGGTGAGGCCCAACAGCCACCCCTTGGCGATGGTGAAAATGTCTTTCGCGAAGTACACCAGCACGGCGGCCTCGGTGCCCAACTGGATCACGGCGGTGAACGACGCACCGGCGTCCGCACCCCAGAAGAGCTCGGAGACGATGCGCAGATGCCCCGACGAGCTCACAGGCAGGAACTCGGTCAGCCCCTGCACAATGGCAAGGACAATCGTCTGTGCCCACGAAAGTTCTGTTGTCATGAACACAGACCATACACCTAAAGACCCAACGCGGTAGCGCAGTGAAAGGCTGGTAGCCTTAATAAGGTGAAAAACCTGCTGCACACACCCACGCTGCGAAAGACCGCAACCCGTATGTCGGTGGCCGTTTTGGCGGTAGCTGGCCTGGGCTTAAGCTCCTGTGGTTCCAGCCTGCCGGGCCTGCCGGACGGAGATACTCAGGATCAGGGGGCGCCGAGCGTTGCCGATCTGCCGATGAAGGCAGTGGACTCTCCGCAGGCTCAATCGGACAGCGTTGCAGGTTCCGTTGCCCGGGGTGTGTTTGCAGACGCCGATGTGAAGGACGGCAACACTGCGAACTTCCGGTCGGCGGCGTTTGGACCTCTCGGTGACAACGCTCACGAGAGTTCCCAGAGCATCGGCGTGCTGGCTGGATCCTCCCTGCTGATCGCCTCCCCTGGCGACGCGAAGGCCCGCTCCGTATCCGTCCCCGATGACTGCACGGACATCGCCACCTCTGGCGCTGGTGTGGCCCTGGCCTGTGGCTCGAGCCTCATCGAGTACACGGCAGAGGGAAAGGAAGCGCGGAAGGTCGACACGAAGGGGACTGTGCGAAGCGGCACGTTCACCGCGGATGGCCTGGGCGCCTACAGCACCAGCGATAGCGACAAGGTCTATTTCTTTGACGCGGAGGGCAAGACCGTCGGCGATGACATTGTCTCCAAGGACCTGGATCGCAGCGTGCTGGTTCAGCCTCATGATGGCCCGCAACGCGTGGCCATGATCGACCGCACCCGCACCAGCATCAATGATGTTGCCCCCGCAGACAAGGCTTACAACGCAGCACTGCGCATCGGCCAGGGTGTGGGCCAGGTTGCTGCCAGCGCGTCCACCGATGGTGTGGTGGTGGCCAGCGATACCCGCCAAGACCAGTTGCTCATCTACACCATGAACGACGTGGTCCGCCTGCATCAGTCCACCCCCACCGGGCATTCGCCCTTCGCGGTGACCTGGGATAGCCAACGGAACCTGGCTTGGGTGTCCACCACCGCGGATAACACGCTGACCGCTTTTGACATCACCACGGGAGTTCCCGTCGCTGTGGCTGACATGGCGACCCTCGCGAACATCGCGGCGGTCTACCCCACCGGTGATCACGGTCTGATGCTGCTGTCGAAGAATGGCGACGTGCAGACCATTGAGGCCTCCGCGATCGACACCGCGGTGAAGAAGAACGCCGACAAGCCATCCACCCAGTACCCCGTGAAGAAGATCGCGGGCGAATAACCGGCGGCTATGCGGAGACGAAAGCGCCGGACTAGCTGCGCCGGAGTGAACGCCCTCGGTGTGGCTGTCACCTACGAAGTGTAAGGAAAACAACACCATGGCATTGCGAGATATTCGAGGAAAAATCTACGACGTGGCAGTGAAGGATGTGATGTTTCGGGTCGCGCCTGAGCGTATCCACGGGGCGATGTCCGTTGCTCTGAAAACCTTCGCTGCTCTTCCGGCTGCACACAAGCTGTTGGACAGGGCGATGGTTGTCCACGACCCCGTGCTGTCCCAGACCGTGGCGGGCATCGACTTTCCGCGCCCCTTGGGACTTGCGGCTGGTTTCGATAAGAATGCCGAGGAGGTCGACGCCTGGGGTCCCATCGGATTCGGCTTTGCAGAAGTGGGAACGGTGACCTCGGTGGAACAGCCGGGCAACCCCACCCCGCGACTGTTCCGTCTGCCGGAAGACCGTGCGTTGCTGAACCGCATGGGCTTCAACAACGACGGTGCGGAAGCAGCTGCGCGCCGCTTGGCCCGGAGGTCAACCAACATCCCCATTGGTGTGAACATGGGCAAGACGAAGCGCTGCGAGCCGGAGCAGGCTCCAGGTGATTACCGCGCATCCACCGCGTTCGTGGCCGATGTGGCGGACTACCTGGTGATTAACGTCTCCTCCCCCAACACGCCTGGTCTGCGCGACCTGCAGGCGGTGGAGTCCTTGAAGCCGATCATCGCGGCTGTTCAAGAGACCAGCGATAAACCCTTGTTCGTGAAGATTGCCCCTGATCTGTCGAATGAAGATATCGACGCCGTGACGGACCTCGCCCTGGAGACCGGCATTGCCGGGCTGATCGCCACGAACACCACGATCAGTCGCGAGGGCTTGGCCACCGACGGCACGTATGTTCGTTCGCTGGGTGCTGGCGGAGTCTCGGGCGCGCCAGTCGCTGCCCGAGCCCAGGAAGTGCTGGAACGGATCTACGCCCGCGCTGGTAGCCGCCTGATCCTCATTGGTGTGGGAGGAATCGAGACTCCTCGCCAGGCCTGGGAGCGCATCGCTGCTGGCGCTACCCTGCTGCAGGGCTACACGCCGTTCATTTATGGTGGCCCGGATTGGATCCGGGACATTCACCTCGGCTTGGCGCAGCAGGTGCGAGCCCACGGATTCAGCAACATCTCCGAAGCCGTGGGTTGCGGCCTGCCGTGGCGTGAGGTTTAGTTCTCAGCCCATCCCCACAGGATGCCGCGGGCCACAGCCTTGAACTGTAGGTTGAAGCCCAGGACTGTGGGGGTGTTGCGGTCCCCGATCTCGAGCTTCTCGCCTACGGCATGGACGGCAAAGAGGTAGCGGTGTGGGCCGTGTCCCTCTGGTGGCTGTGGGCCGTAGTAGGCGTAGGAGCGGCTATCGCCGCGCAGTGCAACGGCACCATCGGGAAGGCCGGAGAGATCCCCGGAACCTGCGCCGAGGTCCAGCGAGGTGACATCAGCAGGGATGTTAAAGACAGCCCAGTGCCAGAATCCGCTGGCGGTGGGCGCGTCTGGGTCGAAGCAAGTTACGGCATAGGACTCGGTTCCCTCTGGTCCTGGGGTCCAGGACAGCTGCGGGGAAATGTCGTTTCCACCCAGCTGATCCTCGGGGATGCGGTCACCATCGGCAAAGGTCTCGCTGGTAACGGTCAGCTGAGGAAGGTCCGCCAGTGGTGCATAAGGATCTGGCCCTGGGAAACGATCGTCAATGTAGGTTGGCTGGTGAAGGCGTTCGTTGGAAGGCATGCCCCTCATCTTAGTGAAAGTCACTACCTAAAGCCGAGGAAAATCACCTGAGAATTCCCTGAGAGTATATCTATAACGATTGTGTTGAGCTGTGCATTTGTTTTCTCAGTGCCACTGGTACTAAAGTAATCCGCGTTGCCTTCACAACTGTGAAGAGCTTCACCCAGGTCCGGGTGGCGGAATGGCAGACGCGCTAGCTTGAGGTGCTAGTGTCCTACTAATGGACGTGGGGGTTCAAGTCCCCCTCCGGACACACTTCTTTCCCTCCGTGATCAGCTTTGGGGGTTCACAGCTTATGGATCAGCAGAGGGAAACCCACACACAAGACACGGGGCGTCCTCACTTTTTCCGCAAGTATCGGAAGATTTTCCTCGCCATTGTCCTGTTGCTCGCCCTGCTGGCGCTCATGCGCTTCGCGCCACTCCCTGATCCCGAAGACATCAGAAACCGGGTCCAAGCCGCAGGAACCTGGGCTCCAGTGGTGTTCATCGTGCTCATGGTGTTTTTCACGCAATTCCCCCTGCCCCGCACCGTGTGGACGATTGCTGCCGGCCTGCTCTTCGGGGCCGTTCTGGGCAGCGTTGTGGCGCTGATTGGCCTGTCGCTGTCTGCCATGATCTCGCTGACCTTAGTCCGACGCCTCGGCCGACGTTGGGTCGAAAAGAAAACTCAGGGAGACAACCGCCTGCACCTTCTCCAGGGCATCGTGGCTGAGCGTGGATGGATCGCGGTCCTGGGTATGCGGATGGTCCCGGCCATCCCTTTTTCCATCCTCAACTACTCCTGCGGGTTGGCGATGATGCCCATGGCTGGCTTCCTCTTCTCCACGGTGGTGGGGTCGGCGCCAAACACCATTGCCACGGTGATGGCAGCGGACGCCCTGGCGTCGGGTTCCAGTCCATGGATCCTGGCCTTGAGCTTCGTGGTTGTAGTCAGTGGATTTGCCTTGTCTGCCCGAGAGCTGCTGAACTGGCGTGCCCAACTCAAACAACACGACACGTCGGTGTAACTTAAGGGGTATGTTCGCAATCCATGCATCGTACCGAGGTCGCTCTCGTCGACGGGCTGCCTATGTACGCGACATTGTTCACGCACTCTCCCAATCCGCCGCAGTCCTGTCCGTGGACGCCATCGGCGTGGAAGATTTTGTCTGCCTGTCGGACAATGCAGAACACACCGGCGGCCTGGTGCTCAGCCTGCTTCAGGCGGGAGACTTCGCCATCGGCATCGGCGTGATTGCCGGAGCCGAGTCTCAGCTCAACGAATACTACGACTCTGTTGAGGAGATCCACCAGCACCTGAAGGACGCGGCCCAGCGGACAATCCAACCCAGCCTCAAGGCAACGCACGTGGCCGTGCGGGTCGAGATGCCAGGCCCCGGTGCGGTGGTCGCCCCGGGATATGCCTCCGAGGTGGCCGACGACGTGGTGTCCGCCTTTACACTCCTCGCCCACGTGCTGGCCCGTCGCACCAAAGAAGGCCGCGAGGCCACTGCCCTGTTGCGATCGGGTCTGAGCCAGAGTGAGGCCGCGGCCGAAGTGGGAATATCAAAGCAGGCTATGAGCCAGCGCTTAGCCGCAGCCGGATGGCAGGCCGAGCAAGCGGGATGGAACCTCGCCATCCACATGCTCGCCCGCGTGGAGCAGCTGCAGTCCCCCTACTGACCGAGGGAGTTCGTAGGTGCGGCCTGGTCCACGGTCTTCGCGGCCTCGGCATTGGCCTGAGCCACTGCCTCGGCGATCTCCTCCGTAGCGCTGGACTGCAACCAGTGCTCCTCCTCGTCCTCCGTCGCCAGCTTCTTCGTCTCCTCGTCCACCGGAGCGGGCTCGAAACGGAACACACCATCGGAATCTGCGGAGCCCATGGAACGGGCGAACTGCTGCAGAGAATCCCCAAACTGTGTAGGAATCATCCACGTCTTATTAGCGTCACCCTTGGCCAACTCAGGCAGCGTCTCTAAGTACTGGTAGGCCAGAACCTCCGGCGTGATCTGCGAGGAGCGGATCGCGGCGCTGACCTTCATGATCGCCTTGGCCTTACCCTGGGCCTCAATGTAGGCGGCAGCACGGGAACCCTCAGCGCGCAGGATCTCCGCCTGGCGCTCAGCCTCGGCAGCCAAGATCCGCGCGTGTTTTTCACCCTCGGCAGACAAAATCTTGGACTGCTTCTCACCCTCGGCGGTGCGGATATCGGACTCACGCTGACCCTCAGCGGTCAGAATCATGGCACGCTTCTCACGCTCCGCGCGCATCTGCAGCTCCATGGACTTCTGGATGCTCGGTGGCGGATCAATCGCCTTGAGCTCCACGCGCGCGATGCGCAGGCCCCAGTTGGTGGTTGCGGTGTCCAACTCTCCACGAAGCCGCTGGTTGATGGTCTCACGGGACGTGAGGGTATCCTCCAGCATCATTCCACCCACCACGTCACGCAACGTGGCGGTAGAGACCTGCTCCACGCCCACCAGGTAATCGTTTACGCCGTAGATGGCCGCGGCGGCGTCGTTAATTTGGAACGTCACAACGGTATCAATCGCAACGGTCAGGTTATCTTTGGTGATCACGGCCTGCGGCGGGAAACTCACCACCTGCTCGCGGATGTCCACCTTGGCGCGGATGCGGTCGATGAAGGGGACAAGGAGGGTGAGCCCTCCAGATACGGTGTGGGTGTACTTGCCGAGACGCTCGATGACCGCTGCCTCGCCCTGAGGAATCAGGGCGATGGATTTCAGCATGATCACAATAATGAGCGCGACGACGATACCCGTGACAATGAGTGATGGTGACATTTGTCTACTCTCTTCGCTGGTAGTGGGCTTAGCGTGCTAGATGCCTTTCCAGACGATCGCGGTATTCCCGCGGATCTCAAGAACCTGCACCACGTCTCCCTGCTCTAAATCTTCGCCGGCGTGTGCGGCCTGGGCGGTCCAGAAATTGCCGTCGATGGAGACCATCCCGGAGGATCCGGATGCCGCAGAGATCGCTTCCACCACGGTGGCGGTTTTGCCCTCCAGCTCTTTGGTGCTGAAGCGCTCAGAGCCGGAATCGGTGTGAAAGCGTTTCTTCAACAGAGGTCGAATTGCCAGCAACGTCACCAGGGAGGAGACAGCAAAGGTGACGATTTCCACCCACAGCGGCACGTCCGCGAGTGCCACGCCGGACACGGCGAGCGCGGACAATGCCAGCATCAGGAGGGAAAAATCCATCGTGAGCATTTCGGCAACAGCGAACACTACAGCGACGATTAACCAAACAATTGGACCCATAGCTCTACCTTATCTGTTGGCAGCATTTTGTGCAGAGAACAATTCCACGCAAGGAATTGTCCAGCGGTCTAATAGTCCAGTGTCCTAATCGTCCAGCCACCTAATAACCCTGCGGCTCGGTCACAAAATCAATCAACCGTTCCACCGCGCAGATCAGCGAGGAATCGAGATCGCGGAAACTGTGCACGGAACGGTACACCCGCGCCCAGCCCTCGCGCGGAGTCCCCCACCCCAGTCGCTCGCACACTCCTGTCTTCCAATCCTCCCCGCGCGGCACCTGTGGCCAGGCTGTGATCCCCACGCTGGAGGGCTTCACCGCTTCCCAGATGTCAATGTACGGATGGCCGGTGACCATGACGTGCGGTCCAAGGCCCCGGGCGACCTGGGATTCCTTGGTTCCTTCAATGAGGTGGTCGGCCAGCACGCCCACGCGTCGGTCGGCGGTAGGTCCGAACTCCCGCAGCATCTCCGGCAAGTTGTCCAGCCCCTCGATGAACTCGACCACCACTCCCTCGACCCGCAGGTCATGGCCCCACACCTGCTCCACGATGGCGGCGTCGTGCAGTCCCTCCACCCAGATGCGCGAAGGGGCAGCAACCTTGGCCTGAACCCCCTGCACCTTCCGGGAGCCGGAGTTGGACATGCGCTGCTGCGGCGGGAGGAGCGTGGGGTCGATGTAGCGCGTCAGCGTGACTTGCTGCCCCTCCAGCAGGAACGCTCCCTCGCGGAGTTTAAACAGGCGGGTGGCGCCGTAACGATCCTCGAGGCGAATGAAATCCCCCTCCGCAGTTCGTTCCCCGCCGACGATAGCGCCCACGAAATCATCCGCGATGACCTCGACAACCATGTCCTTTTCCGCAGGGATCTGGGGATAGGTCTTCCGTGCTTGGCGGGCATGACCCTTGAGAATATCGCCGCCATAGGGATCGTGGTGATTGAAGCTCATGGGCAACAAGCTTAGGCTAATGCGGGTGACATACATCGAATCTCCCAACACTTTGTATCGACAGCTGTGGTCGCCTGTGCAAAATACTGCCCTGTGGTTGGGCTGGTGGTTGCATGACGTGATCGGTGCGGATTATGTGATCGATGCGTTTCATGCGGTGCAGGGCTCGAGGCATCGGGTCGTGTTCGCCGATGAGGTGGCGGCGATCGCCCCGGAGATCCTTCCGGAGGCGCCGGTCGCGGGGTTGGTGGGTCTGATGGCCAAGGCCCGCGAGGTGACCGAGGAGGCGCCGATGGGGCTGGAGGATCGCCCGTTGGTGTCTTTGTTGTTGGCTGGCCCTGGCGATGTTCCCCTGTTGCCCGCGGGGACGGGCGCTGCCGATCATGTGATGCGGGTGGGATCTGGGATTGTTTTATCCGACGCCCAGCCTGCTCGGTGCCACGTCCTCGTCCCAGATGTGGGTGTGGTGTCGGGTGAGTCTCCGAGGCAGGACCACGCTCCAGGTCTCGTTTCTGGCGGGGGTTTCGAGGGCTTTCCCGAGGAGGTTTTGTGGACGTGGTACGTGGTGGATCAGCCCGTGCCTCCGCTGCCCGTGTACAGTCCGGGAGAGGCCGATGAGATGCTGCGCCACGCGGTGGAGAACTCCACCCGGATGGTGGAATCTTCGGGCCACAGCCCGGGGCTTGTGTCCTTCCGCGGTGGCGCGCAGGGCGTTCGCTTGGCGGTGGGAAGCCTGGCCGATGCCTTTGGTCTGCCTGGTGTCCCACCGGGGGTTCCCACGCGGAGCCAGCGCCTGATGGCGAGGGCGGACACAGTGGCGGCGATTATTGACCTGAGCACACGATCGGCAGGAGGCGCGGATCTGGATCCGCACCTCCTGCCGATGATGAAAGCTGTCCGTGTGGCGCGGATGGTCGCCGTGGACTATGCCCTGCGGGAGCTGGTGCGCTAGCAGCCTTCAGCGCGAGGTGCCCGCGCTAGCGCGTCACTCGATCAAGCGCACGGCCATGGGCTGGATCCCGCTCCAGCGGACGTTGGACACCTGCACCGTGGAGCCGGACTGTGGTGCCTCGATCATCTGTCCGTTACCGAGGTAGAGCGCCACGTGCTGGCTGCCGCCTGGTCCCCAGAAGAGCATGTCTCCACGCTTTGCCTCAGAGACCGGCACCTGCCGACCGGCGGTGTATTGGTATCCGGAGTAGTGGGACAGCTGGATGCCCACGGCTGCGAAGGCGTACATCATGAGGCCGGAGCAGTCGAAGCCTACCTTGGCGTAGTCGCCGTGGGCGTCTGCTACTCCACCGTCGCGGATGCCGAGTGTTGGGCCGTTCGGTCCGCCGCCACCCCAGGCGTAGCTCACGCCCAGCTGGGAGTTGGCGCGTGCGATGACGCGTTCGATCTTTGCTGCGGCATCCCCGGAGGTGTCCACGCTGGAGTCAGCGGGCTTGGTGCTCTGAGTGGTCGCGGTTCCGTTGGTGCCGGTGGTGCCCGTAGCGCCGGTGGTAGTGGAGTCCGAGTCCGTGGTTCCAGTGGTACCCGTGGTCGAGTCCATGGTGTCGGTCGTGCCACCGGTGGTCGAATCCGTCGTTCCCGTGGTTGCGGTTGCCGTAGCGCTGTCCGTGGTGGTCGTCGTAGTACCGCCACCAGTGGTGGTGGCGTTGGCTTGGTTCGCCATGGCTGCGTCGTACTGCTCACCGGCGACCCGGCGGCCTTCCTTGATGGCTGCCTGGGCGGCGGTCTTCTCATCACCCTTACCGGCGTAGGCTGTGAAGCCTGCCAGCACAGCGGCCTCGCCCGCCTTCACCAGGCCGTTAATAGCCTGTTGGCGCTGCGAGTCACCGGAGGAGGAGCCTTCAAACGTGGTTTGGATTCCGGATACATCAGGAATTTTGACGGATGACGTGGCCTTCTTCTTTTTCCCGCCCTTGGCGGTACCCGCCCAGGGGGTGACATCGGCGGAGTTGGAGTCCATGTCGCTGTCAGCGTCGGACGCGTCGCCCTCAACCGCCTGAGAATCCTCCGCGGCTTGGGTGTCTTCTGCGGCCTGAGTCTCCTCAGTCTGAGCCTCTGCCTCGTCCTCATCCTTGGCTGCGTCGATAGCGCTGATGTCGTTATCGGCCTTGCTGACCGCTTCCTCGGCGGCGCGGCGCTTATCAAAGCTCGACGCCTCTGGGTTGGAGTTAGCCAAGGTATCGACAGCGCTGCGCGCAGCGCGGAGACGAGCCTCTGCCTTCTCGCGGTCAACCTTCAGCTGCTGATAGCGCTGCTGAAGTTCGGCCAAGGTGTTCATGGACTGCTGAAGAGCTTCGTTCGCCTGGTTGTATGCATCGACTGCGGAGGACAAGGCACTGTCCGCAGTGGATCGGGATGCACGCAACGTGGATTCTTCGTTGGCGGTTTGGGTACGAGCAAGGTCGAGGCGATCAACCTCGGACTGCTGCTTCTCCGTGGCCAACTTGATAAACGAGCTGCGATCAAGAGTGTCAGCAACGGCATCGGAACCGCCAGCGGCCAGGTTCACCGCCAGGGCGTCGCCGCCCTGTGCGTAGGCGGATCGAGCGATCTCGTCCAGCTTGCTCTGGGCATCCGTGACGTCCTTGTCACTCTTGTCCAGGCGTTCGCGAGCTGAGTTCACCGCGTCCTGGGCCTTCTGGGCCTCATCCTGCGCCTGAGCGAGGTCAACGCGGGCCTTGTTACTGGACTCGCGCAGTCCCCCGATCTTTCCTTCAAGTTCAGACACTTGACTCTCAGCGTCGGTTACCTGACCAACAAGGTCGGCGAGGTAAGACTCGACGGATGCCTGATCGTCTGCCAGGGCGGTAGGGAACGTAGTCGCATGGAAGGTGACGCCTGCGGTTGCAGTGAACGCCAAGAGTGCGCGACTGCTCCGCCCGATCTTTGCGGTAGTCGCGCGGCGTTGGATCTGCCGTGTGCTCACGTAAAACTCCTGTAGAACTCTTCGTGTGACGCACTGATGAGGTGGTGCCGCCGTACCGCATGTGGCACGCGCGTCTCCCCGGTCCGGCTAATCGCACTTCCCCATGCGGCTAGTACCGGTCCCGAAAGAGACTCTTGCGCTCTTCACGGTGTGGCATGCGATTCCTCATGTGAATCACAGTGGGTCAAATCCGTAACTCAGACTGACAGCAAGAACCCTAGGACACTCTGGTCAATCCTGTGAACTCTTTTCCCGCTTACACCATGCTTCACATTAGTCACATGAGTCGCGACTGCTGACTTGACCAGGGCGTTACCAGATCGTTATATAAGAATTGTGATACTCGTCACATTTTAGAAAGTGGCGGCGTGGTGTGTTGCGAAACCCTCAAGTAGCCCCATAACTCTCAATGGAAAAATGAGACCCGTCAAGCCTGTGTGCTTGACGGGAAAGATAGTTATTTTTGCTGCGGAATTACCGGCGATGACGGGATATCTCTGATCGCTTCTTTACGTGCGGGAAAGTGATGAGCACGGCCCAGGTAGAAATCAGAACTGTGACGATCACTGCAGTCAAGGTTAGGGAATTGACGGCAAGGGTTGATTCAGGCTCTGCGATGGCATGAAGGTAGCTCTCGATAGATTCGGCTGACTGTTCGCCTGAGAGCTTCGGCAGGTTCTTCTCAATCCGAGCTCGCGAAATGGAGGTAGACACTGTGTCGTTATGGCGGCCAGCTTGGGTATCCACCACCACGGTGTCCGCATCCGTGTTGTCCAGTAGTGCCTGCCCGATATCGCGTGCGAATTGTCCGTTCTGCTCACTCCGGCTCACCACAACCACCTTGACTACCCCAAGGGCTTCCTTCATTGCGGGATCTGCCAGCGTTGAATCAATAGATGCCTGAATATTGTCGGACAGCGTTGTGACGGAGGCTTCGGCGTCGGGTCCAAAAAGATCGGAGGAGACATAGACGTCACCGGTGCGCAGGACGTTGGCTATCGCGGGGAGGTCAACGGTTCCCAAAGACCCAAAAGACGTGGCGTCTAAGGACATCTATAGCTCCAAAAATAGAAGTAATTCACTGGTGTGCAGCGACGGGCTACCCAGGTTTTTACCAGCCTCACTAGTTTAGGGGGGTTCGTGACACGCTGGTAGCCCACCAATTCGGCAGCATAACGACCGTACTGTTAAACTCTGAGTCGACGTCGCGCGACGACTTCTGCCTACACTGTAGTAGTTGGCACCCGCGCCCAACGTCCTTGACGAACTCGGACCACAAAGCACCGATACCCTCGATGCTTTCGCGGTGGCGACACGAACGACTAAGAGAAGAGACTCAGGAGCTACCTATGACTGAAAGCGTTAACTCCTTTGATGCCAAGGGCCCACTAGAGGTTGGCGAGAAGACCTACGACATCTTCCGCCTGTCCGCAGTGCCCGGCATGGAGAAGCTGCCATACTCCCTGAAGGTTCTGGGCGAGAACCTGCTGCGCAACGAGGATGGCAAGAACATCACTCGCGAGCACATCGAAGCAATCGCCAACTGGGATCCAACCGCTGAGCCAAGCATCGAGATCCAGTTCACCCCTGCACGCGTAATCATGCAGGACTTCACCGGTGTTGCTTGTATCGTCGACCTCGCCACCATCCGCGACGCAGTGGTCGCGCTCGGCGGCGACGCAGACCAGGTCAACCCGCTGAACCCAGCAGAGATGGTGATCGACCACTCCGTGATCATCGAGAACTTCGGTGACTCTGAGGCCTTCGAGAAGAACGTTGCCATCGAGTACCAGCGCAACGACGAGCGCTACAAGTTCCTGCGTTGGGGCACCGGCGCCTTCGAGAACTTCCGCGTTGTTCCTCCAGGAACCGGTATCGTCCACCAGGTCAATATCGAGTACCTGGCACGCTCCGTTTTCGACAACAACGGCGTGGCATACCCAGACACCTGTGTGGGTACCGACTCCCACACCACCATGGAAAACGGCCTGGGCATCCTGGGCTGGGGTGTTGGTGGCATCGAGGCCGAGGCAGCAATGCTGGGCCAGCCAATCTCCATGCTCATCCCTCGCGTTGTTGGCTTCAAGCTGACCGGCGAGATCCAGACCGGTGTGACCTCCACCGACGTCGTTCTGACCATCACCGACATGCTGCGTCAGCACGGCGTGGTCGGCAAGTTCGTTGAGTTCTACGGCAAGGGTGTCGCCGAACTGCCACTGGCTAACCGCGCAACCATCGGTAACATGTCCCCAGAGTTCGGCTCCACCGCCGCCATGTTCCCGATCGACGAAGAGACCATCAAGTACCTTGAGCTGACCGGCCGCGACCAGGAGACCCTGGACCGCGTTGAGGCCTACGCCAAGGAGCAGGGCATGTGGCTGGACCCAGAGGCCGAGGTCGAGTACTCCGAGTACCTCGAGCTGGACCTGTCCACAGTCGTTCCATCCATCGCTGGTCCAAAGCGCCCACAGGACCGTATCGAACTGTCCGACGCCAAGGCTCAGTTCCGCAAAGACCTCCACAACTACATCGACGTTGTGGACACCGAGGCTGCCACCGACATGGACTCCGAAGGTGGCGTGGAGCAGACCCCAGCATCCGCAGCGGACGCTAAGGGCAACCTGCCATCCGCAGCACGCGGTGCAGACGGCCGCCCATCCAACCCAACCGTTGTGAACTACAACGGCGAGGACATCGAGCTGGACCACGGTATGGTTGCCATCGCATCCATCACCTCCTGCACCAACACCTCCAACCCATCCGTGATGATCGGTGCAGGTCTGCTGGCACGCAACGCTGCTGCCAAGGGCCTGAAGTCCGCTCCATGGGTGAAGACCTCCATGGCCCCTGGCTCCCAGGTTGTCAACGGCTACTACGAGGCTTCCGGTCTGTGGAAGGACCTCGAGGCTATGGGCTTCTACCTGGTCGGCTACGGCTGCACCACCTGCATCGGTAACTCCGGCCCGCTGCCAGAGGAGATCTCCGCAGGCATCAACGAGGGCGACCTGGCTGCCACCGCTGTGCTGTCCGGTAACCGTAACTTCGAAGGCCGCATCAACCCAGACGTCAAGATGAACTACCTGGCGTCCCCAATCCTGGTTATTGCCTACGCAATCGCCGGAACGATGGACTTCGACTTCGAGACCCAGCCACTGGGTCAGGACCAGGACGGCAACGACGTCTTCCTGCGCGACATCTGGCCAACCACCCAGGAGATCGAGGAGACCATCGCCTCCTCCATCACCAAGGAGCTGTACACCGCCGACTACGCGGACGTCTTCAAGGGCGACGAGCGCTGGCAGGGTCTGGAGACCCCAACCGGCAAGACCTTCGCCTGGGACGAGAAGTCCACCTACATCCGCAAGGCTCCATACTTCGATGGCATGAGCAAGGAGCCAGAACCAGTCAACGACATCGCTGGCGCACGCGTTCTGGCACTGCTGGGCGACTCGGTCACCACCGACCACATCTCCCCTGCTTCCACCATCAAGCCAGGAACCCCTGCGGCACAGTACCTGGACGCCAACGGCGTGGAGCGCAAGGACTACAACTCCTTGGGTGCTCGCCGTGGTAACCACGAGGTCATGGTGCGCGGTACCTTCGCGAACATCCGCCTGCAGAACCAGCTGCTGGACGGCATCTCCGGTGGTTACACCCGCGACTTCACCCAGGAAGGCGGCCCACAGGCCTACATCTACGACGCTGCACAGAACTACGCAGCGCAGAACACCCCACTGGTTGTTCTGGGTGGTAAGGAGTACGGAACCGGTTCTTCCCGTGACTGGGCTGCGAAGGGTACCCTGCTGCTCGGCGTGAAGGCTGTTATCGCAGAGTCCTTCGAGCGTATCCACCGCTCCAACCTGATCGGTATGGGCGTTGTTCCACTGCAGTTCCCTGCTGGCGAGTCCTGGAAGTCCCTGGGCATCGACGGCACCGAGACCTTTGACATCAAGGGCATCGAGGAGCTGAACAACGGAACCACTCCAAAGACCGTGAAGGTTATCGCAACCAAGGAGTCCGGCGAGACCGTTGAGTTCGATGCAGTCACCCGCATCGACACCCCTGGTGAGGCTGACTACTACCGCAACGGCGGCATCCTGCAGTTCGTGCTGCGCAACATGATGGCTCAGTAGTCATCCACCAGCGCTCACGGAGCTCACAGGATGAGGCTTCCCCGCTCTAAGGGAAGCCACCACGATGAAGGCGGCGCGCGTTGAGACGATTTCTCAACCCCGCCGCCTTTGTTGCACCATCCTGCGACTGTTAACTATCACCATGGCAGAAAGTTCTAGAAGATCATGCCAAAAGTAAGTGATGTGGACTTAGCGGAAAAGAAATCCGAAATCCTCAGCGGAGCTCGGCATTGCTTTGCGACCTATGGATACGACGGGGCCACCGTCGCGCGGCTGGAAGAAGCAACCGGGAAATCCCGCGGTGCTATTTTTCACCACTATGGGAATAAGGACGCATTGTTCTTAGCAGTAGCCCACGATGACATGAAGCGCATGGCGGATATTGCTGCAAGCGAAGGACTGATTGGCGCCATTCGCGTCATGATGACTGATGAAAAACTGAATGACTGGTGGGGCATGCGCGTGGAGATTATTCGCCGCGTGAATATGGATCCGTGTTTCTCTGCCAAATGGGAATTGGATCAAGTGTCCTTAAGAACCACCGTTCGGGAACGCTTGAGGGAACAACAGCACAGTGGCCAGTTGCGCACAGACGTTTCCGTGGAGACCATGGCGCAGCTGCTGGAAACCGTGCTGGAAGGCGTGTTGGCTCGCCTGGCCCAAGGCCAAGGCTCCACTGATGTGCCGGCCACGCTGGACTATGTGGAGAACATGCTCCGCGCGTAGGCGCCGTGTGCGCATAGCGTAGGCGCTCTGCGTGTACAGCGTAAGTGCTCTGCATGCATAAAGGCCCCCGGATAACCGGGGGCCTTTATGCATGTCTCACACCACGGGGCTCCCCTAACGCGCATGGGGCACGGCGCCGGGTTACGATAGATCCCATGATTGCAATTATGACTGTCACCGGATTGGACCACACCGGCATCATTGCTGCTGTTTCTGCAAAGTGCGCAGAGCTGGACGTCAATATCCTCAATGTCTCCCAGACCATCATGGACAAGTACTTCACCATGATCCTGCACGTACAGTTCGACGATGACGTTCACGGAATTTCCGATATTCAAGATGCCATGAAGGCAGTCGAGGACCAGGAAAAGCTGGTCATCCGGGTGCAATCTGAAGCTATTTTCAGCGCGATGCATCAAATCTAGCGCTCAGTTGCCACCGAACGTGTCCCGTGACCTCTCCTCGATAAAGGAATCCCTGTCTGTGACTTCCCGCTCTTCCTCCTCCTATTCTGAATCTTCCAGCTCTGGCCTCTCCTCCCCCTCCACAATGTCCGCGTTTGGCGACGGCAATAGCATGAATATTCTCGAAACTATCGAGATGATTGAACGCTATCGCCTGGATATCCGCACGGTGACCATGGGCATTAACCTTGTGCCGTGCATTCGCGCCACGATGGAGGACACCGCGGAGGCCGTCTATGACCACGTGGTATCCACGGCTCGAAACCTGGTTCCCGTGTGTGAAGAGATTGAGCGAGAACTAGGCATCCCGATCGTCAATAAGCGCATTAGCGTGACCCCCGTGGGCGTGTTGGCGACGGCGGTGGAGGGCAACCCCGTGCTCATCGCCCAGGCGCTCAATCGCGCGGCCAATGAAGTGGGAGTGAACTTCATCGGAGGCTATTCCGCGCTGGTGGAGAAGGGCGCCACGGCCGGCGAAAAGCGGCTCATTAATTCCCTACCCGAGGCACTGTCCACCACCGACGTTGTCTGTGGATCCGTCAATGTGGCAACCTCCCGCGCCGGCATCAATATGAATGCCATTGGCCGCTTGGGTCACGTCATTAAGGAATGTGCGGAGATGACGAAGGATGAGGCCGCCATCGCGTGCGCTAAATTGGTGATCTTCGCCAATTCCGTGTCCGATAATCCGTTTATGGCGGGCGCCTACCATGGCCTGGAAGAGCAAGACGTGGTGATTAACGTGGGCGTGTCCGGCCCCGGTGTGGTGGATCGCGCCGTGGGATCCCTGGAGGGTGCCACCCTCAACCAGGTTGCCGAGGAAATCAAGCGCGCAGCCTTTAAGATCACCCGAACCGGCCAGCTCGTGGGCGTAATGGCCGCGGAGCGTCTGGGAGTCAACTTCGGCATTGTGGACCTGTCCCTGGCCCCTACCGCCGAGCTGGGCGATTCCGTGGCTCACATTCTGGAACACATGGGCCTGGACCAGGTGGGTACGCACGGAACCACGGCGGCGCTGGCGCTGCTCAACGACGCGGTGAAGAAGGGCGGGCTCATGGCCTGCTCGCGTGTGGGTGGTCTATCGGGCTCCTTCATCCCTGTGTCTGAGGATAAGGGAATGATCGACGCCGTCCGTTCCGGCTCCATTTCCATCGACAAGTTGGAGGCCATGACGGCCATTTGCTCGGTGGGCTTTGACATGATTGCCGTTCCCGGTGATACGCCTGCAGCCACGATTTCCGGCATGATTGCCGACGAGGCGGCTATCGGTGTGATGAACCACAAGACCACCGCTGTGCGGGTCATCCCTGTGCCGGGTAAGGGCGTGGGCGACGAGGTGGACTTCGGTGGTCTGCTGGGGTACGCCCCGATCATCACGCTGAACTCCGTGGGCAATCAGAAGTTTATTGACCGTGGAGGCTTCATTCCAGCGCCGGTTCACGGCTTCAGGAACTAATGAAGGTTTTTGACTACGCGCACGCCAGTACCACTCACGGGCAGGCTGAGGAGGCGTTGGCGCAGCCGAGTGTCCTTGCGAGCATCTCTTCTCCCCGCGAGGGCGAGAGCACGGATCCCCGTCAGACCGGCTTCACCGAGGCCTTGGCGAGTCACGGACAGTTGCCCGTACCGCGTCCCGTCGCCGGTGTGGGTGTGGGCCGAGGTTTATGCCTGCTGGGCGCGGCTGGCTGCGTGATCTGGGCCGTTGCGGTGGGCTTGGCCGGGAACGTGCTCCTGGCCGTTGCCGTGGGGGTCATCGCGGTAGCACTGCTGGCGGGTGTGGCGGTGAGTCATCGCGCCTACCGACGCCGCGTGGCGTTGGTAGAGCGCGCCTGGGACAACGGCTGGGTGCGCTTCGCGCCCGCCCGCGTGGGGGCCGTGTGGGTGTCCCACATGTCCCATCACCAGGGGACGAAGGCTCTGGATCAGGACACGCGCTATTATTTCCAGGCTCGGGTGCAGGTCTGTTCGGCGGAGGGCGAGGAGTTATTCCAATTCGATTCTGCGCCCTTCTCCGCGCCTGCGGATAGGAACGGTGTGCCGTTGGATCTGCACACGGCTCCTACCCCGTTGGATCTGTTGGAGCCTGAGGCGTTCAATGGATGGACTGTTGCGCGGTGGATTGATGGCCACGAGGAACACACGGCGACCATTGCGACGGGACTGACGCGTCAGCAGATCTGTGCGGGGTTGACGCACGCCGGGGTGCGCTGAGCCTGCGTCAACGGTTCTCCTTCACGCAAAGCACACGGCCGTGGCCCGGCTGAAATCTAGTAAATAGACCAAGCGGTCTGTTATGCTGAGTGTGTGACGTTCGTACTATTGTGTCCTCGCCGCGGCGAAGAGGTCCTCGCCGCCGAATACCAGGACTTCCTCCGCTTCGCCCAACTCTCCGAACACGAATTGGAACAGCGCGCCCTCGACACCCCAGAGGCAACCCTGGGCGACATGACCGGCGTGACCGGCGTGTTTATCGGTGGCTCCCCCTTCACCATCACCGATCCCTATGATGAGCACTGGCAGGACGCGGTCTCCCGCAAGCTGGTGGACTTCATCACCTCGCAGGTCGAGGCCGGCGAGGAGGGCATTCCCATCTTCGCCGCCTGCTACGGCACCGCGATGGTCGCGCATTACCTGGGCGGGAAGGTCAATGCGTCCTATTCCGAGACCCCAGGGGTGTCCACCGCCTTTTTGACCGACGCCGGCCGCCGCGACCCCCTCACGTCCCGGATCACCTCGCCGTTTCGCGTGATGACCGGGCACAAGGACTCTGTGGTGGAGCTGCCACCGAACGCTACCCTGCTGGCCACAAGCCCCCAGTGCCCCACCCAGATGTACCGTCTGGGAGACACCATGTGGGCCAGCCAATTCCACCCCGAGATGGATGGGGATGCGATTACGCGCCGTCTGAGTTTCTACGAAGAGGATGGCTACGTGGATCCTCAGAAGCTCGCGGCCACGTACGCCGCCTTCAAGGGGCACGATACGTCGGTCTCCAACAGCTTGTTGAAGCACTTCGCTGACTTCTGTAGGGAGCGCGCCGCAGCTCGAGCTTCCCGTTAGGCCAGCTCCACGATCTCCATGTACTCGTCGTTCCACAGATCCTCGGTGCCATCGGGAAGGACGATGACGCGCTCTGGCTCCAAGGCCTTCACAGCACCGGGGTCGTGGGTCACCAGCACCACCGCTCCCGTGTAGGTACGCAGCGCATCGAGCACCTGCTCGCGCGACTGGGGATCCAGGTTGTTCGTCGGCTCGTCCAGGAGCAGGACATTTGCTCGGGAGCTCACCAGCGTCGCCAATGCCAAACGGGTCTTTTCACCACCGGACAGCGTGCCCGCCGGCTGATCCAACTGCTCCCCGGAGAACATGAACGCGCCGAGCAGGCCGCGCAGGTCCTGCTCGCCGGCGTCCGGGCAGGCCTCGATGGCGTTTTGCCACACGGACTTCTCCCCATCAATCGTGTCGTGCTCCTGGGCGAAGTAGCCCACCTTCAACCCGTAGCCGCTGACAATGCCGCCCTCGCCATCGGTTCTCTCCACTCCGGCGAGGAGCTTCAACAGCGTGGTCTTACCAGCGCCGTTGAACCCCAGCACCACCACGCGGCTGCCCTTGTCAATGGCCAGGTCAACGCCCGCGAATACCTCCAGGGAGCCGTACATCTTCGTCAGTCCCTTGGCGTTCATGGGGGTCTTGCCGCACGGCGCCGGCTCTGGGAAGGAGATGGACGCCACCCGGTCCTCTACGCGTACCTCGTCCAGACTGTCCATCATCCGGTCGGCGCGGGCTGCCATCTGCTTGGCAGCCTTCGCCTTCGTGGCCTTGGCGCCGAGCTTATCCGCCTGCTGTCGCAGCGCACTGGCCTTCTTTTCTGCATTCGCACGTTCGCGTCGACGGCGGGCTTCGTCGGTCGCGCGGGCGTCGAGATATTTCTTCCAGCCCATGTTGTACACGTCGGCCTCGCCGCGCACGGCGTCCAGGAACCAGATTTTATTGCAGACGTCCTCCAGCAGCTCCACGTCGTGGGAGATCATGATCAAGCCGCCCTCGTGCTTCGACAGGAATCCACGCAGCCACGTGATGGAGTCGGCATCCAGGTGGTTAGTTGGCTCGTCCAGCAGCAACGTGGTTTGGGAACGGCCCGATCCGGACGTCGCTGCGAAGAGAATCTGCGCTAGCTCCACACGGCGGCGCTGACCACCGGAGAGCGTTTTCAGCTGTTGATCCAGCACGCGTTCCGGAAGACCGAGAGCGTCGCAGATGCGAGCGGCTTCACTGTCCGCCTCGTAGCCACCCAGCGCCTGGTAGCGCTCCTCCAGGCGGGAGTACTTCCGAATCGCCGCATCCCGCTTCGTCTCGGATTCGCTGAACTCCATCAACTCCTGTTGACGTTCCATCTGGTTGCGGATCTGATCCAGCCCGCGGGCGGAGAGCACACGGTCGCGCGCGGTCTGCTCAATATCGCCCTCCTTGGAGTCCTGCGGCAGGTAACCCAGTTCGCCGGAGCGGGTGACGGAACCACCATAGGGCTCGCCCTCCCCCGCAAGGATGCGCATAGTGGTGGTTTTGCCCGCGCCATTGCGACCAACCAAGCCGATGCGGTCACCCGGCTGCACCCGCAGCATTTGCCCTGGGGCGTTCAGGAGGGTTCGGGCTCCAACACGTACTTCGAGGTCATTGGTCACAATCACAAAGAGTCAGCTTAGCAGCCTCCACGCACGGTGGCGCTACCTGTCTGCCGAAGCGGTGGTTGGTGGCATTCGAGGATTGGTTACACTCGGTCGGGTGGACGATCTTCATATCCTTGGCGCCGGCCCCGCGGGTGCGTTCCTTGCTCTGCGCGCCGCGCACCGGGGACTCCGCCCCCATATCCATGATCCACGAGGGCTGCGGGTATGGCCTGCCACGTATGGGATACTCGACGCCCAGCATCTCCCCTCCTGGCTTCTCCCCTATCTCTCGGCCCCCTATGAGTTAAGGGTCGTGGCTCGCGAGACGGTCAGCCCGGATTTTCACTATCGGATCCTGGATAACGCGGCTGTGGTGGAAGCGGTGCGCCAGGTTGCGGTGGTGCACACCGAGAGCGTGGACGCGGAGGGTATTCGGCAACTGTCTTCTGTATCGGCGGCATCTTCTGCACTGCCTGTGGTGGACTGCACCGGTGCCCCACGAGACAACGCGGCGTTTCAGATTGCCGTGGGCGTGGTGATGGATAAAGCCGCCGAGCCTACGTTCATGGATTGGAGCCCCTCGGGGGAACTGCCGTCCTTCCTCTACGTGCAGAACTTGCCTGATGGGACGCTGTTTGAGGAAACTCTGTTGGCGCATCGGCTGCGCCCGTCGGCGGAAGAGTATCACCGAGTGGTGGCGCAACTGCGGGAGCAGCTGAGGGACCGGCTGGACGCTCAAGGCGTGGTCGCCCGGGACGCGTTCGACAGCGCGGTGCTGCGGGAGGAACACGTGTGCATCCCCATGGGCACACGAGCGCAGGCGCGAGACGGCAGCGTATGTTTCGGCGCTCGCGCGGGCTTGATTAACCCCGCGACGGGCTATTCTGTGGCACATTCCGCCGCGTGGGCGGATACGCTGCTGGATGAGATCCTGGGCATACGCCAGTCGTGGCGGCGCTGGGTAGCTGCGCAGGCCAATAAGGAGCTGGCATTCTGGCTGCGAAACCTCGGTGCCGAGCTCATCATGCGTGCAGAGGGTGACACACTCCAGGACTTTTTCCAGCACTTCTTCCGGCTTGAGACGCAGCATCAGGTGGCCTACCTCGAAGGACACAATGGTCTTGGGGTTGCCAGGACCATGTGGACACTGCGGAAACATACAGGAATCCGCCACGCGTTCCTCCAACCGTTGTGGAGGAGCCCGTGGCGGATTCTGGGGCACACCCTGCGCCGGGGCCGCAGGCAGTGCCAGGCCTCGCGGCGTTACACCGAGAAGCCGAGGTAGCGCAGCTGCTCGCGGCCTTCGTCGTTAATCATCTGAGGGCCCCACGCCGGGGTCCACACCCAGTTGATCTGCAGCTCGCTGATCTCATCCACGTTGCCCAGCACCGCGGAGTTAGCCTGATCCTCGATCATGTCCTGAAGCGGGCAGGCCGGAGACGTCAAGGTCATGTTGACCACGGCACGGTGACCGTCCTCAACCCAGATGTCATACACCAGTCCAAGATCAACCACGTTGATCCCCAGCTCCGGGTCAATCACATCCATGAGGTACTCCTCCACCTTCCCGGCAAGAATAGCCATCTCCGCCGGGCGCTCCTTCGGCCCTTCGGGAACAGCCTCTAAGGGGTTGGGGTCCATCTCTGGGGAGGATGGGTTGGGGTTGTCCTGCTCAGTCATGGTTTTACCTCGTCGATTGTGTTTTTCGTGAGAGTTCTATTCTGCTGTCTCGGCATCGTCGCCTGCTTGCGGTTTCGCACCTGCGTCGTACGCGGCAGCCTCGAAAGCCTTCCATCCCAGCAGCGCGCACTTCACACGAGCCGGATACTTCGACACTCCAGAAAACGCAACACCGTCGCCGATTATTTCATCGTCGCCGTCCACCTTGCCGCGGGAGGTGATCATGCGCTCAAACTCGGCGAGCTTCTCGAAGGCCTCCCGGACGGGCTTGCCCACGATCTCCTCGGCCATCACGGAGGTGGAGGCCTGGCTGATGGAGCACCCGATGGCGTCGTAGGACACATCGGTCACGGTGGAGCCGTCCTCGGACAGCGTGACACGCAGCGTCAGTTCATCGCCACATGACGTGTTTACGTGGTGCACTTCGGCGTCGAAAGGATCACGCAACCCCGCGTGCTGCGGGTGCTTGTAGTGGTCAAGGATGACCTCTTGGTACATCGATTCCAATTTCATAAAACTACCTTAAGCCCCACTACTACTGTTCCACCGTGCCGAAAAAGACCTGAGCCGAACGGATAGCCTCCGCCAAACGATCCACCTCATCCGTGGTGTTGTAGAGGTAGAAGCTTGCACGTGCCGTGGCCTGCACACCCATGCACGTGTGCACAGGCCACGCGCAGTGGTGGCCCACACGAATGCTCACACCGTGATCGTCCAGAACCTGGCCCAGATCATGAGGGTGAATCCCGTCCACCACGAAGCTCACCGCGCTGCCGCGGGATTCCGTTGTGGTGGGACCGATGATCCTCAAGCCCTCGATCTCTTGAAGCTTCTGCAGAGCATAGTCCGTGAGTTCCAGCTCGTGGTCATGAACGTTGTCCATGCCCACCTCAGACAGGTAATTCACCGCGGCCCCCAGGCCCACTACCTGGCTGGTCATCTGGGTTCCCGCCTCAAAGCGCTGAGGAGCTTCCGTGAATGTGGTTCCCTCCATCGTGACCTTCTCGATCATCGACCCGCCGGTTAAAAATGGAGGCAGCACATTCAGGTGTTCCTTCTTGCCGTACAACACGCCCACACCATTCGGGCCGAGCATCTTGTGCCCGGAGAAGGCCGCGAAATCAACATCCAGGTCATGGAAGTCCACGGGCATATGTGGCACGGATTGGCAGGCATCCAGCACAAACACTGCGCCGACTGCGTGCGCCCGCGAGACAGCCTCGCGAACGTCCAGCACCGCACCCGTCACATTCGACTGGTGCGTGAGCGCAACCACCTTCGTCTTAGGAGAAAGCTCCAGAGAGTCCAGGTCGATGCGGCCATCCTCCGTGGCTGAATACCAGCGAAGAGTTGCGCCGGTGCGCCGGGCGAGCTCCTGCCATGGCACAAGGTTTGCGTGGTGCTCAATTTCGGAGACCACGATCTCATCTTCCGGCCCCACAGCCAGGTCGCCCGAGCGTGGATCGCCCAGAACGAAGGCCACCTCGTTGAGCGCCTCGGTGGCGTTTTTCGTGAAGGCAAGCTCGTTCCATTCGGCGCCCACGAAGTCCGCGATGGCCTCGCGCGCGTCTTCATAAGCATCCGTTGCCTCTTCCGCGATTTGGTAGGCACCGCGATGAACGGGAGCATTGTGTGTCGTCAGGAAGGCACGCTCAGCATCGAGCACCTGGACAGGGCGTTGGGCTGTGGCGCCGGAGTCCAGGTACACCAAGGAGTGGCCGTCACGGACGGTGCGGCTCAAGATGGGAAAATCCTCGCGGATCTTCTCCGTGTTTAGGTGTGACATGTGTCCTTATAAATCTCTGTCGACGTATGCGTGCTTTAGATGAACTTCTCGTAGCCCTCGGCCTCGAGCTGCTCAGCCAATTCCGGACCACCGGACTGAACGATCTTGCCCTTGGCAAAAACGTGCACGAAGTCAGGCTTCACGTAGTTCAAAATGCGCTGGTAGTGCGTAATCATCAGCACACCACCGTTCTCGCGCTCCTTGTAGCGGTTGATTCCCTCGGAGACCACGCGCAAGGCGTCGACATCCAGACCGGAGTCCGTCTCATCCAGGATCGCAAATTTTGGCTTCAGCAGTCCCAGCTGAAGAACCTCGTGGCGCTTCTTTTCACCACCGGAGAAGCCTTCGTTGACGGAACGCTCGGAGAAGGAAGGATCGATGGACAGCTCATCCATCGCGGTGCGTGCTTCCTTGACCCACTCGCGGATCTTCGGAGCCTCGCCGCGCACGGAGGTGGCTGCCGAGCGCAGGAAGTTAGCCATGGACACACCCGGAACCTCAACCGGGTACTGCATAGCCAGGAACAGGCCGGCGCGGGCACGCTCGTCCACCTCCATGTCCAGGAGGTTCTCGCCGTCCAGGAGGACCTCGCCCTCGGTGATTTCGTAGCGTGGGTGTCCTGCGATGGCGTAGGACAAGGTGGACTTACCGGAGCCGTTTGGGCCCATGATGGCGTGGGTTTCGCCGGAGTTAATGGTCAGGTTTACGCCGTGCAGAATGGGCTTGGGCTGCTCATTCTCATCGGCGGGAACCACCTGTGCGTGCAGGTTCTTAATCTCAAGAGTGCTCATTGCGTGTACTCGTTCGCTTTCTTTCAAAATGGTGTTCGCGTGGGGCGAACTGGTGCAGGAACAGTGTTCTTCAAGGACGTCAGTGTGTGAAGGCGCTGGCTCTACAGGACGGTGGAGGCCAATTCGCGCTCCACCTTCTGCTCGAGGTCCTCTCGGATGGATTCAATCGGGATGCGCTTGATCACATCGGTGAAGAATCCGCGGACAATCAGCATCTTGGCCTCGGCAGCGGAAATACCGCGCGACTGCAGGTAGAACATGTGCTCATCATCGAAGCGACCTACCGTCGCGGCGTGTCCCGCGCCCACAATCTCACCGGTCTGGATCTCCAGGTTCGGAACCGCGTCAGCTCGAGCACCAGGGGACAGCAGCAGGTTGTTGTTCCTCTCGTAGGTGTCCGTGCCCGTCGCCTCAGGACGGATCAACACGTCGCCAATCCACGCGGTCCGGGCCTCGGACTTGTCGTCCTCGCCCGTGGACTGCAAAGCGCCCTTGTAGAGCACGTTGGAGCGGCAGTTCTTGATCGAGTGGTCCACCAGCAGGCGCTGCTCGAAGTACTGACCGGAGTCTGCGAAGTACAGGCCCAGCATCTCGGCGTCGCCACCGGGGCCGGTGTAGCGCACGTGTGGAACGGAGCGCACGACCTGGCCGCCGAAGGCTGCGTAGTAGTGACGCACGGTGGCGTCCCGGCCCACCTGGAGGTGGGAGTTGGACAGGTGCACTGCGTCAGGAGCCCAATCCTCCAGCACCACGGTGGTCAGCTGCGCGCCGTCGCCGATGACGAACTCGAGGTTGTCAGAGTGTGCGCCGGAGCCCGTGTAGTGCACAAACACCACGGCCTCAGCGTGAGCCTCCACCTCGATGACCAAGGAACCATAGGACACGGTGTCCTCCCCCGGCCCCTCAATCGTCACCACGACGGGCTCAGAGAGCACCGCGTTGGATGCCACGCGCACGTAATCGGCCTTCGGCGTGTTCTCCCACGCCTGAGCCGCCGCACGATCGACGGGGGCTCCCGCCCGACCGAGCTTGGCGTCGGACATATCCAATTCCTCAACGCTGACGTCGTCAGTCACGCCCGTCACAGAGACCGACGCCCGCTTGCCTTGCGACGCCGAGCCATCGTGGAGACCACGCAACTTGCGCAAGGGGGTGAAACGCCAGTCCTCGTCGCGTCCCTTCGGAATGTCGAAATCTGCGGAAGAAAAGGACGTAAAGCGGTCACCCTTGGTCTGGTGGTCCGTGCCAGCAGCGACAGGGGTGATCGTTGCTTCAGTTTCGTTAAGAGGTGTTGACATAGGTTTAGCCCACCGATCCTTCCATCTGCAGTTCAATCAGGCGGTTCAACTCGAGCGCGTACTCCATCGGCAATTCCTTCGCGATGGGCTCCACGAAACCGCGCACAATCATGGCCATGGCTTCTTCTTCTGGCAATCCACGGGACATGAGGTAGAACAGCTGATCCTCAGACACCTGGGAGACTTTGGCCTCGTGACCCAGCGTGACATGGTCATTGCGAATGTCGTTGTATGGGTAGGTGTCCGACCGGGAAATGGAATCCACCAGCAGGGCGTCACACTCCACGTTGGACTTGGAGTGGTGCGCGTCCTTGTTGATCTGCACCAGGCCGCGGTAAGCCGCGCGTCCACCGGCGCGCGCCACGGACTTGGACACGATATTGGAGCTGGTGTGTGGCGCCATGTGCACCATCTTCGCTCCGGTGTCCTGGAACTGGCCCTCGCCAGCAAAAGCGACGGACAGAACCTCGCCCTTAGCCTGCGGGCCGGTCATCCACACGGCAGGGTACTTCATGGTGACCTTGGAGCCGATGTTTCCATCGACCCATTCCATGGTTGCGCCCTCTTCGCACTTGGTGCGCTTGGTCACCAGGTTGTAGACGTTGTTCGACCAGTTCTGGATGGTGGTGTAGCGGCAGCGTCCACCCTTCTTCACGATGATCTCCACCACGGCGGAGTGCAGGGAATCCGTCTTGTAGATCGGAGCGGTGCAACCCTCGACGTAGTGCACGTACGCATCCTCGTCCACGATGATGAGGGTGCGCTCGAACTGACCCATGTTCTCCGTGTTGATGCGGAAGTATGCCTGCAGCGGGATGTCCACGTGCACGCCCTTAGGCACGTAGATGAAGGAACCGCCGGACCACACGGCAGTGTTCAGAGCAGAAAACTTGTTATCGCCGGCGGGGATTACCGTGCCGAAGTACTCCTCGAAGAGCTCGGGGTAGTCGCGCAGTCCCGTGTCCGTATCCACGAAGATCACGCCCTGGCTCTCCAGGTCCTCGCGGATCTGGTGGTAGACAACCTCAGATTCGTACTGTGCCGCCACACCTGCGACCAGGCGCTGGCGCTCAGCCTCAGGAATGCCCAGCTTGTCGTAGGTGTTCTTGATGTCCTCTGGAAGGTCTTCCCAGGTCTGGGCCTGCTTTTCCGTGGAGCGCACGAAGTACTTGATGTTGTCGAAATCAATGCCGGACAGGTCGGCGCCCCAGGTAGGCATGGGCTTCTTGTCGAAGATCTCCAAGGCCTTCAGGCGGCGCTCGCGCATCCACTCCGGTTCGTCCTTCTTGGCGGAGATGTCTCGCACGACCTCTTCGTTGAGGCCACGTCGAGCGGACGCTCCGGCCTCGTCGGAATCGTGCCAGCCATAACCATAGGCGCCGATGGAGTTGATGATCTCTTCATCAGTCTGCGGTTGTGGGGTTTGTGCAGCTTGTGTCATAAGTTCTTGTTAGCTTTCCTTCTTGGGGGAAGGGGAAATGGTCGTAAGCGGAATGTGAGTGGTGCAAATACCGTTACCGTCGGCGATTGTAGCCAAAGGTTGGGTGTGTTGACCGAGCAGTTCCGCAACCACCCGGTGTTCAGCCGCGCAGAGCTCGGGGAACTCGTGCGCAACATCTTGGATTGGGCAGTGATGGCGACAAATCTGTACGCCAGTCGCAGCGTCGTTAACAGTGGCGGCGTAGCCCTTTTCCGTCAGCCGCTCTGCGATGAACCGTGCCCGGGCGACCACATCATCGGAGGAAGGAGCCCCTTCCATCTCTTCTGCAGATCCCAGAAGTTCGATGATGCGTTCGTGAGCAAAGTTTTCAACTGCCTCTTCTCCCCCGGCGTTTCGCAACGCGCGAAGAGCAAGTACAGCCAAGGTGTCGTAATCATGTCCGAATTTCGCCCGGCCCTTATCGGTCAGGCGAAAGAGTTTTGCGGGACGTCCGCGTTGCCCGGATTTGGGTCCGGTGACGGTCTCGGCAAGGCCTTGGGCGACAATATTGTCCAAGTGTCGCCTCACGCCAGCGGCGCTGAGTCCGAACTCGTCACTGATGTCGGTGGCGCTGACGGGGCCGTGCCTAAGTACGTGCATGAGGATGCGGTGGCGCGTATCGGCTTCACTGTGTTGAGTGGTGCTCATGGGGCCTCCTTCGTTCCTCGATCGTACTCCGCAAAAAGGATTAGACAACACGAGTGTGTCGTAAATCTGAGTAATTGTCTACTAAGGTAAGCCTGAAATATAGGGACACACATCGCGAAACAACATCGCTTTTGGGCAACGCGCGGGTAGGCTCAATAGCCATGACGTCTTCCCCGGAGCCCTCAGCGCACGGTTTCTTTCGCTCCTGCGCCGCGCTGATGCCGCGCCTCGGTGCAGCCGGGTCCCGTTTCTCCCGGCTCCACCTGGAGACTTCGCTGGACGACGACGAGCTCACCGATCACAAGCATATGGGTGTGGAGGCCCACCAGTTCCCTGAGTATGTGGAGTGGGATTCAGTGTCCCGGCGCCGCCTCCACATCGCCACCCTGGTGGGAACGATTGGCTCGGTCCTGCTGGCTGTCGGTGGTCTGGGCGCCGGGGCGTTTCCGGTGATCGGCAATCCTTATTGGGAAATCCCACTGGTGGGGATTCTGGCCCGCATGCTGCACACCACTACCGTCATGTGCTTCGTGGGTATCGCCCTGTTGGTGCTGGGATGGTTCCTGTTGGCTCGGTTTACACTGCCGCGCCGCCACCGCGTGATGCTGTATCTTCCACCGCGCACGCTCTGGCGGATTTTCGTGTGCTGGACCTTCCCCATTCTGTTCACGGCACCGATGTTCACCCAGGACATCTATTCTTATCTGGCTCAAGGGTCGATCACCGCGCAGGGCATTGACCCGTATTCCGGAGGGCCGGTGGATCTGCTGGGCGTACACAACGAGTTAGCGCGGTCGGTGCCTCTCATGTGGTCGCACTCCCCGTCCCCGTATGGCCCGGTGGCGATGACGTATGGCGCAGTGATCAGCCTTGTGACCAACGATTCCATCGTGCTGGGGATTTTGTGCCACCGTGTGGTGTCCATCGCGGGCTTATGGATGTCCGCATGGGCGTTGTCCCGCTTGGCGCGTCGCTGCGGAGTGGCCCCACAGACGGCGCTGTGGGTGGGCGTGTTGAACCCCCTGGCGATCCTGCACCTGGTGGGTGGCATCCACAATGAGTCGGCGATGATGGGCTTGCTGTTGATGGGCTTCGAGCTGGTGCTGACGGGGCTGCAGGATCAGGATCGTTCATCCCGACGCCGAGCGTTGGTGCTCGCAGGTTTCATCTTGATGTCGATGGCGGGCTTGGTGAAGGTGACCGCGTTCGTCGCTTTGGGTTTTGCGGGCGTGGCGGTTGCGCTGTGGCGAGGTGGTCGGATTATTGATCTGCTTCGGGCTGCCGTCTTTGCGGCAGTGGTGGCGGCGCTGACGTCGATCACCTTGTCGCTCGTGACGGGAACGGGCTTCGGATGGATCACCTCCCAGGGCGGGGCGGCAGAGATCGTCAGTTGGATGTCGCTGACCACCTTGACGGGGCTGGCCAGCAACATCCTCGCGATGTATTTGGGTTTGGGCGATCACCTGAATGCCTCACTGTTTCTCTTCAGAGCTTTGGGCGCGGGTGTTGCTGCAGTGTGGCTGGCGCGCATGTTGTGGGCGGCGTTTAAGAGCCGTATTCACCCGCTGGGTGCCTTCGGCGTGTCCACGCTCGTGATGATTTTCTTCTTCCCCGTGGTGCAGCCCTGGTATCTCCTGTGGGCCATCATGCCCCTGGCCGCGTGGGCGAATCGGCGGGCATTCCAGCAAGCGACCGTGCTGTATTCCACGGCCTTTAGCTTCGCCATTCTGCCCCGTGGGTTGGGTCTGCCGCCCCTGACGGTGGTGTATATCTATGCGATGTCTGTGTTCGTATTGGCTGTGCTATTAGGGGTGTTCTGGCTGATTGCACGCAGTCATCCGGAGCTACGGCAGGCACTGGCCAGTACCCGCATTCAGCACCTTCAGCGAGTGCGGGAGGCACAGGGGCAGGCGAAGCAACAACAATAATTGTGCGGTGGATCACGCTAGCTGAAGTTCAGGGTGTGAGGGGCACAAACTAAGGTGGAGAATTGTGAAAGAAAACAGCGACACACGGAGCCAGCAGCCAGTCCTGGAGTTGAATCATGTGGTGAAAGCCTTCGGGTCTCATACCGCAGTTAACGATCTCTCGCTGACTGTCCATGCCGGTGAAGTTGTTGCCCTGCTTGGTCCCAACGGCGCAGGAAAAACCACCACGGTGGAAATGTGCGAAGGCTTTCAGAAACCCACCAGCGGAAGCGTGACCGTATTTGGTTTGGATCCCCATGCCCAGACGGACGAGGTGCGCCGCCGCATCGGTGTGATGCTGCAGGGCGGTGGCGCGTATCCAGGCATCCACGTGGGCGAGATGCTGAACCTGGTGGCAAGCTACTCTAGAAACCCCCTGGATACCGAATGGCTGCTCCACACTGTGGGACTGGAGCGGCACGTGAAGACCCCCTACCGTCGCCTCAGTGGTGGCCAGCAGCAGCGCCTTAGTTTGGCCTGCGCCCTGGTGGGCCGCCCAGAGCTGGTTTTCTTAGATGAACCGACCGCGGGGTTAGATGCACAATCGCGCATCGCGGTCTGGGAGTTGATCCGCGCGCTGCGCCGCGACGGTGTGGCCGTGGTGCTGACCACGCACCTCATGGACGAGGCCGAGGCTCTGGCCGATCACGTGGCCATCATCGACCGAGGTAGCCTGGTCGCCTTTGGTACTCCAGCCGAGATGACGGCAGGAACTTCCCAGAGCCAGAGTCTGACCGTCGTTGTGGATCAGGAACTGGATGAAACTGCCCTCAACGCTCAGGTCTCGCCGGCCTCCATCGAGGAGATCAAGCCCCTGCATTACGAGTTCACCACGCCGGGGCCGGTCTCCCCTGCCCACGTCACGGCCCTGGCCCAGGCCATCGAGAGCCAAGGCGTGCTGATCCGCAGCCTGAGCGTGGACCGGCGTTCTCTGGAGGACGTGTTCTTGTCCATGACGGGACGAGAGATCCGGCAATGAGACGCAGGACTGACACGGCGAGATCGATGACCAGCCATACCGCGACAGGCCGCACAGAGTACACCGAGACAGACCGCCAAGAGTAAGGAAGAATTCAGTGAGCGAGCGATTTTCCCCCGGCACATTTACCCCTGAGCCGGCCATGGCGTCGAAAAGGACAATTGTTGCCTCCCAGGCCAAGGTGGAGTCCTTGCTCTTCCTCCGGCACGGCGAGCAGCAGTTGTTGTCCATGATCATTCCCTTAGGCGTGTTGATCGGGCTGTCGCTGCTGCCCATCGTGGATATGGAGGATCCGGTCCACCGCGTCTTTCCGATGAGCATGGCCGTGGCGCTGATGGGTGCAGGCTTTACGGGACAAGCCATTGCCGTGGCTTTTGACCGACGCTACGGCGCGCTGAAACGCATCGGTGCCTCTGGCGTTCCCAAGTGGGCGCTGATCAGCGGAAAGGTTGTGGCCGTGCTGGCCGTTGTAGCCGTGCAAGTGGTCATTCTGACGGCTGTGGCACTGCTGCTGGGGTGGCACATGAGTCTGCCCGGCCTGCCAGCGGCTGTCATCATCGGTGTGGTGGGAGTGGCGGCGTTCACTAGCCTGGGATTGTTCCTCGGCGGAACATTGAGCTCCGAGATGGTTCTGGCGCTGGGCAACACTATCTGGTTCATCTTCATGGGCGCTGCCGCGTACGTCACGATGGCCACGGAACTCAGCGAGTCCGCCACGCGCTTCCTTATGCTCATCCCCTCCGTGGCGCTCATGGAAGGGCTGCAGGATGCGTTCACCGACGGCGCGTTCAACATCCTGGCCTTCGTGATTCTGGCCGGATGGGGTGTGCTGGGGGCCGGCCTGGCGCTCAAGACGTTCTCCTTCACCATGAACTCGGACTAACTCGATGAACTCACGCACACAGTCACCCGCACAGCCCCTAACAACTTCTTTTAAGGTGCACCTTCCATGAACACTGACCTCATCCCCGACACGCTGCGCAAGCGCCAGGACTCAGCCACAGGCTTCGACCGCATCATGCTGCCTATCTACCGTGGCTGGTATCGCGTGGATGCGTCGATTTTTAACCGACGCTCAAGCGTGCCTCCCATGAAGCGGCAGTTCATCTATGCGCTGATCATGCTGATCGCCCAGACCGGCATCACGTTTACCGGTTCGTTGGTGCGTATTACCGGCTCCGGCTTGGGCTGTGACACCTGGCCCCAATGCCACCCGGGTTCCTTTGTTCCCGTCTCGGGAAGCGCTCCGTGGATTCACCAGCTCATTGAGTTCGGCAACCGCATGCTTACCTTCGTGGTGGCTCTGGCCTGTGTGCTTGCCTTTACGTCGGTCCTGCGTGCCGCCCGTCGTACTCAGATTCTGCACCTGGCGTTCTTCCAGGGAATCGGAGTGATCCTGCAGGCCGTGATCGGTGGAATCACGGTTCACCTGGACCTTGCCTGGTGGATGGTGATGGCCCACTTCCTACCATCGATGATTCTAGTGTTCTTCGCCGCCAAGCTCGTGATTCGTGTGACGGAGCCCGACGATGGCACCAAGACCAACCTCATGGCCAAGCCGCTGCGCATCGCCATGGACCTGTCCGTGCTGGCCCTGGCCATCAACCTGGTCACGGGAACGATGACCACCTCTGCGGGCCCGCACGCAGGTGATGCGGCAATCTTGCCGGAACACCGCCTGCAGATTCCTCTGTTTGAAATGGCGCAGGTGCACGCTCACTTCATGTATCTGTACCTGGGCCTCACGGCCAGCCTCATCGCTGGGTTGTTCGCGACGAAGACCACGCGCCAGGTGCGCCGCACCGCATGGTGGGTAGTCGCCGCCATCATTGTTCAGGGCGGAATTGGCATCATGCAGTACCAGCTGGGAGTGCCGCGCTGGACCGTGCCGCTGCACGTCATTGGAACCGGCATCGTGACAGCTCTGGCGGGCCTGTTCTGGGCCCAGAAGTTCCGCTGGACGGGCGGTTCCGCAGAAGAAACCGGTTCTGTGGAGGGTGACGCCGCCCGCGCCGAATAGCGCTAGACACTCAACGTTGCTAGACGCCGAACCGCGCGAGCGGTCGAGACGGGCTAGAAGCCGAGCAGCTGCCAGACCGTGTCCCAGCCCAACACGGCGTCCACGGACAGAGCCACGAAAAGCACGGACAGGTAGTTGTTCGACAGGAAGAACAACTTCATGGGCTTCACCGGCGTACCGGCCTTCACGCCAGAGTGCAGGCGGTGCGCCATAATGATGAACCACGCACCGGAGGCCACCGCCGCGACCGCATAAATCCAGCCCGCTGCCGGAACCAGCAGCAACGACGTGATGACCGTAGCCCAGGTGTACAGCAGAATCTGGCGCGTCACCTCCAGCGGCGGCTTGACCACGGGCATCATCGGCACACCCGCAGCCTCGTAGTCCTCGCGGTAGCGCATTCCCAGCGCCCAGGTGTGAGGTGGGGTCCAGAAAAAGATGATCATGAACAGGATGATCGCCTGGGACCAGGAGGTCCAGCCGGCATTTAGCGCACCCACAGTGTTATCGGTGGTGGCAGCCCAGCCAACAATCACCGGCATACAGCCGGCGGCGCCGCCCCAAATGACGTTCTGCCAGGTCCGGCGCTTCAGCCACTTCGTGTAGACAAAGATGTAGAACCAGTTGGTAAGAACAATGAAGAACGCGGCGAGCCAGGAATTGCAGAGGAATCCCAGCCACAGGACGGACAGAATCAACATGGCCCACGCGAACACCCGGGCCTGCCCTACGGTGACGGAGTCCTTGGCGATCGGGCGGCGTCGGGTACGGCGCATCACCTGATCGATGTCGTAGTCCGCAACCATGTTGAAGGTATTGGCGGCTGCGGCACCCATCCATCCACCGATCAGAGTCAGCAGAATAAGGCCCAGGTGTATATCGCCGCGTGCGGCCTGCAGCATAGCGGGAATGGTCGCTACCAAGAGTAGTTCGATAACCCTAGGCTTGGTCAAAGCAACATAGGCCTTAACTCTGTCAGCGATCTGATTCACCGCTTGCCTCGCCTCCAATACACGATTTCACACGTCTGTTCTACGCTACCCGAGTTGAGGCTGAACACGAAAACAACACAGGCGTTTCGGACAGATGTGACTATTCGGGGTTAGGATAGGTTTTATCTGTAAAAAACGTGGCGCGCAATTGCATAAGAATTGCAGCATAAGAAAGGCTTCATTCGTGACTCTGTCTCCGGAACTGTCCGCCCTTACCGTCCGTAATTACCCAGCTGAGTGGACTGACACAGACACCCGTGCCGTGGACCTGGCACGCGTTTTGGCCGCTGACGCCGTCGAGAACTGTGGATCCGGCCACCCAGGAACGGCCATGAGCCTCGCTCCCCTGGCGTACACCCTCTACCAGCGCGTGCTGCGCCACGACCCGCAGGACACCCAGTGGGTAGGCCGCGA
Source organism: Corynebacterium zhongnanshanii (assembly GCF_014490575.1). Taxonomy (NCBI): domain Bacteria; kingdom Bacillati; phylum Actinomycetota; class Actinomycetes; order Mycobacteriales; family Corynebacteriaceae; genus Corynebacterium; species Corynebacterium zhongnanshanii. Next base: position 1,006,402 of record NZ_CP061033.1, read on the forward strand.
CCGCTTCGTCCTGTCCGTGGGACACTCCTCCCTGACCCAATACATCCAGCTGTACCTCGGAGGATTCGGCCTTGAGTTGGAGGACCTGAAGGCACTGCGCACCTGGGGCTCCAAGACCCCGGGCCACCCAGAGGTGGGCCACACGGACGGCGTGGAGATCACCACCGGGCCGCTGGGCCAGGGTCTGGCCTCCGCCGTGGGTATGGCGATGGCGTCCCGCCGCGAGCGCGGGTTGTTGGATCCGGACGCGCCTGCTGGTGAGTCTCCTTTTGACCACTACATTTACGTCATCGCCTCTGATGGTGATGTGCAGGAGGGCGTGACCGGCGAGGCTTCCTCCCTGGCGGGCACCCAGCAGCTCGGCAATTTGATTGTGTTCTGGGATGACAACGGCATCTCCATCGAGGATGACACCACCATTGCCTTCACCGAGGACGTCTCCAAGCGCTACGAGGCCTACGGCTGGCAGACCCTCGAGGTTACCGGCGAGGACGTGGAAGGCATCCTGGACGCCGTGGAGCAGGCCAAGAAGGACACCACCCGGCCTACCTTCATCCGTATGCGTTCGGTGATCGCCTACCCCGCACCCACCAAGATGAACACCGGCGGCTCCCACGGTGCAGCCCTGGGCGCAGAGGAGATCACCGGCATCAAGAAGGAGCTGGGATTCCCCGATGAGCCATTCCCCGTCGAGGATGAGGTTGTGGAGCACACCCGCAAGCTCGTGGAGCGCGGGGCCCAGGCGCATGCGCAGTGGAACCAGTCCTTCGACGAGTGGGCCACGGCCAACCCTGAGAAGAAGGCCCTGCTGGACCGTCTGACCGCCCGGGAATTGCCGTCTGATTTCGACGCCGAACTTCCCACCTGGGACGCTGGTGAGTCCGTGGCAACACGCAAGGCCTCCGAGGCTGCCCTGCAGGCTCTCGGTAAGACCCTGCCTGAGCTCTGGGGCGGCTCCGCGGACCTGGCGGGATCCACGAACACGATCATCAAGGGCGAGAAGTCCTTTGGTCCTGAATCCATCACCACCAACGCATGGACCACGGATCCGGCAGGCCGTAACTTGCACTTCGGTATTCGTGAGCACGGCATGGCCGCCATTTTGAATGGTATTGCCCTGCACGGCCTGACCCGCCCGTACGGCGCTACCTTCCTGCAGTTCTCTGACTACGCCCGAGGCGCCGTGCGCCTGGGCGCGCTGATGGAGACTGACGTGTACCACGTGTGGACGCACGACTCCATCGGTCTGGGTGAGGACGGCCCGACCCACCAGCCTGTCGAGCACCTGGCCGCGTTACGCGCGATCCCGAACCTCGCTGTGCTGCGCCCTGCCGATGCGAACGAGACGGCAGCGGCATGGGCTGCAGCCCTGAAGTCGCCAGCCGGTCCGAAGGCTTTGATCCTCACTCGTCAGAATGTTCCCGTGCTGGACGGTACGAAGGACAAGGCCGCCGAGGGCGTCTCCAAGGGAGCGTATGTCCTGGTGGAATCCTCCACGGACACGCCTCAGGTGATCCTTCTGGCCACCGGCTCCGAGGTCCAGCTGGCCGTGGAGGCCGCGCAGGCTCTGGAGAATGAAGGCATCGGCACGCGGGTGGTATCCGTTCCCGTCATGGAGTGGTTCCTGGAGCAGGACGCAGACTACATCGAGTCCGTCCTGCCGAGCGACGTCACAGCACGCGTATCCGTGGAGGCCGGCATCGCGATGCCGTGGCACCGCTTCACCGGCCTGCACGGCCGCAACATCTCCCTGGAGCACTTCGGTGCCTCCGCGGACTACCAGACGCTATACCGCGAATTCGGTATCACCGCGGACGCTGTGGTCGCCGCGGCGAAGGACTCCCTCAAGCAAGCTGGAGGTGACCAGTAATGGCAGCACCACAGACCATCGCGGCATTGTTTGCGGCGGGAACGTCCGTATGGCTGGACGACCTTTCCCGAGACCGCATTAAGACCGGCAACCTCGCAGAGGTGATCGACACCAAGGGCGTGGTGGGTGTGACCACCAACCCCGCTATCTTCGCCACCGCTATGACCAGCGGCAACGCTTATGATGCCCAGCTGAAGGAACTGTCCGACGCCGGTGTGGGAGCGGATTCCGCCGTCTTCGATATGGCCATCGATGACGTTCGGGCCGCCTGCGACATATTCGCACCGGTCTTCCGGGACACCGACGGTGTGGACGGCCGGGTCTCCTTGGAGGTTGATCCCCGCCTCGCCAAGGACCGCGAAGCCACCGTGGCACAGGCCAAGGAGCTGGCCCACAAGGTGGATCGCCCCAACCTGATGATTAAGATCCCGGCCACGGAAGAGTGCCTCCCCGCCATCACCGATGTCCTGGCGGAAGGCATCAGCGTGAACGTCACGCTGATCTTCTCCGTTGCGCGCTACCGCCAGGTCATGCAGGCCTTCATCGAGGGCATCGCGGCAGCCCGGGACAATGGTCACGATATTTCCACGATCCACTCCGTCGCGTCCTTCTTCGTCTCCCGAGTGGATACGGAAATCGACAAGCGTCTGGAGGCCATCGGCACCGACGAGGCCCTGGCACTCAAGGGCACGGCCGCCGTGGCCAACGCCCGCCTGGCCTATGCAGCCTTTGAGGACGCGCTGCTCAACAACCCGGACTGGGAGGAGCTTCGCGCGGCGGGAGGCCGGACGCAGAGACCACTGTGGGCGTCGACGTCGGTCAAGGATCCATCCTTGCCTGACACGGTGTACGTCACTGACTTGGCCGGGCCGTACACGGTGAATACCATGCCGGAGGCCACTCTGGATGCCACGATCGACCACGGTGAGGTCACGGGCGATACGCTCAGCGGCACTGCCGAGGCGTCCCACGAGGTGTTCAGCAAGCTCTCGGACCTTGGCATCGACCTCGCCGACGTGTGGACCGTGCTGGAGACTGAGGGCGTGGACAAGTTCGTGGCATCCTGGCAGGACTTGCTCGCGGCGTTGGATGAGCAACTGCGCTAGCATTACGGCGCCGCGTCGTTCCCCAGCACCACTCCCCAACCACTATCGACCCTAAGAGGACAGCATCGTTCATGACTAATGACCACGCCGACCAGTGGACGAACCCCCTGCGCGACAGGCTGGACAAGCGCCTACCGCGCATCGCGGGACCATCGGGACTCGTGATTTTCGGAGTTACCGGAGACCTCGCACGCAAGAAGCTGTTGCCGGCCGTGTACGACCTGGCCAACCGTGGACTGCTTCCCGCGGGATTCTCCCTCATCGGTTATGGACGACGCGACTGGTCCAAGGAGGAGTTCGAAGGACAGGTCGCGGCCGCGGTCAAGGAACGAGCCCGCACCCCGTGGCGCGAGGCCGTGTGGAAGCGCCTCGCCGAAGGAATCTTCTTCGTCACGGGCGACTTCACCACGGACTCCGCCTTCGACGAACTGGCGGCCAAGACCCGCGAGATCGACGAGGAACGCGGCACCGCCGGCAACTGGGCCTACTACCTCTCTGTCCCGCCGGACCACTTCCCGCAGGTGTGCCACCAGCTGGAACGCTCCGGCATGGCGGACACGTCGGATGGTGGATGGCGCCGCGTGGTCATCGAAAAGCCCTTCGGCCACGACGAGGAATCAGCTCGCGAGCTCAACAAGATTGTCAACGATGTGTTCCCCGAGTCCAGCGTGTTCCGCATCGATCACTACCTGGGCAAGGAAACCGTGCAGAACATCCTGGCCATGCGCTTTGCGAACCAGCTGTTCGATCCGTTGTTCAACAGCCACTACGTGGATCACGTCCAGATCACGATGGCTGAGGACATCGGCCTGGGTGGCCGCGCCGGATATTACGACGGCATCGGCGCCGCCCGCGACGTGATCCAGAACCACCTCTTGCAGTTGCTGGCGTTGATCGCGATGGAAGAACCCGTGACCTTCCACCCGGCTGAGCTGCAGGTGGAGAAGATCAAGGTGCTGCGCGCCACCAGGCCTGTGGGGCCCTTCGCGCAAACCACCGCGCGTGGCCAGTACACCTCGGGCTGGCAGGGCTCGGAGGAGGTCAAGGGGCTCCGCCAGGAGGATGGCTTCGATCCCGAGTCCACCACGGAGACCTATGCCGCGGCCACCTTTGAAATTAATTCTCGACGCTGGGCGGGCGTCCCCTTCTACCTCCGCACCGGAAAGCGGCTGGGGCGCCGCGTCACGGAGATCGCCTTGGTATTCAAGCAGGCTCCTCACTTGCCCTTCGGGCCCGGACAGATCAACTCCTTGAGCAACAACATGCTGGTCATCCGCGTGCAACCGGATGAGGGTGTGCTGGTGCGCTTCGGATCGAAGGTCCCCGGATCCACTATGGAAGTTCGCGATGTGAACATGGACTTTTCCTACTCGGAGGCCTTCACGGAGGAATCCCCGGAGGCTTACGAGCGCCTGATCCTGGACGCCCTGCTGGACGAGGCGTCCCTCTTCCCCACCAACGAGGAAGTGGAGCTGTCCTGGAAGATCCTGGATCCGATCCTGGAGTATTGGGCCGAGAGCGGCCGTCCGGAGGACTACCCAGCGGGTACGTGGGGTCCTCAGGGGGCCGACGAGATGATGAGAAGAAATGGCCGCGAATGGCGCCGTCCATAGCGAGCAGTGCCGAGAACTTTTGTGGACACCCTAGGAAGAAATAAAGGATGCAAGGATGATTATTGATCTTCCCGATACCACCACTCAGGCCCTCAGCAAGAAGCTGCGTGACGTGCGTGAAGAATGGGGCGAGTTAACCATCGGCCGCGTGCTGACGCTGATCGTGGTGGCCAGTGGCGAGGACGACATCGACGCCATTTTAGATACCCTGCACGACGCCTCACGAGAGCACCCCTCCCGCGTGATCCTGCTGGTCTCCCATGGCGACGCGGACAACAACACCCTGGATTGCCAGATCCGCATGGGTGGCGACGCCGGCGCCTCCGAGGTGATCGTGATGCATCTCCACGGCGCCCTGGCGAAGCACTGCGCGTCGGTGGTGACTCCCCTGCTGCTACCGGACACACCGATCGTGGCATGGTGGCCAGGTAAGGCGCCGCGCAATCCTGCCGCGGATCCGATTGGTGCCATCGCCCAGCGCCGCATCACCGATGCGTGTGTGGAGGGTGATCCTGATCCTTTTTATCGACGCCGGCTCACCTATTCCCCGGGCGACACGGACTTGGTCTGGTCTCGCATTACGTTGTGGCGTGCCGTGCTGGCCTCGATGGTGGATCGTCCTCCGCACGAGGAGATCCTTTCCGCGGAGGTGCATGGGCCCGCCCTTGATCCGTCGGTGGATATCGCCGCAGGCTGGCTCGCTGACCGGCTGGATGTGCCCGTGTCTCGCATCACCACGGATGCGGACGCGATCCCGTGCGACGACCACGGAGAGATGACCCTGGGTATTCAAAAGACGGTGCTGTACCGCCCGTCCGGGGAGTCCATCGTGGAGATTGTGGATGCGTCCACTGCCTCGTTGACGGTGGCGGGCAAAACGAGCTTGGTGACGTTGTCCCGACGTGTGCTGGCCGACTGCCTGGCAGAGGAGCTGCGCCACCTGGATCCGGATGAAACCTACGGGCGGGCACTGCGCCGCCTCGTGAGGGTGCACCGTCCGGGTCACTCCATGAACCGTGCGGCGGCTGCGGGAGTGCCTGCTTCTGATACCACCGACGACTTTGAAGGATCGCATCGCTAATGACTAACTCGGATGTCACCATTCGTGTCTATGAGAACCAGACGGCACTGGCTCAGGCCGCAGCCCGGGAGTTTGTGGCGACGGTGTGCGCGCTACAGAACACGAAGAACATGGTGAACGTGGTGCTCACCGGCGGTGGTGCTGGTGTGGAGACGCTGCGCCAGATTGCTGCCCTCGACGCGGCGGCGCGCCAGCAGGCGGAGTCCTTCCCCATTCAGGCTATTGAGTGGAATCGGGTGAATGTATTCTTCGGTGATGAGCGCTACCTTCCCGAGGGTGATCCCGAGCGCAACGATACCCAGGCGCAGGAGGCCTTGCTGGCGCACGTCGACGTGCCCGAGTTCAATATCTTCCGCTACGCAGCCCCATCGCCTGAGGATGATTATGCCGGTGAGGGGCTGGATCGTGCGGCTGAGTCCTATGCGCAGCTGATTCGGGAACATGCGCCGGACGGGTTCGATGTGCACCTGCTGGGCATGGGTCCCGAGGGGCACATCAATTCGCTGTTCCCCCACACCGACGAGCTCCTGCAGCCGAAGGATTGTGTGGTGCCAGTACGAGACTGCCCGAAGCCTCCGGCCAACCGTGTGAGTCTGTCCATCGACGCGGTCAACGACGCGGACCACGTGTGGCTACTCGTTGCCGGAGCGGCGAAACGCGAGGCTGCCGTTCAGGTGGCAGAAGGTGGAAATGGCGCCCAGTGGCCAGCTGCGTTGGCCACTGGGCGCCAGTCCACGGTGTTGTGGGTGGACCAGGAGGCACAGCCCTAATCAATCGTGAGGTGATGACTTCACGGAGGAGGGCTTCTCCGTACTGGAGGGCGTCTTATCCGTAGTGGAGGACCAAGCCCAGCGCCATGATGGCGATCAGCCACACCACAGCGGTGCCGACCGTCAAACGATCCAGGTTCTTTTCAGCAACGGTGGAACCGGACAAGTTGGTCTGCATGCCACCACCGAAGAGGCTAGACAGGCCACCGCCCTGTCCCTTGTGCAGCAGCACGGACAGGCCCAGCAAGAGGCTGGTGATGACCAGAATGATCTGCAAGGCGAGGATCAATGTCTTCCCTTTTCTTCGCGTCTATAAGTCTAAAGATAACAGCACAAATCTACCCGCCGAGTCGGGGGAAAGCAACGTGACGCGCTGCCTTTTCGCCGTCGAAGGCTAGCGCCTCGCAGCTCCTGCAACGAGGCGAGCAAAGTCAGCGCCGTCGAGGCTTGCCCCACCGACCAGGCCACCATCCACGTCAGGCTGGGCGATCAGCTCGCCGATGGAATCGGCCTTGACGGAACCGCCGTAGAGAATCCGGATGGACTGCGCCGTCTCCGCAGAGGTCAGCTCCTCCAGAAGCCCACGGATCGCGTGGCACACTTCCTGCGCATCCGCGGCGGAGGCAACTTTTCCCGTTCCGATGGCCCACACGGGTTCGTACGCGATGACCGTACGGGCCAGATCCTCGGCCGACAGTCCCTTCAGGGATTCGCGGGTTTGCGTTACCACATACTCGACGTGCCCCCCTGCCTCACGCACACCCAGTGGCTCACCCACGCACACGATGGGGCTCATGTTGTGCTTCAGCGCGGCGGTGGCCTTGCGAGCGACAAGCTCATTGCTTTCCCCGTGGTATTCACGGCGCTCGGAGTGGCCCACCACAACCCAGGAGCATCCCAGCTTCGCGAGCATCGCCGCGGACACCTCGCCGGTGTAAGCGCCGGACTCGTGCACGCTCACATCCTGCGCGCCATAGGTGAGCAGCAGCTTGTCCCCGTCCACCAGGGTCTGCACAGAGCGAATATCGGTAAACGGTGGGATAAACGCCACGTCCACGTACTCGTAGTAGTCCTTCGGCAGGGCAAAGTCGAACTTCTGAACAACCTGCAGAGCCTCAAGGTGATTTAAGTTCATCTTCCAGTTACCGGCGATGAACGGCTTACGTGCTGCGGCCATGACTAGTCCTCCAGAACTTCCACACCCGGCAGCTGCTTGCCCTCGAGGAACTCCAGGGACGCGCCACCTCCGGTGGAGATGTGGCTGAAGCCCTCCTCGTCCAGACCCAGGGTGCGCACTGCGGCGGCCGAGTCTCCACCGCCCACGACGGAGAACGCACCGGCCGCGGTGGCGTCGATAATGGATTGAGCAACGCCCTTGGTGCCGGCGGCGAAGTTCTCGAACTCGAATACGCCCATGGGGCCGTTCCAGAACACAGTCTTCGCAGAGGCCAGGATCTTGCCGAAGGCAGCGGCGGACTCCGGTCCGATGTCCAGTCCCATCCAGCCCTCTGGGATGGAGTTCAGGTCCACGGTGCGGTGAGCGGCGTCCTTGCTGAAGGTTTCCGCGACCTCCACGTCCACGGGCAGCGCAATGACGTCGCCGAAACGTTCCAGGAGGTCCTTGCAGGTATCAATCATGTCTTCCTGCAGCAGCGAACCACCGACGGAGTAGCCCTTGGCCGCCAGGAAGGTGAAGCACATGCCGCCACCGATGATGAGGTGATCGACCTTCGGCGCCAGCGCCTCGATCACGCCCAGCTTGTCGGAGACCTTGGAGCCGCCCAGCACCACAACATAGGGATTCTCAGGGGCCTCGGAGACCTTCTTCAGCACGTTCAGCTCAGCCTCCACGAGGCCGCCGGCGTAGTGCGGAAGCTTCTTGGCCACGTCGTACACGGAGGCTTGCGCGCGGTGCACCACACCGAATCCATCGGACACGAAGGCGCCGTTGTCGGCGGTCAGCGCCGCCAGCTCCGCGGCGAAAGCTTCGCGCTCGGCGTCGTCCTTGGAGGTCTCGCGGGCATCGAAACGAACGTTTTCCAGCAGCAGAATGTCGCCGTCGTTGAGTCCGTTCGCCCGCTCATGGGCGTCCTCGCCCGTGACATCCGACGCCAACGGTACCCACTGATCAAGGCGCTCCGCCAAAGCCTCGGCCACGGGTTCCAGGGAGAGTTCGGGGCGAACTTCGCCCTTCGGGCGGCCCAGGTGTGCCGCGACGATGACGCGGGCACCGGCGTCCAGCAGCGCACGCAGGGTGGGGATCGAGGCATCAATGCGGCCGGGGTCGGTGATGGTGCCCTCGGACAACGGAACGTTGAGGTCCGCGCGGACCAAGACGTGACGGCCTTCCACGCCTTCGTTGATGAGGTCCTGAACTGTCTTCACAGTCATGTGGTTGTTCTCCATTTCTTGGTCTGTATCAGTGCCATTAAACAGTGACATCCACCCGTGGTGCGTGATTGCCTCGCGGGTGGAGTCCATAAGGGGGTAGTCGTCTCGTTGCTTAGAGGCGTTCGCCAACGTAGGTGGCCAGGTCGACCAGGCGGCAGGAGTAGCCCCACTCGTTGTCGTACCAGGAGACTACCTTCACCTGGTTGCCGATGACCTTGGTCAGGCCGGAGTCAAAGATGGACGAGTGTGGGTCGGTGACGATGTCCGTGGAGACCAGTGGCGCGTCGTCGGAGTAGGACGCGATGCCCTTCAGCGGGCCCTCAGCAGCCTTCTTCAGCGCGGCGTTCACGGTCTCGACGGTGACGGGCTTTTCCGTTTCGATGGTCAGGTCCGTCATCGAACCGGTGATGACCGGCACGCGCACGGCGTAGCCATCCAGCTTGCCCTTCAGCTCAGGAAGCACGAGGGACACGGCCTTGGCTGCACCCGTGGAGGTAGGCACGATGTTCACCGCGGCGGCGCGTGCGCGGCGAAGGTCGCGGTGCGGTGCGTCGTGGAGGCGCTGGTCGCCGGTGTAGGCGTGGACGGTGGTCATAAGTCCCTTGACGATCCCGAACTCATCGTTGAGGACCTTGGCCAGCGGCGCCAGGCAGTTGGTGGTGCAGGAGGCGTTGGAGATGATGTGGTGGTTCTCTGGGTCGTAGGACTCGTGGTTGACACCCATGACGAAGGTAGCGTCTTCATTCTTCGCCGGTGCGGAGATGATGACCTTCTTGGCTCCGGCCTCGAGGTGAGCCTTCGCATCCTGGGCGTTGGTGTAGCGGCCGGTGCATTCGATCACGATGTCGGCACCCAGCTCGCCCCACTTCAGGTTGGCCGGGTCCTCCTCTTCAGTGACGGTGATGCGCTTGCCGTCCACGGTGATGGACTCGTCATCGTGCTCGACGGTGGCGTTCAACGGGCCCAGCACTGAGTCGCGTTCCAGGAGCGCAGCCAGTGTTGCGTTGTCGGTGAGGTCATTCACACCCACAACGTCAATATCCGCGCCATAATCGCGAATGGCGCGGAAGAAGTTGCGGCCGATGCGGCCGAAGCCGTTGATGCCAACCTTGATAGTCACAGTGGGGACTCCTCGTTGTTGTGGGGATATGTTTACTACCCCCGAGGATACGCGGGAAATGCCCACTGTGCCGGGGCGAGCGCAGGAGGCTAGTCCAGGTTGTCCAGCATCTCCGGCTTCACGGCGTGGTGGGTATCTTCGATGCCCAGCTCCTCGGCCCGCTTATCGGCTGTGGACAGCAAACGCCGAATACGGCCCGCCACCGCGTCCTTCGTCATGGGCGGCTCGGCCTTCTGACCCAGCTCCTCCAAGGACGCCTGGCGATAACGCACGCGCAGGTGGCCGGCCTCCGCCAGGTGCGACGGCACGTCATTGCCCAGGATCTCGAGGGCGCGTTCCACGCGCGCCGCAGCCATCACCGCGGCGCGGGCGGAGCGGCGAAGGTTGGCGTCGTCAAAATTGGCCAAGCGGTTCGCGTCCGCACGATTCTCACGGTGCTTGCGCTGCTCCTCCCACTGAGCCCGCGAGTTCTCCGCCCCCATCAGGGACAGCAAGGTGGAGATGGAATCACCATCACGAATCACCACGCGGTGGATCCCCCGGGCCTCCTTCGTCTTTGCGGTGATGTCCACACGGCGAGCACAGCCCACCAACGCCAGCGCGGCCTCGTTGCCGGGGGTGGACACCTCCAAGGCACTGGAGCGCCCCGGTTCGGTGAGGGAACCATGAGCCAGGAACGCGCCACGCCAGGCAGCCACACATTGATCGGTGGTACCGCCAATGATGAAGCGCGGCAATCCCCGCACCGGCCGCCCCGCGCGGTCGATCAGATGCGTACGGCGGGCGAGCTCCGTGCCGCCCTCCGACCACTTGATGATGAAGCGCTGATTGCGCCTCAAGTTTCCGGCGCCGATGGTTTGCATCTCCGCGCGCAGGTGAAAGAGGGTCTCCACTTGGTCCATGACGCGTTGGGCGGTGCAGAGGGAGTCCACCTCGGCCTCGACCACAAGGCGGCGGCCCACGACGTGCAAAGCTCCGCAGTAGCGCAATAAGCTGGCAACTTCCGCCACCATGACGTCCGGTTGCGTCACGTGGACGGCAGCTATCTCAGCCTTCACTTCCCCTGTCAGGGCCATCGGGTTGTCCTTTCACCGTTGGTAGTCACACACTAGTGACCACTATACAAATTGACGTGGTCGGGGCTGCCGTGTCACTCATGTGGAGAACCGGCAGCCCGCACACCTGTTTAGAGTGATTCCGGAAGTTCCTTCAGCGTTCCGGCCGATTGCGCACAGAAGATTTCTTGGAACACAGTCGCCACCTTGTCAGCTTTGTGCGTATCGGTCCAGCGGCCGCGGCCATCGTCTTCACGCACGTCGCGGAAGAGGATCCGCGCCCCCAGCTTCTCCGCGGCGTTGCGCAGCTGCCGTTTATCCCGCGCGTTCGGGACGCTGGACGGATCTGCAATGACGATATCCATACTCAGGTCGTGGGCATGCTGGTGCAGCATGTGCAGGTGGTGCTCCATGGACATGCCGGACATCTCCCCGATCTCCGGCACCAGGTTAAGCAGCAAGACTTTCGGCGCGTCCGAGCCATTCATCGCCTCCACGAGTTGCGGTACCAGGACGTGCGGAATCACGCTGGAAAACCAGGATCCGGGCCCCATCGTCACCAGGTCGGCGTTCGTGATTGCCTCCACCGCGGCTGGCGAGGCGTCGGGCTTGTCGGGAATGAGCCGGACACGCCGCACCTGTCCCACCGTCGACGCCACGGCCACCTGCCCCCGCACGCTCACGATCTCCTGCGGGTCCTCTTCAATATCGGCCACCGCGGCCTCCAGATCCAGTGGAATCGGACACATGGGGATGACGCGCCCGTGCACACCGAAGAGGTCCCCGATTTCGTCGAGGGCCGCCAGCTCGTCCCCCATCACCTGGGCAAGACCCGTGATGAGGAAGTTGCCCACGGCGTGCCCCTTCAGTGCGCCCTTGCCACCAAAGCGGTGCTGGATCGTGTTCTGCCACAGCAGCCCACGCTCCGTGTCCTGGGCCAAGGCTGCCAGAGCCATGCGCAGATCGCCCGGGGGAAGGCAGTCAAACTCGCGCCTCATGCGTCCCGAGGAGCCGCCGTCGTCGGCAACGGTAACGATGGCGCTCACGTGATCGGCCACGATGCGTGCGGCGCGCAAGGTATTGAACAGGCCGTGCCCGCCGCCCAGGGAAGCAATGCGTGGGATTCGAGGGGCTGGGTGGTTGAGATCAGTCATGGGAACCTACTTCGCCAGATCTCGGTGAGACACCCGCGCCGTCAACCCCTGCAGGTCGAAGCGGCGCTGCAGCTCCTCGGCCAGGGCCACGCTACGGTGGTGACCGCCGGTGCAGCCTACACCCAGGCTGAGGAACTTTTTGCCCTCGTGGATAAACCCGGGAATTGTTGCCATGACCATGTTTTCCGCGGCATCCAGAAATGCGGTGGAATCCGGCTGACCCAGAACATAATCCTTGACCTGCTGGTCAGTTCCGCGGAATCCCTTGAGCTCGGGAATCCAATAAGGGTTCGCCAAGAAACGCGCGTCGAGCAGCATGTCAATATCTTTTGGAGGCCCATGCTTAAACCCGAAGGATTGAATATTGATCCGGAATTGCGCGCGGCAATCCCCGGTAAAGAGCTCTTCGATAGTGCGGCGCAACTCGTGAACATTGAGGGTGGAGGTGTCCAGCACGATGTCCGCATTCTTACGCAGATCCGCCAGGATCGCCCTCTCCTGGTTGATGCCGTCCTGCAACGTGCCCTCTTCCTGCAAGGGGTGCGTGCGGCGCAGCGCCTCGTAGCGGGAAATGAGGGTCTCGTCGGAGGCATCGAGGTACAGCACCGTGGGGCGCTTACCCGCCCGTTGCAGGGTGCTCAGCACCCCGTTGAGGGAGCCCGCGAACGCCAGGGAACGGACGTCGGTGGAAATCGCCAATCGCTCGATGGGCGAATCATCTTCGCAGGTCATCTCCACCATGCGCAGGATCAACTCAGGCGGCAGATTATCCGCAACGTACCAGCCCATGTCCTCCAGCACTGCGGCGGCGGCCTTCTTTCCCGCACCGGAAATGCCGGTCAGTACAATCAGTGACGGCGATGAATTGTCGGAGGATCGTTCGGCAGCCTGCATAGCGACAATCCTACGTGATCTCCGTGTCCGAAGGTGCCGTTTTCTCCGCGCTGGGGGCGCCCGTATCCTGCAACGCCTCCACAATCGCGGTCGCCAGCGCCGGGCCGAACCCGGGCACAGCACAAATATCGTCTACACTCGCGGATTTCACCTTGGCGACCGAGCCAAAAGCCTTGACCAGTTGTGCCCGGCGTTGCGGGCCGAGGCCAGGAATATCGTCCAGCACACTGCGGCGCATTCTGGCGGAACGCTGCTGGCGATGGAACGTGATGGCAAAGCGGTGTGCCTCGTCGCGAATCTGCTGCACCAGGTAGAGCGCCTGCGAATTGCGGGCCACGATGACCGGATACTCCTCCCCCGGCACCCACAGCTCCTCCAGGCGCTTGGCGATGCCCACCAGGAACACGTCCATGACTCCCAGCTCCTCCAGCACTGCCGCGGCGGCGTTGACCTGAGGCTGGCCGCCATCGACGATGAACAATTGGGGTGGGTAGGCGAACTTACGCGCCGCTTGTTCATCCGTATTATCCCCCGACGCCGGGCCTAGCTCCTCCTCGCCCTCCAGCAGATCGCCGGCTTCGTCTCCGAGCGGCACGGAGGTGGAGTCTGCATGGTGGCGGGCGAAGCGGCGCCGGACCACCTCGGCGATGGAGGCGACATCGTCGGAGTGACCGTCGCCGGCGGCGTCGCGAATCTTGTAGCGGCGGTAGTCGCTCTTCTTTGGCAGTCCATCTTCGAACACCACCAGCGAGGCGACCACATCCGTGCCCTGAATGTGGGAAATGTCGATACATTCGATGCGCAGCGGCGAGGTCTCCATCCACAGAGCCTCCTGCAGCTCCTGTAGGGCGGCGGAGCGGGCCGTCAGATCTCCGGACCGCTTCAGCTTGTGGTGAGCCAAGGCCTGCTGAGCATTGGTTTCCGCGGTGGTGAGCAAGGCCTTCTTATCCCCACGTTGGGGCACCCGCACCGTCACCTGTGAGCCGCGGAGGCTGGAGAGCCACTCGGTGAGTTCGTCGGCCTGCTCCGGCTGGTATTGCACCAGCACCTCCCGAGGAATGTGCTCGTAGCGCAGGGGGGTCTGTTCGAGCGGCCCTTCCGACTGCGCCCGGGGAGCGTCCGAGGCGGGGCTGTCGGCACCGGCGACTGCCGCCTCCGTGGCCTCGGCGAAGGCGGCTTCGTCGCCATAAAACTGGTGAATAAACTGCGCCAGCAACGCCTCGTTGCTGGTCTCTTGCTTCTCGACCACCCAGCCGCGCTGGCCGTGGATACGGCCGCCGCGCACGTGAAAGATCTGAACGGAGGCCTCCAGCTCATCCGTGACAAAGGCGATGAGGTCCGCGTCCGTGGAATCGGAGAACACCACCGCCTGCTTCTCCATCGCCTTATCCATGGCCTGCAGCTGGTCGCGTAAGGACGCTGCACGTTCGAAATCCAGCTCCTCCGCAGCCTGCTCCATATCCCGGCGGACTCTGCGCGTGACGCGATCGGTGTTGCCGGACAGGAAACTCATGAACTGGTTCACTTGAGCGCGGTGGTCCTCAGCGCTGATGTTGCCCACGCAGGGTGCGCTGCACTTATCGATATAGCCCAGCAGACAGGGCCGCCCCATCGCCTGGTGCCGGTTGAAGACAGTCTTCGTGCAGGTGCGCACGGGGAACACCTTGGTCAGAGACTCCAGGGTCTCCCGAATGGCCCAGGCCTTCGGGTACGGGCCGAAGTAGCGAATGCCTTTACGGCGAGGCCCGCGGTACACATAGGCGCGGGGGAACTCCTCGCGCACGCTGACCGCCAGCATCGGGTAGGACTTGTCGTCCCGGTACATCACGTTGAAGCGCGGATTAAAGCGCTTGATCCACGTGTACTCCAGGTTAAGTGCCTCCAGCTCGCTGGCGACCACGGTCCAGCGCACCTGAGACGCCGACTGGACCATCGTGCGCGTCCGCGGGTGGAGACGGTCGTAATCCTGGAAGTAGTTGGACAGGCGCGCGCGAAGGTTCTTGGCCTTGCCCACGTAGATCACACGGTCGTGGGAATCCCGAAACGTGTAAACGCCCGGTTCCGTCGGAATGGTTCCGGGCGCCGGGCGATAAGGAGCAGAGTGTGCAGTCACAGGTTAGTCTTCGTCCGGCATGTACTTGTCTTCGATCCGGCGGAACGCCTCCACCCGATCGGCGATGATCTGCTTGTCATAAATGTTGAGGGCCATCATCGGCACAAACTCAAAGTCGGGGAGCTCCAGGCGAGCCATCTTCGCGGTCGTCGGGAAGGACAATCCATAGATGATGTCCCACGTGTAAAACTGTGCGTTGACGATATTGCGGACCTCTACCCCATGGCGATTCGCGCGCACGCGGGGGCGCAGCAAGCTCAGAGCCACCACGCACAGCACCAGTCCAATGCCGATGAACGCCAGTTGGTCGCTCACGGTCACCGTCACGCCGGTGTTGCCGATGTTCACCACAACTGCCATGAACACGTGAACGGCCATGATCACGAGCACTAAGATCCACGCCAGGCGCTTCAAGAAGGGCGAGGAGAACTCGAGCTCCCAGGATTCATCCACGGCGGACGATGCGCGCTCAGCAACGGCTGAGGACTTACGCTCAGCGTTGGCTGAGGAACCATGCAGCGCGGAGGCAGAGCCTGCAGCCGCGGGGTTCTTCTGGGACTGAGATGGACCGACTGTTTCACTCACGGTGACTACCCTACTCGCCCGCGGCAATCGCGCGTAACACCAAGGCTGTGTGGATCGCCGCCGTGGCGGAATCCGCGCCCTTGTCCTCGGACGCTCCCTCAATTCCGCTGCGACCCAAGGCCTGCTCCACCGTGGAGACCGTGAGCACACCGTTGCCCACGGGCGTGCTGTGATCCAGGGCCACGCGCGTGAGGCCGTAGGTCACGGCGTCGCACACCACACGGAAATGCTCAGTCTCCCCTTCGATCACACATCCTGTGGCGACCACGGCGTCGAAAGAAGAACAGGCCGCAGCCACGGCCACCGGAAGTTCCAGCGCACCCGCCACGCGCCACTCAGACACGGTGGCGCCGGCAGCGGTGGCAGTCTCCACGGCGCGGGTGTGCAGCTTATCGGTGATCTCCGCGTTCCAGGACGCACTAATAACCGCTACCTTCAGGCCCGCAGCCTCGCCAGGGTTTACGGCAATCTGTGCCACTCCATCGTGGGCCATGGTTAGTGCTCCTTCTCTGGGGTCGATTGAGGATCGGTGAGGTGAATATGGTGCCCCATCCGATCGCGTTTTGTGCGCAGGTACACAATATTGTCCGAATTAGCAGGTAATTCCACGGGGATTCTTCCCTCGATGGTCACACCATACTTTTCCAAATCGGTCACCTTATCGGGATTATTCGTAATGAGCTGGATCGACTCCACACCTAAATCATCCAGAATCTGCGCCGCGGCGCTATATTCGCGGGCGT
The DNA here is from genome assembly GCF_014490575.1 of Corynebacterium zhongnanshanii. Taxonomy (NCBI): domain Bacteria; kingdom Bacillati; phylum Actinomycetota; class Actinomycetes; order Mycobacteriales; family Corynebacteriaceae; genus Corynebacterium; species Corynebacterium zhongnanshanii. Next base: position 1,022,897 of record NZ_CP061033.1, read on the forward strand.
CGGCGGGTAATCCCTGCTCCAGATTCGCATCGACGGTATCGAAGCCCTGGTCCTGAAGCACATAGGCGCGCAATTTAGGGACCAGGCCAATCCCGCGGCCCTCCTGTCCGCGCATGTAAATCACCACGCCCGGACCGTTGGAGGCAATGTGGTGCAGCGCGAAATCCAGCTGCTCCCCGCAGTCGCACCGGCGGGAGCCCAAAATGTCACCCGTGAGGCACTCGGAGTGCACACGCACGGGTACATTCTTCTTGCCCTCAACATCACCGGAGACGATCGCCAGGTGCTCAACCCCATTGACCGTGGAGGTGTAGCCCACGCCCGTGAAGGTGCCGTACGTGGTTGGGAGGCGGGCGGCGACGTTGCGCACTACCGTGGGTGTGTGGCCGCGCTTCCACTCGATGAGCTGCTCAATGCTGATGAGTGCCAGGTCGTGCTTATCCGCGAAACGGCGCAGCTCCGGCAGGCGAGCCATGTCCGTGGGGTTTTCCTCACTCACGATTTCGCAGAGAGCTCCGGCAGGCTTCAAACCGGCAGCGACCGCCAAGTCCACGCTGGCTTCGGTGTGTCCCGGCCGCACCAGCACACCCCCGTCGCGGGCCCGCAGAGGAACCACGTGTCCAGGCCGGTTAAACGTGGCGGCCGAGGATGCGGGATCGGCCAAAGCCCTCAAGGTGTGTGCACGGTCCGTCGCGCTAATGCCGGTGGTGATCCCCTCGGCAGCATCGACCGTCACCGTGTAAGCGGTGCCTCGGACGTCCTCGTTGCGCGCCACCATCGGAGGAAGGCCCAAACGGTCGCACTCATTATGCGGCATTCCCACGCAGATATAACCCGAACTATGGCGAACCATAAAAGCCACAAGTTCAGGAGTTGCCAACTCCGCAGCGAAGATCAAATCGCCTTCGTTTTCCCGATCCTCGTCATCCACCACAACCACAGCTTTGCCCGCTGCAATATCGGCGATGGCCCGTTCCACGGTGTCCAGCTGGATCTGTTCTTTCTCTGACATGAAGTCCTTAGTTCCTTTGGGAGGAGTTGTTCTTAACGGTGCTGAATCGCTCCACGTACTTGGCGATCACATCGCATTCGATATTCACTTTATCGCCCGCGCGTAGGTGGCCAAGCATCGTGTCCTCCAAAGTAGTGGGAATGAGGGACACCTGGAACTCCACGCCTCCATCGTCGAGGTCCGTCAGCTCGGCGACCGTCAACGAGGTTCCGTTGATGGCGATGGACCCCTTGTGGGCGATGTATGGAGCCAGTGCAGCGTTGTCGAGAGTGAAGCGGAAGATCTCCCAATCCTCGCCTGGCGTGCGCTCCATCAAGGTGGCCGTGCCGTCCACGTGGCCTTGGACCACGTGGCCGCCGAAGCGTCCCGCAGCGCTCATCGCCCGTTCCAGGTTCACGGGATCCCCCTGCGCGAGCGTACCCAGCGTGGAATAATCTAGCGTCACTTGCATGACGTCAGCGGCAAAGCCGTGCGCGTTGATATCGGTGACTGTTAAGCACACGCCGTTGACGGCGATCGAGTCTCCGCGGCGGGCGTCCTCGACCACTCGCGACGCACTAATGCGGATCTGTGCCGAGTTGTCCTTGAGAATGATGCGTTCGATGTGTCCTACTTCTTCAACAATTCCTGTGAACATGAGGCCTCTTTTTCGTCGTACTGTTGGTGTGTCGTAATTCTTCTTATGGTGTGTGTTTATGCGCGCGAGGATTCCCAGGGCCGGGTCATGGTCCACCGATAATCGGAGTGCACTCCCTCCCCCAAGCGCTCCATCTGCCGGGGGATAAAACGGACAATATCGTCCATGGAGCGGCCCAAGGAGTTGTGGGCGTGCCCAAAAATCCCTTGCCCACCGCCCAGGATCGCCGGCGCTAGATAGGCATGGATTTCATCCACGCACCCGGCCTCCATAAAAGCGCTCAAGAGGGTGCCTCCGCCTTCAACCAGAACGGACACCACGCCACGGGAGTGAAGCTGCGCCAGGACGTCGTGCACATCGTGGGAGGCGATCTGAAGAAAGTGATCATCCGAGCCGACGATGGCCGCGCTGGAGGGCACCGGCGTGCGTCCCACGACCACGCGCAGTGGCTGATGCTCCACGGGGTACGCAGAGCCGTCGGGTGTCCGGGCGTTTAAGCGCGGATTATCCGCACGGACCGTGCCTGTCCCCACCACAATCGCATCGCGGTGCGACCGATCCTCGTGCACCTGGTGGCGCGCCACCTCGCCGGTGATCCACTGACTGCTTCCATCGCGGGCGGCAATGTGGCCATCCACGGTGCTTGCCCACTTGAGCGTCACGTGCGGCCTGCCCAGCAGCACGGACGTGAGCCATGCTTCGAGCGCCCACACGGGCTGGTCATGAGGAGTTTTCAGGGGGAAATCCAGGTAGGGCCCCTCGACGGTCACGCCGGCCTCGCGTAGAGTTGCCGCGCCCCCACTGGCGGGCTTGTGCGGATCGGCGAACAGAAAATCCACCCGAGACACACCGTGCTCACGCAGCATCTCACTGCACGGCCCTGTGCGCCCCGTATGATTGCACGGCTCCAGCGTGACGACCGCTCGGCAGCCTGTGAGCGATCGGCGGCTGCGCAGCGCATCTCTCACCGCCATGACCTCGGCATGCGCGCCACCGGCAGGCTGCGTTGCGCCGCGGCCGATGATGGTGCCCTCCGGGTCGAGGATAAGCGCCCCGACCGGAGGGTTCGGGCTGGTGTTGCCCATGACCTGCCTGGAGATTCTGTCCGCCTCGCGAAACAGCTCCATCGTGGGAAGGTTGTGCACTCCCACTGCTAGTTCGCTGTAGGGATCGACGCGGATTCTGCGGCCTGGCGGATCGCCTCCACCTGAGCCGCAGGGTTTTCGGCACCGAACACCGACGAGCCCGCCACATAGACGTCCACACCGGCGGCCGCAGACTGGGCGGCGGTGTCCACGCCGATTCCGCCGTCGATCTCAATAAGCGTGGACAGCCCCTCCTGGTCAATGCGGCTTCGCAGCTGCTGAACCTTCGAGAGCACCTCGGGCATGAAGGATTGGCCTCCGAAGCCCGGCTCCACGGACATCACCAAGATAATGTCGAAGGCATCCAGGTGATCCAAGAGAGGCTCCACGGGAGTATTCGGCTTGATCGACACGCCAGCCATCGTGCCGGCATCTCGGAGTGCAGCGGCCAGATCGCGCGCGGCGTCGATATCCTTCACAGCCTCCAGATGGAAGGTGACGGAGTGGAAATCCTGCGCGTAATCGGGCGCCCAGCGCTCCGGATCCTCGATCATCAAGTGGACGTCCAGATGCTGCTCAGTGTGCCCCACCAGGGATTTCGCGACAGGTAACCCGAAGGACAGGTTCGGCACAAAGTGGCCATCCATCACGTCGATGTGAAGCCAGTCCGCCTCGGGGACGCGCTGAATCTCCTCGACAAGCTTGCCGAAGTCCGCGGCCAGAATGGATGGGGCGATTACCGTCTGTTGAGTCATACCTCTACCCTACTGTTCGATGAGCCTACTGTTCGACCGGCTTTGTCAGCACAGCGATGAACATCGCATCGGTGCCATGCCGATGCGGCCACAGCTGGATGAACTGATCCTCGCCGCCCGCAGCGGTGGTCGTGGTGTCCTTGAGCTCCGGGAGGGCCTGGCGTGCATCCTCGATCCGGGCGCCCGTCTTGTGCGCCACGAAGCGCACCACATCACTGGTTTCCGCCCGGTGCGGCGAGCAGGTGGAATACACCACCACCCCTCCGGGAGCGACGGCCTCATACGCGGCCGTGAGCAGCTCCCTTTGCAGGGCCACCAGCTGCGGCACATCGCGGGGAGTCTTCCGCCAACGAGCCTCCGGACGGCGGCGCAGCGCACCCAAGCCGGAGCACGGCGCATCGACCAGGATGCGGTCAAAGCCCCCATCGGGATAGTCCAGGCTGTCGATGTCCTGGAGCGTGCGGCCATCGCCCACATGCACGGTCACCGGCATGTCCGCATCCAGAGCCTGGGAAATGAGCGTGGCGCGGTGCGGCGTGATCTCCACGGCATCCACTGCGGCCTCCTCACCCACGGCCCAGGACCCAATGAACGCAGTCTTTCCACCAGGGCCAGCGCACAGGTCCAGCCAGCGGCCGGAGTCCTGCTTATCCAGTGCCGCACGCACCAGCGTGAGTGCAATCAGCTGCGAGCCCTCGTCCTGCACGCTGGCCAGCTTCTCCTTGATGGGATCCAGGTCGCGCGGGGCGCCGTCGTCCACATAGACCGCGTAGGGAGAAAACCGTCCCTCCGTACCGCCGGAGACTAACGCCAGCTCCTCGGCGCTCATCAAGCCCGGTCGGGCAGCCAGATGAACGATCGGGCGCGCGTCGTCAGCCGTCAGAGCCTCCTCCAGATCGGGCGCGATGCTGGTGGAGCTTCCGCCCAGCGACTCGTTGAATACCTCGCCGATCCACGCCGGGTGGGCATGACGCAGCGAGACATCCGCAATGTTGGAGCCACCGGCCACGCGCGCCACCCAGTCTTCCGCGGGCGTGCGGGTTACGGTACGCAACACACCATTGATGAAGCCGCTGGCACGCTGGGCGCCGAAGGCCTTCGCCAGATTCACCGACGTATCCACCGCCGCATGGTCCTCCACGCGGGTTCTCAAGATCTGGTAGGTACCGAGCCTCAGAATGTCCAAGGCCATGGAGTCGATCTTCTCCACTTCGCGGCCGGCGGCCAGTGCAATCACGGCATCCAGCAGACCCGTCGCACGCAGGCTTCCGTAGATCAGCTCCGTGGCGAAGGCCGCGTCCCGGCCCTTCAGCCCCGCGCGGCGAATGGCCTGAGGGGCCACCAGGTTGGCGTATGCGTCCTCCTCCGTCACCTGGCGCAGCACGCTGAGTGCAACATCGCGGACGGCGTCCCCACTACCGCGGAGCTTCGGCTTTTCCTGACGCTCCTGGGGACGACGCTGCTGGTATCCCTTCGCGCGGCCGCCGTCCTGTCCTCGCCGTGGCTGGGACTTCTGAGACTTCTGCGACCGCTGGGACTCGCTACGTGAGCGAAAACCTGCCATGACTTACCGTTCCTCTCCATCGCGACGCTCGAAGCAGGCACCGCTGCTCAACAGCTCCTGTTGGCCGCGCGCCCAATCCGCGGCGTTCATCATCTTCTTGCCCGGAGGCTGAATGCGAGTGATCTTCAGCAGGCCCTCCCCGGTGCCTACTAACAGCTCTGTTTTGGATGCGTGCAACTCACCCGGCCTTAACGAAACACCCTGATCCTCCGGTACAGGCAGCATCATGCCGATCTTGACACGCTGCCCCTTCAGCACGGTCCACGCCCCCGGCGCAGGGGTGTGGGCGCGCGCCACGCGCTGAATGACGTGCGCTGCACGCCCCCAATCGATCTGAGCATCCGCGCTGGAGATCTTCGATGCATGCGTGGCCTGCGCATCCTCCTGAGGCGTGAGCTCGGCCGTCCCGTCCTCCAACGCGCTGAGCGTCTGCGCCAGCAGCTCTCGGCCCGCATACGTCAGCCGCGTCAGCAGGTCATCGGCTGTGTCCTCCATGCCGATGGGCTCCGTCACCGCGTCAATCATGGGACCTGTGTCCATGCCCGCGGCAATCCGGAAGGTCGACGCCCCCGTCGTCGCGTCCCCCTCCGCGATCGCTGCTTGCACCGGCGCCGCGCCGCGCCACCGAGGAAGAAGAGAATAGTGTAGGTTGATCCAGCCATGCTGGAACACATCCAACAGATCTCTGGGAATGAGGTTGCCGTAGGCAACGACTGCCGCGGCCGTGGCTCCCTGCTCCGCCAAGGCTTCGAGGGATGCGCGCGCATCCTGGCCGTCCGGGGTGTCCGCCTTCAGGGTGCTCCACTTATAGGTGGGAAGCTCATGAGCCGCGGCAACCTCGGCAACCTTCGAGGGGTAGAGAGAGCGTCCTCGCCCGCGCTGGGCGTCGGGTTGAGTCACCACGGCGAGCACCTCGATATCAGGACGGGTCAGCAGATGCTCAAGAACCACGGCGGCGGGTTCAGGGGTTCCAGCAAAGATGATTTTCACAAGCGGCCTACTTAAACCACTCGGACGTGCGGATGGCCTTCATGGCCTCCTTGCGCTGCTCGCTGCTGAGATGCTGCAGGAACATGATCCCATCGAGGTGGTCCGTTTCATGCTGCACGCACCGCGCCAGCAGATCCGTGACCTCGCGATCCACCGGCTCGCCATCCACCGTCACGCCAGTGACCCGCACGCGCTGCGCACGGGTCACCTCCCCGCCCACGCCCGGCACGGACAGGCACCCCTCCGGGCCCGTCTGAGTCTCCTCCCCCAGTGCCTCCCATTCGGGGTTGATGATGTGCCCGCGATCGCCCTCGCAGTCGTACACGAACACACGACGGGTGATGCCCACCTGGTTGGCCGCCAGCCCCACGCCGCCGTAGGCATCCATCGTTTCCAACATGTCGTCGACCAGCGTGCGGAGCGTCTGGTCGCCCACCTGGTCAGCCGGAATCTCGTCGGCGACGGTTCGCAGGACAGGGTCACCGAAATAGCGCATCTGAAGGACAGTCATGCCCAACAGCCTAGCCGATGCGCACGGGATCAATCACAACGCGTAGCGGTCCGGAGCCCACCGACCGCGACTGGCTGGACCGCACCGATTGCGCGGTCTTCAAACTGGCGCCGAAGGAGTCCATCTCCGCGCGGGGAATGCGCGCGATCATGCGACGCGCCTCGGACGCGCGGTGCGGCTCCAGGCCGGCGGGTAGGCGGATGCCCTCGGGCAGCTCCACCGGGCCCAGCAACTCCACGCTCTCGGGACGCTCCCAGGAATCCAGAAGCCCCTCGATGGACGAGGACGTGCCGTCAATCGCCGCCACGGACACCGCCGGCGGCAGGGCAGCCTCCGCGCGGGACTGCAGCTCGCGCCGCGCAGCTGCGGCCGGATTCCAGGTCAACAGATCGCGCACCGGAAGCAGATGAGCATCTGCCACGATCACCACGTGTCCGCCCTGCTCGGCGCTGTGCACCAGGGCGGCAGCCTCCAGCCATTGTCGCAGCGCGTGCTCCTGTGCCCTCAGGTCCGCGCGGTTCAACGTGATCCAGGGGTCCATGAGCAGTGCTGCGCCGTACAGGCCCCCGTCCACCATCGGCTCGGAGCCCGGGGTGGCGATGACCAGGCCCCGGGAATCCGGGACGGTGGGATGGATAGTGTTCCCGCCGGAGGTGATCACGGGAACCCCGGGGAAGGCGCGGCCTAGCTCCTCTGCGGTGCGATCCTGGCCGATCACCGTCATGCGCAGTGTGTGATTGCCGCAGGAGGTGCAGGTGAAGTGCCCTGCCGTGTGGCCGCACCACCGGCACCGCGGGCTCTGCACCTGCGGGTGGTTGTGCGCGTCGCCGGTGCTGCTGGGCAACTCCAGCGGACCGTTGCACTTCCGGCAGCGCGCGGAGGTTCGGCAGCGAGCGCACGCCAGCCCTGGTGCATAACCCCTGCGCGGCACCTGCACCAGCACTGGGTGGTCTTCAGCGAGTGCCTCACGGAGGGCTTGAAACGCGATCCCGGGCACACGCGAACCCGGCGAGTGCAGCTCTCGCTCTACCGCCAGATCATCCTCCGCGAGTCCACTCATCGTCGGCAGATACGCCTCGAGTGCCGGCCGCGGCATTTCCAGCGGATGGATGAAGCCCTCCTCCATCCACTGCTGCACCTCCGCCGAGCGATGCACGTGCGGCAGCAGCAGCGCGCAACCTTGCTGCTCGGAGCGCACGCGTGCGATCTCGCGGGCATGCAGATAGGGCGCGCGTGGATCCACCAGAGAATCATCGGACTCCCCCAGCACGATGATCAGCCGCAGGTCTTTCAGCGGCGCCAGCGCGGCCGCACGCGTGCCCACCACCACGCGCGCCTGCCCCTGAAGAATCGAGAGATACCGCCGGTAGCGTGCCGAAGGGCCGTGCGCTGCCGTCATCTCCGTCACCTGCGCGGCGGACATGGACGTCTTCAGCGCCTCGGTCACCCGATCCACGGTGCGGCCGTTCGGGGCGATAATAAGAACCGACGCCCGGCTCACCCACGCCACAGCGCTCGTTATGTGCCCCACCAACTCGGGGATGGAGCGGCCCGGGGGCACCATCATCGAGGCGCGCGCCGGCTTGCCCGCCAGCACAGCATCCAGGTAGGCGCGCCCATGCCTGAACGCGTCCACGGCCTCGTAAGCATTGTGCCGTGCGTGCTCCGTGAGCTCATCCGTGTTGACCAGCGAGCCCACGAGGTCCGGCCAGGGCCGGCCATTGTGAAACAGCCCTGCTTTTTCGGCGGTGGCGTGGCGGGAGGGGATGAACGAGCGCAGTATATCCCCGCGGGTTCCGGCACTTCTGGTGGCCAGGGTATTGACCAGCTCCCACAGGTAGGTGGGCAACACCACCTGGGGAGAAATGACTCTCTCCAGGGGTGAGAGAGCCCCGGTGTGCGCGGACTGTCGGCGTCGTTCAATCACAAACGCATCGATCAAGCGGCCAGAAAAGCGCACGCGGACACGCACGCCCGGCTGGGCCTGCGCGTCCAGTTTCTCGGGCACCGAGTAGTCAAAGAGCCGGTCGAGGTGGGGCACGCCCACTAGCGGCAGAACTCGGGCTATCGGTGCATCCATGGGTAGGGGCTTCTCAGCGCCTACTTCTGGGTGGCCTTCACAGCCGCCTGGAGTTCCTCCACGCGGTCCGTGCGCTCCCATGGAAGGTCCACGTCCGTGCGGCCGAAGTGGCCGTAGGCTGCGGTCTGTGCGTACAGCGGACGCTTCAGGTCCAGGTCGCGCAGAATCGCGTGCGGACGCAGGTCAAAGACCTCGGTGACGGCGGTTTGGATGTCCTCCACGGGAACGGTTTCCGTGCCGAAGGTTTCGACGTACAGGCCCACGGGGCGTGCACGGCCAATGGCGTAGGCCACCTGCACCTCGGCGCGCTCCGCGAGGCCAGCGGCGACGATGTTCTTCGCAACCCAGCGCATAGCGTAGGCACCGGAGCGGTCCACCTTGCTGGGGTCCTTGCCGGAGAAGGCGCCGCCACCGTGTCGAGCCATGCCACCGTAGGTGTCCACGATGATCTTGCGGCCGGTCAGGCCCGCATCGCCGGCAGGTCCGCCGAGGACAAAAGAGCCAGACGGGTTGACCAGCAGGGTGAAGTCGTCGGTGCGCAGGATGTCCTTCACACCAGAGTCCTCCAGCACGAAGTCCACCACGTGTTCGCGCAGCGCCTCGGCGAGCTCATCAGCGTTCACATCCCGGTCGTGCTGCGTGGAGATGACGATCGTGTCAATGCGGGTGGGCTTGCCGTTCTCGTCGTACTCCAGGGTGACCTGGGTCTTGCCGTCGGGGCGAAGATCCAACACGATACCCTGCTTGCGTACGAAGGTGAGACGCTGGGCCAAACGGTGAGCCAGGGAGATCGGCAGCGGCATGAGCTCCGGGGTCTCGTTGGTGGCGTAGCCGAACATCAGGCCCTGGTCGCCGGCGCCCAGCATATCCTCATCGTCGACGGCGCCACCCTCGGCGTTGCGGGATTCCCAGGAGGAGTCCACACCCTCAGCGATCTCCATCGACTGCTCGCCTACGGAGACGGACACACCACAGGTGGTGCCGTCGAATCCCACCTCGGAGCTGGTGAAGCCGATGCGGCGCAGCGTCTCGCGGACGAGCTGAGGGATTTCTACGTACGCGGTGGTGCGGATTTCGCCGACCACGTGAACGAGCCCTGTGGTGACCACAGTTTCCACGGCCACGCGGGATTCGGGGTCCTTGCTCAGCAACGCGTCCAAGATGGTATCGCTGATGGCGTCGCAAATCTTATCCGGGTGGCCCTCGGTGACCGATTCACTGGTAAAAAGTCGTGGAGACAAGGGGTGTCCTATCCTGGTTAAACAATATTGAGGTTCATACTAGACCAAGCTGTCTATGTTTGTCATCTAAGCGCGGGTGAGTCGGTGGATCTCATCCCATATACGCGCCGCGACGTGGAGCTTCGTGCCGGCATCCACCTCCACCACATGAGGAGCGGACCCCGTGTCCTCCTCCCCGCGAGAAATGATCCACCCCTGCGAGTGATCCTGCCCAAACACCTTGCCATCGCCCACGGCATTGCACATCAACAGGTCACAGCCTTTATGCTGAAACTTCGCGATCCCATGATCCAGAGGAGACGCGGAGTCATCGCCGGTCTCCGCCGCAAAGCCCACAATTGCCGTGGACGCTGAAATCTGCCCATCGTGGCGTGCCTGCACCAATCCGGCCAGAATATCCGGGTTCTCCACCAGCTGCAGCGTATCCAGCGCCGTTTCTGATCCCTTCTTGAGCTTGGCCTCCGCCACCGACGCCGGGCGATAATCAGCCACCGCAGCGGCCATGATGACCACATCGGCATCCTGAGCGCGTGCGTCCATCGCCTCCTTCATCTCCAGAGCGCTGCGCACCCTGATGATGTCCGCGCCGGATGGAACATCCAGATCCTCCGTCACCCCGGCAACGATCGTTACCTCTGCCCCGCGCTGAGCCGCCACATCCGCCAACGCAAATCCCTGCTTGCCGCTGGAGGCATTGCCGAGGAAGCGAACAGGATCCAGTGCCTCGTGCGTACCTCCAGCACTGATGAGAACCCGTGTGCCCTCCAGATCCCGACGGAACACCTCAGGGTTGTCCACCACCGCCTCGGCCAAGCGACCGATATGCGCCGGCTCCGGCATCCGTCCAGGGCCCGAGTCGGCCCCCGTCAAACGCCCGTGGGCGGGCTCCAACACGATCTTTCCATGACGCCGCAAGGTCGCCACATTGTCCTGCGTTGCAGGATTGAGCCACATCTCCGTGTGCATCGCCGGCGCCAGCACCACCGGGCACGTCGCCACCAGCACGCTCGCGGTCAGCAAATCGTCAGCCCGTCCTTGAGCGATACGCGCCATGCAATCGGCCGTGGCCGGCGCAATAACAATCAGATCCGCCTCCTGGCCCAGCCGGACGTGCTGAACCTCGTCCACCGCCTCGAACACGTGCGTATCCACCGGGTTACCGCTGAGCGCCTCGAAGGTCGCCGCCCCCACAAAGTTCAGCGCTGCGTCCGTGGGAATCACGCGCACGTCGTGGCCCTGCTCTTTAAAGAAGCGCACGAGATGCGCGGCCTTGTAGGCAGCAATGCCACCGGAAACGCCAACGATCACGGACAAAGAAGTGTGGGAGTGCTCAGAGGTTTGATTCACAATCACCCACCATACCCGCCAGGACCTACACACATGTGAACGGCCGCCACCGGATCAGGAATGATCCGGCGACGGCCGCGAATGTGAGAGTCTAGCCCTCAGTGTGCTCCAGAAGATCGCGGTTGATCTCACGCATAGCGATGGAGAGTGGCTTCTCGTGAACGTCAGGAGTCACCAGTGGTCCCACGAACTCAAACACGCCTTCATCGACAGTTTGGTAGTAGTCGTTGATCTGGCGCGCACGCTTAGCAGCGAAAATCGCCAATGCGTACTTCGAGGACACCTTGGTGAGTAGATCATCAATGGGCGGGTTGGTAATGCCCACTGGTGGGTCAAACACCATAGCGTTCGGATTAGTGCCGTGGTTTTCCACAGATATTCCTTCTTTTCTATTGCTTTGCTAGTGCGTCGAAGACTGCGGCATCAACAACGCGGTGATATCCGCAACGGTCTTATCGAGATCATCGTTGACCACAATGTGATCAAACTCTGAACGTGCGTCCATCTCCACCTTAGCTGTTTCCAGGCGACGATCAATGATCTCTTGGGATTCAGTACCTCTGCCGGTAAGGCGCTCCACGAGCACCTCCCACGAGGGAGGCGCCAGGAACACAGTCCGCACCTCGGGCAGAAGCTTCTTCACATTGCGTGCGCCCACCACATCCACCTCGATGAGCACCGGGCGGGACGCGGACAACGCCTCCTCCACAGGGATACGGGGAGTGCCGGAGAGCTGCAATCCGCCATGGATCTCAGCCCATTCCAACATCTCGCCGGCGTCGATATGCCCCTGGAACTCCTCCCGGGTGACGTACAGGTAATCCCTACCGTGCACCTCGCCGGGGCGCGGATCGCGAGTGGTCATGGACACGCTGAAAAACAGATCAGGGACCTCATTGCGCAACCGGCTCACGATCGTGGACTTTCCCACTCCCGCAGGCCCCGCAAGAACGACCGCGCATCCGTTGTTCAGAGACTCGCTCAAGATTAAGCCTCGAAGCCGAAGTGCTCGAGCAGAGCACGACGCTGACGGTCACCCAGGCCACGCAGACGGCGGGTTGGAGCGATCTCCAGCTGGTTCATGATCTCCTCAGCCTTGACCTTTCCCACCTTTGGCAGAGAAACCAGCAGAGCGGACACCTTCATCTTGCCCAGGATCGGGTCGGTCTCAGCGTCCTTCAGAACCTGCTTCAGGTCGGTTCCACCGCGCTTGAGCTTCTCACGCAGTTCAGCACGTGCCTTACGTGCCTCTGCTGCCTTCTTCAATGCTTCTGCGCGCTGTTCCGGGGTCAGCTGGGGAAGTGCCACGGGATCCTCCGTTGTATCAAAATCGGTATGTACTAATTATGCGAGTTAGGTTTCGCGGCTTAAGGGCAGTTGTTGCCTTAAACGTGCAGGCCCCGGAGATATTTCTCGCGTGGAAGCGCAGTGCGTCCGGGGGCTGACGCGAAATAACTCCAGATAGTCTAGCACTATGGTGGCCTGCTATTTCAACAGCTCGGCAGATTGCGTGTCGATCGCCACCCGCAGGTCAGCGATGTCAGGACCCGTGCGAAGCACCGATCGAGACACGTTAGGGGACACTAACGGGTAGCTGGTGCCGGTGAGTCGTTTGACGTCCTGGACCGTGCCACCTTGTGCACCCACGCCGGGCATGAGAATCATGCCGTTGACCTGCGACAAGTCGGGTGCTTCGGTGAGGGTCGCGCCGATCACCACGCCGATGTTGCCCGCCCGCTCATGGTGCCTATTAATGTCCGACGCCCGGTCCACGATGTCCTGGGCTACACTCACTCGCTCACCGCGGATACCCTCCACTACCCCTGCCTGGAGAGAGGGGGCCTCCGGATTAGAGGTTGCTGCCAGGACAATTGCACCCTTGCCGTGTTCCTCAGCCAGCTCGAAGACGGGGTGCAAGGAATCGAAACCAAGGTACGGAGACACGGTGACGGCATCCACCTCCAGCGGGGAACCCGGCCGCAACCACGCCGCGGCGTATCCCGCCATGGTGGTCCCGATGTCACCGCGCTTGGCGTCGGCAATCACGAGTACTCCGGCCTCGCGCAACGCACGAATGGACTCCTCCAGCACGGCAAATCCAGCAGAGCCGAAGGCCTCATAAAACGCCACCTGTGGCTTAACCACGCACGCGCGGTCCGAAAACGCCTCCACACAGATCTCGGAGAAGGCACGCAGCCCCTCCACAGTGTTCGGAAGGCTCCACTGCTCAAGGATGCCCGCGTGCGGGTCCATACCCACACACAGCGGTCCGAAGCGCTCGGCGCGCTCCAGGAAGCGCTGGCCAAACGTCGGTGCTGCGGCGGTTGCCTGGTTACTCACGTCTAGTGCTCCAGATCCTGGATCGGCAGCAGGCTGGTCTCGTGGCTCTGCAGCGCCTCGATACCCTGGACTGCGGCGACCGTGCCCTGAACCGTCGTCACACATGGAACGCCCATGGTGACTGCGGCGGCGCGGATGTCGTAGCCGTCGTGACGGGCTCCAGCGGAACCGGCTGGGGTGTTCAGGATCAGGTCCACTTCCCCATCCTTAATGCAGTCCACCACTGTGCGCTGGTTGGCAGCCTGGCTGACCTTGGCCACGACCTCACATTCCACACCGTTGCGGCGCAGCATGTTCGCGGTACCGGACGTCGCCAGGATCTTGAATCCGAGGGACGCCAGACGCTGGATCGGCAGGATGAGGGTGCGCTTGTCCCGGTTGGCCACGGAGACGAACACCGTGCCGGAGGTTGGCAGCGTGCCAAAGGCACCCAGCTGGGACTTCGCGAAGGCTGAACCGAAGTCCAGATCCAGACCCATGACCTCGCCGGTGGACTTCATCTCCGGGCTCAGCAGAGAATCCAGCACCTTGCCCTCCGCCGTGCGGAAGCGGTTGAACGGCATGACCGCTTCCTTCACCGCGATCGGGTGACCCATCGGCAGGGAGCCGCCGTCCTGGTTCTTCGGCAGCATGCCCTCCGTCTTCAACTCCGCGATGGTGGCACCCAGCATGATGCGGGCGGCAGCCTTTGCCAGCGGCACACCCGTGGCCTTGGAGACGAACGGCACCGTGCGGGAGGCACGAGGGTTGGCCTCGATCACGTACAGAATGTCGTCCTTCAAGGCGAACTGGACGTTCATCAGGCCCTTCACACCAATGCCATGCGCCAGGGCGGCCGTGGACTTGCGCACCTTGTCGATGTCCTCGTCACCCAGGGTCATGGGTGGCAGGGCACATGCGGAGTCACCGGAGTGGATACCGGCCTCCTCGATGTGTTCCATCACGCCGGCGAGGTAGACCTCTTCCCCATCGCACAGGGCGTCCACGTCGATCTCGATGGCAGAGTCCAGGAAACGGTCCACCAGCACGGGGTGATCGCTGGTGATCTCCGTGGCACGCGTGATGTAGTCCTCCAGGGAGGCCTCGTCGTAGACAATCTCCATGCCACGGCCACCCAGCACGTAGGACGGACGAACCAGCACGGGGTAGCTGATGCGATCGGCGACATCCTTGGCCTCCTGGAAGGAGGTGGCGGTACCGAACTCCGGAGCAGGAAGCTTCGCAGCCTCCAGCACCTTGCCGAACTCACCACGATCCTCGGCCAGGTTAATGGCCTCAGGAGACGTGCCCACCACAGGAACGCCCGCATCCGCCAGACGCTGCGCCAAGCCCAGAGGAGTCTGTCCACCCAACTGGACGATCACACCGGCAATGTCACCGGACTGCGCCTCGGCGTGGTAGACCTCCATCACATCCTCGAAGGTCAGAGGCTCGAAGTACAGGCGGTCGGCCGTGTCGTAGTCCGTGGAGACGGTCTCCGGGTTGCAGTTGACCATCACGGTTTCGTAGCCCGCGCGGGACAGCTCCAGTGCCGCGTGCACACAGGAGTAGTCGAACTCGATACCCTGACCAATGCGGTTCGGGCCGGAGCCCAGGATCAGCACCTTCTTGCGATCCTTCTGCGGAGCCACCTCGGACTCAGCCTCGGGGTCCAGCTCGTAGGAGCTGTAGTGGTACGGGGTCTTCGCTTCGAACTCGGCAGCACAGGTGTCCACGGTCTTAAACACCGGACGGATGCCCAGAGACCAGCGCAGCGAGCGTACGCCGTCCTCGCCGGCGAACTCCTTACGCAACGCGGCGATCTGGCGGTCGGACAAGCCCAAGTACTTGGCCTCGCGGAGAAGGTCCACGTCGAGCACGGGGGCGTCGATCAAACGCTGGCGGAACTCCACCAGGTCCTTGACCTCCTCCAGGAACCATGGGTCGATACCGGAGGCTTCGTAGACCTCCTCCACCGTCGCGCCCAGGCGCAGTGCCAGCTCCACGTCGTACATGCGGCCCTCGGTCGGGCGCTTCAGGTCCTCCAGCACCGCGTCCTTGTCCGTCGCGCGATCGCCCGCGAAGGACTCATCCGGCACAGTCCAGAAGCCGGCCTGCTTGGTCTCCAGGGAACGCATGACCTTGTTCAGACCCGTGATGTAGTTGCGGCCCACGGCCATCGCCTCACCCACGGACTTCATGGTGGTGGTCAGCGTGTCATCGGCACCGGGGAACTTCTCGAAGGCGAAGCGTGGGGCCTTCACAATGACATAGTCCAAGGTGGGCTCGAAGGCCGCTGGGGTGACCTCGGTGATGTCGTTGCGCACCTCATCCAGCGTGTAGCCGATGGCCAGCTTCGCAGCCAACTTTGCGATCGGGAATCCCGTCGCCTTGGACGCCAGCGCGGACGAACGAGACACACGAGGGTTCATCTCGATGGTGATGATGCGGCCATCCTTGGGGTTGATGGCGAACTGGATGTTACATCCGCCGGTGTCCACACCCACCTCGCGCAGAATGGCGATGCCCTGATTACGCATGATCTGGTACTCGCGGTCGGTCAGGGTCATCGACGGGGCAACGGTCACGGAGTCACCCGTGTGCACGCCCAGCGCATCCACATTCTCAATCGAACATACGACGACGACGTTGTCCTTACCGTCGCGCATAAGCTCCAGCTCGAACTCCTTCCACCCGAGGATGGACTCCTCGATGAGGACGTTGGCCTCAGGGGAGGCGGCGAGTCCGCCACCGGCGATGCGCTCCAGGTCCTCGTGGTTGAAGGCCAGACCGGAGCCCAAGCCACCCATGGTGAAGGACGGGCGCACCACGACTGGCAAGCCGAGCTCGGCGACCGTCTCGTGCACCTCATCCATGTTGTGGCACACGCGGGAACGCGCCGAGGACCCACCGATCTTCTCCACGATGTCCTTGAACTTCTGGCGATCCTCGCCGCGCTCAATCGCGTCGATATCCGCACCGATCAGCTCCACACCGTACTTGTCCAGGATGCCCAGACGGTCCAGCTGGATTGCCGCGTTCAACGCGGTCTGACCACCGAGAGTGGCCAGAACAGCGTCCACCTTGTGGCCTTCGTCGGCTTCCTTCTTGAAGATCTTCTCGATGTACTCGGGCTGAATCGGCTCGATGTAGGTGTGGTCTGCGAACTCCGGGTCGGTCATGATGGTGGCCGGGTTGGAGTTAATCAGCGTCACCCGTAGGCCCTCTTCCTTGAGGACGCGGCACGCCTGGGTGCCGGAGTAGTCGAACTCGCAGGCCTGGCCGATCACGATGGGGCCGGAACCGATCACGAGTACGTGGTTGATGTCAGAACGACGTGGCATGAGTTTTCACAATCCTTTGTGTCAATAAGTCTGCGCTGTGAGTGTTGTGTGATCGATTACTTGTGGCTGTCGAGCAGCTCGAGGAACTGGTCGAACAGCGGGTTGGCATCGTGGGGGCCAGCTGCCGCCTCGGGGTGATACTGCACCGAGAACGCGGATCCATCCACCAGCGCTACGCCTTCGACCGTTCCGTCGTTGAGGCAGGTGTGGGTGACGTGCGCGTCACCGAATGGCGTGGAGAACACCTCCCCTGCCGTGCCCTTCAAGGCAAAGCCGTGGTTCTGGGCCGTGATGTCAATCTTGCCGGTGAGGTGGTTGAGGACAGGCACGTTGATGCCGCGGTGACCGAACTTCAGCTTGTAGGTCTCCATTCCCAGGGCGCGGCCCAGGATCTGGTTGCCGAAGCAGATGCCGAAGAAAGGAATCTTCGCCTCCAGGACCTTGCGGACCTCAGCCACGGTCTTGTCCGCGGTGGCTGGGTCGCCGGGGCCGTTGGAGACGAATACGCCCTGAGCACCGTGTTCCTTCATGAGCTCTTGAAGCTTCTCGAAGGAGGTATCAGACGGAACTACCACCGTGCGCACACCGCGAACGGAGAACTCGCGAGGGGTATTGCTCTTAATGCCCATGTCGTAGGCGATGACGGTGTGCTTCACCTCGCCTTCAGGCTCCACAATGTAGACCTCGTCGGTGGACACGTCGCCGGCGAGATCCGCACCTTCCATGCTGGGTTGGGAGGCTACCGTGCGCACCATATCCTCGTCGCTGGTCACATCCGCACCGGAGAAGATTCCGGCGGCGATGGAGCCCTTGGTGCGCAGGTGGCGCACAATCGCGCGGGTATCCACGCCCTGGATTCCGATAATGCCCTGGGCGTTCATCTCATCCTCGAGGCTGCGGGCGGCGCGCCAGTTGGAGACGCGCTTGGACAGGTCCCTGATGACCAATCCGGCGACCCAGATCTTATCGCCATGGGATTCGCTGTCCTCATCATTCCAGCCGGTGTTACCAATCTGAGGAGCGGTCGAGACCACGATCTGTCGGTGGTAGGACGGATCCGTCATTGTTTCTTGGTATCCGGTCATCGCAGTGCTGAACACTGCTTCGCCGAGGGTGGTTCCTTCTGCGCCGAAGGCCTGTCCACGGAAGATGCGTCCGTCGGCAAGGACCAAGGCTGCTGGGGTGCGGGTCATGATGTTCCTTCTAGTACACGTTGAGGTGAAATGGTGGGTTCGGGGTGGTGAGCACCAGGGGCACTCACGCGAACACACGTGAAAAGTTCAGTGGGGTTCAAGAGGCTGTGGTCTGAAAAGCTTTTACACACTCGCCTTTCCATCTCGGCACGTGACCTTGCCCCTCAACACAGTGGTGGACACACGCACGGGCATAGTCATTCCTTCATAGGGGGTGTTGCGAGACTTGGATGCCATCTCTTCTCCATACGCTACCCATTCGTCGGAGGTATCGACCACGCAGAGGTTGGCTGGCTCCCCCACCGCGATCGGTCGACCGTGTCCCGGCAGCTTGGTGATCTCCGCTGGGCGCTCCGACATCACGCGTGCCACGAAGCGCCAATCCTGATCTCCATTGAGGACGAAGATCTGCGCAATCAGCGCCAGCGACGTTTCCAGCCCCAGCATGCCCGGGCGAGCTCGGTCAAACTCGCAGCACTTTTCTTCCGAGCCGTGCGGCGCGTGGTCGGTGGCCACGCAGTCGATCACTCCGTCGATGAGGGCCTGCCGGAGTGCCTGAACATCCCGCTGCTCGCGCAACGGTGGGTTGACGCGGTACACGCCGTCATAGGATTCCAGCTTCTCATCCGTGAGCAGCAGGTGGTGAGGAGTGACCTCCGCGGTCAGAGGAATATCCTGCTCCTTCGCCCACTTCAGCAGCTCCACGGTGCCCTCCGTTGAGGCATGGCAAATGTGCAGGCGACCGCCGTAGTCACGGGCCATGATCGCGTCACGCGCAACGATGGATTCCTCCGCCACGCGCGGCCATCCGGACAGGCCCAACCGCGCCGACGTCGCGCCCTCGTGCGCCACAGCCGTCTCCGTCAGTCGCGGCTCTTCGCAGTGCTGAGCCAGCAGTACGTCCACTCCCTTGGAGTACTCGATGGCGCGGCGCATCAGGCGAGGATCGTCCACGCACTTGCCGTCGTCGGAGAACATCCGCACCTTCGCATCGGAATCGGCCATCATACCGAACTCCGTGAGGTCCTTGCCCTCCAGCCCCTTGGAGATGGAACCGACGGGGTGCACATCGCAGAGGTTTGTGTTCTGTCCCTTGAACCACACCGTCTCGGCGATGGATGGGTTGTCGGTGACGGGCGCGGTGTTGGCCATCGTAAACACAGCCGTGAAACCACCCTGCGCCGCCGACGCGGAACCGGTGGCGATCGTCTCCGTGTCCTCACGGCCCGGCTCCCTCAAGTGCACGTGCATGTCCACAAGCCCCGGCAGGAGAATCTGGCCCTGAAGGTCTAGCGTCTCGCCCTCACTGCTCAAGCCTGAGCCGATCTCCGCGATCACACCATCGCGCAGCAACACATCCTGTGGCTCGCCCTCGCCGTAGATCACCACGCCCTTGAGGAGCACTTCACTGTCAGCACCTCGCGGGTGATCCGCCAAGGTTCCCGTGGCCGGGTAAGAATTCTGGTTCTGGCTCGTCATATGAACTATTCCTCTCCTTAAACCCCAGCCGATGAGGCTACCGGGCCTTCGTCGCCTGACTGTCCCACCAGCAGCGTAAACAGCACCGCCATGCGGACATGAACACCCGCCGTCACCTGGTTGAGCACCACGGTGCGCGAATGATCGGCAACATCGTCATTAATTTCCATGCCGCGCAGCATCGGGCCAGGGTGCATCACCAACGCATCCTCGCGCATGGCTTCCCTGCGTGCACGCGACAATCCATAGCGCGTTGCGTATTCACGATGGGATGGGAAGAACCCACCATTCATGCGTTCGGCCTGAACGCGCAACATCATGACCACGTCGGCGTCGTGGATTTCCTCGTCCATGGAGTGGGAGACGCGCACGCCCCACTGATCCACCCCGAACGGGAGCAACGTCGGTGGTGCCACGAAGACTACCTCGGCACCCAAGGTGGTGAGCAGCTGCGCATTGGAGCGGGCAACGCGGGAGTGCAAAATGTCGCCCACGATGACGATCTTCTTCCCGCTGATCTCGCCGAGCTCCCGGCGCATCGTGACCGCATCCAGCAGAGCTTGCGTGGGGTGCTGATGAGAACCATCGCCAGCGTTCACCACGGCCGTGTCCCCCAGCCAACCGGCCACCTGACGCGCCGCACCCGACGACGGATGGCGCATCACGATCGCGTCCGCGCCCACGGCCTTGAGGGTTAACGCCGTGTCCTTGAGCGACTCGCCCTTCTTCACACTCGACCCGGACGCGCTGACATTGATGACGTCCGCGCTCATCCACTTGCCGGCCGTCTCGAAGGACGAACGGGTACGCGTGGAGTTCTCATAAAACATGGTGAAGATCGTCCGGCCACGCAGGGTCGGAAGCTTCTTCACCTCCCTGCCCTCCAAGGCCTCCCGAAAACGGTCGGCCTCATCCATCAGCAGGGTGATCTCCTCAGCGGAAAGATCATCGATACTCAAAAGATGCTTCATAGTCTGCCTATCCCTCGCTGGAGCCGTGAGTGGTCGTGATGCTGCGATGCAACGTCACCAGATCCTGCCCATCGAGCTCGGCCAACTCCACAACAACGTCCTCCCCCGAGGCCGTGGGAATGTTCTTACCCACATAGTCCGCGCGGATGGGAAGCTGGCGATGGCCGCGGTCAATGAGCGTGGCGACCTGCACGATTCCGGCACGGCCCAAGTCCCGGAGCGCATCCAATGCGGCACGGATGGAACGGCCGGAATACAGGACGTCATCCACCAGGATGACGGTGGCGCCGTCCACTCCTTCGTGGGGAACATGGGTGGGCTTCAGCGCACGATGGGCGGTGTTGCGCAGATCATCACGGTAGAGGGTGATGTCTAACGAGCCGTGGAACACGTCTACCCCAGAAAACGTGCGAATATTCTCTGCCAAACGCGCTGCCAGCGGCACTCCGCCTGACGGAATGCCCAATAACACAACCCGGGCAGCCTCGTGTGAGTCCAGGGCAGTTTTTTCAATAATTTGGTGCGCGATGCGCGCGACAGTGCGGGAGACATCATCACTGTCCAGAAGGACAACGCTATGGTCTGCCGCCGCAGAATCTGCCGAGTTCATCGTGACCTCCTTTCCCGCCTCTCTGTGCGGTCCGTTAAAGGATGTCGAAGAATATCAACGCCTTTTACTATACAACGGGTGGCGGACATTCAGCGAAGGCACGAAAAAGACCGGCAGCATGGTGCTGCCGGTCATTTCTTTGGTGAGGCGCCTAGCCTGCGCCTTTAGGTATCGGACGGATCCTCGGGGACAATAAAGTCCCCTACCTCGGGGTTAAAATCCTCCGCCTGGCCCGTGGGGCCATCGGCCTCACGGGCCGCAACCGCCGCATCGGCTGCCTTGATATCGATGTCCCGGGCCACGCCGTCCAACACAGCGTTGACATAGCTGGAGGCCTTCACGTGTGAGTAGGCCGCGGCCAGTTGGATGCCTTCCTTCACTGCTACATCGCGGGGGACATCCTCACCATGGAACATGAGCTCCCAGGAGGACACACGAAGTACCGCGCGCTCCACCGCCGGTAGACGATCCAAGCGCCACTCGGAGGACAAGTGCACGGCAATGGCCTCGTCGATCGCATCCAGATGAACCGCCACGCCCTCGACGATTTTCTGCGTGTATTCCGGCACGGGGTTCACCCGATTGTCAGGATCCTTGGACAGGGTGATGCGGTCCTCAACGATCTCTACCGGATCGATGTCCCGGAACTCAGCCTCGTACAGGATGTCCACCGCCCGGCGGCGAGCCTTGGTGCGGCTACCCAGGCGGGAAAACTTGGAATCTTTGTTCGTCACAGTGTTTTTAGTTCTAGTTTCTGGACTGATTAGTTGTTCACGCGCGACAGGTAGGAGCCGTCGCGGGTATCAACCTTGACAACGTTTCCGGTCTCCACGAACAGAGGAACCTGGATCTCAGCACCGGTCTCCAGGGTTGCTGGCTTCGTACCGGCGTTGGAGCGGTCACCCTGCAGGCCCGGATCGGTGTGCTCCACACGCAGTTCCACGGACACAGGAAGCTCGGCGAACAAAGGCTCGCCCTCATGGAAGGACACCTGCACGGTGGCGTTCTCCAGCAGGAACTTCGCGCCCTCGCCCATCAAGTGAGGAGCCAGCTCCACCTGCTCGAAGTCCTTGACATCCATCAGCACGAAGTTGGTGCCGTCATTGTAGAGGTAGGTCATGTCGCGACGGTCAACGGTGGCCGTCTCCACCTTCACACCAGCGTTGAAGGTCTTGTCGATGATCTTTCCGGACACAACGTCCTTCAGCTTGGTGCGCACGAATGCTGGGCCCTTGCCCGGCTTCACGTGCTGGAACTCGATGATCTGCTGAAGCTTGTTGTCGATCTTCAGCACCAGACCGTTCTTAAAATCTGCGGTGGTTGCCACGTTGCTAACTCCTTGTCCAGAAAAGATTACTTAAGGGGTGCCACTACTTGCGGTGTGTCACTATGTTGATAGCCAAGCGCTCATTCTATCACGTCGATCACCGTGAGCTCCGTGGGCGAGGCCTGGCAGCTCACCGCTCCCTCCTCGGTGATGATGTACGTGTTTTCAATGCGCAATCCCGTCTGACCGGGAAGGTAGATCCCGGGCTCCACGGTGATTGTCATGCCCGGCTTTAACACGCTGTCCTCCGGCACACCGGAAGCTGCCCGCGGAGCCTCGTGGACGTCGAGTCCCACACCGTGCCCCGTGGAGTGCACGAAGAAATCTCCATAGCCGGCCTCCTCAATGACCGCACGGCAGGCGCGATCCACATCGCGCAGTGCCACGCCGGGAGCAAGTGCTTCCTCCCCGGCCTTCTGCGAACGGTAGACAATGTCGTAGAGTTCGGCAGCGAGATCGTTCGGCTGGCCCACGCATACCGTTCGGGTTTGATCCGACGCATAGCCGTTGAGATACACACCGAAATCAACCGTGACCAGCCCCGGAACGATCACGTCCTGGCTCACACCCGCGTGAGGCTTCGCCCCGTTGATACCGCTGGCGAGGATAGTGTCAAAGCTCAAGGCATCGGCGCCGGCCAGGCGCAGGCGGTGTTCCAAATCCGCGGCGGCGTCGATCTCCCTCATTTCAGCCTGGATCCCACCGTCGGCGAGGAACTCCTGCCACACCGTATCGGCCAAGCGGCCCGCCTCCAGCAGGGCCTGCACCTCGGCCTCGTCCTTGATGAGCCGCTCGTCCTCCACCGCATTGGTGAGGACAGAAAGGCTGGACATGTCCCCAATGCGCGCGGCCTGGCCGACCGTCAACCCCGGCTCGACCGCGAACTTGTCTCCCGCGCCAATGACCTCGCCGAACGCGTCGGAGACGATCCTGATGTCCACGTCCTCGGGCTCGCCGGTCTGAAGCTTTATCTGCGTGCTGTAGCGCCCATCGGTGGCGATGATTGCCGACGCGTCGGCGCGCAGCAACAGCACCGCATGTGAGCCGGAGAACCCCGTGAGGTAGCGGATATTCTTTAAATCAGTGACCAACAACGCGCCATGCCCCGCATCGGAGATGCGCTGAGCGACACGCTGACGGCGAGAAGCAAAATCAATGGTGTGAGATGTCACGGTGTGTTAGCCCTCCATTTCTGCGAAATACCGCACAGCCGCACTATAACCGTATGTGCCCAATCCCGCGATCACACCGCGGGCAATATCCGATAGATAACTGTGGTGCCGGAAAGGCTCACGGGCGTGCACATTAGAAATGTGAACCTCCACAAAGCCCAGGCCGTCCGCAATTTCCGCCAAAGCGTCCCTCAACGCCACTGATGTGTGCGTGAACGCACCCGGGTTGATAACCACCCCTGCCCCGTCATCGGCGGCCTGGTGAATGCGCTCCAGCAGCGCGCCCTCGTAATTGGATTGAAAAAACTCCACGTGCACGCCCAGTTCGGAGGCAAGATTTGCCACATCCGCCTCGATGTCTTGAAGCGTGGTGGAACCATAGACGTCGGGCTGACGTTTGCCAAGCCGGTTGAGGTTGGGCCCATTAATGACGACGATATTAAGCATGTGCGACCTTTTCCTTGATAAACATGAGCTCTGCGACGATGAGCTGGTGCGATTAACCCTGTGTCCGTGAATATGCCTGCTGAAGCAATTCCTCTGACGGGCCCTCCAGCCGCGTTGGGTTTCCCACGGCCTCTAGAACAACGAAGCGGATTTTCCCGCCCTTGTTTTTCTTATCCCGTCCCATCGCGGTCATGAGGGTCTCCAGGCTTGCAGCGCCATAGGACGTGGGCAGGCCCACGGACTCCAAAATGCTGCGATGCCGCTGCACATCCTCGGCGCTCAACAGACCCGCCGCCTGCGCCAACTCTGCCTCAAAAACCATGCCGACGGCCACCGCGTGCCCGTGGCGCCACCGGTAATTCTCGTGGTGTTCCACGGCGTGTCCGTAGGTGTGTCCGTAGTTCAGAATCTCGCGGAGGCTGGACTCCTTCAGATCCTGAGCAACGACGTTCGCCTTCACCGTGATGGCTCTGCTGATGAGCTCGGGAAGGCTACCCCGAGGGTCAAGCGCCGCGGCTGGATCCTGCTCGTAGATGTCCAGAATCTCTGTATCGGCAATGAACCCTGCCTTGATGATCTCCGCGCTACCCGCCACGATCTCCTCGGCCGGCAGGGTGTCCAGCACCTCCAGATCGATAATCACGGCGGTGGGTTCATGGAAACTTCCTACAAGATTCTTGCCGGCCTCGGTATTAATTCCCGTCTTGCCACCCACAGCGGCGTCTACCATCGCCAGCAATGTGGTGGGGTACTGCACAACCTTGATTCCGCGCATCCACGTTGCCGCGATGAACCCGGCCAGGTCCGTCGCCGCGCCGCCACCAATGCCCACGATGGCATCCGCTCGTCCCAGCCCGGCCTCCGCGCACGCGTCCCAGCATCGCGCGGCGCTATCGATGGTTTTGCCGTCTTCGGCGTCCTCAATCTGGAAGCAGGTGACGTCCTTTCCCGTCGACGCCAACGCTTCCGCAACCGCCACAGCGCGCGTCTGCAATGCCGGCTGATGGATGATGAGCACCCGACCGGAGTTCGGCAGCGCCTCAGCAATGCTCTGCGCGGCCCACTGGGATCCACGGCTGATGAGGACGTCATACGGAGAAGCGGAGGCTACGTGAATGCTCGAGTGGTCCTGTGACATGGTTGGTCCTATTCTTCGATTTGATTCAGTATGTCGGTGACAACGCGGCGGGGATCCTTCGCATCACACCGCACGGTATAGGTGGCAACTTCCTGGTAGAGGCTGCGCCGGGTGTCGTAGAGATGTTGGTATTTTTCCCGAGGGTTTGGCACGTCCAGCAGCGGGCGGGTTTTCGTGCGCGAGGTGCGTCGCACGCCTTCGTCAACGGAGATGTCCAAGAACACCACGGAATGGTCCTTCAGCAGCTCACGGGTGGACTTGGTGACGACCGCTCCCCCGCCCAAGGACAGGATTCCGTTTTTCTTTAATGCCTCGGCGATCACGTCCGCCTCCACGGTACGGAAGTCCTTCTCCCCCAGAGTGGAGAAGATCTCGCCGCAGGATCGGCCGTCATAGACCTGTTCGATCAACTGATCGCTATCGTTTAGCGGGAGGTTCAGGGCATGAGACAAACGCCGTCCGATGGTGGACTTGCCGCTGCCGGGAAGCCCGACCAGAACAATGCGGGGCGCCATTAGGACGATCCTGGTTCTGCGTCATCCCAGTTCAGGCGCTCGGCCACGTAGTCCTGGTAGGCCTTGTAGTTCCGCTTCGTCTCCTCGATGGAGTCCCCACCGAACTTCTCCAGCACCGCGCGGGCCAGAACCAACGCCACCATGGTTTCGGCCACCACGCCGGCGGCGGGAACGGCGCACACATCGGAGCGCTGGTGAATACCCGTAGCCGCTTCACCGGTGGTCATGTCGATGGTCTTCAGGGCGCGTGGCACTGTAGAGATCGGCTTCATGGCGGCGCGAACAACGAGGGTTTCCCCGTTGGTCATGCCGCCTTCCAGGCCGCCGGCTCGGTTCGTGAAGCGCTCCACGGAACCCGTGTCCTCATTGCGGTGCATCTCGTCGTGGGCCTCGGATCCACGGCGGCGTGCCTCCTCGAAGCCATCTCCGATCTCCACTCCCTTGATGGCCTGAATGCTCATGACCGCTTGGGCGAGCTGTGCATCCAGGCGCTGCTCGCCGGACACATGGGAGCCCAGTCCGATCGGCAGTCCCTGGACGACCACCTCGACGATGCCTCCCAAGGTATCGCCGGACTTTTTCGCGGCCTTGATCTGCTCCACCATGGAATCTTCAGCGTCTTGGGTGAATGCGCGCACCGGTGAGGCGTCGATTTTCTCCAGGTCCTTGAACTCCGGCAGTGGGCCCTCGTAAGGTTCGGAGCGGCCGATGGAGATGACGTGGCTGAGCACCTCTACGCCCAAGACCTCACGCAACACGGCTCGGGCGAGGGTGCCGGCTGCCACGCGCGCTGCGGTTTCGCGGGCCGAGGAGCGCTCGAGGATCGGACGGGCTTCCTCGTGGTTGTACTTCACCATGCCGGAGAAATCCGCATGGCCCGGACGCGGGCGAGTGAGCTGCGCACCACGGCCGCTGGACATCTCCTTCGCGACCTCCTCATCGGAGTAATCCAGTGGGTCCGAGGACATGATCGTGGTCCATTTCGGCCACTCCGTGTTGCCGACCATGATGGCCACGGGGCTACCCAGCGTCTTGCCGTGGCGCACGCCGCCGAGGAGCGTGACCTCGTCGGCCTCAAACTTCATGCGCGCGCCACGGCCATATCCGAGGCGGCGACGGGCGAGCTGTCGGGAAATCTCTTCACGCGTAATCTCCAGACCTGCAGGAAGATTCTCCACCAGTGATACCAACGCTTGGCCGTGCGATTCGCCGGCAGTTGTCCATCGAAGCATGTGAATATCTTACTACCACCCCATCACAATGGCGCACAGTGTCCCCACCGCCATCCCCGGACCGTGCGGAACGCGCGTCTGCTCGTGCGGACGCGACCGGCGGGCTCTGCCCAGCGCGATCCACGCCAGTGTCACCAGCCCGGCGATCCCCATGGCGACGAGAAGCCCCCACGGCTTGTGCATCACTGCCAACGTCCCCAGCGACACAGCGAATTTGGAATCTCCTGCGGCGACCATGCGCGTGCTCGACAGCGCGTTCATGAGGATGGGGAACACACCCCACACCACCCCTCCCCACAGATGGGAGAGCGATAACACCGGATACCACGGCGCGACGCACCCCAGCAGCACCAGCGCGCCGAGCAGTAGCACCAGTGCATTCGGCAGCCTCATCGTGGCCGCGTCCACGATCGCAGCGGCAACGACCAGCCCACTAATCAGCGCTGCGATCCCCACACTCAGCACATCACCATGCACGCCTTCTCCCCCCCCCGAAAATCTACGGCGCTACAGTTCGCAGCATCAGCCCTTGCGGAGGATACTGACCCGTGAAATAGCGGAACTGCTCCTCAGCTTGTCCCGCCAGCATACGCAAACCATCGGCGTGAGGAATGCCCGCGCGCTGCGCTGCGGCAATCAGGGCCGGTGGGTAGGGATCATAAATCACGTCCACCACTGAGCGTGCGCGCACCAACAGGTCCGTGTACGGTTCGACCGCCGCCGACGGAATGGTGTTGATGACCACGCTAGCCTCAGCGCACCGCTCGGCAACCTGATCGGCATCGAAGGTCAACCACTCGAACTCCATGCCGTAGCTGGTCACCAGATCGCGGACCTGCAGCGCGCGCTCTGACCGGGCTAGCACCGTCACCCGGCTCACCCCGAGCTCCCCGAGGGCCGCGATGGCGGGCCGTGCCGTTCCCCCGTTTCCGACGACCACCGCGTGGGTTCCGGCGTAGTCAATTCCCTCAGCCGCACAGTGCTCCAGGCAGCGCTGCACTCCAACCACGTCGGTGTTATCCGCTAACCACGTGCCGTCGGGCTGCGGCACCAGGGTGTTCGCGCTGCCAATGCGCGTGGCACGCTCGGTCACCTTATCCGCAAGCTCCAGAGCTGCAGACTTCCCCGGCATCGTGACGGAGAACCCGGCCACGGACGCCCCACTGTCCGTCAGCAGGCGAGACACCTCATCGCGCTCTCCGGCCTCCACGCGCACGTAGAGAAAGTCCTCAATGCCCGCCGCTGCGGCCGCCGTGTTGTGCAACACCGGCGACTTCGAATGCTCGATGGGGCGCCCCAACACCGCACACAGTCGGTCCGGGAATGTCTCCGCGAGCGTCAGAAACTCCTCGATGGATAGGAATGTGCCGGGCTCTGCCCCGCGCACGCCGTCAGCTGCGGACATACTCTTCTCGGTACCTTCCTAGCGGTTGGAGTCCAGCACACCATTGCGGATGGACTCCGCCGTGGCGTTTTGGTGATCATCGAACTCGCGGTTAAACACTGTGGTGCCGTTCTTGTCGATCGTCACGAAGTACAACCAGTCACCCTCGGCGGGATTCTCGATGGCGTGCAGTGCCTGAATGCCTGGGGACGCGATCGGGGTATCCGGCAGTCCCTTCTTCGCATAGGTGTTCCACGGGGTTTCCCGCTGACGATCGGCGGTGGTGGTCGCCACCTCCTGGGCGTCCAGTCCGTAGTTAACCGTGGAGTCGAACTCCAGCTTCATGTCTTCGTTGAGACGGTTCAGGATCACGCGGGCCACCTTGTCGAAGTCGCCCTCCGGCGCCTCGCGCTCCACCAGGGAGGCGGCGGTCAGCATCTCGTAGGGCTTCAGACCCACGGTTGCTGCGGCCTGCTGGATGCCCGTCTTCTCAATGTTCTCCGCGGAGACCTTCAAAATAGAGGTCATGATGGACTTCGCATCCGAGGTAGGGTCGAACAGGTGGATACCGGGAACGATGAGGCCCTCGATGCGTCGTGGATCATTGTCATGAGCGCTGACGGCCTGCACGGCCCAGCTCGGCACGCCCAGATCCTCAGGGCTGGTGGAGGTCACGGCCTCACGCAGTTCATCTGGGCTGATGCACGTGTGCTCGTCCTGGCATGTCTGCTCAGAAATGAGCGAGTAGATGCCCTTGCGTGTCTCACCGTTGACTACCGTGACGTCGTCGAGGGTGAGGCCGTTCGGGATGTCGACAACGCCCCGACGCCGCGTCTCATCCCCCAGGGCCGCGAGTGCAGAGGAAGCGCTCATTTCTTCCTGCATGGCGTAGTAGCCCGCCTGAAGGTTTGGCTGATCCTTGTCGGCTGCATTCATGAGAGCACGCCGGGAGCCCACCACCTTCTTGTCCACCAAGTCAGAGGCGATGGAGGAAATAGAATCACCGGGTTCCACGCGCACCATGACGGTCGTTCCATTGCCCGATCCCTCAAAGTCTCGGTTGCCGACAACGTTGCGCTTGTAATACACAAAGCCAGAACAGACGACCAGCAAAATAACCAAAGCGATGGCCAGTGCAGCGGCATGCTGACGGCGTCGGCGATACTTTGGCTTCACGGAGCTAGTAGGGCTCATGAGGTGGCAATGCCTTTCGTGTAAAACTCGTGAGAAACGTCAAGTACTTCCTATTGTTGCACGTTCGTTATAATTCCTCGTTCATAACCCGCCGACGTGCGTCCAACCACCCCTGAAGAATGTGCACCGCAGCGGCCTGATCAATACGCGAACGCCCCTTCTTGGCGCTCACACCGGAGGCCTGCATGGCCTGGGTGGCGGCCATCGTGGACATGCGCTCATCCACCATCCGCACGGGAATGTCACCGATAACCTGGCTAAGGTCCCGCGCGAATTCCTCAGCGGCAAGGGTGCTGCTGGTGTGATTGCCGCGCAGGGCAACCGGCAGGCCCACGATCACCTCCACCACGAAGTTCTCCTCCACGAGGGCAGCCACGCGCTGCACATCGGAAGAGTCGATGGAGGCCTTCACCGTCTCCAACGGCGAGGCCAAGATGCAGTCCGGATCGCTCAGCGCCACGCCGATGCGCACGCTTCCCACATCTAAGCCCAGGCGTCGGCCACGGCCAGGGTCGGTCTCCCGCGAGGGGCGTTGTGTCTCCGCCATCGCTATAGGGCGGTCTCGACAGCGCTCTTGACGGCCTCCAGACCAGCTTGGATGCCCTCGGCCTGAGTGCCGGAGCCCTGAGCCAGTGCTGGCTTACCGCCTCCGCGGCCACCAACCTTCTCCGCGAATGTCTTGACCAAATCGCCGGCCTTCACGCCCTTGTCCACAGCGGCGGACGTGGCGGCGGCGACGAATGGTACCTTGCCGCCGTCGTTGGAGGTAAACAGCACCACCGCGGCTTCGGAGCTCAGGCGGCCAATCGCATCGGTGGTCAGGGTGCGCAGGTCACCGGCTGCAACGCCATCGGGCAGCTGCAACGCGATCACTTTCGTGTCGCCGATGGTCTGGCCTTGAGTAATCAAGTCCCCTACTTGGCTGGCCAGCTGCTGGTTGCGCAACTTCTGGATCTGTTTTTCAGCATCCTTCAGCTTGGCGGTCAGAGCATCGATGCGCTCCGGCAACTGCTCCGTTGGGGTCTTCAAGCTGGTCGCCAGCTCGCTGACTACGCTCTTTTCTCCGGACAGGAAGCGGAAGGAATCCATGCCTGTGTACGCCTCGATGCGGCGAACGCCCGAAGCCACGGAGGACTCGCCCAGCACCGCGATCGGGCCGATCTGGGAGGAGTGCTCCACGTGGATACCACCACACAGCTCCATGGAGAATGGACCGCCGATCTCCACCACGCGGACCTCCGATCCGTAGTTCTCACCGAACAGCGCCATGGCACCCATCGCCTTGGCCTCCTCCAGAGAGGTTTCGATGGTGTTGACCTGGTAGTCCGAATCCACCGCGCCGTTGGCGATGTCTTCGATACGACGCAGCTGTTCGTCCGTCAACTGCTCGCCATAGTTGAAGTCGAAGCGCAGGTAGCCGGGCTTGTTCAAAGATCCAGCCTGGACTGCCGTGGGGCCCAGCACCTCGCGAAGGGCGGCGTGAATCAAGTGCGTGCCAGAGTGCGCCTGGCGGGCCTGGTGGCGCCACGCGTTGTCCACGTGGCTGGTGACCGCGTTGCCCACAGCCACGGTGCCGCCGGTGATGGTGGCGTTGTGGACCCAAACCTTCTTGCCCACCTTCTGCACGTCATCCACGCGGGCGCTAAAGCCCTCGCCCTTGATCACGCCGCGGTCGGCCATCTGGCCACCGGCCTCGGCGTAGAAGGGGGTGCGGTCCAGGATGATCTGAACCGTCGTTCCCTCGGAGGCGCGATCCACCAACGCACCTTCAGAGATGAGGCCCAGCACCTTGCCCTCATCCTCCAGCTGGGTGTACCCCGTGAAGACAGTGGCGTGGTTGTCCACGAACGCGCGGTACACGGACTGGTCCGCGTGACCCAGCTTCTTGGCGTTGTTGTCTGCCTTGGCGCGGGCCTTTTGCTCGGCCATGTGTGCGTGGAAGCCCTCTTCGTCCACCTGCAGGTTGTTCTCCTGGGCCATTTCCATGGTCAGGTCGATCGGGAAGCCGTGCGTGTCGTGCAGGGTGAAGGCAACGTCGCCAGGAATGGTGGTCTCACCACGGTCCTTCGCGCCGGAGACATACTCGTCGAACAGTCGCGTTCCGGATTCCAGTGTCTTCAGGAAGGACTTCTCCTCGCCCACGGCCACGGCACGAATACGCTCCCAAGAGTCCGCGATCTCTGGGTAGGACGGAGTCATCGTGGTGGATACGGTCTCCATTAGCTTCTCCATCGTCTCGCCGCGTGCTCCCAGCAGGCGTGCGGAGCGGATGATACGGCGCAGCAGACGGCGCAGAATGTAGCCGCGGCCCTCGTTGCCGGGGGTCACGCCATCCAGCATCAGCATCAATCCGGTACGGCAATGATCAGCAATCACGCGGAACCGCACGTCGGCCTGGGCGTCGGATCCATAGGCAGCACCCGTGAGCCGCTCAGCCTCGTCGATCACCGGGCGCAACAGGTCCGTCTCGTAGACGTTATCCACGTCCTGGAGCAGGCAGGCCACGCGCTCGATGCCCATACCCGTATCGATGTTCTGCTTCGGTAGGGGGCCTAAGATCTCAAAGTTGCCCTTGCCCAGCCCCTCGCCGCGCTCGTTTTGCATGAAGACCAGGTTCCAGATCTCCATGTAGCGTGTGTCATCGGCGATCGGGCCACCCTCCTTGCCGTGCTCCGGTCCACGGTCGTAGTAGATCTCGGAGCAGGGACCGCACGGGCCTGGCACACCCATGGACCAGTAGTTATCCTCCATGCCCAAACGCTGAATTCGCTCGGCCGGAACACCGATCTTCTTCTCCCAGATCTCGGCGGCCTCGTCGTCGTCCAGGTACACGGTCACCCACAGGCGCTCGGGATCCAGCCCGAAGCCACCGTCCTCCACGGATTTGGTGAGCAAGGTCCAGGCGTGGGTGATGGCGCCTTCCTTGAAGTAGTTGCCGAAGGAGAAGTTGCCGGCCATCTGGAAGAAGGTATTGTGCCGGGTGGTGATGCCCACCTCTTCAATATCCAACGTACGCACGCATTTTTGGATGGAGGTTGCCGTCTCAAAAGGAGGAGTTTGCTGGCCCAGGAAGTAAGGCTTGAACGGCACCATGCCGGCGTTGACGAAGAGGAGGTTCGGATCATCCAGGATCAACGACGCGCTGGGAACCTCGGTGTGTCCGGCATTCGTAAAGTGCTCGATGAAGCGCTGGCGAATCTCATGCGTTTGCACGTTTTTTAGACCTCGTTAACAGATAGTGCGAATTGACCTCAATTAGTCTACCTGTCCGTGGGGTGAAGGCCTTATTTACCCCGTATCCAGCCACGAACGATCGCGCGCAGGCTCTCCAGCCGCGCGGAGATGGTGCGTTCGTGTCCGTGCTGCGTGGGTGTGTAGTACACGGCGTCCTGAAGATCATCGGGCAGGTAGTGCTGTGGGACCACGCCCTTGGGATCATCGTGCGGGTACTTATAGCCCACCGCGTTGCCGAGGTCCTTCGCCCCCTGGTAGTGCCCGTCGCGCAGATGCACCGGGACGGTGTGGCCCTTACCTGCGCGCACGTCCTCCACGGCCCGACCGATGGCGCTGATGACCGCGTTGGACTTGGGTGCGGTGGCCAAGTGGATGGTCGCCTGGGCTAGGTTGAGGCGCGCTTCCGGCATGCCGATGAACGTCACCGCGTGGTGCGCGGCCACGGCAATCTGCAGGGCCGAGGGGTCGGCCATCCCAATGTCCTCCGAGGCGTGGATCACCAGCCGCCGGGAAATGAACCGCGGGTCCTCCCCCGCTTCCAACATCCGGGCCAGGTAGTGCAGCGCCGCGTCCGGGTCTGATCCTCGGATGGACTTGATAAACGCGCTGGTCACGTCGTAGTGCTGATCGCCGTCGCGGTCATAACGCACCACCGCACGGTTGATGGACTGGCGAATATCCTCGGCCGTGACCGCAACGGGCGTGTCCGTTGTGTTCCCCCGTGTGCTCGCTGCGATCGTTGTTTCCGACGCCGCCTCGAGGTATGTCAGACTTCGTCGAGCATCCCCAGCAGATAATGCCACAAGGTAGTCCAGCGCCTCGTCGTCGAGAGCCACGGCGTCGTTCAGCCCTCGTTCGTCGTGGATCGCCCGCTGCAGCACCGTCCGGATGTCTGAATCGGACAGGGACTCCAGCTGCACCAGCAAGCTGCGCGAGAGCAGTGGCGCGACTACGGAAAAGGACGGATTCTCGGTGGTCGCGGCCACAAGCAGCACAGTCCTGTTTTCCACGGCAGACAGCAGAGCGTCCTGCTGGGTTTTGGAAAAACGGTGCACCTCGTCGATGAACAGTACCGTGTGCTCCCCCATCACCAGGCGCCGACGGGCCTCCTCGATGACAGCCCGGACCTCCTTGACACCGGAGTTGAGGGCGGACAGCGACTCGAAGTGCCGGCCGGAGGCCGAGGAGATCAGAGACGCAACCGTGGTTTTCCCGGTGCCCGGGGGCCCGTACAAAATCACGGAGGTCTCCCCGTGCCCCTCAATCAACCGGCGCAGCGGCGAACCTGCACCCAGCACCTTTTCCTGCCCCACCACCTCATCGAGGCTGCGCGGGCGCATCCGTACCGCCAAGGGCGAGTGGAGGCCTGGGTGGAAGTAGTTGGCCGCAGCGGAGGAGGCCTGCGGGGCATCGTCGTCGGGAGAGAACAGATCGGCCATTAGGCGTCCCGGAACTTCGGCGTGGCGCCCATCCTCTTCAACGCCGCGATCAACCGGCCCGTGTAGGCCACCACCGCTGGGGTGTACACGCACGGCTGGTTTTCCGCGAACCGCAGCACGGCATCCACAGTGGTCGCCAGGTCTTCCAACTGGTCAGAGCCCAGCTGCTTGAGACCATGAGTACCCTCGACCAACCCGAGGTTTGCGCCCTTCAAGATCTCCTCGGCGTGCTGATCAATGGCCAGTCGGCCGTAGTACAGGATCATCAGGGACATGTAGGACCAGCCGATGAGTGCCGAGAGGATGACAGTACGCAGCGTCTCATCGTCACGGATCTCTGGCCACGACGGTGCAATTTCCGCCCGCCAGCTGGCCAGGAACTCCCGGGCCTCCTCGTCGGTCAAGGCCGGAGTGGAATTGTCCTGAGGGAATCCCGCAATCACGCAGGCCACGTCGAATGTCACCTCGCGGAAGCGCGCCCACTCGTAGTCCAAAAACACCACGTTCTTCGTGAGCATGATGTTGTCCGGTGCCAAGTCGAAGGGTGTAAACGCCTGGAAGTCCGGGCGCTGCTGATGGTCCGCGGCGCGCTCTGCCAGCTCCGTCACCACCGGATCAATCTCCGGATCAATGTGCTCCAGTAATCCCATACCGCCCCGGATCAATTCGGGAATGTTGAGATCGAACTCCTCCAGCTGTGCGGGGTCCAATTGGTGCTTGTGGCACTGGCGCCGATAGAGCACGGTGAACGCCTCGGTATCCCCAAACGTGTGGGCATGCATCCGGCCCAGCGCCTTGCCCAGCTTGCGCACCGCCTGCTGGCGGTCGTTGTCTGAGAAGTAGTTGAGAACATCTGTGAAGTTCTCCCCGTCCCCCTCGTCCGAGAGGATTAGGACGCGCTCATCAATGGAGTACGCAAGCAACAATGGACCCGGCCGGGCGGCCTCGGACAAGGTGTTGGTGTACTGGTACGCCACTACTTCACGGATCAAGGCCACCTGGTTAGGGCTCAACTCGTCACCGCGTACACGAGCTGCCTCTGCCCCATCGCTAGGCTCTGCCTCGGTATCTAACGGCAAGCGCTTAATGACCACGGACCGCTCCTGGAGGAACGGGTTCGGTGCCACGCGGCAGCGAAGAACCGTCGCCACGCCCGAGCCGCCCAAATCCTCCGGATTGGACAGCTCGGCCGTACCACCAAAGCGTGTGGACAGCAGCTCTTCGGCTACCGAAACAGTTGACTCGATTAAGGACTCAGAGGCAGACACGACACCCTAGGCCTTCTTGTGCTGAGCGTTCTTTACCTTTGCATCAATGCCAGATTCCTTGCGCTGAGCAGCGGAAATCTCACCAGGAGCATCGGTCAATGGATCCACTCCACCACCGGACTTCGGGAAGGCGATGACGTCGCGGATGGAATCGAAACCACCCAGCAGGGACACGATGCGGTCCCAACCAAAGGCAATACCGCCGTGAGGAGGCGCGCCAAAGGCGAAGGCGTCCAGCAGGAAGCCGAACTTCTCCTGGGCTTCCTCCTGGCTGATGCCCATGACCTTGAAGACACGCTCCTGAACATCGGGGCGGTGGATACGGATGGATCCACCACCGATCTCGTTGCCGTTGCACACGATGTCGTAGGCGTAGGCCAAGGCAGAACCTGGGTCGCTATCGAAGGTGTCCAGGAACTCTGGCTTCGGAGAGGTAAACGCGTGGTGCACGGCGGTCCAGGAGGAGTTGCCCAAGGCCACGTCACCGGAGGCCGTGGCGTCCGCGGATGGCTCGAACAGTGGTGCGTCCACCACCCAGGTGAAGGCCCAGTCGCCGTCCTTGATGAGGCCCAGCTTCGAGGCGATCTC
Source organism: Corynebacterium zhongnanshanii (assembly GCF_014490575.1). Classification (NCBI taxonomy): domain Bacteria; kingdom Bacillati; phylum Actinomycetota; class Actinomycetes; order Mycobacteriales; family Corynebacteriaceae; genus Corynebacterium; species Corynebacterium zhongnanshanii. The sequence continues at coordinate 1,058,973 of NZ_CP061033.1, forward strand.
ACCGCGAGCCGCACCCAGCAGGGCGCGGGAGGCCTTCGTTTCGCCGGCGGCGAAGAAGATGCAATCGCCAGGCTTCGCTCCGACGTGGTCCGCGATGCCCGCGCGCTCGGCGTCGGTCAGATTCTTCGCAACAGGACCGGCGAGCTGCCCGTCCTCGCCCACCAGGATGTAGGCCAGGCCCTTGGCGCCACGCTGCTTCGCCCAGTCCTGCCACGCATCCAGCTGGCGGCGAGGCTGCGACGCACCACCCTCCATGACCACGGCGCCCACGTACTCGGCCTGGAACACACGGAAGGTCGTGTCCTTGAAGAACTCGGCGCACTCGGTGATCTCAATATCGAAACGCAGGTCCGGCTTATCGGAGCCGTACTTGCGCATCGCCTCGGCGTAGGTAATGCGTGGAATTGGGGTAGGAATCGTGTAGCCAATCTGCTCCCACACGGCAGACAGGATGTCCTCGGCCAGGGAGATCACATCCTCCTGGTCGACGAAGCTCATCTCCACATCCAGCTGGGTAAACTCCGGCTGGCGATCCGCACGGAAATCCTCGTCGCGGTAGCAGCGAGCAATCTGGTAGTAACGCTCCATACCGGCCACCATCAGCAGCTGCTTAAACAGCTGAGGCGACTGCGGCAGTGCGTAGAACGTTCCGGGCTTCAGGCGGGCGGGTACCAGGAAGTCACGCGCACCCTCCGGGGTGGAGCGGGTCAGCGTGGGGGTTTCAATCTCGGTGAAATCATGCTCATCCAACACGCGGCGGGCAGCCTGGCTCACCTTGGAACGCAGACGCAGGGCATCGCCCTGGGACTTGCGGCGCAGGTCCAGGTAGCGGTACTTCAGGCGGGTCTCCTCGCCGACCTCGCCACCGGCCGTGGACGGATCATCGATCTGGAAAGGCAGTGCGGCGGACTCGTTGAGGATCTCCAACTCGGTGACATTGACCTCAATCTCACCCGAGGCAAGGTTCGGGTTCGCAGAGCCCTCCGGACGAGCCTCCACCGTTCCGGTGACCTTGATGCAGAACTCGCTGCGCAGGCCGTGCGCGCGTTCGGCAACCTCGGACTCGCGGAACACCACCTGGGCCACGCCGGAGCGATCCCGCAGATCGATAAAGATAACGCCTCCGTGGTCGCGACGACGGCCAACCCAGCCGGTCAGCGTCACTTCTTGAGCAATGTTTTCGGCGCGGAGTTCGCCCGCGAGGTGAGTACGAAGCACTTTGTGCTTTCCCTTTCGATATGGATTCATTGAGTTCAGCCCTTCAGCATACCGGACGCACCCCAGCGATCCCACATGAGCCTTCCCCCACGGCCGTGCAAAATATGGCAACATCAACCACGTGACTTTCAATAACAATCTGGGAAACGACTACGGCAGTCGAGGATCCACGGGCGGCTCCGGTGGCTCCGGCGGATTCGGTAACGGTTTTGGCGGAGGACCTCGCCGCGGCGGTGGTATGTTCATGAGCCTGCTCGGCGGAATGATCGGGCGGAAGTTCGGCATCCCAGGGCTCATCATCTTCGCGATCGCCGTGTTCCTCTTTTCTGGCGGTGCGCGGATGCTTCCCGGTGTGGGGGATTCTGGCCAGCAGACGCAGGGACGTTCTGGTGCGGGACTGGAGCACTGCAAAACCTTCGAGGACGCCAACGACAATGACGATTGCCGCATCCTCGCGACCCAGGAGTCCCTGGACCGGATCTGGGGCGAGATCCTCCCCCAGGAAGCCGGCATTAAGTACACGCGCAATGAACTCACGATCGCGGAAGGGCCTATGTCCACGGGCTGCGGGCGCGCCAACGCCTCGGAGACCGGGCCCTTCTACTGCCCCGGCGATAACACTGTCTACATGCCCGTAGAGTTCTTCCAGCAGCTCAAGCGCATGGGCGGATCCGATGGTCCGTTCTCCCAGATGTACGTCACCGCGCACGAGGTGGGCCACCACATCCAACACTTGGAAGGCACCCTGGGGCTGTCCGATTACGACAACCCCGGTCAAGATTCCAATGCGGTGAAGATCGAGCTGCAGGCCGATTGCTATGCCGGGCTGTGGGCCTCCCAGGCGGATAAGGGCCCGAATGCGGTGTTGGATCCGCTCACACAGGATCAAGTGGAGCAGGCCGTGACGACCGCCCGCTCGATCGGCGATGACGCGATCCAGAAGAACTCAGGGCAAAACGTGGATCCCGACGCCTGGACTCACGGCTCCGCCGAAGACCGCGTGAACTGGTTCATGCGCGGCTACCAGGGTGGCACCATGAAGTCCTGCGCGCAGGACTTCAACCGCTGACCGCGAAGGATTTCAACCGCTAACGCGGACATAGCCGCGGCGCAGCCACGGCTAAGACTCAGCACAAGCAAGGCAGAGCTACTGCTCCTGCGCCACGCCCTGGAGCACCTCGTCGACCACGGATTCCACCGGCAGCGAACGCTGGTCGTGAGCGCGCAGGTCCTTGAGCACCACGGTGCCCTCGGCCAGCTCCTGATCCCCGAGCACCAGAGCATAGAGCGCTCCAGCACGATCGGCGCCCTTCATGGCGCCCTTCAGACCACGATCACCATAGGACATGTCCGTGGCAACACCTGCTGCACGCAGCGTATCCACCAGGCTCACCATCGTGCGCTTAGCCTCCGCACCCATGGCCACGCCAAACACATCAACCCGCCGGCCCGTGGACGCCTGAACCTCCTCGGCTTTCAGCGCCAACAGCGTGCGGTCCACGCCCAGGCCAAAGCCGATGCCGGAGAGATCCTGGCCGCCCAGCTGTGCCATGAGTCCGTCATAGCGGCCTCCGCCACCAATACCCGATTGTGCTCCCAGTCCGTCGTGGACGAACTCGAAGCAGGTCTTGGTGTAGTAATCCAGGCCGCGCACCATGCGAGGGTTGATGGTGTACTCAATACCCATGTCATCCAGGTGCCCGGTGACGGTCTCGAAATGCTCGCGGGAGGAGTCACTCAAGTGATCCAGCATCAGGGGTGCCTCGGCCAGCATCTCCTGCATCTCCGGGCGCTTGTCGTCTAGCACGCGCAAGGGGTTGATCTGCGCGCGGTGGCGGGTGGCCTCGTCCAGCGGCAGCGTCGCCAGAAAATCCTGGAGCTTCTGCCGATATGCGGGACGGTCGGAGGAATCCCCCAGGCTGGTGAGCTCCAACCGGAAGCCCGTCAGCCCCACGGACGTAAAGCAGCGGTGTGCCAGGGCAATGACCTCGGCATCCAGCGCCGGGTCATCCACGCCAATGGCCTCTACACCCACCTGCTGCAGTTGGCGGTAGCGTCCCGCTTGGGGCCGCTCGTAGCGGAAGAAGGGGCCGTTGTAGGTGAGCTTGACCGGCAGCTGACCTCGGTCAAGGTTGTGCTCGATGACGGCCCGCATCACGCCCGCGGTGCCTTCGGGGCGCAGCGTGACGGAGCGGTCGCCGCGGTCAGCGAATGTGTACATTTCCTTGGACACCACGTCAGTGGACTCTCCCACGCCGCGTGCGAACAGGGCAGTTTCTTCAAAGATGGGCAATTCGATGTGTTCATAGCCGGCATTGTGGGCTGCGGTAGTGAACGCCTGCTTGATGGCGTGGAACTCCGCGGAAACCGGTGGATAATAGTCCGGAACTCCCTTGGGCGCCTTGAGTGCCGTGAACGAGGATGCCTTACCTGAAGAATCTTTAGTAGTCACAGCGATTTAGCTTAGCAGCCCTCACGTGCTGGCTAGACCACTGACGACAGGTAGGAATTCGTGGCCTTTTCCTCACCGATGGTGGTCTGCGGTCCATGTCCCGGGAGTACCACGTCTGCATCGTTAAATTCGACGCCCAGCTTCTTTAGCGACAGCACCATGTCCTCTGGGGAACTAAAGGGAAGATCGGTGCGTCCGATGCCGCCCTTGAAGAGCACGTCTCCTCCGATGATGAGCCCGTCTACTCGGAACATGACGTGTCCTGGGGAGTGCCCGGGCATGTGGTGCACGGTCCAGGTTGTCCCGCCCATCTCTACGGTGTCCTCGAGATAACTCACTGTGTCTGGAAGGCTCATGGAGTCCACGTCGAACAGTGGAGCGAAGGGGCTGCCGCTTAAGTCCTGCGTCATGACGGGTTCGTCGAGTTCGTGGATCTGAACCGGCACGCCCAGGGTGCCGGCGTCGCGGATGTGGTCGATGTGTCCATGGGTGAGCACCACGTTGGTGACGGTGAAGTTCTTCTCCTCGGAGAGCGTGGCCAACACGTCGGCTGCTCCGTAGCCCGGGTCGATCACTGTGGCGGAGGCTGATCCATCGCTCGTGGTGTTGGCGTGGTCGATGAGGACGAAGCAGTTGGTCTCGAAGGGGCCGACCACGAAGCCGATCAGCTCGGTGGTCTCTGGGAGTCCGGGAATGGGAGTGTGATTCATGCCACCACTGTACTCCACGTGGTATACAGCGCTCATGCTCTTTCGTGGAGGTGTTCGTCGAGCCCGACGCTTCGATACGGCATAATACAGAGGAATGTCTTTTCAACGAAAGGTCACCGTCCGTGTCTGACAACGACAAGAACTCTCTTCCTCACGAACGCCGTCAGGATGAGGCACTCACCGAGCTGAGTAAGGCCATCAAGTCCCGCGAGCGCCAGGCGAAAACCGCGCCCCTGCTGGTGGTGTTCGCCACGGTCGCTGTGTTGGCCCTGATTGTTGGCGGCATCTGGTTCGCCGCTACATATCAAGGCAGCAACGATGAGGACGCAACGGCACAGTCTTCGTCCACCTCCCCCACCACCACCGAGCCGGAGGTCAAGACCGCGGCGATGCCGTCGGGTCCGCTGGAGCCGTATGGCGACAGCGTGACCTGTGAGTACGTCGCGGGTGAGAAGGCTGCGAAGGAGGTCTCCCGCCCTGCGGGTGAGAACGTTCCTGCGACGGGGACCCAGAGTGTCACCCTGTCCACTTCTGATGGCGATGTGAACATTACCCTGGACAATTCACAGTCTCCGTGCACCACGCATTCCTTCGCACACCTGGTGAAGGAGAAGTTCTACAACGACACGGTCTGCCACCGCGCAGTGAAGAGTCCGAACATGGCCATCCTGCAGTGTGGTGACCCATCCGCTACCGGTACCGGCGGCCCTGGCTACTCCTTCAACGATGAGTTCCCCACCAATGGCGTGAAGCCCGATGCCCTGAACTCCCCTGTCACGTACCAGCGTGGAACCCTGGCCATGGCCAACTCCGGCGAGAACACCAATGGTTCCCAGTTCTTCCTGGTGACCCAGGACACCACCTTGCCGCCGAAGTACAACGTCTTCGGAACTATCTCCGAGGAAGGCCTGGCAACGCTGGACAAGATCATGGACACCAAGGTCAAGGAGGGCGCTGATGGTGCTCCCGAGCCTGAGGTGAAGATCGAGTCCGCAACCCTGAACTCCTAAAACCCCAGCACCACCGATCCCAGCAATACTAAAAGCCGGCGCACTCCGCGCCGGCTTTTGTTCATGTCCTATCCCCCGGACGTCAGACGGTAGACGTCAAATACGCCTTCTACGTTGCGCAGCTGATTCATCGTATAACCCAGCTGCTTGGTGTCTGAGACCTCGAAGGTAAAGCGAATCATCGCCACGCGATCGGGCGAGGTGTGAGAGTTCGTGGCCACAATCGGCAGCTTCTGCTCCGTCACCACGCGTGTGACCTCAGCCAACAGACCGTTGTGATCGAGGCCCTCGATTTGAATCGTGACCGTGAACACCGCGTTGTGGAACGTGCTTGCCCAAGACACCTCGATAATGCGCTCGGGCTCCAAGTGCAGTTTGTCCGAGTTGGTACAGTCCGTTCTGTGCACCGAAATGCCACCGCCCTTGGTGATAAAGCCGAAGATCTGATCTCCGGGAACGGGCGTGCAGCACTTCGCCAGCTTAGCGGAGAAGTCCGACTGTCCCTGAACCAGGATTCCCGAGCCGTCGCCTCGTCCTTCCTGCGGGGTGTTCGAGTTCTTCGATGGCATCGCCTGCGGCGGCTGGAAAACCTCGACCTCGTTCTCGTCCTCGTCGGCGAACATCTCGATGATGTTTTTGCAGACGTGCTCGGCCGAGACTTCGTTGCGTCCAATGGCCGTGTAGAGCGCCTCGATGTCTGGGTAACGCAGCTCGGAGGCAATTGCCCGCATGGTCGACGGAGTCATGAGCCTCTGCAGGCGCAACCCTCCTCGCTGTACCTCAGCGGCGAGGTAGTCGCGGCCCTTTTCGGCAGCCTCTTCACGCTGCTCCTTGGCGAACCACTGGCGAATCTTCGCCCGAGCCCTCGGCGAGCCCACGAACTTAGCCCAGTCCTTCGAGGGGCCGGCGTCCTTATCCTTCGAGGTAAAGATCTCTACCTTGTCACCGGTCTTCAGCTTGGATTCCAGCGCCACCAACTTTCCGTTGACCTTGGCACCAATACAGCGGTGCCCGATCTCGGTGTGCACGCTGTAGGCAAAATCCACCGGGGTGGAACCGTTCGGCAAGGTGATCGCATCGCCCTTGGGGGTGAAGACAAAAATCTGGTTGGTGGACAGGTCATAGCGCAGGGAGTCCAGGAACTCATTCGGATCAGCGGCTTCCTTTTGCCAATCCAGAAGCTGGCGCATCCACGCCATCTGATCCACCTCGGCGCTATCGCCCTTGTGGCTGCCCTTCGTCTCCTTGTACCGCCAGTGCGCGGCAATGCCGAACTCCGCATTGTGGTGCATGTCGTGGGTGCGGATCTGGATTTCCAGCGGCTTGGCATCCGGTCCAATGACCGTGGTGTGCAAGGACTGATACACACCGAAGCGGGGCTGGCTGATGTAGTCCTTGAATCGGCCCGGCATGGGCTGGTACACGCTGTGGATCACACCCACGGCTGCGTAGCAATCCTGGACGGAGTCCACCAGGATGCGGATACCCACCAGGTCGAAGATCTCGTCGAAGTCCCGGCCGCGAACAATCATCTTCTGGTAGATCGACCAGTAGTGCTTCGGCCGCCCCACCACCTCGGCCACCACGCCCGAGCGCTTCATGGTGCTTTCGATCTCAGATTTCACCTTCAGGATGTACTGGTCGCGCTTCGGCGCGCGATCGGCCACCAGCCGAACGATCTCTTCATATTTCTTCGGGTACAGGATCGCGAAGGACAGGTCCTCCAGCTCCCACTTCACCGTCGCCATGCCCAGGCGATGAGCCAGCGGTGCGATCACCTCAAGGGTCTGCTCTGCCTTCTTTGCCTGCTTTTCGGGCTTCAAGAAGCGCATGGTCCGCATGTTGTGCAAGCGGTCTGCAACCTTGATGACCAGCACACGCGGGTCGTTGGCCATGGCCACGATCATCTTGCGAATGGTCTCCGCCTCTGCCGCGGACCCCAGGACCATCTTGTCCAACTTCGTCACGCCGTCCACCAGGCGCGCCACTTCTTCACCGAAGTCCCGGGTCAGGTCATCCAGGGAGTAGTCGGTATCCTCCACCGTGTCGTGAAGAAGAGCCGCCACGAGCGTGGTGGTGTCCATGCCGATTTCCGCGGCGATGGTGGCCACAGCCAGAGGGTGGGTGATGTACGGCTCGCCGGATTTCCGCTGCACCCCCTCATGCAACCGCTCGGCCGTCGCGTAAGCACGATTCAGAATCTCCGGGTCGGCCTTCGGGTGGAAGCGCCTGTGCACGGTCAACAAGGGGCTGATCACAGGGTTGATCTTCTGCTTGCTGCTTCCCGTCAGACTGCGCGCGATGCGCGACGCCATCCACAGGGAACCCTTTTCGTTGCTCATGATGTGTGACCGTCTCTTCTCTAGCCCGTCAGCTGCAATCCCACATGTCGCGGGGTACGTCTATGTATCCCCCGATGATACTTCGTGAGTGTTCAAAACGAACAACGGAACATCGGAGAGTCTCTCGCGCCCATTCAACCCGTCCACTTCGAGCACAACGGCCAGGCCCGCCACTTGAGCCCCCGCCTTCTCCAACAACTCGCGGGAGGCCTGCAGGGTCCCACCGGTCGCCAACACGTCGTCCACCAGCAGCACACGCTTGCCGCGCAGATCAATGCCAGAGCTAGGAATCTCCAACTGCGCGGAGCCGTACTCCAGGTCGTAACTGATGGTATGCACCGGCGGGGGTAGCTTGCCGCCCTTGCGGATCGCCAACACACCCACGCCCAGCTCGTAGGCTACCGCGCTGCCCAGCAGGAACCCTCGGGCATCCAAACCGCCAATCAGGTCGATGTTCTGGCTGCGGGCGAACTCCGCCAGCACGCGCACGATGGCCCGGTAGGCCTCCGGGTCAGCCAACACGGGCGTGAGATCCTCGAACACGATTCCCTCGGAGGGAAAATCGTGGACAATCCGCGTGAGATCCCGTAATGCCCCCTGCGCCTGGCGCAGGGAGGACAGCATCGCGTTATTCATGGTGATCCTCCGTGCTCTCCACAGGATGATCCTGTTCGGTCCAGCGATCCATATTCCATGCCAGGCCGGCGTCGGATCCATTATCGGTGACATAATCCACATGGTGTTCCACGGCAATCTGGCGTGGCTCGGTGGTCAGGGGGATGGTCATGGAGTCCCGCTGAAGGTTCTCCTCGGAGGCGCGGATGGCCTCCAGGCGGGAGAACACGTTGGTGTTTTCGGAGGAATTGCGGCCGAAGGAGCCGCGCGTATCCAGCAGCACGTCGTAGTCCTGCCCCAGCGTGCCGTAGCTATCGGCGCTGAGCGCGATGGGTTGCACCTCAATTCCCGCGTCCGCACAGCTGGCCTGGATGCTCTCCACAATGGTCTTGTAGCGCGGCGTGGAATCCAGGTAGCCGATCCGGATCTGCTGGCCGCCCAGGTGCTCACGGGCGCTGTCGAGGTTCACGGCCATGGCGGCGTCGTTGGTGGGCTGCAGCTGCGGAGCGAGCGCGTGCGTTGGGGGCACCACGCGCAGGCCCGTGGGTTGCACGTCCATGCCCGTGGCCTTCTTCACGTCTGCGGCGATTCGGGCCCGATCCACGCATTCCCCGAACGCGCGGCGCGCCTCCTCGCTCTCCAGCTGGTTAATGCCGCTGAGTCGCAGCGTATCCACGCGTTCCGAGATTGGGGTCTGTACCACCCAGTCGTCGCCATCCAGGCCTACGTCTTGCGGGCGAACGTCCGTGTCCAGATCCGCCACGCCTAGCGCGCGGTCCTCCGCCAGCTTTGTCACGTCCACGGTGCTCGGGTAGACATACAGCGGATCCTGCACGGGCGCGGGACCGGCATAGTGCGGATTCGCCACCAGCTTCAGGTGCCCGTCCTCTCCCCTCTCAGCCACGCTGTAGGGCCCGGACGTCGGCACGCTCGCTGGGTCCGTGCGGGTGACGTTAAACGTATCCTGCCATGCTTGGGCGATGCGGGTCTTCGTCTCCTGATCCTCCGACGCCACAGCGCTCACTACATCAGCCACCTCCGCCTTCTCGGCGACGATGTGAGCCGGCATGACCGTTCCCGCAGAGAACAGCTCCATGTAGCGGTTGCCGAAGCCCTCCTTGAAGTGGACCGCGAACTGCTTATTGCCGGGCGCGCAATCAATACTTTCTACCTGGTAGAACAGCGGAAGATCCGATCCGAAGAGCGCGGGGTCGCTGCTTGCGGCCTGGGTGAGCACGAAGTCATCGCACACCACGGGATGGCCATCGGAATACTGCGCCTTGTCGTTAATGACGTAGTCCACGCGGCGGGGATCATCGCCGGCGCGCGTGGCGGTCACGATATCGGGGTTGGGCAGCAGCTGCCCCTCTGGGCCGGCGATGGATGCGCCAGGATAGAGCCGGGCGGACACCTTGGCGGCATCGGTGGCCACACCGAGGGACGTTCCCGCGTTCGTGGTCATGATGGGGTTCGGGACCACGTAGCCCAGGCTCTCCAGGCGGGCCGAGTCCCCATCACCGGAGGAGCATGCCACCAGGCCCGCGGAGGCAATCACCACACCTCCCACCACGGCTGTTGCGACTCGTGCGGCGTGTGCAGTGAATCTCTTCACCGTTGTCATGATTCCTCCCGTGTGACCTGTGCGAGTGAGCTGTGCCGATTCTGTACGGTTTACATCCCTGGGCGCCAGGTTTTTCCGTCGCCTGGCAGTGCCTCGTGATCGCCGGCAGCGTCGGTATGCTCGTCGGTTGCCACGGGGCGAGACGTCGGCGTCTGGACGCTTCGACGGCCCTGGGGTGCGGCCGACTGCTGAACTGCTTCCGTGGATGTTGCGTCAGTTGCTGGAGAGTCTTCGCGCTGCGCACGTGCCTCAAGCACCTTCTGCGCGTGGTTCCGGTACTTCGCCGAGCGCATCTTGAAGAACACCAGCAGGCCGGCGGCGAAGAAGATCGAGCTGAAGGTACCGGCGATCACTCCGAAGAACTGCACCAGTGCCAAGTCCTTGAGGGTACCCACGCCCAGAATGTAGACGGCCACAATCAGCAGAGAAGCGATGGGAACCAGGGAGAAGATGGAGGTGTTCAGCGAACGCATGATGGTCTGGTTCACCGCAAGGTTCACCTGCTCCTCGTACGTGGAGCGCCTGCTGTTGAACAGCCCGGTGGTGTTCTCCTGGACCTTGTCGAAGACCACCACCGTGTCGTACAGCGAGTACGCCAGGATGGTCAGCAGACCAATCACCGTTGCTGGGGAAACCTCGAAGCCGATCAGGGCATAGATGCCGGCGACCACGGTCATGTCCATGATCAGACAGATGATCGCAGCCAGAGCCATGTCGCGCTCAAGCCGCAGCGCAATGTAGAGGAACACCGCCAGCAGGAACACGCCCAGGGCGATAACCATCTTCTTGGTGATGGAGGAACCCCACGATTCAGAGACGGTGGAGTCACTGATCACGTCCTGGTTCTCCTGGCCGGTGGCGTCGGTCGGCTTGAACTCCTCAAACAGCGCCGAACGAACCTGGCGAATCTGGGATTCGTTGAGCAACTCGGAGGTTACCTCAATGGCCTGCGCATTACCGGAACCCACCGTGGTGGTGGACTGAGGCGCGATGCCGGTGGCCTCCTGGAAGACTTCCGCGACGCGATCCTCCGTGGCAGTGGCTGATGGTGGGATGGAGATTCGGGTGCCGCCCTCAAAGTCGATGCCGAGGGAGAAGCCACGGATGCCGATGACGGCAACGCAGAACACGAACAGCAGGCCCATCACCGTAAACCAACGCTTGCGATGAGGAACAATCTGAAAATCGCCGTCGCCGTTGTAGACCTTGTTCCAGAAGCCGAGCTTCTGAGTATCAGCCGAAGTAGTCATTACTCGGAGTCCTTTCGCTCGGTGTGTGCAGTGGTGTCCGTCGCTCCGGCAACTGCAGCGCGCTGCGCCTCACGCTCGGCGGCGCGGAAAGCAGAACCCAGACCGTTGACCTTCGGGTTTGCGAAGAACGGTTTCTTCGACAGCAGAATCACCAGTGGGGCGGACACCAGGAACGCGATCACCACGTCGAAGAAGGTGGTGAGACCCAGCGTAAAGGCGAATCCCTTCACTTGGCCGATGGCCAGGAAGTACAGGATCACCGCGGCGATCAGGGACACGAAGTTACCCGTGATGATCGTGGAGCGGGCGCGCGTCCATGCACGAGGCACCGCGGAACGGAAGGTGGCGCCCTGCCTGATCTCATCCTTAATGCGTTCGAAGTAGATCACGAAGGAGTCCGCCGTGGTTCCGATACCGATAATCAAACCAGCGATACCGGCCAAGTCCAAGCTGTAGCCAATCCAGCGGCCCAGCAGAACGATGAAGCCGTAGATCAGGGCAAACGCGGCGACCAGAGACACGATCGCCACAAAGCCCAAGCCGCGGTAGTACGCCAGGGCGTACAGGGATACGAGCACCAGGCCGATGAGGCCTGCGATCAGACCAGCCTTCAGAGACGCATCACCCAGCGTGGGCGAGATCGTCTGAGTAGTTCCACCCTGCTCGCCGTTTTCTCCGGTGAAGCTCAGGGGCAGAGCACCGTACTTCAGGTTGTTGGCAATATCGACTGCCTCTTGCTCTGGGAAGTCACCCGTGATCTGGGAGGTCTCACCCGGAGGCGTGGGCGACTGGATGCGTGGCGCGGAGATCACCTCGGAGTCCAACACGATGGCAACCTGCTTCTGTAGCTGCTCACGGCCCAGGGCATACCAGGTTTCACCACCGGGGGTGGCGTCACCGGTCTTGAAGCGGAAGGTGATCGCCATCTGCTGGCTCCGTGTATCCAGGCCACCGGTGATCTGAGAATTGGTGTCGATCATCGAACCATCCAGGCGGCGACCGTGCTCCTCGTCAGTCTCCCCCTTCAGCAGTGGGGCTGGCTCCAGAATCAGGGCGCCCAACTTGGAGCAGGCCACAAGAGGCTTGGAGAGGTCATCAGCTCCGGACAGTGGATCTAGCCCGTCACATGGCAGCAATACCGCGGCGGCCTGCTGAACATCCGCGTCTGCGGACTGGCGATCCTTTAAGGACACCTGCACCTGCTTCTCGCGCAGCGCATCCTTGTCCTTGTCCGTCTTGGGCTCAGCGGGAGCCTTTTCCGTGACCTTCATCTCCTTGGGAGGATTTTGGATACCCAACTTGCCCAAGTTCGGCAGGAATTGGGCCAACTTGGCGTTGGCCTCCTCAGGAGTCAGGATTCCGTTTTCCACCCAGCGGTTCGCCATGTCCTCCAACACGCGGGGGAAGTTCTGGCTGGGCGGGGTTGGTTGGGACACAGCCCGGAAGCTCAGCTTGGAGGTCTTGCCCAAGGTACGAGCCTCGCCGGCGTCCTCACCGGGAACGCTAATCACCAGGTTGTTACCGTCGGTCACCACTTCGGCGCCGGACACGCCCATGCCGTTGACGCGGTTTTCCAAGATCGATCGCGCCTGCGACAGCTGATCCTGCGTGGGCTGATCACCTTGAGGAACCAGCGTCACGCGGGTTCCTCCCTGCAGATCAATACCCAGTTTGGGGGCAAATGACTTATTGCCTGTGAAGGCAATAAGCGCGGTTACAACAATCGCAATCAGCAAGAACAGGGCTAGCGCACGCTTGGGCCACACCTCAAAGGTGTTGGGGGTGAGGTGCTTAGCCGGGTTCTTTTGCTGAGACGTTGCACGGCTCTTGTCGCCCTTTGTCGTCTTAGCCACGATGAATCTCCAATAGCATTGTGCGTCACTGCCACTCGGCAGGCGTGTGTCAGTAAGTGAACCTTTAAGATCTTAGACCTTTTCAGCTCAAAATCTACGATGGGTTGCCGTTTTCCGTGTCAGTGCCCGGTTCCAGCACCTCAGGTTGGGGGTCGTTCACCTTTTCGAGGATCGCCAGCTTGTCCCACGTGGTGGTGACACCCGGTGCGATATCCAACTCGACGGTAGCCTCATGCACTGCAGACACAACACCGTGAATTCCGGAGGATGTTTTCACTTCATCGCCCACGGCGAGGGTGGCCTGGAAGGCGCGGATCTCGCGGACCCTCTTGTTCTGCTTCCTGATTTGCAGTAGTGGGAGGCCCAAAAAGACCGCGATGATCAGAATAATAAGTAATGCATCCATGCTGGCTAGTTTGCCATACCCAGGGCATCGTCTGGCGGTTGGAGTCCCAGATGCCTCCACGCAGCCGCCGTGGCGACGCGTCCGCGCGGGGTGCGCGCGATCATTCCCGCCCGGACAAGGTAGGGCTCGCAGACCTCTTCCACCGTTGAGGGCTCCTCGCCCACCGCCACAGCCAAGGCGTTGACACCGACCGGCCCGCCGCCGTGCCCCTTGATGAGGGACTCCAGGACGGCCTTATCCAACCGATCCAACCCTGCCTCGTCCACGTCAAACACCAGCAGGGCCGCCCGAGCGATCTCTACCGTGATGCGCCCGTCGGCGTTGACGTCGGCAAAATCGCGCACGCGCCGCAACAGGCGGTTGGCAATACGTGGCGTTCCACGAGACCGTGACGCGATTTCGGCGGCGGCGTCGTCATGAATATCGACGCCCAAGATCCCGGCCGCACGGGTCACGACCTGGGTGAGGTCGGAGACGTCATAGAACTCCATCTGCGCGGTAAAACCGAAGCGATCGCGCAATGGTCCGGTGAGCATGCCCGCGCGTGTGGTGGCTCCCACCAGCGTAAATGGCGCGATTTCTAGAGGGATGGAGGTGGCTCCCGGCCCCTTGCCGACGATCACATCAATGCGGAAATCCTCCATGGCCATGTACAGCATCTCTTCGGCGGGGCGGGCGATGCGGTGGATCTCGTCGATGAACAGGACGTCACCCTCCATCAGATTGGAGAGCATCGCCGCTAAGTCCCCGGCACGCTCCAGGGCCGGACCGGAGGTCATCCTTAAGGAGCTGCCCAGCTCTTGGGCGATGATCATGGCCATGGTGGTTTTGCCGAGTCCCGGAGGGCCTGCCAGTAGCACGTGATCGGGACTTAAGCCTCGGCTGCGCGCACCTCCGAGAACCAAATCCAATTGCGCCCGGACCTTGGGCTGGCCAATGAACTCACCCAAGGAGCGTGGGCGCAGCGAGGTTTCCACATCGCCATCGCCGGGCATGGGGCCCGCACTGAGGTCGGGATTGATGCTGTTCGCACCACCGCCGGAGGGAGCGTGTTCCTGCTCCGGGAGCTTAAACTCTGTCCGTTCCACGTCACCCATAGCTCTACCCTACTTCGTGCCCATCGTAGCCAGAGCTTGGCGCAGCACCGTCGAGGCGTCCACCTGATCTGCACCTGCCTCCACCAACGCCTGGATGCTGGCCTGTGCCTGCGCGGAGGCCTTGGATTCGGGAAATCCGAGCCCCACCAGCGCCTCGGTGACCTGGGCCTGGACGGACTCGTGGACATCGACCGGCAACTGGGGATCCCCGGCTGCACTCTGGGGCGCTGCCTCGGGAGCGATGGCGCCCACTTTGTCCCGCAGCTCCAGCACCATGCGTTCGGCGAGCTTCTTCCCCACTCCGCTGGCGCGCTGAAGGGTCTTCAGGTCTGATTCCCGGATCGCGCGGACCAGCTCATCGGGGGTGACCACCGCCATGATGCCCAGCGCCGTCTTAGCCGCAACCCCGCTGACGGTCTGCAGTAGCGTGAAGATGGTGCGCTGGTCAGTAGTGGAAAAGGCGAACAGGAGTTGCGCGTCCTCGCGGACCACCATGGTGGTGTACACGAACGCCTCCTCACCGCGTGAGAGGTGAGCCAGCGTCTCGGGCGTGGCCGAACAGAGGTAGCCCACGCCGTGACACTCGATCACGGCGAAGTCCAGACCTTTATCAATGACGGTGCCGCGCAGGGAAGCGATCATGAGGCAACTCCTAATGTGTTGTGTGACTTATGCATGCTGGCTCAACGATCGTTTATGAGCGCATGCATCGGTGCGCGCCAGCAATGGCACACGGCCAGCGCGAGGGCGTCGGCCGCGTCGGCGGGTTTCGGTGGCGAGGACAAGCCCAGAATGCGTGTCACCATCGCCGTCATCTGGGCTTTATCGGCGCGGCCGTTGCCGCTCACGGACTTCTTCACTTCTGAGGGCGTGTACATGTACACCTCCACCCCGCGGCGAGCCGCGGCAAGCATGAGAACCCCCGAAGCGTGGGCGGTGTTCATGACCGTGGACACATTAGAGCGCTCGAAAACACGTTCCAACGCCACCACATCAGGCTTGTAGTCGTCCATCCACTCTTCCACTGCATTGGACAGACGTAGGAGGCGCCGAGCTAGATCCTCCTCCGCGGGCGTACGCACCACACCCACCGCGATGGGGTGCACGGTGCGTCCGGTACCTGCTTGCACCACAGACAGGCCGCAGCGGGTAAGTCCGGGGTCGATTCCCATCACGCGCATCCCAGCAATGCTCACCGGCGCGTGGGGCGCCTGGGCGCCCGCGGGCTGGCGCGGAGGAGGGTGCGGCTGACTCGAAGTGTTCATCGCACCCAAATATAGCACGGGTGTTCCAAAAAATGGAGTGGAACTGTTATGCGTCCAGCTCCGCCAGAACCTCGTCGCTGAGGTTCATGTTGCTAAACACGTTCTGGACATCATCGGAATCTTCCAGAACATCGATGATGTGCAGCACCTTCTTCGCCGTGGCAGCATCCACAGGAACCTCCATGGAGGCGCGGAAGTCAGGCTCCAGAGAGTCGTAATCGATCTCGGCGTCCTTCAGCGCATCACGCACGGCGTTCATATCAGCGGCTTCGCACACAATCTCGAACTTCTCGCCCAAGTCCGTGACCTCTTCGGCACCCGCATCCAGAACAGCCATAAGGATGTCGTCCTCGGTGTACTCCCCCTTGTCCAGGATCGCCACGCCCTTGCGGGTGAACATGTAGCTCACCGAGCCAGGATCCGCCATGTTGCCACCGTTCTTGTTCACCGCGGTGCGCACGTCCGTGGCCGCGCGGTTGCGGTTATCGGTCAGGCATTCGATCAGCAAAGCCACGCCATTCGGGCCATAGCCTTCGTACATGATGGTTTCCCAGTCAGCGCCGCCCGCCTCTTCACCGGAGCCACGCTTGCGAGCGCGCTCGATGTTATCGTTCGGCACGGACGACTTCTTCGCCTTCGTGATGGCATCCTGCAGCGTGGGGTTCGCAGCAGGGTCTCCACCGCCCGTGCGTGCAGCTACTTCGATGTTCTTAATGAGCTTGGCAAACTCCTTGCCACGCTTGGCATCATTTGCTGCCTTCTTGTGCTTGGTCGTTGCCCATTTTGAGTGACCGGACATGATCCTCTTTCATTCGTGGAATTAATTGCTTACTAATCTATCAGTTGGACTGCTCGAGCAGCGTAATGGGAACTCCCACCTGCCCTTTATTCAGGTAGCGCGTCAAGCCCTCCTGCGTCACCATCGCCACCAGGTCGCCCCGCTGATTAAAGATGCGGCCGTGGGTCAGAGCGCGACCCGCGTGTGCCGACGGCGAAATCTGGTCGTAGAGCAGCCACTCGTCGGCCCTAAACGGCCTCAAGAACCACATCGCGTGATCCAAGCTTGCTTCCTGGAACTCGCCCTCGTGACGGTGAGGAACCAGCGCGGAGCTCAGCAGCGTCATGTCGGACATGTACGCCAACGTGCAGACATGCACTGTGTCCTCATCCGGAAGGCGGGACTTCGAACGGAACCACACCACCTGCTGGGTGGGCGTGTACTTGTTGTGCTCGAATTGATCCTGCGGAACGATGCGGATATCCCAATCTTTCCACTCATCCATCATCGCCACCTGGATGGGGCTCAACTCTTCCGGATCCACGGTAATGGATTCAGGATCCGGGACGGTGCGCATTAAGTCGGAGTGCTGCGGGCCATTGTCATCGCGGACGTGGAAGCTGGCCTGCATGATAAAAATCGCCTTGCCATTTTGCACGGCCTTCACACTGCGGGACACAAAGCTTCGGCCGTCGCGGATGCGGTCGACGAGGTACACGGTGGGAATATCGGGACGCCCCGGCCCCACGAAGTAACCGTGCAGCGAGTGCACTCCGTGCTCTGGCCCTACGGTCTTGGTCGCGGCGACCAAGCACTGTGCTGCCACCTGGCCTCCGAAGGTGCGTTGAAAACGCGAGGGGATCACTTGGCCGCGGAAGATATCCTTATCCACAGCCTCCAGATCCAACACATCATTGATGCGGGGGTAGTGCTTTTCGGTCACAACTCTCTCCTGTTGACTCCAGACCTTGTCCACGAACAGTGTAACGGGCTCCGCGCATGCAGAAACATTTACCGCGGATTTCCGGCGGCCATCGCCTCATAGTATTCCGGCAAGGGCGCGCTTCCGGCGAGCTTCAACCCGCGCACCGCGGGACGGTGCCGAAGCGTGAGCGTGGCGCCGACGGCGTCGTTATAAAACCTGGCCGCAAGGTCCACCCGCGTGGCTGCTTCGATGAACGAGGGATGGGTGAGCACGTCCTTGTCCAGTCGCGTCAGTAGCGCGTTCTCCGCATCGGAGCGCGCGCTCATGTCACTGGCCTTCAAGACCACACGGCTGGCCGCCTTTGCCTGTTCGGACAGCTCCGGCTGCACCGCGGCGATGACCGCCGCACGCGCCGACAGCGCACCCTCCAGGCTCAGCCGGGCGGAGTCCGTGCGAATATGCAGCCGGTTCAGGCGGTTGGCCATGCCCACCGCCATCAGGGCTGCCACCGCAATAACCACCACGGCGAACACTATGATGGTCAAGGCCCACACCGGAATCGTGATCATGAGAGCGTCACCTTCCTTCCCCGTGTCGCCACCGTGTTATACACCTGCTCCACCTGCGTGGCCACCGTCGACCAATCAAAGTCCGCCGAGCGCAGCACTCCCCTGGCCGCCAGCGCGTGGCGCTCCTGCGCATCGTTCAGAAGATCCACCGCCTGCTCGGCCAGGCTCTGCGCGTCCTCGTTGCGGAACAACCGTGCGGAATGCCCCTGCTGCCCCACCGCCGCGAACGCAGGAATATCGCTGGCCAACACGGCCGTCCCACTGGCCATCGCCTCCACCAAGACGATGCCGAAGCTTTCGCCGCCGGTGTTCGGGGCAACGTAGATGTCACTCGACGCCAAGGCCTGCGCCTTGACCACATCACTCACACGTCCCAAGATGCGCACGCTGGCGGCTGTTCCTGCGCGCTGTGAATGAGTCAGGCCCAGAGAATCCAACCGGCTTTCCAGTTCCTCCACGGAGCCACCACCGGCAATCACCAACTCCACCTCCGGAACGCGCTTCACGATCTCCGGGAATGCCTCCAGCAGGACGTGCAGTCCCTTGCGTGGTTCCTCAAAACGCCCGAGGAACATCATCCTCACACGCCCCGGAGCCTTATCGTCCAGGGCAACAGCATTCTTATATAGGGACGTGTCCACCCCGTTCGGGATGAGTACCGGATCACCCGACAAGTTCTCCACCTGCCACTTGCGGGCCTGCTCGGACACGGCGATACCACCTTGAATCCTATCCAGCAACGGGCGCAGAAAAGGCAAGGCCAGCTTCAGCAGCCTCGACTGATCGGCGGACGCATGATACGTCGCCACAATCGGGCCCTCGACCTGGGTCAGCGAGAGCATCGAATAGGACGGCGAGTTCGGTTCGTGAATGTGCAGAAGATCCAGATCCTGCTCGGTGATCCATCGCCGGATTCGGCGCACCGTCCGGGGGCCGAAACTCAACCGAGCCACCGACCCGTTGTACCGGATCGGGATGGATGCACCACCCAGCTCCACGAAGTCGGGCAGGCTGCCTCGGATCTTCCCAGGCCCCAGCAGGGACACCTCATGGCCACGCCGCTGGAGCTCCTGGCATAGCTCCAGCGCATGAATCTGCACGCCACCGGGCTCGTCAAAGGAATAGGGGCAGATCATTCCCACCTTCATGAGCGAGCCCCTCCCTCCGGATCAAGTCCGAGGCGCGCACGGCGTCGGTCGGACAGGTCAGCGGCAAACAGCGGTTGGAGCATGTGCCAGTCTGCGGGATGGGCGGAGATAAACTCCTCGAAGATGCTGGCCTGTTCCTGCACGATCTCCTCGACGGGTCGGTCCAGGTTCGTGATCTCGCGAACGCGCTGCACCCACCGCTCGTGCCCATCGGCGGTCTCGTCAAAGCCCAGACCAGCCACGATCAGACGGGCCCCGGTGCGCTGAGCAAGCAGTGCGGCACCCCGCGGCATGAAGGCGGTCTCTCCAAAGAACCGCACGGGCACGCCATGACCACTTAAGTCCCGATCGCCCATGAGGCAGACGATCCCGCCCTGGTTCAGGCGCTTCTCCAGCATGTGGAAGGGCGACTCTTGTGTACCCTCGTGCGCAATAATCTCAAAGCCCAGGGACTCGCGATACTCCACAAAAGCATCAAACAGGCTTTCCGGCTTCAGACGCTCCGCCACGGTGGAAAACGGGCCCGCGCGATCCACCAGCCACATGCCGGCCATGTCCCAGTTGCCCATGTGCGGCAGCACAAGAACAAGCCCCTGGCCTGCCTTGATGGCCTCCAGGACGGTCTCATTGCCGCTGTCCACGAACCCCTCATTCACGCGGTTGGCCAGGTCGTGCCCCGCCATCGTGGGAAGGCGGAAGGCCTCTCGCCAGTAGCGCATGTAGCTGCGCATACTCCGGCGCATCAAGTCCGTCGTGACGTTGTCCTCCCCCACCACGCGCGCGAGATTCTTGCGAAGCTGCTCCGGCTGCGTCCCTTTTTTCGACGCCAGGTCTGCGATCCCATTGAACATCGCTCGAGCCAGACGGTCCGGCAGAGCCGCCGTCACCTTCCAGCCTGCGATATAACCCCACGCAGAGATACGTTGTCGAAGATCCGCCACGGCTTATCGGTCCTCGGCGTGATCGAAGGTGCGGGCGCCCGCGGGCGCCGCAATGTGCTCGCCAGCCTTGGGATCGCGGGACGCGATCACCAGCCGCTCCACCACCGTGTACACCGAGCCGGCGGCCAACACCCACAAGCCCCATGCCAGCACGTGAGGAACCCCTAGACCGTCAAGGCCCAAACACACCAGGGAGATGATGAGCCGCTCCGGGCGTTCGACCAGACCGCCGACGATCTTGATACTGGAAGCCTCGGCGCGTGCCTTGACATAGCTCGTGACCTGGCTGGCGACCACGATCACCAGGCACACGGCCATGAGCGGGTAATCCGGGACCACGTTGGCGTCGTTAATCCCGGCGAACCACAGGCACAGCGCCCCAAAGATCGCCCCGTCTGCGATACGGTCGCAGGTGGCATCCAGCGTGGCGCCGAAGTTCGTGCCGCCGCCACGCAAGCGCGCCATGGTGCCATCGACCATATCCGTGGCCACAGTAATCCCGATGAGCACCGCAGCGGCGAAGTGATGGCCTGTCGGGATCAGCCACAACGCCAGGGCCACCGAAATCACGGTACCGATGAGGGTCACCGAATTCGGGGTGAGTCCCATCCGGGTCAGCCACTTGGCGATAGGCTCCACCACCACCGCAGCGGGTTTTCTCCCATGTACGCTCAGCATGGTCTACGAGTGTGTCCTTTCGCTCTCGGCTATGCCGGGCCATGCGTCGGCCAGCAGTGCTCGGGTCTCCTGAAGAGTCTGGGGCAACACCTTCGTACCACTGAGCACCATCATGAAGTTCGCATCCCCCACCCAGCGAGGCACGATGTGCTGATGGATATGGTCGGGAACGCTGCCCCCGGCTGCCTTACCCAGGTTCAGGCCCACCGTCACCGCATCAGGATGGGACACGGCACGCAGCGTCCGGAGGGCGTGCTTGGTAAACTCCGCCATCTCCAGGGTCTCCTCATCGGTCAGCTCCGTGTAATCGGCCACCTTGCGATACGGCACCACCATCATGTGACCCGGATTATAGGGAAACAGGTTGAGCACGCAGAACACAGTCTGCCCACGGGCAATGATCAGGCCGTCCTCATCACTGCGCTGAGGCAGCTCCACAAAAGGATCATCCGCGCGACTACTTTCGGCGATATACGCCGTGCGGTACGGAGCCCACAAGCGTAGTAGCCCATCATCTCGGCGGGGTTCATCCCCCATGCCGCGATCAATATAAGTGTCCGTCACGTCGTGGTCCTTTAGTTGAGTGTGGTGCCTGGTGTGCTGTGTGGATTACGCCAGTTCCTCCAAAACGCTCTCCACGTTGTCCTTCGTGGGCTGTTCGTTACGACGGGACGCCACCCAGCGAACGATCATCTCCACGGCCTTGTCCTTCGGCACGCCGTTGACCTGAGTTCCGTCGATGAAACGGAAGGACACAGCGCCTGCCTCCACATCGCGTCCGCCGACCAGCAACATGAACGGAATCCTGCTGGTGGTGTGATTGCGGATCTTTTTTTGCATGCGGTCATCGCTGGTATCCACCTCGGCGCGGATGCCCTGCGCACGCAGCTGCGTGGCCACGTCCTCCAGGTATCCGTTGAAATCGTCAGCCACGGGGATGCCCATGACCTGGTGAGGAGCCAGCCATGCTGGGAATGCGCCCGCGTAGTGCTCCAGGAGCACACCGAAGAAACGCTCGATGGAGCCGAACAGGGCGCGGTGGATCATGATCGGACGCTGCTTGGAGCCATCCGGTGCCGTGTACTCGAGGTTGAAACGCTCAGGCAGGTTGAAGTCCAACTGCACCGTGGACATCTGCCACGTACGGCCGATGGCGTCCCGCGCCTGCACGGAAATCTTCGGACCATAAAAGGCAGCGCCGGCAGGATCCGGCACCAGCTCCAGTCCGGAGTTGGTGGCCACACGCTGCAGAATCTCCGTGGACCGCTCCCAAATCTCGTCGGAGCCCACGAACTTCTTCGGGTCCTTCGTGGACAGCTCCAGGTAGAAGTCGGTCAGCCCGTAGTCGCGCAGCAGGGAGATGATGAAGTCCAGAACCGTCGTCAGCTCCTGCTCCAGCTGGTCTTCGGTGCAGTAAATGTGCGCGTCATCCTGGGTGAAGCCGCGTGCGCGAGTCAGTCCATGGATCACGCCGGACTTCTCGTAGCGGTATACCGTACCGAACTCGAACAAGCGCAAGGGAAGCTCACGATAGGAGCGGCCGCGGGATGCGAAAATCAGGTTGTGCATCGGGCAGTTCATCGGCTTGGCGTAGTAGTCCGCGCCTGGCTTGGTGACGTTGCCCTCGTCGTCGTACTCCGCGTCCAACTGCAACGGAGGGAACATGCCCTCCTTGTAGAAGTCCAGGTGGCCGGACTTCTCGAACAGCTCGCCCTTGGTGATGTGCGGGGTGTTCACGAAGGAGTAGCCGGACTCGATGTGGCGGCGGCGGGAGTGCTCCTCCATCTCCAGGCGGATGATGCCGCCCTTCGGGTGGAAGACCGGGAAGCCGGAGCCGATCTCGTCGGGGAAGCTGAAGAGGTCCAGCTCTGCGCCCAGGCGGCGGTGGTCACGCTTTTCCGCTTCCTCCAGCAGCGCCTGGTATTCCTCCAGCGCCTCCTTCGTTTCCCATGCCGTACCGTAAATGCGCTGCAGTCCGGCATTGTCCTGGTCGCCGCGCCAATATGCGGCGGAGCTGCGGGTGATGGCGAAGGCCGGGATGTACCGGGTGGTGGGCACGTGGGGGCCGCGGCACAGGTCGTACCATTCCACCTCGCCGGTGCGGGGGTTGATGTTCGAGTACGCCGTGAGCTCCCCCGCCCCTACCTCGGTGGCCTCATCGGAGTTGGGGTCTACGTTGCCCTTGTCGTCGATGAGCTCCATCTTGTAGGGCTCTTCCTGGTACTCGCCGCGCGCGTCCTCGATGGAGTCATAGGCCTTGCGCTCGAACTTCTGCCCGGACTTGATGATCTTCTTCATCGTCTTTTCGATGCGCTGCAGGTCCTCTGGCGTGAAGGGCTCCTTCACATCGAAGTCGTAGTAGAACCCATTCTCGATCGCCGGTCCGATGCCGAGCTTCGTTCCTGGGAACTCTTTTTGCACAGCCTGGGCGAGCACGTGAGCCGTGGAGTGGCGAATGACGGAGCGGCCTTCCTCGGTGAAGGCTGGCACTGCGGTGACCTCAGTGTCCTGTGCTGGGGTCCACGCCAAATCGCGCAGGTTACCCTCTGGGTCCTTTACGCACACGATGGCGTCGGCTCCCTTGTTGGGAAGCTCCAGTGGGCGCATGGCACTACCTGCTGATTCTCCAGCGGGTACGAGGAAAGAAACGGGTTGACTCACGGTCTTCGTGCTCCTTTAAGCAACTTGAGAAGGCGGTCACATACCTGGTGACAGCCATTGACCCAACTAGTCTACTCTGCCAGGAGCGATTCTCCCCAGTAGGACTCGGCATCGGTGCCAGGAACTATCCAAAACACCGCGGAACCGATGTGCGTCATCCACGTGTTCATGCGGTCGTTGGCCGCCAGCTTGCGCTGCAGCGGGGTGAAGGCGTGATCCGGGTCGTTCTGGAAGCAGATGAATATGAGCCCTGATTCGGCATCCAGTGTGACATCGTTGTCCCAGTTAAATGCACGCCGACGCATGGTCGTGCCCAGCCCGGCTGCGATGCCCACGTGACTCTTCGGGTCGATGACAGGCAGGCCGGTGGCGTCGGTTTTAGATAGATCCACGTCCTCGAACTCGTCGCTACCCCCGAGCGGCGCGCCCGTGTCGACGTGCCTGCCGAAGGCGGTTTCGCGGTCGCTCCTGCTGAGTTTCTCCCAGCCGGGGATGTCGAATACCACGCGGCGCACCACCATGGCCGTGCCGCCGAATTCGTCCCAGATGTTGTGGTCGTAGTCGTCCTGATTTCGCGGTTGGGCCGTGCCGTCCTTGAATCCCAGCAGGTTGCGGGGAGTGTGACCGTCGGGGGCGTCCAGGAATCCGCGTTGGGTCCAATGGGGTGTGCAGTAGTGGGCGCCTGCGCGGGTGAGATGCCGTGCGGCGTGGGACACACTGGTGAGGTTGTCGCCGCAGATCTGCAGGATGATGTCCCCGCCCACCCATTGCTTCTGTAGCTGATCCGTGGGAAATGAGGGGATGCCGTCCACGTACTTGGGCACCCACGTTGGAATTTTTGAATCCGACGCCAAGCCTAACGCCGCGAGAAGCTCCGGTGACAGGCCGAAGGTGATGGTCAAACGGGCACCGGGCTCGTTCATATCGTGCTCGAGGTCAGCCAGGGGCTCTCCCCCAGCACACAATGTGCGCGCGTCTTGCGTCCAGACCTTCAGCAGGCGCCGCAGGTCCTTCTTCAGATCAGCAACCGGTGCGTCTTTTTTGGTTAGGTTATAGGCGATGAGGATGGCGTTGGACTGCGGAGGTGTCTCGATGCCGGCTTGGTAGGGGCCATCGAAGGCGATCGGTTCGTTGCTGTCAACCTGTTGCCCGGCGGTGCGCTTGCTCTGGGCGTGGGTGTCCTCCTGGCAGGAGGCCAGCACGGTGGCGGCACCAGCAAGGCCCACCCCTGCAAAAAATCCTCGTCGAGAAATTCGGTGGTCATTCATTACAGGTGTGGGCCTCCTTGTTGGTCAGTGTTACTGGAGGTACTGACCGGAAGTGGACTGGCTTCCGGTGTTACCAAGGTTGGTGGAGCTCTCCAGCTTTTGGTTCTCCATGCTGGTGGCGTCCTGGGCTCCGGCCTCTGCCTCAGCTGCCTCGTCAGCAGGCGCGGTGGCGGTTGCCTCTGCGCTCGAGGTGGACCGTGCCTCCTGAGCCGGGTCAATGGACGGCATAGCTGGACCCTCGGTTGCCGTGTCCGGCTTCTGGCTCGTCGAGTCATTCTGGTGGGGAGGGGTGCAAGCGGACAGGGTGAGAGCGCCGGTCAGGGCGAGAGCGGCAAGTGCAGCAGTGCGGGTGTTCTTCACGGATAGTCTCCTGGTTTAGTCGTCTTTCAGTCCGCGCCAACGCGCAATAGCCATGATAAGCGCGGCTCCAATGACGACGATACCGCCCACAGGCAGCAACCAGGTAGGCACGCCACGCGTGGTGTCCCCCGAAATCTCCCCCTCCTTGGCAGCCTCGGTCTCAGATGCGGCATCGGAGCCGCTGGAATCCTTGGAGTCGAGCGTGAACTCGAAGCTGCCTCGGGTGGCGTGTCCATCCGAGCTGGTGATCTGATAGCCCACCGTGTAGGTGCCGGGCTCCTCGGAGACGTCATTACCGAGAGGCAGCGACAAGACACGACCATCGCTAGTGGGTTCACCCTGGGTGAGCACCTGACCGTTCCTGGACAGGGCGATGGTGTTGAACCCATCCTGCGGCTCGCCGGAGAAGGTCAGCTCCAGCGTGTCAGGCAGTTTGGTGACGTGGCTATTGGCGCTGGGGTTGGAGCTCACCACGGAGTCGTGTGCGAACGCTGGCCCCATTCCCAACAGTCCAGCGGTAGTGATTGTGCTGAGTGCCAGTGTAATGCTGCGCTTCTTCATAGTCGCCAGTAAGCCTTTCTGTTTCTTGTGCCCCGGGATGGAATGCTCATGCTCGGGTGCGATCCACATGCCACGTTATTCAAGTAGTCGGGCTGGGCGGCTGAAAGGTTCCGTGATCTTCAACACACCATGAATGCAGTGGTGAAGGCAGAGAAAAACCGGGATGGATAACCATCCCGGTGTGTGGAGCGGATGACGAGACTCGAACTCGCGACCCTCACCTTGGCAAGGTGATGCGCTACCAACTGCGCTACATCCGCATGGGGTACGCCAACCAATTCAAAAACGTCTTAGTGTTTCTGTTTCAGTTGTGTGAGGTGGAAACGGGAATCGAACCCGTGTACACGGTTTTGCAGACCGTTGCCTAAGCCACTCAGCCATTCCACCGCTGTCGACTTTCGCAAGCCTGACATGTATCAGTCCATCGAACAATGAACGTGAGCGGATGACGAGACTCGAACTCGCGACCCTCACCTTGGCAAGGTGATGCGCTACCAACTGCGCTACATCCGCATGATTCTTTTTGTTAAAGCCAGTGAATCTTCTGGCTGGTGCGCACTACTGGGATCGAACCAGTGACCTCTTCCGTGTCAGGGAAGCGCTCTCCCGCTGAGCTAAGCGCGCATGCATCACAGGGGTGTGATGGGAGCGGATGACGAGACTCGAACTCGCGACCCTCACCTTGGCAAGGTGATGCGCTACCAACTGCGCTACATCCGCAAGCAACTTAACGTACTGTGGAAAGAATCAGGTGATTTGTATCTGAAGCTTTGCACTTTAAGTTGCGAGATAAGAGCCTATCTGCCAACGCTGTAATTTACAAATCGCCAGGTAGGGGTGCCAATTTGGTACTTATGGTTATAGTCATGCTAGATTCATTACGCAGCCAAGAGCGCGAGCACCTGGCTTACACGGTTCCATAGCTCAGCGGGAGAGCGTTCCGTTCACACCGGAAAGGTCGCTGGTTCGATCCCAGTTGGAACCACAGATAACCTCCCTGATCAGGGAGGTTTTTCTTGTGTTAGTCAAGTGTTAGTCAAGATTGTTGGGCACGCACAGCGTGGCGTTGTATGGACGGTCACCACAACTATTAAGCTGTAGCCGATGTCTGCCCACGCCCTTAAAGTCCCGACGAAGCGCCGTCGCGTGCCTCCACGCGTCCCGCTGGCCCACGGATCAACGCTCGCCCAGATAGCATCGCTTGCGCTCTGGCCGCTTGCCCTCATCGCCTTTATTCACAAGACGTTTGTCACGCCCTTTAACGGCCCGGAGACCGACGACTTCACCACGGTCATCAGCGCCTTGTACCGTTTCCGTGAGGGCATCCCGGTCTACAACGAGCAATATTGGCAGGTTGATCCCCACTACCTGTATTCGCCGGGGGCTACCCTGCTGCTCAGCCCATTGGCGTGGCTGCCGGAACAAGACGCCAGCCGCATGGCGTACATTGTGCTGAACGCCATAGCGGTGGTCTGTGCCTGTGGGCTTCTCACGAAACTCTTTGATCTGCCACTAAGCAGCCCTGTTTTTCCGGGTAGTGTGTGGCTTCTCTTTAACACAGAGTCCCTTCAAAATACGTTGGCGTTTTCCAATATTAACGGTTTACTGCTGTTTTTGGAGGTCGTGTTTCTCTGGGGATTACTACGCAGACACCCCTGGCTTGGCGGCATTGCACTGGGTCTCGCCATCACCATTAAACCTCAGTTTGCGCCACTGTTAGTGTTGCCACTATTCAAAAAACAATGGGCAACATTTGTTCCTGCCGTAGGAATACCGCTGTCATTGAATCTGGCAGCGTGGCCAATGATGACCTCGCCCGAGGACTTTTTCACCAAGCTCATGCCTTATCTGGCAGAAACCAGAGATTATGCCAATAATTCCATCACGGGCATGGCGGCGTACTTTGGCTGGTCCGAAGGTATGACCTGGTTCTGGCGTATTTTTGGCGCTCTGGTGGTCGGAACCGCTCTGTTCCTCTTGCTTCAATGGAGGCACACCGAAGAGCTTTTTTGGGCCACAACCACCACGTCCCTCATTTTGATCGGAGTGTTCCTCCTCAGCTCTCTGGGGCAGATGTATTACACCATGCTAGCCCTGCCCATGTTTTTCACTATTCTTTTGCGCCGCTCGGTGATGCATAATCCGATGACGTGGCTGGGCATGTATTTTTGCCTCACCTTAGATAGCTGGAAGTCCGAGGAATTTGAATGGTTCGGATACACCATGGAAAATGTGCGGGGGACTATCGGTTGGGCGCTTATCATGCTTTCGGCCACCACCATGATTGTGGTCTGGACGGTGAAAGAAAAGCCCTGGACAAAGCCTTCCCCCTCCACGCAGGTGCACAAACCCTCGCGACAGCCGTATCCTCGTTCTTACCAAGACGAGAACTAGCCACCCCCAATCCCCCTGCATAGAGGAGCACCAGAATGTCCATCGCTGATTTTGACCCAGTTGATTTCCGATCCCTCTCCGACGAGCAGTGGCGTAGCCGCCTCTCCCCCGACGAGTACGCCGTTTTGCGCCAAGCCGGCACAGAGGCCCCCTTCACCGGCGAGTACACGGACACCACCACGCACGGAGTGTACCGTTGCCGGGCGTGCAACGCCGAACTCTTCCGCTCCACCGAGAAGTTTCATTCTCACTGTGGTTGGCCGAGCTTCTTCGACCCTAAAGACTCCGACGCCGTCCTCACCCGCGAGGACAGGTCCCTGGGCATGGTCCGCACCGAGGTGCTCTGCGCGCAGTGCCATAGCCACCTGGGACACGTCTTTGCCGGCGAGGGCTACGACACTCCGACCGACCTGCGTTACTGCATCAACAGCATTTGCCTCACCCTGGATACAGAGGCTTAAGACAGGTCCTGAACAATCTTGCGCGCTGCGGCAACACCGGACTGAGCCGTCGCGGGAACGCCCACACCCTGATAGGCAGCACCAGCCAACGCGAGCCCGGCCACGCCCTCAACATCGTTGAGGGCCTGGCCCATACGCTCCATGTGCCCCACGCCGTAGCACGGCAAGCCGCCCCACCAGCGTTGCACGAAGAACTCCTGGGGCTGTTTGCGCTCACCCGTGACCTTTTCCAGATCGTCCACGGCATAGGACAGCAGGGCACGGTCATCGGCTTCGAGGTACCACGGCTGCTGGAGAGTACCGAAGGAGGCGCGGACGATCGATCCACCTTCCACATTCAGGTGCGGCCACTTGCGGGAGCTAAAGGTAAAGGCCTTCGCTTCCGTAGGCGCATGCTCCCCGAGCAGCACTCCGGAGCGCTGCGGGATGCCGTGATCCGACGCCAAACGCATGCCGACCACCACGGATGAGGCCAGCTCCACGGAGGCCAAGGCGTCGGAGGCAACAGGAGCAACATCCTTCACCAGCACGCCGGCGGTGGGTGCTGGCGTGGCGACGACGGCGGCGTCGAACTCCCCGATGGGTTCCACGTACCATCCGCGCGATGTTCGGCTGAGCGATTCCACGCCCGCGTTGTAGAGGATTTCAGGCTTGGCCGCGTCGATGAGCGCATCCACTACGGCCGCGTATCCGCCGTCAATGCTGCGGAACACAGGGCCGCTGGCAGGTGCTTGACGACGCTTGTCCAGGATCGCGTCGATCACATCGACGAGGTAGAACGGGGAGTTCTTCTCGCCCCATCGGTCGAGCTCAGCAGCGACTTGCGGCACGGTTGCCCGGACGCTGAGATCATCGGCGGAGCAAGAATACACTCCACCGAGCATCGGCGAGACAAGCTGATCCACCACGGCACGTCCCAGCCGCGCCTCCACCAACTGACCGACGGTCGTATCCTGCCCAGGCGTCCACGTCATGGCCTCACCGGTGCGTTCCGCATCGATGCGTTGAGCTGCCTGCTCTCCCAGCACCTGCCGCACGGCATCGCCGGAGGCCGGGATACCCATGACAGTATCCTTGGGCGCATCCACCAGAGCGCCTTCGACAAAGAGGCCGCTGGGCAAACCAGATGGGGTGCGCAGTGCGTCGCCCAGCCCCAGTTCCTCGAGCAGTGCGGTGAAATCCTGCCGGAATCCCAGATAGGCCTCAGCACCCATATCAACCGGTCCGGTGCTGAAGTTCACCGTCTTGAGCTTGCCGCCCAGGCGGTCGTAGGCCTCCACGATGAGAATGCGGGCATCCGGGCCCAATTGCTTGCGCAGTTCGTACGCTGCGGTAAGTCCGGCGATACCACCGCCGATGACAGCTACCCGCGGTGTGTTGCGGCCAACGTTGGTGTTCACAGTTGGTGAACCTCCTCAAAAGCTCGAGTGATGGCGTCCGGGTCCGTGTGCGGCAGCACGCCGTGGCCCAGATTGAAAACGTGACCGCGGGCATGGCCCGCGTCGATGGCTGCGTCGGCCTCCCTACAGATCCGACGGATATGGGACGCCACGGCATCCTGTGACGCACACAGCACCGCCGGATCCAGGTTTCCTTGAAGGGCCTTGGAACCGCTCACTCCCCCTGCTGCGACGACGGCGTCGTTGATCCGCTTCGCAGCAGTATCGAGAGGCACACGCCAATCCACGCCCACAACGTCGGGGCCGGCCAGCGCCATATCCGCCAGCAGCTCACCGGTTCCCACACCAAAGTGGAACATCGGAATTCCATAGGGGCGCACTGCATCGAAAATCTGTTGGGAATAGGGCTGCACGAACTCGCGGTAGTCGGCGGCTGAGAGGTAGCCAGCCCAGGAATCAAACAGCTGTATCGCATCCACGCCGGATTCAATCTGGACCTGGAGAAAGCGAATGATCGTCGGCGTGAGCTGGCGCATCAGGGCGTGCCACACCTCGGGCTGCGAGTACATCAGTGACTTCGTGGTCTCGTGGTTCTTCGAGGGTCCTCCCTCCACGAGGTAGGAAGCCAGGGTGAACGGCGCGCCTGCAAAACCGATGAGCACCTGGTCGGGACGCAGCCCCTCCAGCACCCCTCCGATGCCCTCCGCCAGGACAGACAGCTGCTCCCGCTCCACGGTGGGCAGGGCGTTCACAGCGTCCAGTGTGCGCACCGGGTTCTCCACCACGGGGCCGCGTCCGGGAACGATGTCCAAGTCCACGCCGGCGGCCTTCAACGGCACCACGATGTCCGAAAAGAGGATGGCCGCATCTGCATCGTGACGGCGCACTGGCTGCAGAGTAATCTCCGCCAAAATGCCTGGCTGGAAGCAGGAGTCCAACATCCCGATGTTGGCACGAATCTCCCGGTATTCAGGAAGGGAACGCCCAGCTTGTCGCATCATCCACACCGGCCGACGCGAGGGTTTCTCACCCCGCACAGCGGCCAGAAGAGGGGCGTCATGAGCGGCGCGGCGGGCCGCCGCTGCCCCGTCAAGATCATGGGCAAAGGGCGCGAATTCTGTCATGAGCACTATTATGCCAGCCGGTTCCTACAAGCCCCATTTGCCAGGACTGTTTGGGGTTAATGGACCACGCACGGCGCGCCTCCAGAGACTCGGCAACCCTAAAGGCTAGGTTTAGACCTTGTGAATCAAGAGACCGATACCCCGCAGTACTTCGAGGATGCGATCCGCTCCATGTCGCAAGCGCAGGTTCGCTCCGGCATCAGCCTCGGTGACATTCGCCCCCCTCGGAATCTCGCTCCCTTGAGTTATGCAATTGGCCTGGAAGTCGTCCGCAACAGCTTCAGTGACGAATCCGGCTTCGTGCCCGAGTTTTCCTCCCCTGACGAGGCCACCGGTGGCGACGCCTTCGGCCGTCTCATCCTCCTTCACGACCCCCAGAGCGAAGACCAGTGGGCGGGAGACACCGGTGCTGGATCGGACCCCACCTCTCCCAAAATGCGCATGGTGGCTTACATCCAGGCCGATATGGATGCCACCGTGGCCTCCGATCCCCTCCTGCCCGACGTGGCGTGGGATTGGCTGACCGAAGAACTAGATTCCCCAGAATGCGAGTTCTCAGACCTGGGTGGAACCGTCACTACCACCGCCTCCGTGCGGTACGGCGACATCGGCGGTCCCCCGCGAGCATTCCAGTTGGAGATGCGTGCAAGCTGGACTGCCACTGGAACTGACCTCGCGGCCCACGTTCAGGCGTTTGCCCAGGTGCTGGCCAATGTGGCAGGACTTCCTCCCGAAGGGGTATCCCGCTTAAGCTTCGGAACCACGACGGCTTAAGAACTCAGCGCCTCTACCCACGCAGCCACGCGCTGCGTGACCTTCTCCACCGACATTCCAATCTCATCCAGCACCTCGGTGCGCGACGCGTGGGACAGGAACTCCTGCGGTATCGCAATGTGGCGAACCGGGACGTCCACACCCGCCTGATTCAGCACCGTGCTCAGGTGTGCACCGGCACCGGACTGGATGCCGTTGTCCTCGACCGTGACCACCAGATCCGCACCCCGCAGGGCGTCCACGATCCCGTCTGCCACGGGAATCACCCACGTCGGGTCGATCACCTCAGCGTCCCATCCGGCGTCCTCAGCAGCATGAGCTGCAGCACAAGCCTGCGGGGTCAAGGCGCCGTAGTTGACCACGACCACTTTTGGACGCGCGCCGTGGGCGTCGGTCTTTGTATGATCGGCAGCATCGGAACGATACAACACGTCGTAATCCTGCGTGGACTCCACAGCCTCCAGGGGCAGCGGGATATTGCCCTTCGGGAAACGCACCACGGTCGGGGCGTCATGGATCGCCGTGCAGCGCTCCAGCGCCTCCTCCAGCCGCTGGCCGTCGCGCGGCGCCGCAATGCGAATCCCCGGCACGATGCTGGCAATCGACATGTCCCACATGCCATTGTGGCTCGGCCCGTCGGAGCCGGTCACGCCCGCACGGTCCAGGACGATTGTCACACCCAGCTTGAGTAGAGCCACATCCATGAGCATCTGATCGAAGGCACGGTTGAGGAACGTGGAATACACGGCAACCACAGGATGCATGCCACCCAGCGCCAAACCGGCAGCCGACGTCATCGCGTGCTGCTCAGCAATGCCCACGTCATAGGTTCTGTTCGGGTAGTGCTCAGCGAAATGCGCCAAGCCCGTAGGACCCGCCATCGCCGCGGTGATCGCCACCAGGGAATCATCCTTGCCGGCCAGGTCTATCAGCTTCGAGGAAAACACGTTGGTCCACGACCGCGCGCCCTCCTCCTTGGTGCCGATCGACTTGCCGGTCACAGGGTCAATCACGCCCGTGGCGTGCATCTGATCCGCCTCATTCTTCTCGGCCGGATCGAAGCCCTTGCCCTTCTGGGTCACCGTGTGGACGATGACGGGTCCGCCGTAGTCCTTTGCATAGCGCAGGGCATTCTCCACCTGGCGGTTGTCGTGCCCATCCACCGGGCCGATGTATTTCAGGCCCAGGTCAGGGAACATCTCCGTGGGCAACACGCTGTGGCGCACCCCGGCCTTCAGACCATGCATGACCTGGAACGTGCGCTCGCCAATCCAGCCCATGCGTCCCAGCGCATTCTTCCCGCCGTCCATGACCTTGTCGTACACAGGCTGCAAGCGCAGTGCGGCCAGGTTCTCCGCAAGGCCACCGATCGTGGGCGAGTAGGAACGGCCATTATCGTTGACGATGATCACCACGTTGCGGTCTCGAGCGGCGGCAATATTGTTCAATGCCTCCCAACACATGCCACCCGTGAGCGCGCCATCGCCGACCAGAGCCACCACGTGGCGATGGGTTTGGCCCGTCTGCTCAAACGCCTTGGCCAGGCCATCCGCATAGGACAGAGCGGCCGACGCGTGGGAGGATTCCGTCCAGTCGTGCGGTGACTCGCTGCGCTCGGGGTAGCCGGACAGGCCATCCTTCTGGCGCAGCGTGTCGAACAGGTCCCGCCGGCCCGTCAGAATCTTATGCACATAGCTCTGGTGGCCGGTATCGAAAATCAGCGGGTCCGTGGGCGAATCAAACACACGGTGCATGGCGATCGTCAATTCCACCACACCGAGATTCGGCCCCAAGTGCCCACCCGTGGCGGAGACTTTGTGAATCAAGAACGTGCGAATCTCAGCTGCGAGCTCGTCCAACTGGTCAGCAGAAAGTCGCTTCAGGTCTGCTGGTGAATTGATGCTGTCCAGAATGCCCATGCTGATGGTTCGTCTCCATTCTTTGGGTAAATGTCTCGTGCAGTTGTGACTAGTATGAACGCCATTCTAGTTGGCTCCGCGCTGCAGTGTGCCAACGTCCTGGCCAGGGGGCTCAGAGGGCGTCAATCCCTTGGGCGCGTTACGTGACTTTCGGCGTGAGGTAGGCCAACTGCTCCACATGATGGGTCAAGGCAAAAGCATCCACAACCTCAAGGTCGCGTACCTCATATCCTTGTTCCTCCCAGGCTCGGAGGTCTCGTGCGGCTGTGGCCGGGTCGCAGCCAATGTGCACCACGTGGCGAGGATGCGCCGCGGCAATAGCCTCGATGACCCGTGCCCCGGCACCGCCACGCGGCGGATCCAGTACCGCGGCCACAAGCTCGTGGTCTACATCGGCGCCGCACAACGTCGGCACGACCGTTGCGACATCACCCGGGGTGAAGCGCACCCTACCGTCCGCGACGAGGCGCCCCAAGGCCTGTTCTCCGCTGCGCGTGGCCGCAGACGCGATATCGACCACCTCAACCACGCCGCACGGAACGATGTCGCTCAACACCGCCCCAAACACCCCGGCACCTCCATAGAGATCCCAGGCCACCGCGGTCTCAATTCCGCTGGAGCCATCCACGCGCGGAATGTGACGCGCAATCCAGTCGGCATAATACTGGGTAGCGTTCTCATGCCCCTGCCAAAAACTGTCTCCGGGAATGTCCCACACCAGTTCTTCAGAACCCACGCGCACGCGGCGTTCAATGCTCTCAGGCCCCTCAAGGACCCGGCGGGTTGCCGCAACACGCGAGCGATGACGACCGCGCGATCCACGGCGCTTCGTGCGTGCCTGGCGCCGGGGGTTCGTGCGCTGGGCGTCGGATACTTCGATGATGGAGCGTGACGGCGCGGCAGTATCTTCGGTGGCGTCATCCCCCACCGCGACCACCAGATCCGCACCCGGGGTGAACGTCTCCGCAGCCTGCAGACGCTCCAGCTGATCCGCCAATCCTGTCACCAACGTCGGGTGAAGTTGCGCGCACACAGCCTCCGCCAGCGGGATGATGTCTCTGCTGCCCCGTACGCGGGTGCCTATTCGCCCTTCCCGATCGACGCCCAAGCGCACCTTTTTGCGCCATCCCGTCGAGGGGTGCAGCGCAGTACTATGCCAGCGACCTGCGTTCTCGAGGCTCGCGACATCCAGGCGCCCGATGCGTTCCAGTTGGTCGCGGACCACCCGCGTTTTGAACTCCAGGGAGCCTAGAGAATCCACAATGTCCAGGTCACAGCAGCCGGCGCCGCGTGCGGCGGCCTCGCAGCGATGTGCCACGCGGTGCGGGCTTTGGTGCTCGATGGATACCGCATGGCCGGTGCGGAAGGACTTCTTCGTGGACTGCGGGTCCAGTTCCACCCGCACCCCGCGCTCGCCAGGTAGGGCGCCTGCCACGAAGATGACCTGGCCGTTGTGGCGTGCCACGGTCGTCCCTCCATGGGCGGGATTATCCGTGTCCACCACGAGTGTGTCCTGTGAAGCGTTCACCATAGGATCGATCACGGCAGGTCACTTTCCTCTGGGTGGTTCTCAGCGGCACGGTTCTCAACCTCGGCGGTGGCAGGCTTGTGCTTGCCCTCAGCCTGATTCGCCGCACGGACGGCGAAGACCGTGATGAGCACAACGATGACCGTCAGCGGCCAGCCCATCGCGATGCGCGCAACACCCAGGGCGTCTGTGTTGTCCTGGGCGTACAGCCACTGCTGTACGCCGAAGCGGGCGAAGAACACCACAGCCCAGGCGAGGGTCGCCAGAGAAAAGGCTTTCACGGCGCCCCTATTGGTGCGCCAACGCTGGTCCTCGCCATTGATACCGCGCCAGATCACGCCCACCATCGGCCACCGCACCAGCACAGACACAGTGAAGACAATGCCGGCAACCAGGGAGTACCAAATGCCGTAGGCGAAATAGCCCTTCGCGTCTCCCATGATCCACGCGATGACGGCGCACAGCGCCACTCCCAGAAATCCTGAGATGGCCGGCTGAAGATTTTCCTTGCGGACTAGCCGCCACACGAAGATCGCCAAGGCCACGCCCACAGCGGCGAGCAGAGCCGGGGTGAGCCCCCAACGAGAGTTGATGGGCACCAAGACCAGGACTGGGAGCGTGGAGGAGACCAGTCCAGAGAGTCCACCCATCTGTTCTAAGAGGGTGCCCTCTTCCCGGGGTGTTACCGGGGTGCGTGAGTCAGTCACTGGTCGCTGGGCCCCTCGTGCGTGGGATTCTGTGCGGCTTCTGCGTTCTGTGCGCGCTCCTGCATGTGCTTGGCCAGCTCCTCTGCCATGGCCTCTGGCATCTGGATGGGCAGGGAGTTACCAGCCGGAATGGGGTCCTGTCCGCGGCGGACAAAGGTCCTGCTGATAATGCCGCGGGCCAGTTCAGCAAGCTCTGCCGCGCGATCCGTGGGGCCTGCCAGAGTGAGGCGGAACATCCAGCGCGGACCATTCGCACCTATCACACGCATCGTTCCGTTGCCTGCGTCCGCGACCACTTCCGGACCCCACGGGCCTTCCTCCTGGCTGACGGTCATGCCGTCGTTGGTCATGCCCTGGATGATCTCCTCGACGGCTTCGGACCACAGGTCGCCGTTGCGAGGGGCGGCAAAGGCGACGGGCGTTACTCGCCCAAACGGGGTCACCACGTGGATCATCTGGGGGCCTTGCTCATTCATCTCCACCTGAACTTCGGC
The DNA here is from genome assembly GCF_014490575.1 of Corynebacterium zhongnanshanii. NCBI lineage: Bacteria > Bacillati > Actinomycetota > Actinomycetes > Mycobacteriales > Corynebacteriaceae > Corynebacterium > Corynebacterium zhongnanshanii. The sequence goes on from NZ_CP061033.1 coordinate 1,095,502, forward strand.
CTCGTGAGGAACTGGCACCAGAACGGAGCCCAGGTCCAGCCCGCCCTTGGCAAAGTCAGAAAAGTCGAAGGCACGGTAGTCCACCGAGTCGGCATCGAACGGGCCGAAGTCTCCGTTGATGGGGTCGAATACAGGCTCCGCAGGCGTCTCCGCCGTGCCAGGCGTCGCTGCAGCGTCCACTGCCGGCTGTTCGCTCTGCTGCGGTTGTTCGTTCTCGCGCTTCTTTTTACGTCCAAACATTGATTAATTCCTTCCTGTCGAGCCGTATCCACCGTCGCCACGCTCCGTGGCTCCGAGGTCCTCCACGCTGTCCGCTTCGTCCACCTCGCACAGCACGACGTGCTGCACAACCAACTGCGCAATGCGGTCACCGCGCTGAATCGAGACGGATTCTTCCTGATCCAGGTTGATCAGGCAGACCTTCACTTCGCCGCGATAGTCGGCGTCGATCGTGCCCGGAGTATTCACGATGGACAAGCCGTGTTTCAGGGCCAGTCCGCTGCGGGGGTGGATCAAGCCCACGGTTCCCGGCTCCAGGCCCAGGGCAATACCCGTTCCGACCAGCACTCGCCTCCCCGGTTCGATGATAACGTCCTTTGCGCTATACAGATCGATGCCCGCATCCGTGGGATGCGCGCGTCGCGGAAGAGGCAGGTCTTTGTCCAGGCGGACAATTCTGAGCTTTTCAGTCATAGTGTTTCACTCTACAAGGTTCGCCCTACACGGAACATGCGGACGTGAGACTCAACTGCCCACAGGCAAGACAGTGTGGGCTAACACCTCCGCGGTATCACGGGGTAAACTGTGAGCGTTATTCTTCTCACGCCCAGCGATAAGAATTGAGGAACACCGTGGCACAGGATGAATCCGTATCTCCATCCCCCTCGAGGGCACAGCAGATACTGTATTCAGAGCGCCAGCCCGTTCCTTTCACCTGGTGGCTTGGCGCCACGGGCGTGGTGGCGTTGATTTCTTATCAGGCTCAAATGCAGCGTGAGATCTGGGCCGCCATTGCCTGCGCTGTGGTGTTCGGCGCGTTAGCCCTGTGGCTCTTGCTGAAGTTTTCCCGCACCACCATTTCCGTTATCCGGGAAAGCGACGGGGAAATCTGGTTGCATGCAGGGGACGCCCAACTTCCCGCCAGCGTGGTGAGCCGGTCGCTGGTCATCCCACCCACCGCAAAGCAGGCGGCCATGGGGCGCCAGCTGGATCCTGCTGCGTTTGTGGTGCACAAGCCATGGATCCCCACGATGGCCATGTTCGTGTTGGACGACGCCGACGACCCCACCCCCTACTGGCTCATTTCCACCAAGGAGCCCCAGGCGCTCGTCGATGCGCTGGGACGCCCGGTCTACTAGCTCGTCGATGGCGCCGGGCTCGTTGTCTCTTTCTTAGGCGCAGTCGCGGCAGACGAACTCGTCGCCGTCGGACTCAGCAATCCGGCTGCGGTGCTGCACCATGAAGCACACGGAGCAGGTGAACTCGTCGCTCTGGCGTGGGATCACTTCGCCGGACAGCTCTTCCCCGGACAGGTCTGCCATGGGCACGTCAAATGGTTCAACGATTTCGCCATCATCGGTGTCAGACACAGCCGGCTCCGCCTTTTCTGCCGCCTTCAGACCCTCGAGGGAGTCAGTCTCGATATCGTCTTCCGCACGGCGGCGCGGTGCGTCATAATCAGTCGCCACGTCGGATCCTCCTCGGTGTTATGGCCCCGCTGCGATCAGGCAGCGTTATTCGTCACAATGGGCTCACAGTGTGTGGGTATTTCCTTGTCTCGAAGGCGGATAATAAATGACGATCAACGCGTTGTCGACCCCGCCATGCATATTACTTTTCCAGCGGGTGTAAAACTCCCCCCGGAGCCTCCGTCCATACCAGGTTGAGCAGCTCGTCAGCGATGCTTGTCCGCGCCGCACAGATCGGTGCCCCTTCCCTGCTCTCCACGCTCAACAGCGGCATCGTGACCTGGGCACCTGCACGAGCTGCAATGAGGCTACCCGCTGCGTGATCCCAAGGTCCCAGGCCATGTTCGTAATAGCCATCCACCTCGCCCGTGGCAACCCTCACCAGGTCCAGCGCAGCCGAGCCAATGCGACGAATATCACGTACTTTCGGGAGTACCTGGGTGAGCAATTTCGCCTGCGACGCCCGCCGTCCTGCGTCGTAGGCGAATCCAGTGGCGATGAGGGCCGTGCGAAGGTCGGCGGGGTCGCCAGGCTGGGGCACGGTAGTGACCGAATCCGCTGTAGTCGTTGCCTCGCCATCTCCCTCAATGGGGCTGATGATCACGCTGGCGCCCATGGCCGTGGAGTACACCGTGCCTGCACAGACGTCGGCGATCGCTCCGGCCACAGGGATGCCGTCGTAGGTTGCCGCCACGCTGACGGCATAGGCGGGCACTCCGTACATAAAGTTCACTGTTCCGTCGATGGGATCCACCACCCACAGCACGTCCGCATAGCCTGCGTTCTCCGAGCCCTGCTCGTTGCCGGAGGGGCTCGCACCCTCCTCTTCCCCCAAGATTGCGCTTCCTGGCGCGCGTTCGTTCAGACGCTGGCGAATGAACGTCTCCGATTCGCGGTCCACCACCGTCACGGGATCCACCTCAGAGCTCTTCGTGGCTGCGGCCCGCACTCCTCCCCCGTCGGGCGCGAGTTCTGTCCGACGCTGCTCCACCAAGCGCGCAGCTTCTGCGGCCACGTCACGGGCAACATCAGCCAGATGCGCGGCGTCCACCCCGCACTCCTTTAAACGTTCATAGACAGCGTGATCAGTGTTTTTCTGAGTCAGCAGAATATGTTTATCGGATACAGGGCGAAGATCGGAATTGAGGTCTTTCACGGTCTGGAAAAATCGCATGCCTCCATCATGCCTAGAAACATCGAAAAACGGTACGATCGCAGGCATGGCAGAAAACAACCCCCATCACGGTTTTGGAGTAGACATCGGCGGTTCCGGCATCAAAGGTGCCATTGTGGACCTTTCCACGGGGGAACTGGTCAGTGATCGCTTCAAGATTAAAACCCCTCAACCAGCAACTCCCGACGCAGTGGCGGGGGTCGTGCGCACGCTCGTCGATATGGCCGGGTGGGACGGCCCCGTCGGCATTACAGTGCCCGCTGTGGTCCGCGGTCACATTGCCCGCTCGGCGGCGAACATCGACTCATCCTGGATCGGCACCGATGTCCTCGCGTTGTTCTCCCATCACCTGGATGGTCGCGCTGTGAGCGTGTTGAACGATGCCGACGCCGCCGGTATCGCAGAGGTAGAGCTTGGCGATGAGGAGGCGAAACGTGGGGCGGTGCTCCTCCTCACACTGGGCACAGGCATTGGTTCGGCCATGCTATACAACGGCACGCTCTTTCCGAACACCGAGCTGGGCCACCTGCCTTTCGGAGACACGGAGGCGGAGAAATGGGCGAGCTCTGCAGTCCGCGAGCGTGAGGACTTGAGCTACAAGGAGTGGGGCCGCCGGGTAGACCAGGTCCTTCACCGTTATTCCGCTCTGTTTAGCCCCGATCGCTTCATCATTGGCGGGGGTGTGTCCCGGAAGTTCGATAAGTGGTCACAGCACATCACCGTGGAGCAACCCGTCGTGGCAGCGCAGCTGCGCAACCAAGCGGGTATAATCGGGGCTGCTATCGCAGTACGGGATGGCATTCAGCCCTAAAGCGGCCATGGACGCTCGGCCGAACGTGAGTGAGAGCGTCACCACCGCAGTCCCCAGACAGGCGGTGTGGGAAGCTAATTCTTTACACATACGTTATAATAGGCGGTCGTTCATCAAATAACGCCCACACACTGCATTTATATTAAGAGAAAGGGCTTCTGTGGCAGAGAAGAACTCATCCGACGAGACCCAACAGGACTCGTCTACGGGCACCGTTGCCAAGAAGACTGCTCGAAAGACGTCCAAGAAGACGGCAGCCAAGAAAACGGCTGCGAAAAAGACGGCAGCTAGGAAGACAGCGGCGAAAAAGACCGCGAAGAAGACTACGCGCAAGGCCACCAAGAAGACTGCGGCGAAGAAGACCACGGCCAAAAAGACCGGAGCGAAGAAGACCGCAGCCAGGGGCCGCGCAGCGGCGAAGACCGACGACGAGGATGTGCTGACCACCTCGACCACCGAGGGCGTGAATGAGGACATCAAGGACGACCTCGCCCCAGATCTCGACGATGATCTGGATCCGGACCTGGACGGGGACCTTGATGACGATCTGGATGACGACCTCGACGATGGGCTTGAGGATGATCTAGACGATGACCTCTCCGACGAAGATTCCGATGAGGACGAGGAGTCCGAGGAGGACGACAACGACGGTAGCTTCGTCTGGGACGAAGACGAGTCCGCAGCACTCCGCCAGGCCCGCAAGGATGCCGAGCTCACGGCGTCTGCGGACAGTGTGCGCGCCTACCTGAAGCAAATCGGTAAGGTGGCTCTGCTGAACGCGGAGCAGGAGGTGTCCCTGGCCAAGCGCATCGAGGCCGGCCTGTACGCCCGTCACCGGATGGACCAGATTAAGGAGTCCGGCGAAAAGCTCTCCCCGATGAGCCGTCGTGACCTTCGAGAAATCGAGCGCGATGGTCGGCGCGCCAAGAACCACCTGTTGGAAGCCAACCTTCGTCTGGTGGTATCCCTGGCTAAGCGCTACACGGGCCGCGGCATGGCCTTCCTGGATCTGATCCAGGAAGGCAACCTGGGCCTGATCCGCGCGGTGGAGAAGTTCGACTATGTCAAGGGCTACAAGTTCTCCACGTACGCCACGTGGTGGATCCGTCAGGCCATCACCCGCGCGATGGCTGACCAGGCCCGCACGATTCGTATTCCAGTCCACATGGTGGAGGTCATCAACAAGCTGGGACGTATCCAGCGTGAGCTTCTCCAGGACCTCGGCCGCGAGCCTACCCCAGAGGAATTGGCGCGCGAGATGGACATCACCGTGGATAAGGTGATGGAGATCCAGCAGTACGCCCGTGAACCGATCTCTCTGGACCAGACCATCGGCGACGAAGGCGATTCTCAGCTAGGTGACTTCATCGAAGACTCCGAGGCCGTGGTGGCTGTGGACGCGGTATCCTTCACCCTCCTCCAGGATCAGCTGCAGGATGTCCTTCACACGCTGTCGGAGCGTGAGGCCGGCGTCGTAAAGCTACGTTTCGGTCTGACCGACGGCATGCCACGGACGTTGGATGAAATCGGTCAGGTCTACGGCGTAACGCGCGAGCGTATCCGCCAGATCGAGTCCAAGACCATGTCCAAGCTGCGCCACCCGTCGCGCTCCCAGGTGCTGCGCGACTACCTGGACTAGCAGCCCCGCGTTACCAGCGTCGCAGGTACGCTATTCGGTCCCGCAATTGCTCTGCAGTGCACAGAGCGGTCGCGGGACCTCCGCAATTGCGGCGGACCTCGTTGTGAATCGCTCCATGCGGCTTGCCGGTGCGCGCCGCGGTCATGGACACCAGCGTGTTGAGTTCCTTGCGTAGTGCGGGAAGCTCTTGGCTCGCCACCCGCCGGGCGTGCAGGTTCGCGCCGCTGCCCTCCTCGGCAGCTGCCTCGGCTTTCTTCGCCGCGCGCTCCTGCTCCTCCGCGAGCTTCGCCTTGCGATCCCGCTCGCGCGCATCCAGTTGCTCCTGTTGCCGCTGGCGCAGCAGCGTACGCATCTGCTCGGCATCCAGCAGCCCGGGCAGACCCAGGTAGTCCTGCTCCTCCGCTGAGCCCGCCATCGTGGCCGTGCCGTAGGTGGAACCGTCGAAAATCAGCGAGTCCAGCTCGGCTTCCGCGCCGACCGACTCATAACCGCGCTCTTCGCCCGGTTCGTTCTGCTCGCGATTCGCCGCCGCCAGCAGATCGTCATCGAGCCCGTCAGACGGCCGATCCGGGTTGGCTAACACGTGGTTGCGTTGCTTTTCCATTTTCGACGCCAGCTCGAGCAACACCGGCACACTCGGCAAGAACACGCTCGCGGATTCTCCCGGCCTGCGGGAGCGCACGAAACGCCCGATGGCCTGGGCAAAGAACAGCGGCGTGGAGGCGCTCGTGGCGTACACGCCCACGGCCAAGCGCGGGACGTCCACGCCCTCGGAGACCATGCGCACCGCGACCAACCACTCGTCCTGATTATCGTTGAACTGCTTGATGCGGTCGGACGCGCCGGCTTCATCGGACAGCACCACGGTCACGGGCGTGCTGCTGAGCTGTTCCAGGATCTTCGCGTAGGCGCGGGCGGTCTGCTTGTCCGAAGCGATAACCAGCCCACCAGCATCGGGGGTGTGCTCGCGCAGCTGCTGCAGGCGCGTGTGGGCGGCCTGCAACACCGCGGGAATCCAGTCACCGCGCGGATCCAGGGCCGTGCGCCACGCACGCGCCGTCTGCTCAGCGTTCAGTGGCTCGCCCAGCCGCGCCTCGAATTCTTCCCCGGCGCTGTTTCGCCAGCGCGCCGTGCCGGAGTAGGTCAGGAACACGACTGGCCGCACCACGCCGTCCTTCAGGGCCTCCGAGTAGCCGTAGGTGTAGTCCGCGGAGGATTGCAGACCGCCTCCCCCGATGTCTTCGTAGCGCACGAAGGGGATTTGCGCATCGTCAGAGCGGAACGGCGTACCGGTGAGGGCCAACCGTCGCTCCGCGTGCGCGTAGGCGAAGCGCACGCCGTCGCCCCAGCTTTTGGCGTCTCCTGCGTGGTGGATCTCGTCCAGAATCACCAGCGTCTTTTGCGCGGTGGCCACCTGGTAGTGCTTGGTGGGCTTCATGCCCACCTGGGCATAGGTCACGGCCACGCCATCAAAGGCCTGGTTGAAGGCCGAGGAGTTACTAAAAGACGGGTCGATGGAAATGCCCTGGGCGGCCGCAGAAAGCGACCACTGGAGTTTGAGGTGTTCGGTGGGCACCACGATGACGATCCGCTGCACCACTCGGGTATCCAGCAGCAGGCGTGCTGTAGTCAGCGCGAAGGTGGTCTTACCAGCGCCTGGGGTTGCGACCGCGAGAAAGTCCTGGGGGTTGTCCTCCAGGTATTTCTGTAAGGCTTCGCGTTGCCACAGACGCAGATGATCCAGCGAGGGACTGTGGGTAGACGTGACAGCTCCCTCCCCTTTAACGCCTACGCAGGGACTGGTAGATCTGTTCGCAGTCAGGGCACACGGGGGATCCGGGCTTGGCCTGCTTGCGCACGGGGAAGGTTTCACCACACAGGGCAACAACCATGTTTCCCATCACTGCCGATTCGACGATCTCGTTTTTCTTCACGTAGTGGAAGAACTTCGGGGTGTCCTCGTCATTGCGCTGGTCAGTGGTTACTTCAGGGCGCTCAATTGTCGTTGTGCTTGGTGTACTCACAGTGTTCCATCATGCCCTGTCACTGTCCCAATTTCCAGCTGCGTACTAGTGTGGAGACCATGGCTGCAGGTGGCAGACGCGAACACGACGTCGAATTGATTACGGACGCTCGGAGGTCTCCCCTTGAGGGATGGCACCGGCGTCGCCGCCTGTATATGATCCTCCAGGCGATTCGCCTCCCGCTGTTCCTGGCGTCGGGGTTGGTGTGGTGGCTCCTGGGTAATCAGGTGCTCGCAGTGGTGATTGTGTGCATTTCCCTGCCACTGCCCTGGGTGGCGGTGCTCCTAGCTAATGAGCGCGGCGAGGCCGATAAGAAGTCCCGCTCTGTCTATAAGCCGGGCCTGGTGCGCGAGAATCGGGCTCGGGTGGAGTCGGCCCGCCGGGCGGCCTTGGAATCCGGCGAGACTCACGCTTCGCCGTCCCTGGCTCCAGTGGTGATTGACCATGACGGCCGCTCGCAGGACCGTTAGGATAAGTCCTCGTGACTCTTTGTGACCCCACTTCCCCTGCCACGCAACAGACCCTTCGTGCGTTTGTCTCCGCTCTGGCGCACCGCGGGTACGGTTCCACCATGCTCACCACCGTGCTGGGCCCCGAGGGCTACGCCGCCATGCTCGCCGGCAATCCGGCTGGCGCGGTGTGGGCCGTTGACCACGGTGACTATGCCCCGGACAGCGTGGAGTACACCTGCGTTGCGGGCGTTGTCCTGCGCCGTGATCTGCCGCTGGATCAGTGGCGTGGCATCTACGGCGATGTGGACGGCTTGCTCGCCGCGGGCGTGCTCGAGGCCTCGCCCACCGACGCCACCCGTGCACACATCACCGTCGACATCCGACCCGTCGCCGCCCGCGGGACGGAGAGCGCCGAGGTGCTCATCGTCAGCGATCAGGATTCTTCGATGACTGCACGCACCCCCGCCCCGAATCACGTCCCCGGCGTGGGCAATGCCCCGTTATCGTTACTCTCCGTCCTTCCCCCTGTATCCGACGCCCAGCGCGCTGGCTCCCCACCCCTTCGTGTGTTGGATCTCGGCACGGGTTCGGGAGTTCTTGCCACCGTGTTAGCCACCTCTCATTCCGCCGTCGAGGTCACGGCGACCGACATCTCCTCCCGCGCTTTAGGGTTTGCCCGCTGCGCGTTCCCCCAGCACGCGAGCATCGACTGGGTGGAGGGCAGCTGGTTTGAGCCCGTCGAGGGACAGCTCTTCGATCTCATTGTCTCCAACCCGCCCTTTGTGATCGGCCCGGACTGCGGCTTAAGCTACCGCGAGACCCCGCTTGACTTCGATGGCGCCAGCCGACTGGTCGTCGAGCAGGCCGCGCAGCACCTGGCAAACCACGGCACGGCGCACCTGCTTGCGGCCTGGGCGCTCACCGAGGCCGACTCCGCAGCCTCCAAGGTCACGGGCTGGATCCCGGGTGAGGACATCAGAGCCTGGGTTGTGCAACGCGACCTGGTGGACATCACCACGTACGTTCACACCTGGCTCACTGATGAAGGGATCGACACCCGCTCGTCGGAGGGAATCAAGCGCACCGCAGACTGGTTGGACTATTTCATGGGCGCCGGTATCACCCATATCGGCATGGGCTATGTACACATGAAGCGCACCACGGGAACCAGCAGCGAGGTCACGTTCGAGGTGATGGATCAGGCCCTCCAGCCGGGCACCTTCTTAGGCCACGAAACGCGCGAGTGGTTCGCGCGTGCCGAGTGGTTGGATCGTCAGGATGCGCACAGCGTCCTGGATACGCAGTATGCGGCGCGGCCCACGCTGGCGTTGGAACATGTATCCGTCAGTGATGGAGACTTGGGCGTCGGATTTAAAGATTATGCACTACGCCTGAGCAGGACGGACGGGCCGGCGTGGAGTCACGAGGTCGACCAGCACGTGGCCGCGATCGTCAAGGGCATCAACCCAGATGGGTTGACGTTGCGGGACACTGCCGAGCTCTATGCTGCGGTCAATGGCCTGGACGGGGACGCCTTCACCGACGCGCTTGCGCCGATCGTGGTGGACCTGGTGCGACACGGCCTGATTCTTCCGGCAGATATAGTAGAGGAACTATGAAGGCAGTCATCAGTACCGTAAGCCACGCGTCCGTCACTGTAGAGGGCGAGGTTGTCGGCGAAGTTCAAGGGCCGGCGTTGCTGGCCCTCATCGGCGCCGGGCGGGAGGATTCGCCAGACGCGTGGGAGACTGTCGCGAGGAAAATCGCGGAGCTTCGCCTGTTCCCGGAGCGTGACGCGCCGTGGGATGAACCACGGACGCATTCGGCGCTGGACGTGGGAGCACAGATTCTGGTGGTCAGCCAGTTCACGTTGATGGGTGCGACTGCGAAGGGACGGCGCCCCTCCTGGTCTGCCGCGGCGCCTGGCGAGGTGGCCGAACCCATCATCACCAACATCATCGAGGCGCTGCGCGCGCGAGGCCTGCATGTGGAGAGCGGGCGCTTTGGAGCGATGATGCGTGTCCAGTCCACGAACGAAGGTCCATATACTGTACTCGTGGAGGCTGAGTAGATACCCCTATCTAGGGGTGATGAGGAGCGGGTATGTGACGCCGGGAACAAAGTGCTTCACGTATGCGTTACACACATAGAACCGCGCGAGCAACCTGTCGCGCACACTAACGGTATATACATCGATATACATCTCGGATGCCAATGAAGGGGCTGAGTGCAATGAGCAACTCTACGTTTGAGGAGACCACCGTCGATTCCACCGAGAACACAGACACCGTCGAGGATTCCGAACAGAAAACTGAAGATAAAGGTCGGCGCCGTGGAAATAACGATAACCCCTCGGCCGACCTCGTGCGCGTCTACCTCAACGGCATCGGCAAAACAGCCCTGCTGACCGCCGAGGATGAAGTTGAGCTGTCCCAGCGCATCGAAGCAGGACTGTACGCAGAGCACCTACTGAAGAACTCGGACGACTTAAGCCGCGCGAAGAAGCGCGACCTGAAGATCCTCGCCCGCGAAGGAAAGGCTGCCCGCGGCCACCTGCTGGAGGCTAACCTTCGTCTGGTGGTGTCCCTGGCCAAGCGCTACACGGGCCGCGGCATGCCTCTGCTGGACTTGATTCAGGAAGGCAACCTGGGCCTGATCCGCGCGATGGAGAAGTTCGATTACACCAAGGGATTTAAGTTCTCCACCTACGCGACCTGGTGGATCCGTCAGGCCATCACCCGCGGAATGGCTGACCAATCCCGCACGATCCGCCTTCCGGTTCACCTAGTCGAGCAGGTCAATAAGCTCTCCCGCATTAAGCGCGAGATGTACCAGCAGCTCGGCCGCGAGGCGACCAATGAGGAGCTGTCCGAAGAGTCGGGCATCGAGGAGCACAAGATCGAAATGCTGCTCAAGCAGTCTCGTGATCCGGTGAGCCTGGACATGCCGGTGGGTGCCGACGAGGAAGCGCCCCTGGGAGACTTCATCGAGGATTCCGAGGCAACGGATGCCGAGTCCGCGGTCGTGGCTTCCCTGCGCCACTCTGACATCCGCGCAGTTCTGGATACTCTCGAGGAACGGGAACAAGATGTGATCCGCTTGCGTTATGGTCTTGATGACGGCATGCCACGCACGCTGGATCAGATCGGTAAGCGCTTCGGACTGTCGCGTGAACGTGTCCGCCAAATAGAACGCGAAGTGATGGCTAAGCTGCGAGAAGGCGATCGTGCCGACAAACTCCGCGAATACGCCCTTTAAGCTGCTACTGTATGTGCAGTGCTAAAAGTTTTTACAGAAAGGTCCATAACTGGTGAGAGATCTCGTCGACACTACTGAAATGTACCTTCGTACAATTTACGAGCTGGAAGAAGAAGGGATCCCACCGCTGCGTGCCCGTATTGCGGAGCGTCTGGATCAATCCGGCCCGACCGTCAGCCAGACCGTAGCCCGCATGGAACGCGATGGTCTGTTGAGTATTTCCAAGGACCGTTCGCTGAAGCTCAGCGCCGAAGGTCGTGAGCTAGCCACCGCTGTGATGCGCAAGCACCGTTTAGCCGAACGCCTGCTCACCGATGTCATCGGCCTGCCCTGGGAGAAGGTGCACGATGAGGCCTGCCGCTGGGAACACGTCATGGGTGATGATGTTGAGCGGCGCCTGGTTGACGTGCTCAAGGAGCGCACCACCTCGCCGTTCGGCAACCCGATCCCCGGTCTGGACGTCTTGTTGGATGATGCACCAGATGAGCACCGCACGGAACTGCTGAACGAAGCGGAGGAAAACCACCACCCTGATGCTCAGCGTGCAGCGGATTTGAACGCCACCAAGCCCGTTGAGGTCATCGTGGCCAGCATCAACGAGATCGTCCAGGTGGAGCACAAGATCATGGCAAAGCTGTCCGTGCTGTCCATGGGTCCCGGCAGCACGGTGACCCTGGTCAACACCGAAGACGGCATTCGCCTGAGCAATGACAACGGGTACATCGACCTGCCCGACGAGTTGTCTCACGCCATTCAGGTAAAGGCTGTGAAGTAATCCATGACGGACTCCCCTACGTCGAGTAGTTCCTCTGCCCTTCCCTCCGGCGCGCACGTGGTGGTCACGGGCGGAGCCGGCTACGTCGGTAGCGTCTGCGCCCATGTGCTGGTGGAGCAGGGCTATAAGGTGACGATCATCGACGACTTCTCCACCGGTAATCGCGAGGCTGTTGCTCCTGGCGCAACACTGGTGGAAGGCGATGTCCGCGACGTGATCGGCGACGTACTCGCCGCCGGTGATGTGAGCGCCGTGTTCCATTTCGCAGCCCGCTCCCTCGTCGGCGAATCCGTGGAGAAGCCAGACCTGTACTGGCACCACAACGTGGTCACCAGCCTTCGTTTGCTCGATGCCATGCGGGAACACGGCGTATCCAACCTGGTGTTCTCCTCCACCGCCGCAACGTATGGCGAACCGCAGCAGGTTCCCATCACGGAGGACATGCCCACGCAGCCCACAAACCCTTATGGTGCGTCCAAGCTGGCGATCGACCACATCATCACCAGCTACGCGAAGGCCTACGGGCTGGGCGCGACCTCACTGCGCTATTTCAATGTTGCGGGTGCCTATGGGAGCGTGGGCGAAAACCGTGAGATCGAAACTCACCTGATCCCACTGGTTCTCCAGGTGGCCCTCGGGCATCGTGATTCCATCAGCATCTTCGGCACGGACTACCCCACCGAGGATGGCACGGCCGTGCGCGATTACATCCATATCCGTGATTTGGCCGACGCCCACCTCCTCGCCGCGTCCAGCAACGTCTCCGGAACGCACCGTATCTATAATCTTGGCTCCGGCGATGGATTTAGCGTGCGTCAGGTGATTGATACCTGCCGTGAGGTCACCGGCCACGCCATTCCGGCAGTGGAGTCCGAGCGCCGCGCCGGTGACCCGGCTACGCTCGTTGCCTCCTCGGCCCGCGCGATCGAGGAGCTGGGATGGTCGCCGTCACGCAGCGACATCACCACTATCGTGAAGGACGCGTGGGCCTTTACCAGCGCTCTGGGTGACCGGGCACACAGCGCCAAGGATTAGAGGTTAAGCGCCCGGGTGATTGCCGGCCATTCCAGCACATCCAGGGCCTCATCGAGTTGCTCCGCCCACTCAATGAGCTCCTCAACCTCGGCATCATCCACCACATCGGCTGCGCACTCCCCCGACAGCTCGAGTGTGAGCGAGGCGAGATGATGCAGGCTGCACGCCACCACAGCGCGCACGGTCTGTCGCTGGTGCCCACAACGCATGGTGGCCAGCAGAACCTCGAGCATCTCCTCGGTCAGGCAATCATGGTGATTCCTCTGCGACCGGGCCGCACATTCGTCCGCGGCACCTGCGGCGACGAAATGAGCCAACGATCCCTCGTCGTTGGAGGCAAGAATGACGCTGAGCAGCGCCAACAGCCGAATCCTCATGCTGCCGCGAGTGCGCCGCGCACATTCGGCCACCATATCCCTCATGACCGGGTTGACTGTTCCCTGGGCACAGAGCACCAGGAAGGTGTGGTCGTCCTCATCAATGGCCAGCCGCGCCACCGCCATCAACGCCTCGTGATCCTCAATCACCTCGTCCAAGGATCGGTGGCCGAGCACCACATCGGACAGTAATCGAGTCACGGCGAGGATGGCGTCGGTATGTTCGTCGGCGTCCTTACCCCCAGGAGTCTCTGCCAGCAGCTCACGGGTATCGAGTCGAGGCATCGTGGGCAACAGCCAGCGTTCCCGTTCCTCCCGGTCCTTGAGTTGCAGTGCCCCGCTGCATCGCCCGATGGTGCGCAGTGGGTTATCGTCCACATCCTCCACCACTCCGCCCATCTCGCCGTCCGGGAAGCACCAGGGAGCGCCAGACTCGATCTTCTCCACCCAATGAAGCCCGTTGATCCCCACGAGGTTGTCCTCGAAGAACATGCCCAGCACGGACAGCAGACCACAGGCCAGTTCCTCCTCCTCGGACACGGCAATCACCACGACCTCGGGTTCGTTCAGGGTGTCGCACACGGCCACGATTTGGTCCACTCCTTCGGCGATGGAGCGCATACCCAGGTCTGTGCGCACGATGGGGCCGATCCTCATGGCGCGACCCGTAGTCGAGGCGTTGTAGAGCCCCACGATCACCAGGGATTCCTCAGGGGTGAATCCCATGAGGGCTGGGATGCTGGCAATGAGGGTGCCCGGGTTTCCGCCCAATTTCACGCGGGGGCGGTCCTCCTCATAGTCGAGGGGAGACTGGGTATTATTCGTCGAGGGAATATCTCGGTCTGTCATGCTGTTGTACCTTTCGAAAGCCAAGCCAGGAAGCACAATGGCTACGCTGTGTGATGAATGAAGCGAGACCATAGAACCACCCCCACCTCACGGTGCAGAGGCAGTGTGATGGCCGCCAGCCTTCTTCACACAGGCTGATGTGGAAAACCCGCGGGCTGTGGAAAACCCATTCAACTCCCGCGGCAGCGCGAGTTTTCCCATGTCATTGGCTATCTCTGCTAGTCTTTGTCCGATACCTTTGGGACAGTGTAGGAAATTTTGAAGGAGCATATCGTGTCTGAGAACATGTACGATCTGGAGTACCCCGCCCCCGTTGTGCACGGTGATCAGTCAGATTCTCCTGTGCCTCTCATCGTCGCTCTTCAGGGCTATGCGGACGCCGGCCAAGCCGTGGTAAATGTGGGCACTCATCTGCTCCAGGCACTGGATAATCAGCTGGTTGCATCCTTTAACCTGGATCAACTCGTGGACTACCGCTCACGCCGGCCTGGAGTCACCCTCGATCACAACAGCATTGTGGACAGTGACCGGATGAGTTTGAACCTCCACGTGTTGAAAGATGACAGCGGGCAACCCTTCCTGCTGCTGGCCGGGCCTGAGCCGGACCTGAAGTGGGAGGCCTTCTCCGATTCTGTAGTGCAGCTTGCTCGGCGGCTGAACGTCCACCGCGTGGTCTCGCTGTACTCTGCGCCCATGACCGTGCCGCACACTCGGCCGTTGATTGTTTCCGCGCATGCCTCGGATCCTGCGTTGCTGAAGGACTTCGCCACGTGGGATTCCAGGATGATTATTCCGGGTGCTGCTTCCCTGGAGACGGAGTTGAAACTCGCCCGCAGCGGTGTAGAAACGGTTGGGCTGACCGCCCACGTGCCGCACTACATTGCCGCGAACGATTACCCAGAGGCCACGGTCAAGCTCCTGCAGGCCGTATCCTCCACGATTGATCGCGAGTTCCCCCTGTCTGCCTTGGAGGGCGATCAATCCCGCGTCCAGCAGCAGCTGGAGAATCAAATGGAGGATTCGCCGGAGATCGCCCAAGTGGTGCAGGCGCTGGAGGGGCAATACGACGCCGAGGTGGAGCGACGTCGGCGTCGTCGGGAGAACAACCTGTTGCAGCCAGGCGAGGAGATCCCCACCGGCGACGAATTGGGTGCGGAGTTCGAGGCGTTCCTAGCGGATGTGGCGGATAAGGACACGGAGCCCGGCGACGACTAGCGGCGCCGACCGGCTCTGTACAGTGGAGGTAACTACTTACGAGGGGTGACCTACATTACCTCCACGCAGAAAGGACGTCCCGTGGGCATTGCGGCACAACTGGCGGAACTGCTTCCCGACCTAGACGAGGTACCAGAATCGCTGGTTGATGACGCGATCTTGGAGTCCTTCCTCGGTTGGACGCGTGATCGTGGGATCACGCTCTACCCCGCCCAGGAGGAGGCCGCCACTGCATTGGTGGCGATGGATAACGTCATTCTGGCCACGCCGACGGGCTCCGGAAAATCTATGGTGGCCATTGCCGCGCACTTTATTGCGTTGGCGCGAAAGCAACGGAGCTTTTATACGGCACCCATTAAGGCGCTGGTGAGTGAAAAGTTCTTCGATTTGTGCCAGACGTTCGGACCCGAAAACGTCGGCATGATGACCGGCGATGCCACGGTCAATGGCAATGCGCCGATTATCTGCGCCACCGCGGAAATTGTGGCCAATATCGCGCTGCGCGACGGAAAGAATGCGCGCATTGACCAAGTGGTCATGGACGAGTTCCACTATTATTCGGAGCCCGACCGCGGGTGGGCTTGGCAGATTCCTCTGCTGGAGTTGCCGCAGGCACAGTTTTTATTGATGAGCGCCACGCTGGGTAACACGGAGTGGTTGGAAAAAGATCTCTCTGAACGCACTGGCCGCACCAGCACGTTGGTGAGTGGGTCGGTGCGCCCTGTTCCGTTGGAGTTTGACTACGTCTACACCCCGGTGCACGAGACGATTCAGAACCTGATCCACGAGGGCCTGTCTCCCATCTACGTGGTGCATTTCAGCCAACGGGAGGCGATCGAACGGGCGCAGTCCTTGACCAGCATGTCTCTGGTGGATGAAGAAGCCAAGAAGGCGATCGCAGAGGGCATTGGCTCCTTCAGGTTCAGTTCTGCCTTCGGTAAGACGCTCTCGCGGCTTCTGCGGCGCGGCATTGGTGTGCATCACGCTGGAATGCTGCCGAAGTACCGGCGTTTGGTGGAAAAGCTTTCCCAAGCCGGCCTGCTGAAAGTCATTTGTGGCACCGATACTTTGGGCGTGGGGATTAACGTCCCTATTCGCACGGTTCTGATGACCGGTCTTGCAAAATACGACGGCGTGAAGCAACGCCTGGTGAAATCCCGCGAGTTCCATCAAATTGCCGGCCGCGCCGGCAGAGCCGGTTATGACACCAAGGGAACGGTAATTATTCAAGCTCCTGAGCACGAGATCGAGAATTATCGCCTTCGCGAACGCGCCGGTTCTGATCCCAAGAAGCTCAAAAAGCTTCGCAAGAAATCAGCCCCGGAGGGTCAGGTTGTGTGGACGGAAAAGACCTTTGACCGCCTCAGCGTGGCCGAGCCCGAGGAGCTGATGAGCCAGTTCCGCATGTCTCACTCCATGCTGCTCAACGTGGTGGCGCGCGAGCAATGGACCTATGAGGCTCTCGAGAATCTTCTGCGCACCAACCATGACTCTCGCGCCAAGCAGAACAAGTCCATTATCCACACCATCGAGCTGTATCGCGGGCTGATCAACGCAGGCATTGTGGAGGAGTTTCCCGATGACACACCGTCGGGCCTGAACGCGCGTCTGACGCAGGACATGCAGCGCGACTTCGCCCTGAATCAGCCCCTGTCCCCCTTCGCGTTGGCCGCGCTGGACCTGTTGGATCCCGAGTCGGAGACATACACCCTGGACATCATCTCCACCTTCGAGGCCGTGTTGGACGATCCGCGCCAGGTGCTGCTGGCCCAACGCGCGCACGCCCGCGGCGAGGAGATCGCCGCTCTGAAGGCCGAAGGGGTGGACTACACCGAGCGGATGGCCATCGTGGAAGATATTTCCTGGCCACAGCCGCTGGCCGACGAGCTGGAGGAGGCCTACGAGACCTTCTGCGAGGGCAACCCCTGGGCACGCGATTTTGAATTGAGCCCGAAGTCCGTGGTGCGTGACATGATCGAAAAGGCCATGACGTTCAGCGATCTCATCGCCACCTATAGCTTGGGACGTTCCGAGGGCGTGGTGCTGCGATACCTGACCGACGCCTGGCGCACGTTGGAACATTCAGTCCCACTCACGCATCGGACCGAGGAGTTGGAGGACATCCTGGTGTGGCTGGGAGAGCTCATTCGCCAGGTTGATTCCTCCCTCATCGACGAGTGGACGGCCATGGCCGATCCGGATGCCAGCCTGACTGAAGAGCAGGTCCAGGAGCTGGCCTACGGAGTGGAGGATCCGTCATTGCTGACGAGCAACCCTCGTGCGCTCAAGCGCATGGTGCGCAATCACTTCTTCCGCCACGTGGAGTTGTTCGCCTTCGAGAAGGAGGAGCAGCTGGAGACGTTGGACTCCTACCTGGACTCGCCCCCAGACTGGCCGACTGCCATGGATCACTACTTCGAGGAGTATGCCGACGTAGGACTGGACGCAGCCGCGCGGGCCTCCCACATGATCCTCATCCGTGAAGGTGAGGGCGACGAGAAGAACTTCTGGTTCGTTCGCCAGATTATCGACGACCCCGAGGGCGACCATGGGTGGGCGTTGGAAGGCGTGGTGGACCTTGACGAAACCGATGAGGCCGGCGAGGTGCGCTTGGGCGAGCTCAAGATCGTCGAGGGCTAGCGCCGCGGTGCCATCACCGAGCGCTCCACGATCTCGCGGCTTCGTGTCACCACGTCGTGGTACGTGTTTTCCAGGATCCGTCCCAGGGCCCTAAACTCCTCCACCTGCACGGAACTGTTTCTGTAGACGAGTTCTACCGTCCGACTCGCCGTGCGTGCCCCACCCTTGATGGTCGCAATGCCAAGCCCGGGGCGTTGGCACTCCGCTTCCACTGCCGACAGCGGGATCAAGGTGGAGCCCAGGCCTGCGGCCACCATTTGCACAATCGTGGACAATCCGGCAGCCCGGGTGCGATCGTGCTGAGGATTGGTGCTCAGTTCCGCGCGGCGGCAGATGTTTAGCACCTGATCGCGCAGACAGTGCCCTTCGTCGAGCAGCAGCAGATCCAATGCCTCGAGCTCGCGCACACTCACATCGCGGCGTCCAGCCAGCGGACTAGACGACGGCACAATGAGCACAAACTCTTCGGTGTACAGCTCAGTGGAGTCCAGTCCCTTCACGTCTTCTCCCCCGGCGATGATCGCCACGTCGATTTTTCCCTGTCGCAGGGAATCGCTGAGGCTCGACGTCTGCCCCTCAATAATGTGGGGTTGAAGGTCCGGGGCTTCGGAAGGCAGGCGCTTCAAGAATCCCGGGAGGATGAACGGGGCGATGGTGGGAATGATGCCCACCGTAAACTCCCCGATCAACGCCCCGTGCCCTCCTTTGGCCAAGGCAACCAAGCAGTCCAGGCTATCCAGCGTGGCGCGAGCGTGCGGAAGCAGGCTGCGCCCCACGGGGGTGACGATGACTCGCCGGGTGGAGCGTTCAATCAGCTGCGCTCCCAGACCCATCTCCAAGGCGTTCAAACCCTGAGACAGCGATGGCTGGGAGATTCCCAGCTGTATCGCCGCGGTACCGAAGTGACCGGTCTCAGCGATAGTCGTAAAAGTTCTCAGTTGAGAGATCGTGGGGCGATACTCGCGTGGGCTCACGGCTGCATCCTTTCTTCCTTCAAATGTGCTTAGTCTACTCATAATTAGTTTCTCTTGTGAAGAATATTAACAATTATGTTTCGCGACAAAGGTTAAGCCTATGCAACAGCGTCCATTGTGAGAGGTCGCGCAGCAACACTTGATAGACTCTGTCCAGTGAACACGCCCAAGGACACCCGCGCTCGTAAGCCTCGCACGCACGCCAAGTCTCACTCCCGGCACCGTAGAAACCGCCCGTTGCGGACCATCCCCCCGATGACGTACCCCGACCTTCCCGTCTCTGACCGGAGGCAGGAAATCATGGATGCCATCAGCGCCCACCAGGTGGTCATCATCGCCGGAGAAACGGGATCGGGAAAAACCACTCAGATCCCGAAGATGTGTCTTGACCTGGGCCGTGGGCGTCGGAAAATCATCGGGCACACCCAGCCCCGCCGCATCGCAGCACGCAGCGTGGCGGAGCGCATCGCAGAAGAGACGAACTGCACCATCGGCGACCCCGCATCCCTCGTGGGATACAAGATACGATTCGACGACACCCTCTCGTCCCACACCGCCGTGAAATTGATGACCGATGGCGTGCTGCTCAACGAGATTCAGCACGATCGTCTCTTGCACGACTACGACACCATCATCATCGACGAGGCCCACGAGCGCTCCCTCAACATCGACTACCTCCTGGGCTACCTCAAGCAGCTGCTTCCCCGCCGCCCCGATCTGAAGGTCATCATCACCTCAGCGACGATCGACCCCGAAAGCTTTGCCGAACATTTCAAGGATGCCGACGGCGAACCCGCCCCCATCATCGAAGTGTCCGGGCGAACCTACCCTGTCGAGGTGCGTTATCGGCCACTGTATACCGAAAGGCTCAACGAGAAAACAGGTGAGATCGTTCGCGACGAGATCGACCCCCTCGACGGCCTGGTCGCAGCCTGTCAGGAACTCATGCGGGAAGGCCAGGGAGACATCCTGTGCTTCTTCTCCGGCGAGAGAGAGATTCGCGACGCCGCCGAGGTGCTCTCGGGAGAATTCACCGCGAAGGGACGCGGGCCCGGCGTCGATATCCTCCCCCTGTTTGGTCGTTTGTCTAACGCGGAACAGCATCGCGTGTTCCAGCCGCAAGGAACACGGCGACGCATCGTGCTGGCGACCAACATCGCGGAGACGTCCCTGACAGTGCCGGGGATCCACTACGTGATCGACACCGGCGTGGCCAGGATTTCCCGCTATTCCCACAGGACCAAGGTTCAGCGCCTTCCGGTGGAGCCCATCAGCCAGGCCAGCGCTCAGCAGCGTTCGGGACGCTGTGGACGTACCGCCGACGGCATCGCCATCCGGCTGTACTCGGAGGAGGACTTCGAGGCTCGGCCGGAGTTCACCGACCCGGAGATCCTGCGCACGCACCTGGCGAGCGTCATCCTGTCCATGGCGGCGTTGAATCTTGGGTCTATCGAGGAGTTTCCGTTTATTCAGGCGCCAGATCGTCGGTCGATTCGCGATGGTGTTGCCCTGCTGCAGGAGCTGGGGGCGCTCACCCCGGATAAAAGGCAAGAGTTGACGCCCATCGGCCGCGACCTGGCGCGCATCCCTACGGACCCGCGTCTTGCCCGCATGCTTGTGGAAGGCCACCGCAACAACGTCATGGAACCACTGTGCGTGATCGTGGCCGCGCTCAGCATCCAGGACGTGCGGGAGCGCCCGTTGGAGCACCAGCAGAAGGCCGACGAGCTGCACGCCCGCTTCGCCGCCGATTCTGATTTCATCGGCGTGCTTCGCCTGTGGAACTACCTGCAGGAACAGCGGCAGTCGCTGTCCGGTAATCAATTCCGGAAGCTTTGCCAGCAGGAGTTCCTGCACTACATGCGCATCCGGGAATGGATGGATCTGGTCCGTCAGCTGCTGACCGTCATTCAGGACTTGTCCTGGTCTATCCCGAACATCCCCCACGTGCGTGAATTAGTGTTCGCCGCGGACAGCATCAACGAGGACATGATTCACAAATCCATCCTCTCGGGCTTACTCACCCATGTGGGCATGCGTGAGGGAAACTCGAAGCAGTTTACGGGCACCCGGAACTCCCGCTTTGTGATCCACCCTTCCAGCCACGCGGCTAAAAAGCCGCCACAGTGGGTAATGGCTGCCGAGCTGGTCGAAACCAGTCAGATCTTCGCGCGCTCTGTGGCCCCCATTGCGCCGGAGTGGCTGGAAGAGTTGGCTCCGCACCTAACCAAAACCACCTATTCGGAGCCGCACTGGTCTTCCAGGAAGGGCGCCGCCATGGCGACTCAGAAGGTTTTGCTGTTGGGGCTGCCTGTCATTGCGGATCGGCCTGTCTTGCTGGGCAAGGTTGATAAGGAGACTGCCCGCGAGCTCTTCATCCGCCATGCGCTGGTGGAGGGTGACTGGCGGACTCGCCACCACTTCTACAAGCACAATCTGGAGCTTCTGGAGCAAGCCAGCTCTTTGGAGGATAAGGTTCGCCGCCGGGACATTATCGTTGATGACCAGACACTCTTCGACTTCTACGACGCCCGCCTTCCCGACCACATTATCTCCGCCCGCCACTTTGATTCGTGGTGGAAGAAGGCCCGGCATAAGAATCCCGAGCGACTGAATTTCTCCCTCGACAAGCTCATTGAGTCTCACGAAGGCGCCGCGGAGGCCGATGAGTTTCCGGACACGTGGAAGCAGGGTTCGCTGGAGTTCGAGCTGTCCTATGTGTTCCGTCCCGGAGATCCCGATGACGGCATCACGATGCGCATTCCGCTGCCGCTGCTCGGCAATGTGTCCGCTGCCGATGCTCAGTGGCTGGTGGCGGGCATGAGGCAGGAATTGGTCATTGTTCTGATCAAGTCCCTGCCGAAGGCTTTGCGCACCTCGGTGGTGCCGGCGAATCAGTTTGCTGAGCAAGCGTTAAAGCGCATGGTGCCTTTTGATGGCCCAATCGACGTGGCCTTGGCCGACGCGCTTCGGCAGCTGGGTGGTGTGGGCATTTCTGCCTCGGATTTCAATTGGGAGCGCGTGCCTGATCACCTGAGGATGCAGTTCGCGGCGATTGATCGCCGGGGGAAGGTGGTGAAGAAGTCTCGCGTTTTGGCTGATTTGCAGACGTCTCTGAAGGCGCAGGTCACGAGTGCTGTGGCTCAAGCTTCTGCTCGGCAGGCACCGTCGCCGAACGATGGCGCTGCCCACTCCTCGCGTTCGGGTGGCACATCGACCGGTGATGTTCTCGCCTCGGCAGGGCGATGGGATGCCGACGGTATCGGGGTGATTCCGGAGACGATGTCCACCGTGATTGATGGACAGACTGTCGAGACGTACCCGGCGTTGGTGAAGTCCCCTCAGGGTGTGGATCTGAAGGCATTCCCCTCGCAGCAGGCTGCTGCAGGCCAACAGTTCAAGTTCGTGCTGGACTCTATGACGTCGGCCTGTACCGTCTCTGCCCCGCAAATGCTGAAGGGCTTGCCGCTGCGTCAGAGAGTCGCGCTGGAAAGCGGTGTTGCAGGCGGTTTTGAGCCCCTGCTTGCCGATATTGTAACGGTGGCCTGCAAGGATATTCTGATGTCCGCGGGGCCGATTGTGCGTGATCCTGACACCTGCGCCGAGGTGATCGATTCAGCCCGACGCCGAGGGCCCTCGTTAGTGAGGCAGTACGTGGTAGCTGTGGCTCCCGCTATCTTGGCGGTGGCCGACATGCGTGCTGAGCTGAAGGGTTGGTCTGGCGCAGCCATTGAGGACATGAACGCGCAGCTGGAGTTCTTCGCGGGACCACACGCCCTTGCACGGCATGGTGTACAGCCGTTTCAGCATGTTCCGCGCTATGTGGCGGCGATGAAGGAGCGTCTGGAGTTGCTGGATCGTGATCCGGACCGCGAGGCTGATCTGGACGATCAGGTCCAGGAGGCGATTGCCGCTCTCGAGGATACGTTACGCAGGCTCCCGTCCACTCGTGCAGCGTCCCCACAGGTCAAGGAGGTTCGGTGGATGATCGAGGAGTTCCGGGTGAGCCTCTTTGCCCAGCATTTGGGCACCACGCGGACCGTGAGTCTTCCGCGCATTAGGAAGGCCTTGGCGAAGATCCGCTAGTCCTGGTCTGCGTGTCCGCCACGCTGTTGCCGATGGGTACGCAGGGATCCGATCTCTTGCTCGAAGTCCTCGGCACTGTCGAAGGATTTGTAGACGGAGGCAAACCTGAGGTACGCAACCTCGTCCAGGTCTCTCAAGGGGCCCAGAATAGCCAAGCCGATATCGTGGGCCTGCACCTGGGATCCGTGATCGGCGCGGATCGCTTGTTCCACTTCGTGCGCGAGTCGCTTCAGTGCGTCGTCAGAAACTTCTCGTCCCTGGCATGCGCGGCGTACGCCCTTGATGACCTTGTCCCTACTGAAGTCTTCTACCACCCCGTTGCGCTTGGTCACCAGCAGAACTGAACGTTCGATCGTGGTAAAGCGATGTTCACAGGCGGCGCATTCGCGACGCCGCCGGATCGCCATTCCCAGTTCGATCGAACGGGAGTCAACAACACGAGACGATTCGGATCCACACGAAGGGCACAACACATGTTCATCCTATCCCCCTTCCGGTCCCGTGGGCTATCTAGGTGAGATATCGCCAGCGTTGCTGTCGATACTCACATGCTCAACCACGGGCGCTGGCTGTGGTTGAGCTGGCTCCTCACTCCAGAACACCGGGCTTAACCCCAGCGCCAACACGATAGCCCCCAAGGAGACTGCAACACCACCGCGCGATCGCGCAACCATATCGGCTCGCCGCATGACGCGCTGGATCAGCGAATGCCGATGTGAATATTCGAACACAGTATGCGGTGTTGCTGCGATGCGACGCCGACGGCTCACTAAACTGCGCGACGGAGCAACAGCACGTCCTGCCCCGGCAGTGTTCGATTCTAGAGAGGCCTGGTGCTCATCCCACATGGGCTTCTGCTGCACACGCATATCAGGATCCAGCCGGGCAATCGATCCGGGTATCGCACGCCGCGCCGCACTGCGATCCGTTTGGCGCTCTACCTGCTGAGTAAATGACGTAGTCACGAGTGACCACTCCCTTCTGAGTACTGGTGCGTTCGGTTGTCATTCATTCTGTCATCCGCGCCTCACAGCGCCGTGCACATAATCGAACGCCTTCGTCTCTATGTTCTATTTTCTGCTTAACGAAGAATTTAGCACAGGCGTTCGAGTCCGTCTAGACCTTTGTGAACTTTTTTCGAACAAATGCTTTAAGTTGTTCGATAACTGCGCTAGAGTTGAGCGCACAGCACCATCAACGAAGGCAGGAGCCCATGCCAGAGACTGAAAACACTCGTGCCACAGTGACTCCCCTCGAAGGGACGTCTGCGGCACAATCTCAACCGCGCCGTCGGCGCGGCCGCCCGAAGAAGACTGCCGAAGAGCGCGCAGCAGAGCAGAGCGCGTCTGAAAAAGGTGGCAAGGCCACGTTGACCGCTCGCCAACGCCGCATCATGGAAGTCATTCGAGACTCCACCGTGTTGCGGGGTTACCCGCCGAGCATCCGCGAAATTGCAGACGCGGTTGGCCTACACTCCACCTCCTCGGTCTCGTACCACCTCACGCAGCTAGAGGAAAAGGGCTTTCTCAAGCGCGAACTGAAGCGCCCGCGCGCTGTGGATGTTCGCGCATACAACCAGTCTGCGGAGGATCCCAGCAACCAACCGAAGCCCGGCAGGAAGCCCAAGGCCGCTCAGGTAGACGCTGAAGGATTGGAGCTTCCCACGGCCACCTACGTGCCCGTCGTCGGACAGATCGCTGCCGGAAATCCGATTCTTGCCGAACAACACGTAGAGGCCCACTTCCCTCTTCCCGAGGAGCTCGTCGGTAGTGGCGAGTTGTTCCTCCTGCAGGTGGTGGGCATGTCTATGAAAGACGCGGGCATCTTGGACGGCGACTGGGTTGCAGTGAAGTCCCAGAACACCGCCGAGTTTGGGGACTTCGTGGCCGCTATGATCGATGATGAGGCGACCGTCAAGGAGTTCCATAAGGATGAGACTGGACTGTGGCTCCTCCCCCATAACGATGAGTTCGCGCCCATCCCGGCCGAGCAATCAACTATTCTCGGAAAGGTAGTTGCGGTTCTCCGCAAGGTCTAAGTGGCACGGAGCGCGTGCCCTCTACAGGAGAAGGTCGAGTCCTCACTGATGAACTCAGAAGAACGTCGCAGGCAGATTGCCTCCCTCACCGCAGTACACGGCAGGGTCACCGTTGTTGAACTGGCTGAAAAATTCGGCGTCACAGCAGAGACAATCAGGCGAGACCTCGCAACCCTAGACAACGAGGGTGGCCTCTACCGCGTTCATGGGGGTGCGGTTCCTGCGTATAGCTTCCGGAACGAGTCCACGTCCATCGAAACGCGCTCCAAGGCGGCACTGGCTGCCAAAAAGGCCATCGGCAAGGCCGCCTTACAGACCATCCCCACGGGCCCATCTACCCTCTTTATCGACGCCGGCACCACCACCGCGATGATGGCCGAAGAACTCGCGGCTTCCCTGGCTAAAAACCATTCAGAGGACGACACGGTGGATGTGCACATCATCACCAACTCGCTGCCCATCGCCACCATGCTGGCCGATGCGCCCCGGTGCGATGTTCGCCTCATCGGTGGACATGTGCGTCCCCAATCCCAAGCAGTGGTGGGCGACATCGCCACGCGCGCCATTGGAGTGTTGCGCGCGGACGTCGCGTTCATCGGCACCAATGCGCTCACCATGCAACACGGCCTGTCCACACCGGACGCTCAAGAGGGCGCGATTAAACGAGCGATGGTCACGAACGCTCAGCGCGTGGTGGCCTTATGCGATTCCACAAAGTTCGGACTCGACTACCTCGTCAGCTTCGCCAGCATCAACGACATAGCCACGGTCGTCACCGATAAAGACGCGCCCCCCAGGTACATCGACGCGCTTCGGCACGAAGACGTGGACGTGGTCTTTGCAGACGAATACCAGCCGCTCCCCTAAAATCCTCCTCTACCGGCAGCCTAGTGCTGCTCGTGGCAAAACTCCGCCAACTCTTCCACAACCTGGGTCGGGAGCCGGACGCGCAACCAGGTGCCGTCGGCGTCGTACTCCTCGGTCAGGACCGTGCCATACTCATGCACCCGAGCGACCACGTCGCCTCGGCTAAACGGCACGTGAAGGCTCACCTCCCGGTCGAGAGTGTTGAGGAACATCTCCAGCCGGGTCTCCAACTCAGGAATGCCCTCTCTCGTGTGTGCAGACACGAACACCACGTCGTCCAACCGATGCCTGAGCTCGGCCAGAGTCAGCGGATCGGCGGCGTCGATCTTGTTGACGACCAGTATCTCCGGCGGTGCTGGCTGTCCAGTCTCCTCGACAATCTCGCCAATCACCTTATTCACGGCAGCGATCTGCTCCATCGGGAAAGGATCCGAGCCGTCCACCACGTGCAGCACCACGTCTGCGGCCAGCACTTCCTCCAGCGTCGAGCGGAACGCCTCGACGAGCTGCGTGGGAAGGTGGCGGACAAAGCCCACCGTGTCTGTAAAGACCACGGCCCTGCCGTCGGCCAGATTCGCGCGGCGCGTAGTGGGATCCAGCGTGGCAAACAACGCATCCTCCACCAGAACACCCGCGTTGGTCAGCGCGTTAATCAGCGAGGACTTACCGGCATTGGTGTACCCGGCAATCGCCACCTGAGGGATAGTGGCCTGATCACGGCGCATACGCTTGACCTCACGCGAGGTCTTCATCGCGGCGATCTCCTTGCGGAGCTTGGCCATATCGGAGCGCAGGCGGCGACGGTCAGCTTCAATCTTCGTCTCACCAGGACCACGCAAACCCACGCCACCATTGGACCCCGCACGGCCGCCAGCCTGGCGGGACAGTGCTCCACCCCAGCCGCGCACGCGGGTAATCAGGTACTCCATCTGCGCCAGAGCAACCTGCGCCTTGCCCTCCTTGGACTTCGCATGTTGGGCGAAGATGTCCAGAATGAGCATGGTGCGGTCAATAACCTTGACGTCCAGTGCCTTTTCCAGCGCAATCATCTGGCCTGGGGACAATTCGCCATCGCAAATCACGGTGTCCGCGCCGGTTTCCGCAACGATGGACTTTAGCTCGTCGACCTTACCGCTTCCGATGTATGTTCCGGAGTCCGGCTTGTCGCGCTTTTGATACAGCATGTCGGCGATCTCCGAGCCGGCGGTTTCCGCCAACGCGGCCAGCTCATCCAGACGGGCTTCAATCTGTTGAACCGTTCCTTCGGTCCACACGCCCACGAGCACCACGCGTTCCAGGCGCAGTTTACGATACTCGACGTCGTAACCGTCGGCCTGCTCGTCGGTGTAAGTGCTGGTTCCGCGGGTCAGGCGCCGTAAGCTGGAGCGAGCCTCCAGATCAAGTTCGCCAATCGTTGGCGTATATGTATCCTGTCGAGGGGATTCAGAGTAGTCGTACTCATCAAAATCTTTCATTAGTAGCCTTTATACACCGTTGTCAGCACCAGTACTAAGGTAGGGATCATGATCGAGGAGTTGAAGAGCGTGGGGCTCGCGTTCCCACGATGGCAAGATGCTTTAGAAACCGCCTATTCCAGCGGCCAACTGTTCGTCTCTGGCGAGGTGCGCGGCGGTCAGGTATTGCAATATGACGACGCCTCCGGTGCACGCCTGGTCGTGATGGCCGTGGAGCCCTTCGGAACGTTCGCCAGTTACTTCGGCGGAGTATCCACCTCCGCGCACGTGAGCATGGTCGATGACATCATCGGTGTGATCGACGTGGTGGACGATTCGCCGGCGCTTCAGACCTCCGGTCA
The DNA here is from genome assembly GCF_014490575.1 of Corynebacterium zhongnanshanii. Lineage (NCBI taxonomy): Bacteria > Bacillati > Actinomycetota > Actinomycetes > Mycobacteriales > Corynebacteriaceae > Corynebacterium > Corynebacterium zhongnanshanii. The sequence goes on from NZ_CP061033.1 coordinate 1,123,220, forward strand.
GCAAGCACCGGTGGTGGCCTCCGTCGCTGCCACGATTGCCCAGGGGCCCATGCTGTCCGATGAGCCGCCTCTGGAGTATCAGCAGGTGCAAGTATCCGCTTTGGCCACGTCGGTGGAGGTGTTCACTGATCCCTCGATGCTCACCGCTGCAGGCATCACTGGAACACCAGGCACGATCGAGGCCACGGGCCTGACGGATCTCAACTCCGGGAGCACATCCCCTCACGCCAGCGCATCCATCGTGGTAGAAACCTCGGCTGTGGGTCGGCGCACTAACCAGCTCACCGGCCAACAGTTCTGGGCATGCAGCGTCCACGCGCCCTTCGATTTCACGCTGCTGATTCCTGCTGATGTTGCAGATATCGCGTCCCTCGCCATTGACGACGCCGGCGCACCCCGATCACTCATCATCGCCGGTCAGGTCCAGTTCACCGCGACCGTGGTGGACGCGCCCGGCTGTGGAGGTTCTGGCGGATGCGGCTCAGGAGGCTGTGGCTGCGGAGGCCACTAGTCCAGAAGGTCAGTCTCGCCGCGCGCGACGATGCGTGACGGACCGCGCAGGACGGAGGAGTCATCTCTGACCTCAACGGTCACCGTACCGCCGGGGATATGGACGGTCACCGTTCCTGACTCGCGCCCGGCGTCGGCCAAGGCGGCAACGGTCGCGGCGACGGTCCCCGTCCCGCAGGAGCGAGTTTCGCCCACGCCACGTTCGTGAACGCGCATGTGGACGCTATCGTCCTTCAGGGGCGTGACCACCTCAAGGTTCACGCCATGGGGGAAGAACTCGGCATCCCACTCCACCGGCTGGTCCACGGGCAGGTCGGCCAGGGCCTCCTCGGTGAGCTCCGGGATCACCGCAGCCAGGTGCGGGTTTCCCATGTCCACCGCAAGCCCAGCGAGGCGGAAATCCCCCACCGACGCTGTAGACAGCCCTCGTAGCTCCGGCGTCCCCATGCCCACGCTCACGTCAGCGCTGTGGTCATCGTACGCGTGCACCTGGACGGTTTTACGTCCAGCGCGCGTACCCACCCCGCATTCCTTCGTGGTATCGATCAACTCCTCGGAAGCTAGGACGTGAGCAAACACCCGGACACCATTGCCGCACATCTCCGCAAGAGAACCGTCTGCGTTCCGATAGTCCATGAACCACTCGTCAGGCTGCACCCCCTGGGGCAAAGCTTCCAACACCCCGGCGTCGAGCAGGGCCTGTGCCCGAGCCACACGAATCACTCCGTCGCCACCAATACCTGCCCGGCGATCGGCCAGAGCAACCACGTGGGTCTCCTCAAGCTTGAGGTCCGCGTCCGGATCAACCAGAATCACGAAATCGTTTTCGGTGCCATGTCCTTTAATAAAGCGTGCCATGCGCACCAGTTTAGCCCCGGGCCCCTACAGCCACGGCGCATGCCTGTTCGATAACATCCGGGGCACTCGCGTCGATCCACTGAATCCGCTTGTCGCGCTGGAACCAGGACCGCTGTCTGCGGGCGTACCGCCGCGTCCCAATGATGGTTTTCTCCACGGCCTCCTCATAGCTCAACTCGCCGTCCAGGTAGTCGAGGACCTGCGCGTACCCGATCGCCTGACCTGCAGTGGACTCCCTGACCAGTCCCTGGTCCTTTAGCCGCGTCACCTCGTCCACCAACCCCTGCTCAAACATCTGATGCACCCGGCGCTCCAGGCGAGGATTCAGCCACTGCGCCGGCGCGTGCAGGCCGATCAGGGTCATATCCCACCGCGGAGGTTGATCCTTGGGCGGCTGTGACGCAGCGAACGGCTTGCCCGTCAACTCAATGACCTCCAGCGCCCGAACCGTGCGACGTGGATCGTTATCCTCAATGATCGACGCCGCCTGCGGATCGATCTGCGCCAATGTCTCATGAAGACGACCGACGCCGACCCGCTCCAGCTCCGCCTGCCACCGTGCCCGAACCTGCGGGTCCGTGGGCGGGAAATCCCAGGTGTCCACCAATGCCTGCACGTACATCATCGATCCACCCACGATGATCGGGGTGTGGCCGCGAGCCATAATATGGTCGACAACGTCGATGGCCGCCGCCCTGTATTCGGCCACGCTGGCGGTATCGGTCACGGTCCACACATCAAAGAGGTGGTGTGGAATAGACCCGCGTTCCTCTAGCGTTATCTTGGCTGTTCCGATGTCCATGCCCTTGTAGAGCTGCATCGAGTCGATATTGACCACTTCCCCATCGAGCTTTTCCGCGAGAGCAAGAGACACGGCTGTTTTGCCTGAGCCCGTGGGGCCCACAACGCACACTGGAGTGGAACTCATGGAAGCCAAGTCTATAAAAACGAGAGCCTTCGTCACCGCATTGGGTGATTAGTGATACGCCGGTGCGAATGATCTGGAATAATTTGGACAGAACACTTTCAAGGAGCCTTTGACTATGACCACACCGCAGAATCCTTCCCCTCGGCCCAAACCAGGTCCGAAGCCCGCCCCGAAGCCGGGGCCCACGGCTGCTGGACGGCGGGGCCCACTGCCGCGGGTATCTCCAGCGGTGGCGCGCCAGTCTGACCCTTCCGCCTTTGGGCGGGTCGACGCCGACGGCACGGCGTGGGTAAACACCTCCGCCGGAGAACGCAAGGTTGGCGTGTACAAGGCCGGAACGCCAGAAGAGGGACTGGCGCACTTCGGCGCACGCTTCGATGATCTCTCCACCGAGATTGCGCTCCTTGAGGCCCGCTTGGACACCCACCCCGAGGAGGCGGCACGCATTCGTCAGGATGCCACGCATGTGAAGGAAAGCTTGCCTACTGCCGCAGTGATCGGGGATCTCGATTCCTTGGATCAGCGCCTCGCCGCGATCATCGAGCAGAGCTTTGGAACAGAGCGCCAGGCTGAGCAGAACAAGGTTGAGCGCCGGGAGCAGGCCGTGGCCGCGAAGGAGCGTCTGGCTGACGAGGCCGAGAAGCTGGGTGCGGAATCCACGGACTGGAAGCGCACAGGTGACCGGTTCCACGCGATGCTGGAGGAATGGAAGAGCATCCGAGGTGTGGATCGCGCCACTGATGATGCCCTGTGGGAGCGTTTTTCTTCCGGCCGCGAGGCCTTTAACAAGCGCCGCGGTTCCCACTTCTCTGACCTCGATAAGGCTCGCGCGCATTCTAAGCGCATCAAGGAATCCCTGGTTGAACGCGCTGAGGCTTTGTCTGACTCGACCGACTGGGCCGACACGGCACGGGCCTACAAGGATCTCATGCGGGAGTGGAAGGCAGCTGGCCGAGCGCCGCGAGCCGCTGATGATGCGCTGTGGGAGAAGTTCCGCGCTGCTCAGGACAAGTTCTTTGACGCACGCGCGGCGGAGAACTCCAAGCGGGACGAGGAGTTTGCGGCCAATGCCACCCGGAAGCAGGCGTTGTTGGATGAATTCGACGCGAAGATCAACCCAGACAATGGCCTCGACAAGGCAAAGTCTGCTCTTCGGGACCTTCAGGATAAGTGGGAAGAGATTGGCTTTGTTCCGCGCAACCGCGTCCGCGAATTTGAGGACAAAATTGCCCAGCTCGAGCGCAGGGTCTCTGAGGCGGAAGAGGCTCAGTGGCGAAAGACTGATCCAGAGGTGCAGTCCCGAGCCGCACAATTCCAAGCCAAAGTAGATCAACTCAACGGTGAGGCTGCGGCGGCCGAGTCTCGGGGCGACAGTGCCCGTGCCGCACAACTGCGTGAGCAGGCCGCGCAGTGGAGCCAATGGGCTCAGGCGGCCACCGACGCGCTCGAGAATTAATCCCCGGTCTGTTCGCGTCGCTGGCGCACGCGCTGGCGACGGTCATCCACGATCTCGGCCTGTGCATGAGGCTTCAGGCCAGTGCGTAGGCGCTGCTGCTTAAGCAGTGCCTCTTCATCTTTGCTGGCCTCTTCCCGCCGCGCGCGAGCGATAGCTTTTTGCAGAGGGCTGCGGCGGAATAGCAGCACACTCAGCGTCGCAAAGAGGGTGGTCATGCCGAGCAGCGCGAGGATCAACCCATAGCTGGGTCCGTCTCCGTACAGCAGGGGATCATTGACAGGCGCGGTGGGCCGGGACTGACGCATCCAGATCGCGATGATGGAGTAGAACCATCCCACGCCGGCGACGGCCCAGTTAGCCCAGGCGACAATCCAGTCTCGGGTAAAGATAGTGGCCAAGGTGAGGAGCACACCGCCAGTCAGGGCAAGCCAGCTGTAAATCCGCTCTGGGTTGGTGGTTGCGAACTGCCGCGCCACCGACGTGTCGAAAAGGACGTCGTATCCATGCACGTCACCGGAGTGAGGCAGGAAGAACGCGAGAAACACGGCCAGCAGTCCGCACGCCATGGCGGGCAAGAAGGCCGTGTAGTTAATGTCGCGGTTGAGCTTCTTTTCAGCGCCGGCAAGGTCGTCCTTATACGTCTCTAACGCTTCGTCGATGGTTCGGTAGGTGGGCGTTTTCTGGGTGCGTTTTTTAGTCACAACCGCATCCTCCCTTGAGTGGTTGTTGTACGGATAGTGGCTTTCCAATGGATGGCAAACCGAGGCCCACCCCCACGGGCGCGGTGGTCGGAGTCTGTCCGGCTTCGGACATGTCTCCAGCCTTGGTCTTGCGGTGGCTGAGCACCCCGGCGTCCGCGGTCAAGAAGTACGGAGCGGATTCCGTGATCTCTACCTCAACAATATCGCCCGGGCGGATGCCGTCAATGGGTGTGAAGTGCACCAGGCGGCCGTCGCGGGCACGACCGGTCATGCGGTGGGTCTGGTCATTCTTTCGGCCGCCGGTGGCCTGGACCAGCAGTTCCTGCCGGGTGCCGATCAGCTTGGCGTTTTCCTCCTTGCAGATGCGTTCCTGTACTGCCACTAAACGCTCGTAGCGGTCCTGAACCACGGCCTTCGGCACCTGGCCTTCATAATCAGCGGCGGGGGTTCCCGGGCGAGGCGAGTACTGGAAGGTGTACGCGCTGGTAAAGCGAGACTCTTCCACCACCCGCAGGGTCTCCTGGAAATCTTCTTCTGTTTCGCCGGGGAAGCCCACGATGATGTCCGTGGTGATGGCGGCGTGTGGAATGCGCTCGCGGACGCGTTCCAAGATGCCAAGGAACTTCTTGGACCGGTAGGAGCGCTTCATCTCCTTGAGGACCTTGTCAGATCCTGACTGCAGAGGCATGTGCAGCTGCGGGCACACCGCAGGCGTGTCCGCCATAGCGTCGATCACGTCATCGGTGAACTCCGCGGGATGAGGGCTCGTAAAGCGGAGGCGTTCCAAGCCCTCGATCTCACCACAGGCTCGCAGCAACTTGGCGAACGCTCCCCTGTCCCGCTCAAGGTCGGGATCGGAGAAGTTTACTCCGTAGGCGTTGACATTTTGCCCCAGCAGCGTGATCTCAGAAACACCCTGGTCCACCAGCGCCTGCACTTCAGCGAGGATGTCTCCGGGGCGCCGGTCCTGTTCCTTGCCACGCAAGGAGGGCACAATACAGAAGGTGCACGTGTTGTTGCAGCCGACGGACACGGACACCCATCCGGCGTAGGCCGATTCGCGCTTCGCAGGCAGCACGGAGGGAAATTCTTCCAGCGCGTCCACGATTTCCACTTCGGCTCGATGGTTGTGCGCGCTGCGCTCCAGCAGCGTGGGCAGGGCGCCGAGGTTGTGGGTGCCGAACACCACATCGACCCAGGGGGCCTTGTCCACCACGGTTTGCTTGTCCTTTTGGGCCATGCAGCCGCCGACGGCGATCTGCATCCCGGGGTGCTTTTCCTTCACCCCTTTCATCTGGCCGAGCGTTCCGTACAGTCGGTTATCTGCATTTTCTCGAACAGCGCAGGTGTTGAACACCACTACGTCGGGGGTGTCCCCCTCAGGTACGGGGATGTACCCGGAGTCTTCGAGCATGCCAGAAAGACGTTCTGAGTCGTGCACATTCATCTGACAGCCGAAGGTACGCACCTCGTAGGTACGTGGAGTTGGCTCAGTTGCGTTGTTTGTACCCGAATTTGTCGTCAATGCCACGGGACTCGATCCTACTCTAGTTATGCTCGAAAACCCTAAGGCTGACCGAGCTCGTCGATCCGGCGCTCCAGAGCCACTTTCGCATAGGCCACGCTAGCGCCTTGGGGGAAACCGCGTCGCGCCGCCACACCCACCATGCGTCGGAGGAACTTGTCGTATTCTTTCCGGTCAGCCGGCGAATGGGTGAGCGATTGTGCCTTTTTATCGATCAGCTCTTCCATGATGGATTGTTGCTGCCCCTCATCAATGAGCTCGAGCGCGTCCTCGATCTGGCGTTCGCTGATCCCCTTCTGCGCCAATTCTCGACGCAGCACGGCAGCCGACTTCTTCTGATTTCGGCTGCGTTGCCGCACCCACTCACGGGCAAAGCTCTGGTCATCAATCATCCCGTTGCTGAGACAGAGGTTCACCACGCGGTCTACCAACGGTTCCTCGAAGCCCTGGTCGAGTAGCCGGCTCCGCAGCTCAGAGCTACTCCGCGCACGATGGTTGATAAGGGCAACCGCCTTACGCTTAATCGGGGCCAGGCGTTCTTCCTCATCATGATCTATCAGAGGTTCAGAATGCTGGCTGTCCCAGTGTTCAATCGCTGAGCGCAGCTGAGCAATCTTCTCCGCAGACGGTTTCACCATCGTGGCTAGTCTTCATCCTCGTCATCGAAGCTTGGGGCCAGGTCGATGGGTTGATCCTCCGGAGCTACTGCCTCCTCAGGTGCGGATCCCTTCTTCACCGCGTAAGGTCCGACCTTCATCTCCTGCATAATCAGGTCTTCCAGCTTCGTGGCAACATCCGGGTTATTCTTCAGGAAGTCGCGAGCCTTTTCCTTACCCTGCCCCAGCTGGTCGCCGTCATAGGTGAACCAGGCTCCGGACTTCTTGATGATGCCGGCTTCCACGCCCAGATCGATGATGGATCCTTCGCGGGAGATGCCTTCTCCGTAGAGGATGTCGAACTCGGCCACCTTGAATGGTGGGGACACCTTGTTCTTCACGACCTTGAGACGCGTGCGGTTACCCACCACATCCGTACCGTCCTTCAGTGCCTGGATGCGACGAATGTCGCAGCGCACGGACGCGTAGAACTTCAGGGCCTTACCACCGGTAGTGGTCTCCGGCGATCCGAACATCACGCCAATCTTCTCGCGCAGCTGGTTGATGAAAATCGCCGTGGTGCCGGTTTGGTGAAGAGCGCCCGTCATCTTGCGCAGCGCCTGGCTCATCAGCCTTGCCTGCAGTCCCACGTGGGAGTCACCCATGTCTCCATCGATTTCAGCCTTCGGCGTCAGTGCCGCCACGGAGTCAATCACGATAATGTCGATCGCACCTGAGCGAACAAGCATGTCTGCGATCTCCAGCGCCTGCTCCCCGGTATCGGGTTGGGACACCAACAGCGCGTCCGTATCCACACCCAACACTCGGGCGTACTCCGGATCCAACGCATGCTCGGCGTCGATAAAGGCAGCAATACCACCGGCACGTTGTGCCTCGGCAATGGCATGCAAGGCAACGGTGGTCTTACCCGAGGATTCCGGACCATAGACCTCAACCACACGCCCGCGGGGGAAACCGCCGATGCCCAGTGCTACGTTGATCGCGATATTGCCCGTAGAGATGGCACTGATCGGTGGACGCTCATCGTCTCCGAGGCGCATGATCGCGCCTTTGCCGAAGTCCTTCTCGATTTGCTGCATCGCAAGATCAAGCGCCTTCGTCCGATCGTTGGAGCCTGCCGCGCTGGCCTTCTTCTTTGGAGGCATAGTAGTTCCTTTCGGGTTGTCCGTCCTGCTACATCGTTAGACTGCGCTGAGGCGGAAAAGGTTCATAGTTTTTAATTCTTCTGTGTTCTAGTTGTAGCCCACAGGCCCTACACTCGTGTTCGAATACCACCATAATACACGAACCTGTGTTCGAAAATAAACAGGCACCCGTACACCGTCACACTTTACTTTAAAACCCCTCGACATCCTCACCGAGCTGGCGCGATTCAGGAACATCGAAGTCCTCACAAAGCCCCTCCCACACTTGCCGAAGGTCGTACCCCTGTTCGATGAGATGCCCCGCAGTATCCCCCAGGCTGGAAATCACGTGAGTCCCTTCGATCCATGCGGCAAACGAGCTCCCGAACTCGCCCCTAACTAACCTGTCGAACTCCGTCCTGCGCATGCCTTCGAACATAACACGAGGCCACCGATCAGCCCGCGCACGACAGACCAGTTGAACACCGTTCAGCGGCGCTCTATATTAAATCCATGACTACACACCGCACGTCCTCGTTCAGCGCCGTCGACCTCGCCTACATCGCCGTGTTCGCCGCCCTCATCATCGCCTTAGGGGCCGTGTCCATCCCCGTAGGCTCCCTGGGCGTCCCCATTGTGCTCCAAAATGTGGGCCCCATTCTCGCCGGTCTGATTCTGGGTCTGCGCCGCGGAAGCCTCGCCACCATTTTGTTCCTCGCTGTGGGCCTCGTCGGTATCCCGAACCTTGCGGGCTGGCGCACCACTCTGTCCGCTCTCCCCGGCCCCACTGTTGGCTATCTGGTGGGCTATATTGTCTCCGCACTGATCGTGGGCTGGATCGCCGAGCGTGTCCCCACAAAGAGCGGCGTTCGCTTCCTCTGGTACCTTTGCGCCGGCGCCGTAGGCATTCTTGTCCAATACCTCTGCGGCTCCATCGGCCTCGTTATCCGCCTGGACATGCCCCTCGTGGACGCCATTGCGTCGAACGGCCCCTTCGTCTTCGGCGGCGTTGTAAAAATCATCGCCGCAGCGGCCATCACCACTGCTGTGGTCAAGGCCGTGCCTGATCTGGTGCCGTCGGTCCACACACAGCCATCGCAGGCTTAAACCATGCCCACACTCACCTTTACCGACGCCGAAGTCCGCGTACACCATCCCACACCCCGCACCATCCTCAGTCCTCTCACGCTCACTCTGACCGAACACAGAATCGGGATCATCGGCACCAACGGGTCCGGCAAGTCCACCTTCGTCCGGCTGATCAACGGGCTCACCAAGCCCACCGCGGGCTCAGTCACCGTCAACGGAACCGACGTCGCCCGCCACTCGCGTGACGTCCGCCGCCAGGTGGGCTTCATTTTCTCCGACGCCGACAACCAGATCATCATGCCCACCGTCGAAGAGGACATCGCCCTGTCCCTCCGGCGTTTCAAGCTCCCACAACACGAGGTCCGCACCCGCACAAAGGCCGTGATGGAGCGCCTGGGGCTCACCCATCTGGCCGATGCCTCTCCCCACTCCCTCTCCGGCGGCGAGAAGCAACTGCTCGCCCTCGCCTCGGTCCTGGTGATGGAGCCGTCAGTCATTGTTGCGGATGAGCCGAGCACCTTCTTGGATCTTAAAAATCGACGCCGGGTCTCCCGTACCTTCAGCGCACTCGACCAACAAATGCTAGTCATTTCGCACGATCTTGACTTCATTCACGACTACGACCGCATTCTCTGCTTCGAGGATTCCCGGCTGGTGGACGATTCTCTGCACTCCAGCCCGGGCGAGGTCATCGAGCGTTATGTCGAGCGCCAAGAGGCGGAGGACGTGTGAGCGCGCACAATGTGCCACTCGGCGTGTATGTCCCCGGTGATACAGTGCTGCATCGCGCCCGGCCGGGGCACAAGATGCTGGGCTTGATTCTGTTCTTGGTAGTCAGCACGCTGGCCATCCACCACTCCCCGCCTGTGTGGGCTCTGGCCTGCGGCGCGGCGGCGCTTGGCCTGGCTCTTGGGGGCTACGTTCTTGCACGCATCCCGCTGGCCACGGCATGTGGCCAGCTCCTCGGGCCATTAGTTCTTATCGTCCCCTTCGGCGCTCTGCTGGCCTGGCGCAGCGGCGTGCTCGCTGGAGTGGTGAGCATTCTGGGAGTCTATTCAGCGGTCGTTGCAGCAACTCTGGTGACGCTCACCACCACCGTGGCCGACATGATGGATGCACTCGAGACAGCACTCCGCCCGTTCGCACGCATCGGCCTGCCCGTGGACTCCATCGTCCTTGCCTTTAGCCTTACGCTTCGGCTGATCCCCCTGATGCTGGGCACGGCCTCTGAGGTCCTGGAAGCACAAAGGGCCCGTGGTCTCACGGGCCCTGGTCGCGCTCTCACGGCCTTCGGCATCCCCCTCATGGTGCGAACCTTGGTGCGAGCCAAGGCCCTGGGGGAAGCGATGATCAGCCGCGGTGTGGACGACTAGTTTCTATTCGCCGCGAAGCTCACGCATACGGCGCGCCACGGCGTCGTCAGCAACATCGTTAACCTGAGGCTGTCCCTGCTCGATGGCCGCCTGAGTCTCAGAAGACTCCACCGCGGCGTGTCCTCCGCCGTTCATCTGCGCGCGAATCTCCTCCAGCCGGGAGTGACCGGCCATCTGGATGCCCGCCTGCTCCACCTCAGCCATGCGGCCCTGAACGGAGTTCTGGGCCAGCTCAGAGGCACCCAGTGCGTTGGCATAACGAGCCTCAATCTTCTCGCGCACCTGGTCAAGGTTAGGAGTAGAGCCGCCGGTGATCTGGTTCATGGACTTCAGCGAGTCCGCTACCTTCTCCTGCATCTTCGCCTGCTCCAGCTGGCTGAGCAGTTTGGTCCGCTCCGCAGCCTTCTGCTGCAGCTGCATGGAGTTGCGCTCCACAGCCTGTTTCGCCTGGGCTGCTTGCTGCAAAGATTGGTCGTGCAGGCTCTTCAAGTCCTCGACGGACTGCTCGGCGGTAACGAGCTGGGCGGCGAAGGCCTCGGCGGCGTTTTCGTATTCCGTCGCCTTCTGAGTGTTTCCTTCGGCGCGCGCCTTGTCAGACAAGGTGAGAGCCTGCTTGGTGTTTTTCTGCAGCTTCTCTACTTCTTCGAGCTGGCGGTTCAGCTTCATTTCCAGCTGTCGCTGGTTGCCGATCACGGCTGCTGCCTGCTGGCTGAGCGCCTGATGCTGGCGCTGTGCTTCCTGGATGGCTTGCTCGATCTGGATTTTCGGATCGGCGTTTTCCTCAATTTTGCTGTCGAACAGCGCCATGAGGTACTTCCACGCCTTTACGAAAGGGTTTGCCATTGTTGGTGGGCTCCTAGCTCACAATGTACGAATCAACTGTATTACTCAAGCTTAGCGTGTGACAGACGCAGCGAGTTCAGCGGCAGCGGCGTCCAGAGCCATCATCGAGGCAGCTTCGATGATGATCGTCGCTACACTCACGCCCATGGCGTGGCAGACGCTGGCCAACAGCTCGGAAGAGACTTCCTTGCACCCACGCTCAAGCTCGGAGAGGTAGCCCGGGGACACGCTCGCCAGGGACGCCAACTCACGAAGGGTGAAGCCCGAGTGCGCACGATAGTCACGCAGCGTGGCTCCCAGCGCCTCTCGGAGAAGAGGTTCATTAGCGGCGGGCATGTGTGGCGCATGTGATTCAACCTTGGCGGCCTGCGCCGTATTCTTCTGTTCCAGAAGCAGTGTATTTTGAGTCATCACTTATCCCAACGCTCCACGGGTCTGATTTGTTCCCATCAGTGTACGCGATCTGTCAGACGTAAGGCATCGAAGAGCGCACAGTCCACGGCGAGGCTGCGCACGCGTGCGCGGACCTCCTCCGGGTCCAGGTCATTAAGCACCCCTTTGTGCACGAGGTCCTCATATTCATCCTGAATACAACGGACAGACTCACCGCCTGGATGAACCACGGCCACATAGACCTCTCCCACCGGGTGCCCGTCCTGGGGTTCGGGCCCTGCCACCCCGGTGATGCCGATCCCGAGCGTGGCTCCGCAGCCCTCGGCGGCGCCTCGGGCCAGTGCCGCAGCGACCGCTGAAGAGACCGGACCCTCAGTGTCTAAAAGCTGCGCATCCACCCCGGCAAGGGTTTCCTTAAGCTCGGTGGCGTAGACAATCACCCCACCGCGAAGCACCGCCGAGGCGCCGGGTACCTCCGCGATCGTCGCGGCGCATAGCCCCGCCGTGAGCGATTCCGCGGTAGCCACAGTGATGCCCGTGGACTGGCATCTCTCAACCAACGCAGAGGCCTGGGGGTTAATCACGCGAATCCACCAGGTACTGCACGCCCGTGATCACGGTCTGCGCCACGGCCAGTGCCATAAAAACCACCGCGGCAACATGCCAGAAACCGGCCGCCGGGAGGATGAACAACGCCACTGCCACCGTCTGCAGGACGGTCTTGAGCTTTCCGCCCTTCGACGCCGGCACCACTTTTCCACGGCGCGCCAAAATCATACGCCACACGGTGATACCCAGCTCCCGCACCACGATGACGGCGGTCACCCACCACCACAGCTCGCCCAGGATATTCAGGCTGACGAACGCGGAGATCATCAAGGCCTTATCCGCGATGGGGTCCGCGAGCTTACCGAAGTCTGTGATGACCTGGTAGCGCCGTGCCAGGAAGCCATCTAGTTGGTCCGTGAACATCAGCGCGATAAATACGCCGAGCGCCCACCAGCGCATGGTGAGATCCGGCTGGGTGGCTGTGGACCAATCCTGGGAGGACAGAATGAGCCACAGGAACACCGGGATCACTGCAATTCGAATAACCGTCAGCGTGTTGGGCAGTGATACCGAATGGACAAACCGACCGAAGCTAGAGCGTGATAATTCCTGTGACGTGTGCACGCTTAAGAGTCTACCGCATCCTTCTTACGGCCAACGGTCAGCGAAAGGATCGTTACCACGGCCAGAATTCCCACGATCACAAGCAGCGAAAGCTCGGTGGGGAACTCAAAGACGGACACATTCTCACCGCCGTTGATGAACGGCAGATTGTTTTCATGCAGGGCGTGCAGAATCAGCTTCACGCCGATAAAGCCGAGGATCAGCGCCAGACCGTAGCCCAGGTAGACGAGCTTCTCCAGCAATCCGTCGAGCAGGAAGTACAGCTGCCGCAGTCCCAGGAGGGCGAAAGCATTCGTGGTGAACACGATGTACGGCTCCTGAGTGATGCCGTAGATGGCGGGGATGGAGTCCAGTGCAAACAACACGTCCACAAAGCCGATGCAGATCAGGGCGATGAGCAGTGGAGTGGCCATCGTCTTGCCCTTAGTCTTAAACAGCAGCTTATCGCCGTTGAACTTCTCGGACACGGGGATGAACTTGCGGGCGAGTTTCACCACCACCATGTCGTTGGGGTCCTCGTCCTCGGTGCCACGCACCTCGTCGATCACCAATTTCAGAGCGGTCCACAGCAGGAAAATGCCGAAGAGGTAGAACACATCGGACCAGACATTAATGACAGCCGCACCCGCCCAAATGAACAGGCCTCGGCACACCAATGCGATGGCAATACCGAACAGGAGCACCTTTTGCTGGTATTCCCGCGGGATCTTAAAGCTGGACATAATGAGCGCGAACACAAAGAGGTTGTCCACACTCAAGGCTTTTTCGGTGATAAAGCCGGTGAAAAACTCCACACCGTGCTGGTGCGGGTTGCCTGGCTCTCCCCAGGTCAGCCACAAGAATCCGCCAAATACAAAGGCCAGCGCGATATAGAACAGCGACCACAGGGCGGATTCTTTCATCGTCGGCGCATGGGGAGTCCGAACGTGGCTATAAAAATCAAAGATGAAGAAGCCGGCCACTACCGCAAAGGTAATGAGCCACGTCAGGGTATTCACTTCCATAAAAAGGACCTCCGGTCACTAGAACGTATGTCAAAGAACCGGAGGTCTCCCCCGCCACTCACAGAGTTAAGAGTAGCCAACGCGACCGGGAACTTTCTACCTCATGGTGTGGGTAAAAGTGCCGTGTTGACGATCAGCGTTGTCGTGGGTACTTAGGGGTACTCCCCTCCAACGATCGCCCAGTCTACACTAAAAAACACCCTTGGTTGGATCCGCGTCCACCACGGTGGTGTCACTGCGCTCCTGGATCTGGCTGGCGTTCTCCTCCATCTCGTCGCGTACCTCCTTCGGAGCGTCCGCAGGATCAGCGCCCTTGATCATCCACAGAATCGTATCCAACTCTTCCGGCTTCACCAGCACCTCGCGCGCCTTAGAACCTTCCGATGGCCCCACCACTCCGCGGGTTTCCATCAGGTCCATCAAGCGTCCCGCCTTGGCAAATCCAATGCGCAACTTGCGCTGTAGCATCGACGTGGATCCCAGCTGGGCCGTGACCACGAGCTCCACAGCCTGCAGAAGGTCCTCCAGATCGTTGCCGATGTCGGCGTCGATCTCCTTCTTCGCCTCGGAAGATTTATCGTCGGTCACGCCCTCGGTGTAGTTCGGCTCGCCCTGCGCCTTGGCCGCTTCCACCACGGCCTGGACTTCCTCGTCGGTGACGAAGGCGCCCTGAATGCGCATCGGCTTGCCCGCACCCTGCGGGATGAACAGGCCATCACCCATACCGATGAGCTTTTCGGCGCCGCTCTGGTCCAGGATCACTCGGGAGTCCGTACCGGAGGCCGTAGCGAACGCCAGGCGGGACGGGACGTTGGTCTTAATCAGACCAGTCACCACGTCCACCGATGGGCGCTGCGTTGCCAGAACCAAATGGATGCCGGCGGCACGAGCCTTCTGGGTAATGCGGACAATGGAATCTTCGATCTCCCGCGGCGCGGTCATCATGAGGTCCGCGAGCTCGTCGACCACACAGATGATGAACGGGTACGGACGGTACACGCGCTCGGAGCCAAGCGGTGCCGTGATCTCACCTGTGCGGACCTTGTGGTTGAAGTCCTTCACGTGGCGCACACGGGCGGCCTTCATATCCATGTACCGCTGCTCCATCTCCTCCACCAGCCAATTCAGGGCGGCGGCAGCCTTCTTCGGCTCCGTCACAATTGGCGTAATGAGGTGCGGAATCCCCTCGTACGGCGTGAGCTCAACCATCTTCGGATCCACCAGGATCAGTCGCACGTCCTCCGGGGTCGCGCGGGTCAGCAAGGACACCAGCATGGAGTTGACGAAGGCGGACTTACCCGAGCCGGTAGAACCCGCAACCAAAAGGTGCGGCATTTTCTGCACCGCAGAGGCCACGAAGTCGCCCTCGATGTCCTTGCCTAAACCAATCAGCGTGGGATCCGTGTCACCGACGACCGACGGTGCGTGCAGCACATCAGATAGTCGCACCATCTCGCGGTCCGTGTTCGGAACCTCGATGCCCACCGCGGACTTACCCGGAATAGGCGTCAGAAGACGCACGTTGTCGGTAGCCACGGCGTACGCCAAGTTGGACTGAAGGTTGGTGATCTTGGAGACCTTCACACCCGGCCCGAGCTCAATCTCGTAGCGCGTGACAGTCGGCCCACGGGAAAAGCCCGTGACGTGGGCATCCACGTTAAACTCTTCGAACACGGCGGAGATCGCCTCGATCATGCGATCGTTGGTGTCACTCCGGGCCTTCGATTCCTCACCGGGGATCAGCAGGTCGGCGCTGGGCAGCTGGTAGTTGCTGCCGTCGAACATGGTCACGGCTTCGTCGCGTGGCGCAGGAGTCTCCTCCTTCGGCTTTACCGCCGAGGCGTCAATCCCCGAGCGTGCGATGATCGCCTTCTTGATGGATTCCCGAGAGTCCTCTACTGCGTCTCGCTCCGGTTCAGGTTCCGGTTCCGGCTCCGGTTCTGGCATAGGCTTTGGCTTAGGTTTCCGCTTAGGCCGCTCTTCTTCCTCCTTCATCTTGCGAGAGAAGTCCAGGACCAACGTCTCATCCGCCGGGGCCACCTCCCGCGGCTGCCTCCGCTGTACACGTGGGGTACGGGATTCGGACACGGCGGCGTCGAGCTCCTCGTCCACGCCATCGTAAAGATCGTCGACGTCGGCGTGGTCATCCTCATATTCCCGACGCCCAAGCCCCAGGTAATCTCGGCTCGCGCGGAAGGCCTCGGCGAACGTCATGCCGGTGAGCTGCAGCGCTCCGTACACGATCGCGAGCAGGAGCAGTGGTATGGCGATGAAATTGGAAAAGCCCACGCTCAGGGGCGTTCCTACGAATTGCCCGATGATGCCACCGGCGGAGGCCCGTGGTTCCGATTCCGTGGGCAGCCCCGCGACGATGTGCATGATGCCCAGGCAGGACAGCGCAATGAGTCCGGTGCCGAGGCCAATACGCCCCAGGGAGCGTTGGGTCACGTCGATGCCCACCATCAGGATCCATCCAGCCGCAAGCAGGATGACTGGGATGATGTAGGCGCCTGCGCCCACGAACCACGTGAAGATGCCGGACACCACGGTACCCACGGTGCCGCCGACGGTAAACCACAGGGTTCCGGCGACGATCAGCGCCAAGGCGAACAGCGCTAGGGCCGGGCCGTCGTGCCCTCCGCCCAGACGCGTGACGCCTGACGGTTCATCGAGTTCCTCGTCCTCAGGCTCCACAACGGGTGGCTCCTTTTTAGCGAAGCGGGGTGATGTGCGCTGCTTCTTCGGCGTCATAACCTCTGTGTCGGTCTCCTCAAAAAAGTCGTGGTCATCCTCATATCCCCCGCGGTCGGGCATCGCGCGACGAGTCAAGGAGCCAAGTCCACGCGCCGTGCCTCCGAACAGAGCACCGACTGCGGAAAACGCGCTGCCGGTACGCTGAAAATCCGAGGTGTCATAGGCCTCGGTGCGGTAATCCCGGGGCGATTTCTTCTGCGGATGGCGGCTACTGGCAGTCATGCGCTCCACTCTAGTCGCAAGTGCCACATAAGTAACATCTTTAACACGCGCGTGGCGCCGATCTTCTAGACTGAGCGGCCACTCACGCGCTGAAACAGGCCCGGATCACTGATCGTCAGCTGGGACACGGCAGCATCCCGCCCAAACAACCACAGCAGCAGGTCTTGCGGATCGCCCTCAATGGTCAAGGTCTCACCCTTGCCGCGTGATGCTGCGCCGCAGCGCACAGTCCGGTTCTTCCACCGCAATTCAATGGGAACCTCGGACTTTTTCACCAGCAGGGACGCGCGGCCATCGATAAAGAACCACAACAGCTCGCGGTCCTGGTCGTCCAAGGGTCGGGCCAGCGCCTCCCCTCCCCCAGCGCGTCGAACATCTTCCCGGTGAATAAAGTTCTCAGTGACGTTCACCACTCTATCCAGCGGCTTCATCGGCGACCACCAGGGAGGCCCCGCTTCAAAGCGCCGAATTAACTCCTCATAAGGCAAGGCGGAATACTTCGCCGTCACGGAATCCAAATGGCCGGACACGGCTGGGACAAACATCCCCACGGCCGCATCGGGACGCGATTCGCGCAGGACCAGGTGGACCACCAAATCCTTGGTGGTCCACCCCTCGCACAGCGTGGGAGCATCCGGGCCGCTGGCCCTCAAGGCCTCGGCCAAGCCCTGACGCTCACGTCGAGCGAAGTCCGAGGCGAGCACATGGCGAAGGCGCACGGTACTACTGAGACTCCCGCGTCAAGGTCTCGTCGATCTCCTCGACGATCTCACTGGTCATCGGCACCACCGTAGGCACGATGAATGGCTTGCGCTTCCACTTATCGCTAATGATCTTGCCGACCTTGCGGCGGATCTTCTGAGCCATTCGGTATGGATCGTTCTCGCCCTCACCGGCCAGGTCCAACATGATGTTGTCCACGGCACCGGTGAGTTCCTTCACGATGTCCCGGGCGTCGTCGGAGAAGCCATTGGTCTTCACCGTCGGAGCCTCCAGAGGACGGCCGGTGCGGTTATCGATCACCACGGTGATGGACACCAGGCCACCTTCGGCCATGGCCGTGCGGTCTTCCAGAACCTCGGTTCCGATGTCACCCATCCGGGAACCATCCACGTACAAGTTACCGACGGTGGTCTGACCAACCACCTTGGCGTGGCCCTTGTGCAGGTCCACAAACACACCATTCTGTGCCAATGGAATATTCTTCGGGTTCACACCAGTCGAGATCGCGAGCTCCTTGTTGGCGCGAATGTGCCGCCACTCACCGTGGACTGGCATCGCATTGCGCGGACGCGCGGCGTTGTACAGGAACAGCAGCTCGCCAGCATAGCCGTGACCAGACGTGTGCACCTTGGCGTCGCGTCCAGTAACCACGGTGGCACCGATCTGCGAGAGCATATTGATCACGCCGAACACGGCCTCTTCGTTGCCAGGCACCAAGGAGGAGGACAGGATGATCAGGTCTCCAGCCTTCACGTTGATCTGGCGGTGCTCGCGACGAGCCATGCGGGACAGGGCGGCCATCGGCTCACCCTGGGTGCCCGTGGTCACCAGAAGAACCTTGTGCGGCGCCATCTTTGCAGCCTCGTCCATCGTGACGATGGTTCCCTTTGGCGCGTTCAGGTAGCCCATGCGCTCCGCGATCTCCATGTTGCGGATCATGGAACGGCCATTGAAGGCGACCTTACGGCCCGCGGCAACGGCGGCATCCACCGCGGACTGCACGCGCGACACGTTCGACGCGAAGGAGGCGAAAATCACGCGCTGCTTGGCGTCGCCCACCAAACGCTTGATGGTCGGCACCAGATCAGCCTCCGAACCGGACACACCCGGCGTGGTGGCGTTCGTGGAGTCGCACAGGAACAGGTCGATGCCCTCGTCGCCGAAGCGGGACAGTGCGGGCAGGTCCGTGGGGCGCTTGTCCAGCGGGGTCTGGTCTAGCTTGATGTCGCCGGTGTGGACAACAAGGCCCGCACCAGTCTTCAGTGCGATGCCCAGGCACTCCGGGATGGAGTGGTTTACCGCGAAGAAGCGGATGTCGAAAGGCCCGCGAGACTCGTGGGAGTTCTCATCCACCTCGATCAGCTTCGGACGCTGACGGTGCTCCTGGCACTTCGCAGCGATCAACGCGCAGGTGAAGCGAGAGGCGATGATAGGAATATCAGCGCGCTGCTTCAGCATCCATGGGATGGCGCCGATGTGGTCCTCGTGACCGTGGGTCACCACCAGTGCTTCCACACGGTCCCACTTGTCCTCCATGTAGGAGAAGTCTGGCAGGATCAGGTCCACGCCCGGCTCATCGGAACTCGGGAACAACACACCACAGTCAATGATGAGCAGGCGGCCGTTGTACTCGAAGACAGTCATGTTGCGGCCGATCTCCGAGATACCACCCAACGCGACGATGCGCAGATCGCCCTTGGCCAGCTTTGGTGGCTGAGGGAGGCGCTGAGTGAGGTCAGCGCCCTGCATTGTCTTCAATGCGCCTGAGCGCTGGTTGTCCTGCCCGCGACCTCCGCGGTTGCGTCCGCCGTTGCCACCGTTTCCGCGGCCTCCGCGAGAGCGGCGGTTTCGTCCCCCGCCGTTCTTATTATTCGTGTTCTTCTTCGTCTCTTCGCCGTTCTCCTGTGCCGCTGCTACGGTCTCAGCGCTAGGAGAACCAGCCTTCCGGGTCACTTTGCGTGCCCTGGAACGTTGTTCAGTCATATTTCCCTTGTACGAGCGGTGTCCTTACTGAAGGAATCCTGCTCGTTGTAAGTCGTGAGCGAGCTGTTCGTATTCAGCATCGCTAGGTTCGAGGATGGGCAGGCGTGGTGCTCCCACGTCATGCCCAAGAAGCTTCAGTGCTGCCTTGGCGAATGTAACGCCTCCCAACCGAGCCTGCGCTTCTTGCAATGGAGCCAGGGACACAGCGATGCGTCGGGCTTCAGCAAGATCCCCTGCGTCATAGGCGTTGCGCAGTGCGCGAAGTTCCGCGGCTGCCACGTGTCCAATGACGGAAATGAAACCAGTTGCCCCCGCGGCAAGCCACGGCAGGTTGAGCGGATCGTCGCCGGAATACCAGGCGAGATCGGTGGTTTCAATGAGTTCCATGGCGTGGAAGATATCGCCCTTAGCGTCTTTCACTGCCTGGATGTTGGGGTGTTCTGCAAGACGACGCAGGGTGTCTTGTTCGATGGGGATCACAGAGCGAGAAGGAATGTCATACAGACAGATAGGAATGTCCACAGCATCTGCCACCGTGGTGAAGTGCTGAACCAATCCTTCCTGGCTTGGACGGGAGTAATAAGGCGTCACGACCAGCAGTGAATCTGCGCCGGCCTCAGCAGAGGCCTTGGCGAGTTCCACAGAGGCAGCCGTATCGTACGATCCTGCACCGGCGACCAGCTTCACACTGTCTCCCAGTTCGGATCGTACTGCTCTGAGCAGGTCTAATTTCTCCGATGCTCCAGTGGTTGGAGATTCGCCGGTAGTTCCGGCGAGGATCAGAGAATCGAGGCCTTGTTCTACCAGATGACCAGCGAGTGATACACCGGCGTCCAAGTCGACGGTTCCGTCCTTCTTAAAAGGAGTCACCATCGCAACTGAGATCGTGCCGAAATGCTCGGCTCCGTTCGTTGCCACAATACCTGTACTCATAGCTCCCCACAGTACCTTTCTCGATAGCAAACTGTTGAATTGGCACGGCTTAAGTGAGCCGCGCACTAAAATTCGTTGACATAAGGGCTGGTGGCCATGCGGCCACCATCGACCAGATCTACCACGCTAAAGTCATCAAACACCTCGGGCGAAATCTGCTTCAGCTTCTCGAGGCATTCTACTGCGATCCGCCGAATCTCCGGGTCCGCATGCTCGGCGGCGCGTGTCCCGATGAAGTGCCTCCAGCTGCGGAAGTTTCCGGTCATGACAAAACGGGTTTCGGTGCAGTTCGGCAGCACAGCGCGCGCTGCCTGACGAGCCTGCTTCGCCCGCACCGCGGCGTGGGACCCTTGATTCAGCCCCTGCGCCGAAATGCCTTGAAGAATCTCTTCGTAGGCCTGATGAGCGACATCGGCGGATTGAAGAAACAGGCGCGTGAGCTGCTCATCAGCCCGCACTGCCGCCGGCACTACCACGCGTGCTTCCTCCGCGGGCACGTACCTCTGCGACAGTTGTGAAAAAGAGAAGTGCCGATGCCTCATGATCTCATGGCTGCACGAGCGCGACACGCCCCGGAGGTACATGCTCGCCGAGGAGTGCTCCAGAACCGCAGTATGCCCCACATCCAGGATGTGACGCACGTAGGCCTGGTTCGTGGCCGTGTGCGGGTTGGGCTTATCCCACGTTTCGTAGCAGGCGCGTCCGGCGAACTCCGACAGGGCGGACCCGTCCGCGGCATCCGTACTCCACCGCACATCACTCGGTGGGGCGAACGTGGTGTGCCCCACCAGGTCGATGGAGAGCTCGGCGATGGTGGCCATGCTTACAGGTCCATAAAGTGCTCTAGTCCCACCGTCAACCCGGGATGCGACCCAATTTTTTCGACGCCGAGCAGCACTCCCGGGACGAAGGACTCACGGTCGTAGGAATCCTGCTTGATGGTCAGAGACTGTCCTCGAGTGCCGAAGATGACCTGCTCGTGCGCGACCATGCCGGTCATGCGCACAGCGTGCACGGGAACGCCGTCCACGTCAGCGCCGCGAGCTCCCGGCAGAGCCTGCTCGGTGGCGTCCGGCTGCTCGCCCAGGCCGGCCGCTGCCCGCGCCCGCGCGATACCTTCTGCAGTGTGCACCGCTGTTCCGGAAGGCGCATCCACCTTGTTGGGGTGGTGCAGCTCCACAACCTCGGCAGACTCGAAGTAGGGTGCCGCGATTTCCGCGAACTTCATCGTGAGCACTGCGGAGATGGCAAAGTTCGGCGCGATCAGCACACCTGTGGAAGGGTTGGCGGCCAGCCATTCTTTAAGCTGTGCGTAGCGATCTTCGGTCCACCCGGTGGTTCCCACCACGGCGTGGATGCCGTGCTCCACACAGAACTTGAGGTTGTCCATCACGGCGGCGGGGATGGTGAAGTCCACCACGACCTCTACCCCATTGTCGACGAGCAGCTGCAGATCGTCTCCGGCATCCAGTGCCGCGGCCAGCTCCAGCTGTGGATCGGCCTCCACTGCCGTCACGATGGCTGAGCCAACGCGGCCCTGTGCTCCCAAAACTCCGACCTTAGTCATCTGTGCTTTCCCTTCACTCGATTGCGTTGTGCGGTGCCTTAGTCCTCGTCGACCAGAATCAACGAGATCTTGCCGCGGTTATCAATATCGGCGATTTCCACTTCCAGTTTCTCGCCAACGGACACCTCGTCCTCCACCTTCTCGATGCGACGGTCGCCACCGATATTGGAGATGTGCAGCAGGCCATCGCGGCCTGGCAGCAGGGAGATGAACGCACCAAAGGCAGTGGTCTTCACGACCGTGCCCAGGAAGCGATCTCCCACCTTCGGCAACTGCGGGTTAGCGATGGCGTTGATCTTCTCCGTGGCCTCCTCCGCCGCGGTGGAGCTGGTCGCCGAAATAAAGACGGTGCCGTCCTCCTCGATGGTGATGTTCGCGCCGGTGTCCTCGGTGATCTGGTTAATGTTCTTGCCCTTAGGGCCGATGATTTCACCGATCTTGTTCACGGGGACCGTCACGCTGGTGATACGAGGAGCGAACTCGCTCATCTCATCGGGGGCGTCAATCGCGTCGTTCATAAGGCCCAGAATCTCCAGACGTGCTTCGCGTGCCTGGCCCAGCGCCTCGGCGAGCACCTCGGAAGGAATACCGTCGAGCTTGGTGTCCAGCTGCAGAGCCGTGATGAAGTCTTCGGTTCCGGCCACCTTGAAATCCATGTCGCCGAAGGCGTCCTCGGCACCAAGAATGTCGGTCAGGGTCACGTACTTGTCCTTGTTACCCACCTTGCCGGTCACGAGACCCATGGCGATACCGGCCACGGGTGCCTTCAGCGGCACACCAGCGTTATACAGGCTCAGGGTGGAGGCACAGACGGATCCCATAGAGGTGGAGCCGTTGGATCCCAACGCCTCAGAGACCTGGCGGATGGTGTACGGGAACTCCTCGCGGGAGGGAATCACCGGCACCAAAGCGCGCTCGGCCAGGGCACCATGTCCAATTTCACGCCGCTTCGGCGAACCGACCCTGCCGGTTTCTCCGGTGGAGTACGGCGGGAAGTTGTAGTGGTGGATGTAGCGCTTGTGAGTCTCCGGAGCCAGAGAGTCGATCTGCTGCTCCATCTTCAGCATGTCCAGGGTGGTCACACCCAGGATCTGCGTCTCGCCTCGCTCGAACAGGGCGGAGCCGTGGGCACGTGGCACCAGCTGGACCACAATGCCGAGGTCGCGGATAGTGGTGCTCTTGCGGCCGTCGATGCGGAAACCATCTTCCAGGATGCGCCGGCGCACGAGCTGCTTGGTGACGTCGTTGTGTGCCGCGGCGATTTCCTTCTCGCGCTCAGGGAACGTGTCACCGAGGGCGTCGACTGTCTCCTCCAGGTTCGCGGCCAGGGCGTCGTCACGCTCCTGCTTGTCGGCGATGCTCATGATGTCGCCCAGGGCTTCCAGGGCCTCGGCCTCCACGGCGGTCTGCACGTCGGCACCGAACGGTGGGAACAGCTCCAGTTCGCGCTGCTCGCTCGGCACAGCCTTCGCCAGAGCCTCCTGAGCCTCGCACAGGGTGGCGATGAAAGGCTTAGCAGCCTCGATGCCCTCGGCCACCACGGCCTCCGTAGGAGCAGGGGCGCCCTCAGCGATGCGCTCCACCACGTTGTGGGTAGCGCCGGCCTCCACCATCATCACGGCCACATTCGGCGTGGACTGGGCTGGCTTGCGGCCACGGCCGCGCGGCTTCGCTGGCTCCGTCACACGGCCGGCAACAACCAGTTCGAACACGGACTGCTCCGCCTGCTCGCGGGTGGGGAACGCTACCCACTGGCCGTCTGGGTGATCCTCGTCTGCCACCAGAGCCATGCGCACACCGCCCACGGGGCCGGATACAGGCAGGCCAGACAGCTGGGTGGATGCGGAGGCGGCGTTGATGGCCACCACGTCGTACATATCCTGTGGGTCCAGGGACAACACGGTCACGATGACCTGTACCTCGTTGCGCAGTCCCTTCGCGAAGGTGGGGCGCAGCGGACGGTCGATTAGTCGGCATGCCAGGATGGCTTCGGTGCCCGGGCGGCCTTCACGGCGGAAGAAGCTACCGGGGATGCGCCCCACGGCGTACATGCGCTCTTCCACGTCCACTGTCAGCGGGAAGAAGTCAATGCCCTCGCGTGGGGTGTTGGAGGAGGACGTGGTGGACAGCATCATCGTGTCCTCGTCCAGGTATGCGGTCACTGCCCCGTCAGCCTGGCGGGCAAGCAAGCCAGTTTCAAAGGTGATGGTGCGCTGTCCGAAATCACCGTTGTCGATGGTGGCGGAGGCCTGCCAGATGCCGGCTTCGTCGTCCACCAATTCCGCCTGGATCTTGGCGGGCTTCGTAGTCTTCTTCGTGTTCTTCTTCTGAGGGCTCATGCTCTCAACTTTCTGCTTGAGCGCTCACGTGGCCAAATCATCGGTGCCGGCCTGAGCGTTCAAACGGTCGTACGTCAAAAAGGCTACCTTACTATGCAAAAAACGCCACTATCGTCAGCGATAGTGGCGTGATTTTTACTAACAATGAGCCTAGCGACGCAGTCCCAGGCGCTCGATCAGAGAACGGTAACGGTCAACGTTGTTCTCGGACAGGTACTTCAGCAGGCCACGGCGGCGACCAACCAGCAGCAGCAGACCACGGCGGGAGTGGTGGTCGTGCTTGTGGAACTTGAGGTGCTCGGTCAGCTGACGGATGCGGACGGTCAGCAGTGCGATCTGAGCCTCTGGGGAACCGGTGTCGGTCTCGTGCAGGCCAAACTCCTTGAGGGTTTCAGCCTTCTGCTCCTTGGACAGTGCCATGGATTATCTCCTTAGTAGTTGTTTCAGTCCACGCAAAAGGTCATGCTGCAACTACCGTGGACCACAGTCACAGACCTTGGAACTTTAGCACAGCGCGGCGCGTCTGCGCAACATCATTCGTGATGGCGCGGATGAGTTCATCCAGGGACTCGTAGGTTTCCATCCCACGCAGGTGTTCGATGAACTCTACGCGCACGTCCTTGCCGTAGAGGTCGGCCTCGTGATCCAGGATGAAGGATTCCACGCTGCGGGGTTCGTGCCCGAAGGTGGGGTTCGTACCCACGGAGATAGCCGCCGGAAGCCGCTGTCCCACAGGCATGGTGCCCACCTTCTCGGCGTCCTGGCCGGAATCCACAACGGTCACGAACCCTGCGTACACCCCATCCGCAGGCAGCGCATAAATGTCCTGGAAGTACAGGTTCGCGGTGGGAAAGCCCAACGCTCGGCCCCCACGCCCCGCTCCGTGGGTCACTTCACCCTGCACGGCAAACGGCCTGCCCAGCGCGGTCATCGCCTCGGCAACCTTCCCCTCGGCGAGCGCGTCCCGGATCCACGTAGAGCAGATGACGTGCTCGTCCTCTTCCTGCAGGGTCACCACGTCCACGTCGATGCCGCGCGCCTCCCCCAGCTCACGCATGCTCTCACTCGTTCCGGAGGCCTTGTGCCCGAAGGTGAAGTTCTGCCCGATGATCACGGACTTCGCGTTAAGCAGCTCAACCAGCACGCGGTCCACGTATTCCGCGGGGCTCCAAGAGGCGATCTCTGGGGTGAAGCCGATGACCACCACGTGGTCGATCCCCATGTCGTGCGCCAGCTGCGCGCGCTGCTCAACGGTGCCTAGCAGCTTGGGCACGCTGCTGGGACGGAAGATGAAGGTGGGGTGCGGGTCGAAGGTGAACATGACGGAGGGCACGTCGAGCTCTCGCGCCCGTGCCACTGCCCGTGTTACCAGTTCTTGGTGTCCTCGGTGCACGCCGTCGAACACACCGATGGTCACTACAGTTCCGTTGCGTCCCAAATGTTCGGGAACCCTGTCGAGTCCATACCAGATAGTCACCCCCGCAACTTTACTCCACCTATGATGGTCTGCATGAGTAGCATCCTCGATTCCTCTGGTGTGGTTCTTGTGGATAAGCCGGCGGGTATGACATCGCACGATGTTGTGGCCCGTCTGCGCCGGATTATGGGGACCCGTCGCGTGGGGCATTCGGGCACGTTGGATCCGATGGCCACGGGTGTGTTGGTGGTCGGTGTGGAGCGGGGCACGAAGTTCCTGGCGCATGTGGTCACCCATGACAAGCGCTACGAGGCCACCATGCGGCTGGGCATGTCCACCGTGACCGACGACGCCGAGGGCGATGTCCTGTCCTCCACCTCCACTGCGGGGCTCACCGAGGAGCGTGTGCGCCAGGCGTGCGCGCGTCAGGTGGGCGACATTATGCAGCGTCCCAGCTCTGTGAGCTCCATCAAGATCGATGGTCGGCGCGCCCATGAGCGTGTCCGGGCTGGCGAGGACGTGGTGCTGCCGGAGCGCCCCGTCACCGTGCACTCTCTGGATATTTTAGGCATCGACGCCGAGGCGCCCGATCATATCGACGTCCGCATGGCCGTCCACTGTTCTTCTGGAACGTATATCCGTTCGATTGCCCGGGACGTGGGCGAGGACTTGGGCGTGGGTGGCCACCTGGTCGCCTTGCGTCGGACGTCCGTGGGGCCTTTTGACATCGCCGACTGCCGCACGCTGGAGCAGCTGGAGGAGGATAATTCCTTGACGATGGACTTGGACACCGCGATGATCCGCTGCTTCCCCACCCGAGAAATCAGCGAGGAGCAGGGCACCGACATTGCCATGGGTAAGTGGCTGGAGCCGGTGGGCCGGAAGGAGGTCTACGCGGTGGTCACTCCCAGCGGCCAGGCGATGGCTCTGCTCAAGGAGCAGGGACGCCGCGCGGCGAGCGTGTTCGTAGCCCGCCCGCATGGCCTCTAGGTACGAGCGACGCCGGCGACCGTCACCACGAAGCCGTCCCGCACGGCCCAGCGCCCTTGGATGAAGGGCACGGGCACGGGGCGGGTCAAGAGATAGGACGTGAACGTGCCATCGGGGCGGATGTCAATATCAGCCTGATCGAAATCCAAGAAGCGGCGCGTCAGGGGGAACCATGCCTTGTACGTGGTTTCCTTTGCGGAGAAGAGGACCTTATCCACTACAGGAATGTCGTGGTGCCGCACCAGGCGCCGGAGGCGGCGCTGCTCTTCTGGCCGGGCGATGGCCGGGAACACTCCCTCGGGCAGGTGGGTTGCCGGTTCGGCGTCGATGCCTAAGGACCTCCACTGGTAGCTACGTCCCACGATGGCTGCGCGGAAGCCCTCGGTATGCGTCAAGGATCCGGTAATGCCCTCCGGAAAGACGGGCATGCCGCGTTGACCTCGCATGATCAGACCATCGTGCACTAGCTCGCGCATCGCTTGGTGAGCGCACCAGCGGGAGTCGCCGAAGTCGGACTTGCGCTTATCCACAGCGTGCGCCACCAGCTCCTGTTCCGCTTCGTCCAACAGCAGGTAGTGGTCAAGGTTCTCCGAAGACGTGTGCATCTCCACGCAGCGGGTGCCCGCGGGCACCAGAGACTCGTCGATGAGCGTGTTTTTCAGCAATACATCGCGCCTCATGGGATGGACACCTCCTCTGTCAGAACTGGGTATGGCCACGTGTGAGTGTGAAGTCTGGGTGGCAGTGTGCGAAGTCTTTCCTTGGGATAACCGAGTGAGACCTCCACATGTGTTACACCTTCCAGCGAAATTGTGCGAGGAACGTGCAGATGCCCATAGATCACCGCCGTGGCGCGGTACCGGCGAGGCCATTGCTGCGTGTGCCTCGTGCCGGACCACAGGCCGATATCTTGGGCGGGGATTCCCTGCATTGCTTCTCTCACCAAGGGCCAATGATTCACCAAGATGGTGGGTCCGTCAACACGAGACAGCCGGCTCACCGTGTAGCTCAGCCGCTCGCGGCACCATTGCGGAACGTCCTCGAACGGCGAGATGGCCCAGTGGTCTGTAAGCACGAAGCCGTTTTCGATCGCGGCGTCGATGGCCTGGCTGGGTGTGATCGCCGGATCGCGCCACGAGTGATCGTAGAGCGTGAACATGGGCACCACGGTGTGGCCCGCGAACACGGGATACCGATCCTCCGGGGTCAGCACCCCAATGGAGCGGCAGGCGCTGATCAAGGCCTGATACTTGTTCTTGCCTTTGAAGGTGTCCTGGCTTCGGGAAAACATTTCATGGTTGCCGGGGGCGTAGATCACTTGCTCGAAGCGCTGGCGCAGCTCGCGCAGTACGTCGATCACCACCTCCATCTTCTCAGCGATGTCTCCCGCGACGATGAGCCAGTCCTGGGGGTGCTGGGGCTGGACGTGTTCGTCCATCAGAGCCCTGTTGCCGGGAGAGTTGATATGAAGATCGCTCACAGCCCACAGGGTGCGCTTCTTCATGGTTGTTCGCCTCTCTCCCACCATCCACAGGTGCATACCTGTGTTAACTATAGTGAAAAAAATTAACTTGTGTTAACAATCCATGCATCCCCGCGGAACCTCCACACCACCGCGACCAGCCTGACCGCCACGAACGCCACCAGGCCGCACCACACGCCGGGCAGACCCCAGTCGAACACCTTCGCCAACCAGACCACCGGCAAGAACCCCACCAGCGCGCTGACAATCGTGGCGGTCCTCAAGAACGCCACATCGGACGCCCCCAACAGAACGCCATCCAGGGCAAACACCACGCCACCCAGCAGCGCCAACACGACCAGCATCCACCATGGAACGCTCATGGCATCGAGAACTTCGGCGTCGGAGCTAAACAGGCGCGGCAGCACCGACGCACCCGCAGCGAGCCCCACCACAATCACCACCGAGGCGACCATGGAAAAACGCAGCACAATCACGCCCACGCGGCGGGCATGCAGCCACCGCTGGGCACCGAGCGCCGCCCCCACCAGCGCCTGGGCGGCAATGGCCACCGAATCCAGCACCAACGTCAAGAAGTTCCACAACTGCAGCAAGATCTGATGCGCGGCTAACGACGCCGCACCGAAGCTCCCCGCCACCGACGCAGCCGAAATAAAGGCGACCTGGAAGGACAGGGAACGCACAATGAGGTCGCGGCCCAGCACCAGCTGCGCCTTGATGATCGGCCACTGGGGCGCCATCGAGCGCCCATCCCCCACGGCCCTCCACCGCAGCACGAGGGCAATCAGGAAGCAGGTGGCCACAATGAACTCACCCAACACGTTGGCGTAAGCCGAGCCCACCATCCCGTAGTGCCGCACGGCCACGGGGACGGTCACCGCCATCGGCACCACGCCCAGCAGCGTAAACCACAGCGGCCACCGGGTATTGGACATGCCGCGCAACCAGCCATTACCCGCCATCACAATGAGAGCGGGAATGATGGACGCGCACGTGACGTGCATCCACTGCACAGCCAGGTCCTGGACCTCGGGATCGCGGGTGAAGAAGCTCATAATCGGGTGCGTGAAGCTGAACACCCCAGCCACCAACAGTGCGCCCACGGCAACGGCCACCCACGTGGCCTGCACGCCCTCATAGACCGCGTCCGCATGCCGCCCGGCACCGTAGTGTCGCGCGGCGCGGGCGGTGGTGCCATAGGACAAAAACGTCAGCTGGGTGGTGACGGTACTCAGCACCGTGGAGCCGGCCGCCAACGCGGCCAACTCCTGGGCACCCAACCTGCCCACCACGGCGGTATCCCACAACAGGTACAGCGGGGTGGCCGACAGGACAATGAGAGCAGGAAACGCTAGGGCAAGAATGCTCCTAGCGTTGGGGGTACTGCTACTGCTCATCGCGGCTCGGCTTGTACGGATCACCATCCGCCGCAGGCGTGGCTTGCGCCGCCTGCGCCCGAATCGCCTCGTCCTGGGCGCGAGCCTTTGCCAGCAGTTCTTCCATGTGTGCCGAAACCTCCGGCACCGAGTCGAAGGAGAAACTCAACGTGGGCGTGAAACGGACCGACAGCTGGTCGCCGACAATCTTGCGCAGCTGGCCGCGAGCCTTCTCCAAGGCGCGCTCTGCTTGCGCGAGGTTCGGCTCCTCGTCGACCGTCTTGCCGCGGACGGTGTAGAACACCGTCGCGTCGTGGAGATCGCCCGTCACACGGGCATCCGTGATGGTCACGAACTCCAAGCGAGGATCCTTGATCTCTCGCTCGATCGCCGAGGCCACAATCTGCTGGATACGCTTGGCCATGCGAGCGGCACGGGCGTGATCAACCATTATTTCTCCTTCACACTGTCACCACACGACTAGTCGCGTGGAACCTCAACCAACTCGTAGGCCTCGATGACATCGCCGATCTGAATGTCTGGGTAGGACAGCACCATACCGCATTCGTAACCGGCCGCCACCTCGGTGACGTCGTCCTTCTCGCGGCGCAAGGAATCGATGTTTGCCTTCTCGGCAACCACGTTTCCATCGCGCACCAGACGCACCTGCGCGTTGCGGCGGACCTTGCCGGACTCCACCATGCAACCTGCAATGAGGCCCACGGAGGAGGCCTTGAAGATCGCACGGATCTCCGCCCGGCCCAGCTCGCGCTCCTCATAGATAGGCTTCAGCATGCCCTTCAGAGCTGCCTCGACCTCTTCGATCGCGCGGTAGATCACCGAGTAGTACCGGATGTCCACGCCTTCGGTGTTGGCCACCTCGGTAGCCTTGCCCTCGGCACGGACGTTGAAGCCGATGATCACTGCGTCGGAGGCAGCCGCCAGGCTGACGTTGGTCTCCGTCACAGCACCCACACCGCGGTCGATGATGTTCAACGCCACTTCGTCGTCCACCTCGATCTTCAGCAGGGCATCTTCCAGGGCCTCGACGGTACCCGCGTTGTCGCCCTTCAGGATCAGGTTCAGCGTATTCGTCTCCTTCAACACTGCATCCAGATCCTCCAGGGACACGCGCTTACGGTTCTTGGCCTGCAAGGCGTTGCGGCGGCGGGCCGAACGGCGGTCAGCAATCTGGCGAGCGGTACGGTCCTCGTCCACCACCAGCAGGTTATCGCCAGCACCGGACACCGAGGTCAGACCCAGGACCTGGACAGGACGCGATGGTCCAGCCTCGTCCACGTCCAGACCATGCTCGTCGATCATGCGGCGCACACGACCGTGCGCGTCACCGACCACAATGGAGTCACCCACGCGCAGCGTACCGCGCTGCACCAGGATGGTCGCCACAGGTCCGCGTCCACGGTCCAGGTGAGACTCGATGGCCACGCCCTGGGCGTCCATGTCCGGGTTCGCGCGCAGATCCAGAGACGCATCCGCAGTCAGCAGCACGGCCTCCAGCAGGGACTCGATGTTGGTGCCCTGCTTTGCGGAGATGTCCACGAACATGGTTTCTCCACCATATTCTTCTGGGATCAGACCGTACTCGGTCAGCTGGCCACGAATCTTGTCCGGCTGAGCGCCTTCCTTATCGATCTTGTTCACAGCCACCACGATCGGCACGTCTGCAGCCTTCGCGTGGTTGATGGCCTCCACGGTCTGAGGCATCACGCCGTCGTCCGCCGCAACCACCAGGATCGCGATGTCCGTGGACTTCGCACCACGGGCACGCATGGCGGTGAAGGCCTCGTGACCTGGGGTATCCAGGAATGTCACCAAACGCTCCTCGCCCTCCATGTCCACGGGAACCTGGTAGGCGCCGATGTGCTGCGTAATGCCGCCAGCTTCTCCGCCACCCACGTTGGCCTTGCGGATGGTGTCCAACAGGCGGGTCTTACCGTGATCCACGTGACCCATCACGGTCACCACTGGAGGACGCTTGGCCAGATCCTCATCCGTACCCTCGTCCTCACCGAACTGCAGATCGAAGGATTCCAGCAGCTCGCGGTCCTCATCCTCTGGGGAGACAACCTCCACCTTGTAGTCCATCTCCTCACCCAGAAGCATCAGGGTTTCATCGGACACGGACTGGGTGGCGGTAACCATCTCACCCAGGTTGAACAGGGCCTGGACCAATGCTGCGGCATCGGCGTCGATCTTCTCGGCGAAGTCCATCAGGGACGCACCACGAGCGAGGCGCAGGCTGGCACCCTTACCGTTCGGCAGCTTCACGCCACCCACAACGGATGGTGCCTGCATTGCCTCGTACTCGTTGCGCTTCTGACGTTTCGACTTGCGTCCCTTACGCGGTGCGCCACCTGGACGTCCAAACGCACCTGCCGTGCCTCCCCGACGCCCACCTCGGCCGCCGCGTGGACCTCCTGGTCCGCCGGGGCCACCGCTGCCGCGACCGCCGCCGGAGCCACCGTTGAATCCGCTGGCGTGGGCTGGCATCTGGCCTGGGTTCGGCTGCTTCGGCATGTTAGCCGGCGATGGCCGACGGCCGCCGCCCTGACGCTCCGATGCTCCGGAGCCGCGGCCCTTGGCACCACCCTGACCAGGCTTTGCGCCGGGACGTGGGCCTGGACGCGCGCCGGGGCGGTTGCCCGGACGTGGCATGTCGCCAGGGGTTGCCTGACCACCGCGTGGGCGTGGCGCCGGGCGGCCGTCTCCGTTGCCGGAGGAGAATGGGTTGTTCGCCACTCGAGGCGCACGGCCTCCTGGCTTAGGTCCAGGCTTCGGACCCGGCTTCGGACCGGGACCCGGCTTAGGACCTGGCTTGGGCGCGGGCTTTGGACTAGATTGTGCTGCCGGCCCAGGCTTAGGTCCTGGCTTGGGACCCGGCTTAGGTCCTGGCTTGGATGCACTAGACGGAGCCTTCTCGGCATCCTTCTTCTCGTCGACCTTGTAGAAGGCCTTCATCTTCTTGACCACAGGCGGTTCTACGGTCGAGGATGCAGTCTTAACAAACTCGCCTTGCTCCTTCAGCGTGGCGAGAAGTTCTTTGCTGGTAATTCCGAGTTCTTTCGCGAGCTCGTGAACGCGTAGCTTTCCGGGCACTACTCTCCTTTTGGTTTATGGAGCCGCAGGCCAGAATCTCACCGGCTACGTACGGCTCCCGTACTTGATCGTGATCATCGCTGATGCTGCTTCATCGTGCGCTCATCAATGGTCGGTTTCCTTTTGTTCTAAGTGAACACGTACAGGGTCTGCATCCACCACGGTGGTGGACAACTTCAACGCACGAGCGAACGCTCGACGTTTCACGGCGGCTTCCCATACCGACAACGTGGGTGTAATCCATGCTCCACGCCCAGGCTTCACACGGTCAGGATCGGGAACAATCTTCATCGTCCCATCCGGACTCGCCTGAGCGACGCACCGCAGCAGTCCATCCTGCGGCCGTTTCGCACGCGTGACCACACAGGTTCTCAGAGGACGGTTATCATTCACAGACGCACCATCCCCACTCATTGACATGTTGTCGCCTTGGAAGTCCCAAGACCACCCACAAGTGTACCGCGAAAAAGCCGGGAACTGTTAACCCACTGTCCTACGCCGTGTCTGGGTGGATGTCGATCTTCCATCCCGTCAGGCGCGCCGCCAAGCGTGCATTTTGCCCTTCACGGCCGATCGCCAGACTCAACTGGTACTCAGGAACGGTGGCTTTCGCGACCTGAAGCTCGGCGTCGGTCACAATCACGCTAACCACCTTCGACGGTGCCAGGGCATTGCCCACGAAGACAGCAGGATCGTCGCTGTAATCCACAATGTCGATCTTCTCGCCGCCCAGCTGCGCCATGATGTTGGCGACGCGCTGGCCCCGCGGACCAATGCAGGCACCCTTCGCGTTCAGCCCCTTAATCGTGGACTTCACAGCAATCTTCGTGCGGTGGCCGGCCTCGCGCGCAACGGACACGATCTCCACGGACCCGTCCGCCACCTCGGGAACCTCCAGCGCAAACAGCCCACGGACCAGTTCTGGATGGGTGCGGGACAAGTTGATCTGCACGCTGCGGTTGCCGTTGTTGATCACATCGGTGACAAAGGCACGCACGCGCATTCCGTGCTCCAGTTTCTCCCCCGGGATCAGCTCAGCAGGCAGGATCTGGCCGTCCATGCCGTTGGCCTCCGTGCCCAGATGGACCACCACCACGCCGCGTTCGTTCGCGCGCGCATCGGCCGTGACGATGCCGTTGACTACCGTGTAGCGCAGGTCCGAGTACTCGTCGTACTTCGCCTGAACGCGAGAGGAATTAATGCGGAAGCGGATGGCCTCACGGACCGCCAGGGCCCCAGCGCGACCGAAGTCCGTCGGGGTGTCGTCGATGTTGCCGATGACCTCCCCGTCCTCGTTCTTCTCGATTTGATAGACGGTGACTGTGCCGCTGATCTCGTCAATGTCCACGCGGGCCGGGCCGTCGTAGTGAGAGATTCCCCTGTAGGCCTCCAGCAGCCCCCGCTTGATCCCCGCCAGTAGCTCATCGAGCGGCACGTTCTCCTGCTTTTCCAGTGCCTTCAATGCCGCCATGTCGATGTTCAATTGTGCTCCTTGGGAGAAAAACTGCTGGGGTTAGAAGTTATACGCGTCCACATCCAGGCCCACCAGTTGAGCCTCCTGCTGCGGTACCGCGTTGAACTCAACTTCTACCACCGCACCGGCCACTTCCGCCAATTGCTGACGGAAAACGTCCAGGTTCTTCTTCTGCGCTGCGATCAGGATCACGTTTTCCCCATCCACCTGCGCGATGCGAACCTTTCGCCCATCCTTAAGTCTCACCAGCCGTCCAATGTTCTTACGCCAGTGGCGCTCGGCGGTCAGCGGGAAATCCAACCCCGGGGTGGACACTTCCAAGGTGTAGCCCGGCCCGAAATTCAGCTCGCCGCGCTCCTCGGCCGCGTCGAACGACTCAGAGACGGACTTCGAAATCTCCTCCACCGCATCCAGATCTGGCGCGTCGACCAGAACCTTCACTCGGGACTTGGCGCCTGCCTTGGCCACCTCCACGTCTTCGAGTTCCACACCGAACTCGGCGATCACGGGGTGAAGAAAACTCTGCACTTGTTCTTTGCTTGGGAATGCCATAGGTACCGACAGTACTATGCTGAATGTGATGCGCTTCTACACCGTTCCCTATTCCCGACGCCAGCTGTTCGCCCTCGCAGGTCTCCTCGGCACCACGGCGGTCGCCACGTCGGCCTGTACCACGGATGTGTTCACGCCGAAGGTGAACCTCAACTCCCGCGTTCTCGACGCCTACGGTGCCGCCGTCCAACGCAGCGCCGAGGGTGACGCGTGGGCGTCCATGTTCGCGGAGCAGGCTGACATTGTGAAGCAGGAGTTTCTGCGGCAGTGCGGTACTGACCGGGACGGCAACCCGCCGCAGGAATGCGTGGATGCATTGGAGACGCCGTCCGCAACGCTGCCAGTGGAACAAGCCCTGCTGGTTGCACTGCAGGACGGCGATCCCGGGGGAACCCTGACGGGCCTGTACGCCGCGGCGGCGACCGCCCAAGCGGCTCCGGAGCTGGCCGAAGCTAAGGCGCTGAATCTCGACGAAGTAGCGGCGGGCCACAAGCAGCACAGCGAAAGCCTCGCGCATCTTATGGATCTGATCTATGCCGCGGTCTACGCCACCGGCGTGGCCATGGCCGCCGATGGGGGCGCGCACCAGAATCTGCTGGGTTCGCTGGCCACCCGCTTACGCAGCCTTCGTGGACAGGTTCACACCATCCTGGGAAGTCTCGGAGCGGAGGTGCCAGAGCCGCAGGCGGGCTACGTCTCCCCCGACGGAACCCCGCACAATGCCGCCGAGGCGGCTCGGTATCTGTACACCGCTATTCGGCCGGTGACTCATCAGATGAGAAGCTTGGCGTCGATGGGAAATAATCCCACGGCGCGGGAGTTCGACGCACGGTGGGCGGGGCTCATCGCGCGTGGCGAGGCGGGCCTGGAGCCAATCTTCGGCGAGGACCCGCACGCGACGGCTATACGAGGCGAGTGATCTCCTCGACCGCGGACTCGTAAGGAATCTCCGTCTTCTCGCCGGTCAGGCGGTTGCGGAGCTCCACCACACCATCGGCAAAGCCCCGGCCGACCACAACCACGTACGGCATGCCCAGCAATTCGGAGTCCTTGAACTTCACGCCTGGGGACACCTTCGGACGCTCGTCGAACAGCACCTCAAGGCCTGCATCCGACAACGCCTGCGCCAGCTCCTCCGCGGCGCGGTTGGCGGCCTCGTCCTTGTTGGCGATGACCACGTGAACATTGAACGGTGCGACCGTGGTGGGCCAGCGTAGGCCGGCATCGTCGTGCATCTGCTCGGCCATCACGGCAACCAGGCGCGTGATGCCCAGGCCGTAGGAGCCCATGGTGGGGATGGCGCGCTTGCCGTGCTCATCGAGGATGTGCAGATCAATGGCCTCGGTGTACTTGCGGCCCAGCTGGAAGATGTGGCCGATTTCGATGCCGCGTTCCAGGGTCAGCGTGCCCTTGCCGTCTGGGGATGGGTCGCCCTCGAGCACCTCTGCGGCCTCGATGTAGCCATCTGGTGTGAAGTCCCGACCGGCAACCAGGCCCACCACGTGCTTCTGCTTCTCATCCGCACCAGTGATCCACGCGGTTCCTGTGACCACACGTGGATCAGCCAGAACGCGCACGCCGTTGGCCTGCAGCCCCCGGGGGCCAACGTAGCCCTTGACCAGGAAGGGGTTCTTCGCGAAGTCTTCCTCGCTGGCGAGCTCTACGCTGGCCGGCTCCAAGGAGGCCTCGAGGCGCTTCATGTCTACCTCCCGGTTACCGGGCACGAGGATGCCGGTCAGCTGAGGCTCAAAGGCACGTCCTTCCTCATCCGTCCCGGGCTCCTGAACTTTGACCACGATGCACTTCAGGGTGTCCTCAGCAGTCACATCGAGGCCTTCGGACTGAGCCCAGCGCACGAGAGCCTCAATCGTCTCAGACTCTGGGGTGTCATGGACCTTGGCCTCGGGAAGATCCGCGGTATCACGCTCGGCGGGCGCGACGGTCTTCACGGCCTCCACGTTGGCCGCGTACTCCGATTCGGTGGAACGCACGAAGGTGTCCTCACCCGTCGGGGACACAGCCAGGAACTCCTCAGACGCCGATCCGCCCATCGCCCCAGACGTTGCCGAGCAGATGGCGTACGTAATACCCAGGGCATCGAAGATCTTCTGATACGCCTGGCGGTGGAGCTGGTAGGCCTTCTCCAACCCTTCGTCGTCCATGTTGAAGGAGTAGGAATCCTTCATGACGAACTCACGACCGCGCAGCACCCCGGCACGAGGGCGCTCTTCATCGCGGTACTTGGTCTGCATCTGGTACAGGATGACTGGGAAGTCCTTGTAGGAGCTGTACTCCGACTTCACCACGGAGGCGAACATCTCCTCGTGCGTCGGCCCCAGCAGATAGTCCGCACCCTTGCGGTCCTTCAAGCGGAACAGCGCCTGGCCGTACTCGTCCCAGCGGCCCGTGGTCTCGTAGTACTCGCGCGGCAGCAACGCAGGAAACAGCAGCTCCTGGCCTCCGATCGCGTCCATCTCCTGGCGTACGACCTCTTCTACCTTCCGGAGTACACGCAGCCCCAGAGGAAGCCACGTGTACACACCAGGGGCGGCACGCCGAATGTAACCAGCGCGGACGAGGAGCTTGTGGCTAGGCACTTCTGCGTCTGCGGGATCATCGCGCAGCGTACGCAGGAAAAGAGAGGACATACGGGTGATCATGCGGATGACTCTACCATTATGGTGGAGGCATGCTTATTGTCCTCCCACCTTCTGAAACGAAGTCTTTTGGTGGCTCCCCCGAACCCATGTCTATGGACGCGTTGAGCTTCCCTTCCCTGAACCCGATCCGGCTTGAACTTGTTGACAGTCTGATGCGCTTGTGCCGCTCCGGCAACGAGCCGGAAGCGCAGAGTGTGCTGGGGATTTCGGAGGCTTTGGCGTCGGAAATTAAGGAAAATCGAGCGCTGCGCAACGGGCCCACCACGCCCGCGATTGAGCGCTACACGGGGGTTCTCTACGACGCCCTCCACGCCGCGACCCTCACCGATCATGCGCGCTCGCGGCTGGCGATCGGTTCGGCGTTGTTCGGCGTGGTGGGTGCCGAGGATCCCATTCCTCATTATCGACTGTCGGGCGGGGTGAAGCTGGATGATCGGACGCTGAAGAGCCGTTGGGGCTCCGCGATTACGGAGACATTGGCCGAGGTTGCGGAACAGCAGCTGGTGGTGGATCTGCGCTCGGGTACATATCAGCAGTTGGGGCGACTGAACGACGCGGTGACGGTGCGCGTGGAGTCCGTGCAGGAGGATGGCAGCCGTAAGGTCATCAGCCACTTTAATAAGCACTATAAGGGCGTATTGGCACGCGATTTGGCGGAGGCTGAGGAGAATCCGCGGACTATTGAGGAGCTGAAGGCTCTGGCTGAGTCTGTAGGTCATGAGGTTGAGTATTCCAGCAAGAAGGCACGGGAGCTTGTGTTGGTAATCAGAAATTAGAACGGGTGTTCGATTTTGAGAACCTAAAGGCAGCGTGAATGTATGTCCTCCCCGGTAGGTTTACACATGAAAGGAACTACACCAGGGGAACACACCAGGGGGAACCATGACTACCACCTACGCTGACCGCCAGCGGCCACCTCAGCGCCGGCCCGGATCCTGGCGCATTGAGGATACCGAGGACCAGCTCTCATGTTTGGCGCGCCGCATCAACCGCGACCACATTGAACTGCTTCTCATGTGCACGCCCGAACCCGAGGACTACATTCCTGACTTTGCTTCACGGCTGGTCGCTCGCGCGGGCCTGACCCGCTACCAGGCAGAAAAGTACGCGATGGAAGCACTTGTCTTGTCCTTCTTCCCTCTTCTGAGCGGGCTTTTTATGAGTGGCGTCTTCACGCCACGGGTCGTCTCGCGGCTTCTGGATGACCTCAGCAGAGTCCCAGAACGCGCGAGGGCAGATGTGGAACGCGATCTTGTGGCAGCGCTGGAACCGCGCATCCAGAACCAGCACTGCCTCAGCCCACGAAACGCAGCCACCAAGCTGGAGAAGATCCTGACGTCGCTCTGTCCGGAAGCTTTGCCAGAGCGTCCCGATGAGGAGTTGCATGCGCTGACCATGCGTCAGATCGCCGAGCAAACAACCGCCATCACGCTCACCACGGACAGCATGACAGCCGATGCGATCGATGAGCTCATTCAAGCAACCGCGCATAAGTACGACGTGGATCCACACATCGCCCTGGAAATGCTCATCTTGGGCCAGGCTGACGTTCGCGTGACGCTCAACCTCTACAAAAACATCAGCACCACCGCCCGCGAGCTCTTCAGCGCAGGTGGCTGGCTTCAGGGAATGGTATCCGAGAAATGGCTCGAAAGGGTGACCAGTGTGCGCACGCTCGGCCCGTCCGCTACTGAGGGATACTCACCCACCGACGCCCAGCGTGCCTTCGTCCAAGCCCGCGATGGCCATTGCCGCTTCCCCGGCTGCGAGATCCCTGCTCACATGTGCGAGGTGGACCACATCCAGCGCTACGCCGGGGGTGGCCCCACCCACACGGACAACCTTCATCTGTTGTGCAAGCACCATCACCAGCTGAAGACTGCGGGCATTTGGGATGTGACCCGCTACGCAGACAGCGGCGAAACGTGGACCTCCCACGGCGATGGCCACACGGTCAGCACGCTGCCCGACGGACCGCTGGCTCGGACCACGTTCAAGCAAAGACTCAGCAGAAGGCAAGCCAATCGTCGAAAGAAAGCACCGTTCGAGGCACCCCGGCCATGGGATCACATGTCACACGCGTAGGCCGGCGACCTCACCAATTAGGTACACGGCAGGGGCCTTCACGTTCTGGTCCTTCATGGTCTGCCCCAAGAGCCCCAAGGACGTACGCAGGGACCGCTCGTGTTCGTAGCTTCCCTCTTGGACGATCAGCACTGGCGTGTCCGCGTCCAGACCGCCCTCCATGAGAGCTTGTGCAATCGCGGCTGCGTTCTTTACTCCCATGATCACACTGAGGGTCCCACCGGTACGCGCTAGGGCGTGCCAATCGACCAGAGAGGATGGACTTCCAGGAGGAACATGCCCAGAGATCACGGTGAAGGAATGAACCACTCCTCGGTTTGTCACCGGTACACCCACCAAGCCCGGAACCGAGATAGCGCTCGTCACGCCAGGGATGACGTCGCATGGCACGCCGGCCTGCGCGCAGGCCTCGACTTCTTCAAAGCCGCGGCCGAACACGAAGGGGTCTCCCCCTTTCAGCCGTGCCACAATCTTCCCCGCACGGGCGTGGGACACGATGAGCTCGTTGATGCGCTCTTGGCTGACCTGCCTGTCATAGGGCAACTTGGCTACATCTATAACTTCTTTGGCGCTCACGTCGCACAGTTGGTCGAGCTGATGGGACGGCCCCAGGTGATCAGTCAGAATGACGTCTGCCTGCTGAAGAGCATGCATACCACGCACAGTGATCAAATCCCATGCTCCGGGGCCACCACCAATTAAGATTGCTCGTCCCAAACTCATGACACCAATCCTAGACATACCTATGCTAAGACCATGCAGCTAACCCACGACTTCGCCCAGCACTTCCCGGAACTCTGCCGGCCCACGGTTGGAGAGGAGTTTCCCGAGGCACGCATGCTCATCAGAAACGATGCCCTGGCCGCCGAGCTCGGCTGCCCGGGCATCGATGTGGAGGATCTCCTCGGCAAAGAGGGCTTCGCCATGGCATATAGCGGGCACCAGTTCGGGCAGTT
Organism: Corynebacterium zhongnanshanii; assembly: GCF_014490575.1. NCBI lineage: Bacteria > Bacillati > Actinomycetota > Actinomycetes > Mycobacteriales > Corynebacteriaceae > Corynebacterium > Corynebacterium zhongnanshanii. Next base: position 1,163,445 of record NZ_CP061033.1, read on the forward strand.
CTCCCCCATCCTCGGCGATGGCCGTTCCCTGCTCCTAGGCGAGCTGGGCGGCTATGACATTCACCTGAAAGGCAGCGGACGCACTCCCTTCACGCAGCTCGGCGCGGACGGGAGACTTCCCCTGATCCCGGCGTTGCGTGAGTATGTCATCAGCGAGTTCTTGCACACCATGGGTGTTCCCACCACCAGAGTGCTGGCCGTCATTGCCACTGGGGAGCGGCTTACCACTCCCCGCGGTACGGCCGGACTCCCCTTCCCACCCGGTGCGGTTTTGGTACGCGTGGCGCGCCACCACATCCGCATCGGCACCTTCCAGTGTGCCGCGATGTTCAACCCCGAGCTGGTACAGCGGCTGGAGAGCTACGCCGCGCAACGCTCCGGTATCACTGGCCCACTCTTCCCCGCGGTCGTGGAGCGCCAGGCTACCTTGGTGGCGCAATGGATGCGGCTAGGATTTGTCCACGGCGCCTTGAACACGGACAATGTGCACATCGCCGGGGACGCCATCGACTTCGGACCCTGCGGTTTCATGGACGCCTACGACCCCGAGGCCTGCTTCAGCTCCGTCGATACGGGCAAGCGCTACGCTTTCAACAAGCAGCCCGCCATCACCCAGTGGAACCTCGCGCGCCTCGCCGAAGCCCTCACCGCGGAGAACGCCGAGGAGCACCTGCGCCGTTTCCCCGATCTCTACGCCCACGCCTATGAACGTGAAATGACCGACGCCCTCGGCCCCAGGTGGGAAGAGGTTCTCGAAGAATGCGGGGATTATCCCACCGCGTTGGGGCACGTCGTGCCTCGTAATCATGCGCTGCAGGATGCCTTGAACCGCGCAGAGGCGGGCGACATGGAGGCCTTCAACGACATTGTTGAGGATCTCCGCGACCCCTATGCACAAGGCAAAAAATCCGGTATCACCTCGCCAGGTGATACCGGATTCACAAGCTACTGTGGCACGTAATTAGGCCAGCTTCAGGGCCTTCTGGGAACGCTCCCACTGCTCGTTGAACAGCTCAGGGTTCTTGGCCAGGCGGGTGCCGTAGGAAGGAATCATTTCCTTCAGCTTTGGTGCCCACTCGGCGATGCGGGAGCCGAAGCAGCGCTCCAGCACCTCGAGCATTGCGGATGGAGCGATGGATGCGCCTGGAGAAGCGCCCATCAGACCGGCGATGGATCCGTCCTGGGAGTTCACCAGCGCGGTACCGAACTCCAGGGAACCGAACTTCGGTGCGCCAATAGGCTTGATGACCTGGACGCGCTGGCCGGCGATAACGAGCTCCCAGTCGTCGCCGTTGACGGACGGCATGTACTCGCGCAGAGATTCCACGCGGGCAGCCTGGTCCTTCAGCACCTCTTCCACCAGGTACTTGGTCAGGGAGAACTCCTGGGCGGCAACACCCAGGTAGGAAGGAATGTTCGTGGCGCGGATGGACTTGAACAGGTCCAGGTAGGAGCCCTGCTTCAGGAACTTAGGGGTCCAGCCGGCGTAGGGGCCGAACAGCAGACCCTGCTTGCCGTCAATCACGCGGGTGTCCAGGTGAGGAACGGACATTGGTGGCGCGCCCACGGATGCCTTGCCGTAGACCTTGGCGTGGTGCTGGGAGACGAGCTCCTCGTTGGTGCAGCGCAGCCATGCACCGGAGACGGGGAATCCGCCGTAGCCCTTGATCTCGGGGATGCCGGACTTCTGCAGCAGTGGCAGGGCCATTCCGCCGGCTCCGACGAAGACGAAGTTGGCGGTGATGACGGAGGTGTCTCCGGTGTGGAGGTTCTTGGTGGTGACCTTCCACTTGGCACCTTCGCGCTTCAGGTTCTTCACTTCGGTGCCGTAGCGTACGGTCACGCCGTTGTTGGAGACGTAGTCCAGGTACTGGCGGGTCAAGGCTCCGTAGTTGATGTCGGTTCCGTCTTCGAACCAAGAGATGGCAACCGGGTTGTTGAAGTCGCGGCCCTTGGACATGAGAGGCAGGAACTCGCGGAACTTCGACTCGTCCTCGGAGTGCTGCATGTTCGGGAACAGTGGGTGGTCCTTCAGGGCGTTGTAGCGTGCCTTAAGGTAGTCCACCTGATCCATGCCCTGGGCGAAGGAAACGTGTGGGACCTTGTTGATGAACTCACGTGGGTCGGACAGTGCACCCTTTTCGGTGAGGTAGGACCAGAACTGGCGGGAGACCTGGAACTTCTCGTTGACTCCCACGGCCTTGGAGATGTCGATCTTGCCCTTGACCTCTGGGGTGTAGTTCAGCTCGCACAGTGCGGAGTGACCGGTACCTGCGTTGTTCCATGGGTCGGAGGACTCTGCTGCGGGGACGTCCAGCCGCTCGACAATGAGCTGGCTCCAGTCTGGCTGGAGCTCGTTCAACATGATGGACAGGGTGCTGGAGATCACGCCGCCGCCGATAAGCAGTACGTCGACGGAATCCTTATTTCCGGTTGTAGATGCCACTTTTTCCTTCATTCCTTTGACAAGGCGATTTTTGTTGGGTCTTTTTCACAATACGCTCTTGAGGCAGAATCACAATACTGTGCCCCTGAGTTTCGCGAATTTTACTAGCATGACTAGCATGATCACTCTGTCTGAATTGAGTTTTGAACCGGATGAGCTGGGCGAGGGCTTCGAGCGGGCCTTCGTGGAGTTGGGTACAGATCCCGATGGCGAGACGCCTATCCGTTTCACGCTTGTTCGTTATGCGCCGGAAGAACTCGACGGCCGTCCCGCCCTCTTCTTTGTCCACGGCATGACCGACTACTTTTTCCAGGCCCATGTGGCTCGCTATTTCCACGAGTTGGGATACGCGATCTACGGTGTGGACTTGCGCAAATGTGGTCGCTCGTGGCGCCCTGGTCAGACGTGGCACCACGTGTCGTCCCAATCTTTATACGACGCCGAGCTCTCACTCACCCTGCGTCTCTTAGCTGACCAGCACCCCAAGGTGGTGGCTGTGGGGCATTCGACGGGTGGACTGGACGTGACAATGTGGGCTGCCCGGCTTCGGGTTCAGGACCCCGAGTTGCATGCGCGGCTGAGCGGCGTGATGTTGAACTCCCCGTGGTTTGCGCTGCAGTTTGACCCGGTAACCAAGGCCATCGTGTCCCATGTCTTTCCTATTCTGGCCAAGCGCGCCCCCATGCTGCGCGTCCCCGGCGGGATTAACCCGGCCTATGGCCGCTCGCTGCACGCCTCGGAGCACGGCGAGTGGGACTACAACCTGGAGTTTAAGCCACTCGAGCCCCGGCCGAAGTACGTCAGCTGGCTGGCGGGTGTGATGAGCGAAATTAAGGAGCTGCAGTCCGGCCGTTATGACACGGGTGTTCCCACTCTCCTGCTGTGCTCGGACAACGCGGACATCATCTTGAATCCGGCGCAAATGCGGGAAAACGCGCACAACGCACACCCCGAGACCGAGGTGGTGGTCCTTCCGGGTGCGCTGCACGATGTGTTCCTCTCGCCTGAGCAGGTGCGCACCAGCGCCCTGGAGCACGCTGCCCGGTGGCTAGAAACGATCTAGGATAGGACGCGTTATGCACTTCGACCTCATCATCATCGGAACCGGATCCGGCAACTCGATCCCCAGCCCAGACAACGAGCACCTGTCGATCGCCATCATCGAAAAGGGGGTGTTCGGCGGCACCTGCATCAACGTGGGCTGTATTCCCACGAAGATGTTTGTCTATCCATCAGATATCATCCGGGAGATCGAGGGAGCCTCGCGCGTGAGTGTGCAGGCGTCGGTCCAAAAGGTGGATTGGCAGGACCTGCAGCGTCGCATCTTTAGCGAGCGCATCGACCCCATCTCCGAAGGCGGGGCAAAGTATCGCCGCGGCGAGGAGACCCCCAACATCACCCTGTTCGAGCAGGCCGCCGAGTTCGTGGGGCCTCGAACGCTCAAGGTCGGCAACGAGGTCATCACCGGCGATCAGATCGTGCTCGCCACCGGCACGCGGCCGTTCATCCCGGAGTACATCCAGGGCGTGCGGCACCACACCAACGAGAGCATCATGCGCCTGCCGGAGGTTCCGGAGACGCTCACGATCCTGGGAGGCGGAATCGTGGCCGTGGAGTTTGCCCACGTGTTCTCCGCTCTGGGGTCCCGCGTCACGGTCATCAACCGCTCCCCTCGCCTGCTGCGGAAGCTGGACGACACGATCGTGGAACGCTTCAACGAGCAGGCCGCCGCGCAATGGGACCTGAAGCTCGGCCGCACGGTCGAGCGCGCCGAGGAGCGCGGGGACTCCATCGCGCTCACATTGGACGACGGAACCGAGATCATCTCCGACGAGGTACTCGTAGCCATGGGGCGCATCAATAATTCGGACACTCTGAACGTGGAGGCCGGCGGCGTCGAGATTAATGACGACGGGCGGATCCTGGTCGACGACTACGGACACACCAGCGCAGACGGCGTGTGGGCGCTGGGAGACGCATCGAACGAGTTCGAGCTGAAGCACGTCGCGAACAACGAGCAACGGGTGGTGGCGCACAACATCGCGCACCCGGATGACCTGATCGCACTGAATCACCGCGCGGTGCCGTCGGGTGTGTTTACGCATCCCCAAATCGCCACGGTCGGCATGACGGAAGCGCAGGCCAGGGACACCGGGCGGACGGTCACGGTGAAGGTGCAGAACTTTGGGGACGTGGCCTATGGCTGGGCCATGGAGGACCAGGTGGGCATCGCGAAGGTCATTGCCGACGCGGAGACCGGCGAGATCCTGGGCGCGCACGTGCTGGGTCACCAGGCCGCCACGCTGATTCAGCCGTTCGTGACTGCCATGACCTTTGGCATCGACGCCCGCGTGTTCGCCAAAAACCAGTACTGGCCGCACCCGGCGCTGACGGAGGTAGTGGAAAACGCTCTGCTGGGATTGGAGTTTTCCTCCCCCGATCCTAAAGGATTGCTGCCATAATGAGACAGCATGAAGTATCGGGAACCAAACATTGTGGTCATCACTGGCGCAGCCAGCGGAATTGGGCGGGCGCTGGCGCTGTCCTTTACTGACGCAACACTGCTGCTGGCCGACAGGGATGAGGCCGGGTTGGCGGACACCGCACGGCAGTGCACGGGCTGCCACGTGGACACCGAGGTGCTGGATATCGCCGATGTCGAGGCGGTGACTGGGTGGGCTGATCGGGTCGTGGCAGAGTTCGGCGTTCCCGACGAAGTCCATCATGTCGCGGGGATCTCCCTGTGGGGCGACGCCCGCAGCCTCCCTCACGACAAGTGGCAGAAAGTCATCGACATCAACTTGATGGGGTCTATCCACATGGTGGAGGCCTTCGCACACTACCTGGGTGATGGACACAAGCCCCGCCGCAAGCTGGTCTTCGTCTCCAGCGCGGCGGGAATCTTAGGCCTGCCGTGGCACGCGGCGTACTCCGCGTCCAAAGCCGGGGTGATGGGCATGGCCGAGGTACTGCGCTTTGATATGAAGCCGTTGGGCGTGGACGTGCACGTGGTCGCTCCCGGGGCGGTGGATACGCCCCTGGTGCATTCCATCGACATCCACGGGGTGGACCGGTCGAACAAACGAGTGCAGAAGGCCACCGCACTGTTCCAGGGGCACGCCATCAGCCCGGAAGACGCGGCTCAGGCAATCCGGGCTGGGGTGCGTAAGAATAAGTACCTCATCACCACCAGCAGGGACATCGCCGTCGCCCGCTGGGCGCAGGTCAACTGTCCATGGGCCTACAAGGCCGCCATGACGCTACTCAACCGCGGCTTCGCCTGGGCTCGTCGATAGGCACGCCGAGCACGTCCAGAGCTGTGGCCAGGCCGTCGTAGTTCGTCACCAGCATCACGAAGGCAACCTGGTCGCGGGCAGAGAGCTCTGCAGTGAGCCGCAGCCGGGTTGTCGGCGAGAGCTGCTTGTCGCGCACGAGCTCATCCGTGGCTGCGAGGAGAACCGCGCGCCTGCCGGTGAAGCCGTGTTCTGGGGTGTGCACGGCGTCGATCTGCTGGGGGCTCAACCCCACGCGGCGGGCGAGATCGCGATGCTGGTCGGATTCGTAGGCGCTGCCGCGCAGCCACGCTACGCGCAGGATGATCAGCTCCGTATCCTGACGCGACAGGTAGCCAAAGGGCATCATCATCGCCGAATACAGCAGCCACATGCGAAAAAGGCGCCGGGCGCGGCCCAGAGTGGCAAACACGCCCAGCGTCTTTCTTTTCTGAACCCGGGCGCCAAGGGCGGTGATGCTGCCGTTGATCAGGCCCAGTTCTCGGAATCGTGCCGGTCCAGGAGTATTCATACTCCTAACTATTCCAGAGAAGTAAGAACCTCGCATCCATCCTCGGTCACCACCAGGGTGTGCTCGAACTGCGCGGTCCACTTCCGGTCGCGGGTCTGGACGGTCCAGTTGTCATCCCAGATGTCGTACTCCAGGCCACCCAGGTTCAGCATCGGCTCGATGGTGAGGGTCATTCCCTCCTCCAGCACATCGGTGTACGCCATGGAGTCGTAGTGCAGAACCACCATGCCGTTGTGGAAGGTCGGACCCACACCGTGGCCGGTGAAGTCCCGCACCACGTTGTAATCAAACCGCTTCGCGTAGGCCTCGATCACACGGCCAATCACGTTGATCTCACGGCCAGGCTTGACAGCCTTAATGCCTCGCCACATGGCCTTCTCCGTACGCTCCACCAGCAGGCGGTGCTCCTCGGAGACATCCCCGGCCAAGAACGTGGCGTTGGTATCCCCGTGCACGCCGTTCTTGTAGGCCGTGACATCAATGTTCACGATGTCCCCATCCTCAATCACGGTGCTATCCGGAATGCCGTGGCAGATGATCTCGTTCAAGGACACGCAGCAGGACTTCGGGAAGTGCATGTAGCCCAGCGTGGAGGGGTATGCACCGTGATCGCACATGTACTCGTGGGCCACGCGGTCAATCTCGTCGGTGGTCACGCCGGGGGCCACGGCCTTGCCGGCCTCCCGCAACGCCTCGGCGGCGATGCGACTGGCCTCGCGCATCTTCTCGATGGTCTCCGGAGTCTGAACATACGGCTCCCCCATCGCCTCCTGTACGGAATCCTTCCACGCGTACTCTGGCCGTTCAATCGAGTGAGCGACGGGGCGGATCGGGGTGGGGTTTCCTGGTACAAGTGGAGCTCTAGTCATGCGCTCCACTGTACTCGTCCAGGTTGCTGAAGAAACTATTCGTCACGCCCACCGCGTTTTCCGAACCGCCACCCAGCACAACCAGCGTGGCAAAGGCAATATCGTCGCGGTATCCGGCGAACCAGGAGTGCGATCCGCCGTTGATCTCGGCTTCACCGGTCTTACCGTAGACCTCACCCGCGCCGGCGATTCCCGCGCCCGAACCATTGGTCACCACGGCACGCATCATCTGGCGCAACTCCTCGATCTTCTCCGGCTTCAAGGACTCCTGCACCGTCCCCTTCGCGGACGTCTCATGCCCCTCCCCCGGAATCAACACGGGCGTGGGCAGGGAACCCGACGCCGCCGCGGACGCCACCAGCGCCATCCCAAACGGACTCACCAGATTCAGGCCCTGACCGTAACCCGACTCGGTGCGGTCCAGCATCGTCTCGCCGTGGGGAACCGAACCCGTGATCGTGTCCAATCCTTCAATCTGATAATCGACGCCCAGCCCGAATTGCTTCGCGATCTCTTGCAAATGACCCGGCTCAAGTTTGGTGGAGATGTCTGCGAACGTGGTGTTGCAGGACTTCGCAAACGCGTTCTGCAGAGGCGTGGTGCCCAGGGAAAAGCCGTTGTAGTTCGTCACGATGCGGCCACCAATGTCCTGAGTGCCCGGGCAGCCCACCATCGAATCCGGAGTGAGGTCCTCCTCCGTGAGACCCGCGTACGCCGTGACCATCTTAAACGTCGAGCCGGGAGGGAATTGGCCGGTCAACGCCAGGTTTCCCTTCTTATCGGCTTCCTTCGTCTGCGCGACAGCCAGGATCTCTCCCGTCGACGGGCGCATCACCACCATCATCGCCTCCGCGCCCTTGCGGGTATCCACCGCGGACTGGGCAGCCTGCTGGATCTGCCGGGACAGGCTGATGTGGACGCTGGGCGCGGGCTGGGCGTCGGTCTCATTGAGCGTGGTGAGTTCCGCCCCCTCAGTGTTCACGGAGACGACTTTCCAGCCATCCTTGCCCTTGAGATCGTCCTCCACCAGCGAGGACACGCGCGACATGATGTCCGGCGCGAAGCCCGGGTCCGGGCGGACCATCGCGGCTTCCGTGTTAAAGCGCAGCCCGCTCATGCCGTCGAGCGCGCGCTGGAGCTTCTTGCCGGGGATCTCCCCAAGCGTCACCACGGAAAAGTCCCCGTCCACGTCGGCGGCTTCTCGGGCGAGAGCGTCGGCGTCGATGTTGGGGACGGCAGGATCCTCGGCGCGCAACACGTCCAATTCCCGGGCGATGCGTGTGATCGCCCCTCCCACGTTGCCGGCCGTGTCCGTGTTCAGGACCACGCGGGTGATCGTGCCCGGCTCCAGCAGGACCGCCCCGTCGCTGCCCACAACGTTGGCGGTTTTCGCGGCTACCTTGCGCAGCTCCATGTGCTGGCGTGCGCCCAGGTCAGGGTGTACAACGGATGGCTGCCAGCGCACATTCCACCGGTCGCCCGACTTCGTGAGCTTCATCGTGGAATCGTAACCAAAGTGGCGATCACCGGGGAGGCTCCAGTCCATCCGGTAGGTTGCGGTGGCAATGTTACCGTCGGTGTTCACCCGCTGCAGGACCGCGGACAGACCCTCGGCCTGCATGGACTCCCACGTCTGATCCAGCTGGTCGTGGGCCTCCTGGGGGTTATCGGTCAGGTCTCCGGCCTGCTCGGTGGAGCGGGCGGCCATCGCAGACAGGAACTCTTGAGCGACCTCGTCCGCCACATCCGGTTTCGGGGTACACGCGGACAGGCCGAAAACCAAGCCGACGGTGGTGGTCGCTGCAAGAACTGTTCTCATGAGTCCTGACACTACCTGCCGGTCTACAGAATTCCGCGTTCCCGCGCCACGGCCACCGCCGCTGTTCGGTTGTTCACCCCCAGCTTGGCGAACACATGGGTCAGATGAGACTTCACCGTGGCTTCGGTGAGCACCAGCTGGCGTGCGATGAGGCGGTTGGATTTGCCAAGACTCGCCTCTCGGAGCACATCGAGCTCGCGGGCGGTGAGCTTTTCGATCGGGTTGGATAGCCGTCCCATGACCTTGCCCATGACGTTCGGGCTGAGCACTGTCTCGCCCCGGTGGGCCTGGCGGATGCCCTCCAGCAGTTGGGTGGGGCCGCAGTCTTTCAGCAGGTAGCCCACGGCGCCAGCGCTAATGGCCCCCATGACATCGGAGTCCGTGCTGTAGTTGGTCACCACCAGTACCTGAGGCGGATTCGGCAATGCGCGGATCTGCTCCGTGGCCCACACGCCATCACCCGTTGTGGAGTTCGGGGTTTCGCCGAAGCGCAAGTCCATGAGCACCACGTCCACCGGCGTGGTGCTACACAGCTCCACGGCTTCCTGCGCGGAGTCCACGCTGGCCACAACATCCACGTCGTGGCCCTCCACCATGGAAGCCAGGCCTGCGCGGACGACGGGGTGATCGTCGGCGATGAGTACTCGGATCATGCTGGAACCTCGATCGACACGCCACAGCCGTGGCCTGGCTCGGACTCGATGTCCATAGTTCCTCCCATGGTGGTCACCTTTCTTTTCACGGCCCCTAAGCCGACGGGGCTCAGCCTGGCGTCATCCGGTTGGAACCCACGGCCGTTGTCCACCACATCGACCCGCACGGCGTCTGGCTGATAGGTGAGGGTGACCGCGGCGGCGTCGGCATGGGAATGCTTCACCACATTGGACACCAACGATTGGGTGATGCGCACGATCTCCACCTCGATTCGTGCGGCGAGGGGCCGGGCGTCCCCATCGATGGTGCAGCGCATCCGCTCGCCCATCGGGGTGGACGCCACCACGGACCGCACCGCCGTGGGAAGGTCCGCACCCTCCAGTTGCGCCGGCTGCAGCTCAGCGATGATGCGGCGCGTATCCTCCAGGTTCGCCTGCGCGGTCTGCCGAGCCAGCTGCAGGTCGCGGCGCAGATCCTCCGGGACCTCACCCCACTGCCGGTCGATCTTCTGCTCCACGGAGTGCAGGAGCATCTGGATGGAGACCAGGCCCTGGGCGACTGTATCGTGGATCTCCCCGGCCAGCCGGGCGCGTTCGGCCGTGGCGGTTTCCCGGCGCAGCATGCGAAAGCCAATGCCCAAGCCCAGCGCCACCAGGCCTCCGGTCACGGGGCCGATCACCCCGCCCAGCGTCCAGCCCTTCTCCACGCCCAGCGACACGACCGCCACAGCCGCCACGGCGAACACGCAAGGGATGGCCCACCGGATGGGAAGGAAGCGCACCACCAGGAAGAACAGGGCGAAGGCGACGAACGCCGCCGAGGGCGCTGCATACAGCCACCACGCCCACGCCGCGCTCACCGCGAGCAGCCACACCCAGCGGGGTGACATGAACATCCCCGTGGCATACAGCACCGCAAACACCACCGCCGCAGCACTGAGCCCGTCGTTCAGCACAGCAACCACCCACAGGGCAGCAACCAACACATGCAGGCCGTGGCCTAAAAACACCCAGGCCTGATCCAATTTTTTGACCATGATGCCCCCAGCCTAATGCACAGCCCTCACACTCCACCTCCACCAAAAGTATGAGTTAAAGTCCGATCCTGCGCCCGATGTGCCAACCCACAGGCCAGGCAAGGATGGAGACTATGAATGGAATCATGTTTCAGGGGCTTGCCGAGCTCCGCACCGCCAAGGCACGCACGGCGCTCATCATCACCACCATCATGATGATCACCATCATGGTGACGTTCTTGAGCTCGCTGGCCGCAGGCCTGTCCCACCAATCCGTCTCCGCGTTGCAGTATCAGCTTGAGGGAAATAAGGCCGTCGTCGTCAATGGCACAGGCTTGTCCAGCAGCCACATCGACGATGCTCAGGCTGAGGAGATCCAGGCCGCCGGTGGCCGCATTGTCCACATTGCTCGCACACCGGACACCATCTACATGACCGGCGATGGGCCAGAGGATCTCTACCTCGAGCACCAGCCCATCACCTGGGCACCCGACCACGAGGTGGACGCCATGCCCGGGGCGGCTTCCTTCGGCGTAGTCGATCCTGACTACCCCGCAGCCCTGCAGGGCAAGGACGCGCTGAACACCTCCGGCTCCTACCAGGGCGAACAGAGCTCGCTGAGCTTGATGATCACCCTCCTGTACGTCATCTCCGCGCTCGTGCTTGGCGCCTTCTTCGCGGTGTGGACTATCCAACGCCTGCGTGGCGTGGCCATCACCGCCGCCCTCGGTGGTTCTCGCCCGGTCATTATGGTCGACGCCCTCGGCCAAGCACTCGTAGTCCTAGCTCTGGGGATCGTCATCGGAACGCTGGTGACGCTGGGAGCAGGCAGTCTGATCTCCGGCATCCCGATCGTGCTGAGCCAGCAGACCATCGCGACCCCTGCCCTAATCCTCCTGGCCGCGGGGCTGCTCGGCGCCGCGATCTCCATCAAGCCCATCCTGTCCATCAACCCACGGAGCGCACTGACATGCTAAACCTCAATCAGATCACCCTGGACATTCAAGACGGAAACCTCACGCGCAGGCTTCTGGATCACGTCTCCCTGACCGTGGACCCGGGAGAGGTCGTGGGGCTCACCGGCCCCTCCGGTTCCGGTAAATCCACCCTGCTGGCCGTGGCGGCCGGACTTCAGAAACCCACCAGCGGAACTGCCACGCTGGGTGACAGCATCGACCTCATCAACGGCGGCGCTCGGACGCGCCGGGAACACGTGGGCATCGTGTTCCAGCAACCCAACCTGCTCCCCTCGCTCACTGCCCAGGAGCAACTGCAGGTGATGGCCAGGCTGGATCGGCCGTGGGGACTTCGCCGCGCTCAGTGGCGCGCCACCACACGCCGCGCGGCCGAGCTGCTGGAACGCGTGGGTCTCGGCGACAAAACTGGTGCACGGGTTTCCGAGCTCTCCGGTGGCCAGCAGGCGCGCGTCAACCTTGCCCGAGCGCTCATGAACCAGCCGGACGTGCTGCTCGTGGACGAGCCCACGGCCGCCCTGGACTCTGACAACGCGAGCCTGGTCACCGAGCTGATCACCGGCATCGCACGAGAAGACGGCATCCCCGTGCTCTATGTCTCCCACGATCAGGAACAGCTCACGGGGCTCGACCGCGTGGTCGAGATCGTCGACGGCCGCGTGCTGCAGCCTACTGGGTAACCTTCACCTCGGCCTTGGCGCCCTCCACTGCTTCCAGGCCCTGCTCCTCGGCGATGCGCATGGCCTCTTCGATGAGGGTTTCCACGATCTGATCCTCAGGCACGGTCTTCACCACCTCACCCTTCACAAAGATCTGGCCCTTGCCGTTACCGGAGGCCACGCCCAGGTCGGCGTCGCGGGCCTCACCTGGCCCGTTGACCACACAGCCCATCACAGCCACGCGCAGCGGGAACTCCATGCCCTCCAGGCCGGCGGTCACCTCGTCGGCCAGGGTGTACACGTCCACCTGAGCACGGCCACACGACGGGCAGGACACAATCTCCAGCTTGCGCGGACGCAGGTTCAGCGACTGCAGGATCTGGTCCCCCACCTTGATCTCCTCCACCGGATCCGCGGACAGGGACACGCGGATCGTGTCGCCGATGCCCTCGGACAGCAGTGCACCGAACGCCACGGAGGACTTGATGGTTCCCTGGAACGCCGGCCCCGCCTCCGTCACACCCAGGTGCAGCGGGTAATCGGACTTCGCTGCCAACTGGCGGTAGGCATCCACCATCACCACGGGGTCGTTGTGCTTCACGGAAATCGCGATGTCCCCGAATCCGTGCTCCTCAAACAGGGACGCCTCCCACAGAGCGGACTCCACCAAGGCCTCCGGAGTGGCCTTACCGTACTTCTCCAGCAGGCGCTTATCCAACGAGCCCGCGTTCACTCCAATGCGGATCGGAATACCGGCATCGCCCGCGGCCTTCGCTACCTCCTTCACTCGGCCGTCGAACTCCTTGATATTTCCGGGGTTCACGCGCACGGCGGCGCACCCAGCATCAATCGCGGAGAAAATATACTTCGGCTGGAAGTGGATATCGGCGATCACGGGGATCGGGGACTTCTTCGCGATAGCGGGCAGAGCTTCGGCGTCGACAGTTTTCGGGCACGCCACACGCACGATGTCGCAGCCCGCAGCGGTCAATTGGGCAATTTGCTGCAGGGTGGCATTCACGTCGTGGGTTTTGGTGGTGGTCATGGACTGCACTGTGATCGGATGATCCGATCCCACCCAGGTGCCGCCAACATTCAACTGGCGGGTCTTACGCCGCGGTGCCAGCACTGGTGGAGGGCCGTCGGGGATACCCAGGGAAATTCCGGACATAGGGGTGCTCTTACCTCTTCCTTGTGAGTGTATGACTGGGCTCTAGTGTACGCGCGCTAAAACAACTTGATGGGATTCACCACGTCAGCAACAATCACCATCGCGCCGAAGACCATCAGCACCACCGTCGCGGCGTAGGTCAGCGGCATGAGCTTGGTGTAATCGGCAGGACCACCGGGTGCCAAGCCTCGGCGCCTGCGGAAGAAGTCGCGGATCTTCTCCCACAGCACCACGGCGATGTGCCCGCCGTCCAGTGGCGGCAGCGGCAGCAGGTTGAATCCCGCCAGGAACAAGTTCAAGCTGGCCAGCATCATCCAGAAGGTCTGCCACTGCTCATACTGCACCAGCTCGCCGCCAACGCGCGAGGCACCCACCACAGACATAGGCGAATCCTGCTCGCGATTGCCACCGAAGATGGAGCGCACGAGGCCTGGCACGCGCTCCGGGATCGCGATCATTCCCTCGACCGTCTGGCTCACCATGGTGCCGGCGAAGTGCGCCGTGCCGCCCACTGCGGTGACCGGGTTGTACTCCAGAATCGTGTACTCCGGCTGCTTGGCCTTGATGCCGATGGCGCCGGTCAGCATGGTGTTCCCGGCGGTGTTCAGCCGCTCCACCAGCTCAACCTGGACCGTCAGGTCCACCGCCTGGCCGCCACGATCCACCGTCGCGGGCACGCTGATGTGATCCCCTGCCGCGTGTGTGTCCTTATTATCCGACGCCACGCGCGAGATCTCCCGGGTTAACGCCTGAAAATCTGGAGTGTCCACGCCGTTGAAGCGGGTGAAGGTATCCCCTGCGCGCACACCGGATTGTTCGGCAGGGCCGTTCCCTGTGCAGGGCTCCAGCGTGCCGTCCGCATTCTGAGACTGCGAGACACACGCGGTCTCCGCCACGGTGGGGGTGAACACCACGGAAGTGTCCGGCAATCCCCACTTGATGGCCACGCCGTAGATGATCGCCAACGCCAGGATGACATTCATGATGATGCCGCCCAGCAACACGAAGATGCGCTTCACCGCGGATTGCCGGTACATGGCGTAGGGCTTTTCGTCCTCGGAGACCTCATCCAGCAGGGTCATACCCGCGATGTCGCAGAAGCCTCCCAGGGGCACGGCCTTCACGCCGTACTCCGTGGTTCCACCTGTCTTGCCCTTATAGGGACGGGTGAAGGACCAGATGGTGGGGCCAAAGCCCACGAAGTAGCGGCGCACGCGCATGCCGGTCATGCGTGCTGCCTGCATGTGACCCAATTCGTGCCAGGCGATGGAGAACATGATCCCCACCGCGAATAGCAGGACTCCTAGTCCAAAAGCCACGGTTGCATCCTCTCATGGGCCTTCGTGCGGGCCTCTCGTTCGGCAGCAAGGACGTCCTCAAGGTCGCGCGGTTGCGCCGCGAGGTGGGTGAGGTCGCTCATGACCACCTCGATGGTGTCCACAATGCGGGGGAAGCTCAAGCGCCCGTTCAAGAACTCCACGGCTGCTTCCTCGTTCACCGCGTTGTAGACCGCGGGCATAGTTCCACCGGCGGTTACGGCCTCCCGGGCCACGCGCACGGCCGGGAAGACCTCGTCGTCCAGCGGCTCAAACTCCCACGTGGCAGCCTGCCGGAAATCGAGCTTCGGCTGCGCGTCCGGCACGCGATCCGGCCAGCCGAGCGCCAGGGAAATCGGGAGCTTCATGGACGGCGGCGAAGCCTGGGCAATCGTCGCACCATCGCAAAACGTCACCATGGAATGAACGATCGACTGAGGGTGGACCGTCACCTCGATGCGTTCGGCGGGAATGCCAAACAGCAAACTCGCCTCAATTAATTCCAGCCCCTTATTCACCAAGGATGCAGAGTTCAACGTATTCATCTGCCCCATGGACCACGTCGGATGCTGGGCAGCCTGAAGCGGCGTCACAGGCTCCAACTGCTCTCGGGTCCAGCCACGGAACGGACCGCCTGAGGCCGTCAGCACCAGCGTGTCCACCTCGTCGGCACGTCCGGCCAGCAGGCACTGAGCCATCGCGGAGTGTTCGGAATCCACGGGCACCAGTTGGCCGGGATCTGCGGCGTCGAGCACCAAGTGTCCACCCGCCACCAGCGATTCCTTATTGGCCAGCGCAAGTTTCGCCCGCGTGGCGAGCGTCGCCAGGGTGGCATCCAGCCCCAGCGAGCCCACCAGCGCGTTTAAAATGACGTCGTTGTCCGTCAGCGTCTCCGCACAGCTCTCCACCAACTGGCGGGCGGAATCCACCCCGCGGATCACGTGTCCGTCCAGTTCGGCGTCGATGATGTCCGCAGAACGCTCCGACGCCACCGCCACGTGGTCGGCGGCAAGACCGAACTGGCGCGCTTGCTCGACCAGCAGCTCGGGCTGGGAGCCTTGCGCGGCGATGCCCACAAGCTCAAAGCGATCAGCGTTGTGTGCAATGACCTCAAGAGCCTGCGTTCCGATCGAACCGGTACTTCCAAGAACAACAACTCGTGTCTTATTCACGTCAGCTAGTCTAGCCTCACCCCAAAAATCACACCTAAATTCGGGACTGTCCCGGCGATGATGCGCTATTTTCAGCAGATCTATGACAAAATGGCGGGGATAGAATTTTTTGACATCAGGAGGAATCGTGGCGTCCCACAAGAAGGAAGCTGAAGTTCACAACGGCGTCTCGACCGACGACGTGCCAAGCGCAGCCTGGGGCTGGAGCGCGCTGTCCACTCGAGCAATGGCAACCGCAGGTATCTGCGGTGGCCTGTTCCTGCTGGCCATGTTGTTCGGTAACCACCACGGCAACGTTGAGAACATCTACCTCATCGTCCTGGCCGTTGTGTGCTTCATTGGAACCACCATCATGGTGACCGGCCTTCCAGGTAAGCAGTCCACTCGCCTGCACGCGAACAACAAGCCAGTGGGTCACATCGAGCCTAACTGGAGCGCTGACCAGAAGAACCTCACCGGAGCCTACGCGGACCTCTCCGATGAAGAGCTGCTGGCTCTGAACATCAAGAAGTAGTACCACTTCTTAAAAAGACCGCCGTTGATCGGCGGTCTTTTTTATTATCGTTCCTCGGCGGCGAGCTGCCCACACGCAGCCGCGATTTCCTGCCCCTTGGTATCGCGGACGGTACACGCCACCCCTTGGGCCTCCACCAGGCGCACGAACTCATCCTGACGCTCCTTCGGGGACGCATCCCACTTGGAGCCCGGCGTGGGGTTCAGCGGAATCACATTGACGTGCACCTGGTTGCCCAGGGCACCACGCAGCTTCTTGCCCAACAGCTCGGCACGCCACGGCTGGTCGTTCATGTCGCGGATCAGGGCGTACTCGATGGACACCCGGCGGCCGGATTTATCCGCGTAGTAACGGGCGGCGTCCAGCACCTCGGCCACAGACCACCGATTGTTGACGGGAACCAGCTCGTCGCGAAGTTCGTCGTCGGGGGTATGGAGGGA
Source organism: Corynebacterium zhongnanshanii (assembly GCF_014490575.1). Classification (NCBI taxonomy): domain Bacteria; kingdom Bacillati; phylum Actinomycetota; class Actinomycetes; order Mycobacteriales; family Corynebacteriaceae; genus Corynebacterium; species Corynebacterium zhongnanshanii. The sequence continues at coordinate 1,180,298 of NZ_CP061033.1, forward strand.
CACGGCCAGGCGGCACTTCATGTCCTCATCCGCCAGCTTCCGGATCGCCGGTGCCAGGCCCACGGTGGAGACGGTGATGTTGCGTTGGGAGATGCCAAAGCCCTCCGGAGCGGGCGAGGTGATCTTGCGGATGGTCTCCACCACGCGCTTGTAGTTCGCCAGAGGCTCGCCCATGCCCATGAACACGATGTTGGACAGGCGGCCCGGGCCACCGCTGACTTCACCGTCTCGCATGGCCACGGCGGCGTAGCGGGCCTGCTCGACCATCTCCCCCACCGACAGGTTACGATCCAGCCCTCCCTGGCCCGTGGCGCAGAAAGGGCAGGCCATGCCACAGCCGGCCTGGGAGGAGATGCACAAAGTGGCGCGGTCCGGGTAGCGCATGAGCACGGACTCCAGCATGGTGCCGTCGTGAAGGCGCCACAGGGTTTTGCGGGTCTCGCCATCGTCGGTATTCAGAGAACGCACCGGGTGCATCAGATCGGGAAACAGCGCCTCCTTAACGGATTCCCTCTTCGCCTCTGGCAGGTCCGTCATGCTGAGGGGATCGCCTTGGAGGCGGCCATAATATTGGCGAATGATCTGATCCGCGCGGAACTTGGGCAGGCCTAGGTCCTGAACGCGAGTTTGGATGTCCTCGCGGTGAAGATCAGCGAGATGTACAGGTGGCATCCCGCGCTTGGGAGCGGAAAATTGAAGCGTTACTGGTGTACCCATGATGGTGCCCAATAGTACATGGCTGAGGGTGGCACAGGGGAATTAAGAAATTATGGTTGAATAGGTCTCATGACGAATCAACATCCTCAACCGAATGAGTCCACTGATCCTTTCGCAGAGTTTCCTCAGGAGACGACACCGGTGGACACCCCCTCGTTCGAGCCTCAGGAGACCCCTGTTCAGGAAACCACCCCTGAGGTGGAACGGACGATCGCGGGAAGCACCTGGGTTGCCCTGATCCTGGGCATCTTCCTGCTCATCGTGCTGCTGGTATTCATCCTTCAGAACCAACAGAGCGCGCAGATCACCTTCTTCGCCTGGAACCTCAACTTCCCCATTGGCGTGGGTATGCTGCTGGCCGCCATTATCGGCGCATTGGTGATGGCTCTGGTGGGCGGCGTGCGCATCATGCAATTGCGACGCCAAGTCACCCGTCGCTAGACGGAGCTGATGATATTCAGCACCACCCAGGTCACCATTGCGGCGGGCAGCAGACCATCCATGCGGTCCATCAGCCCGCCGTGTCCTGGCAGCATGTGAGACATGTCTTTGAGCTTTAAGTCTCGCTTGAACTGCGATTCCACCAAATCGCCGAGCGTGGCGCAGATCGCCAGGCCAATGCCGAGGAGAATCCCGATCCAGAACGGAGCCTCGAGGAGGAACACCACGCACAACGTTCCCGCCACCATGGAGGTGACGATGGAACCGGCGAAGCCCTCCCAGGACTTCTTGGGACTCACGGCCGGAGCCATCGGGTGGGAGCCGAAGAACACGCCGAAGGCGTAGCCTCCCACGTCGGAGGCCACCACACAGATCATGAACGTGAGGATAAACATCACGCCATCTGCGCTGTCGTTTTCCATCCGGGACAGCATCGCCGCAAACGTGGCAAACAGCGGAATCCACGTCATGATGAACGTTCCCACAGCCACATCGCGCACGTAATTGTGCGGGGGCGAGTTACGCCCGTAATGGAACAGCCTCGTCACCATCAGCACCAGCACGCTGGTGACATAGCCCGCGATGAGCCCGGAGGTACCGAAGGGCAAGGAGAGCCACAGCATCGCCTGGCCACCGAGGACGCACACCAGGAGGTTCACCACATAGCCGGCCTCCAGCAGGCGGCGCCACACTTCATATGTGGCAAGCCCCACCGCAATGGCCACCAAGGGGTACCACGCGATGGGGTTCATCAGGGATGCGATGACCAGCGCGCCGAGGAGAACTCCCACGCCGATCGCTTGTTTCAGATTACGACCGGCGCCATTTTTTGGCTTTGGAGCAGCCATCGGTCCTCGTTTAGACTTCCATCAATTCGGATTCTTTGTTGGACACAAGGGCATCCACCTGGGTGACGTAGTTGTGCGTGACCTTCTCGAGCTCCTTCTCAGCGGCTTTCACCTCGTCCTCGCCCGCTTCGCCATCCTTCTGAATCTTTCCGAGCTGTTCCATGCCCTTGCGGCGGATGTTGCGGATCGCGATCTTCGCGTCCTCGCCCTTGGACTTCGCCATCTTCACGAGCTCGCGGCGTCGCTCCTCGGTCAGCTGCGGGATGGTGACACGCAGAACCTGACCGTCGTTCGTGGGGTTCACGCCCAGGTCCGAGTTGCGGATCGCGTTTTCGATATCGTTCATCAGGCTCTGCTCATATGGCTTGATGAGCAGCATGCGTGGCTCGGGAACGCTGATGGTGGCCATCTGGGTGATGGGGGTCAGCGCGCCGTAGTATTCAGCCATCACGCCGTTGAACATCGCCGGGTTGGCACGGCCGGTGCGGATGGTGGTGAGGTCCTCGCGAGCGTGCTCAACGGAGCTGGTCATGCGCTCTTCGGAGTCCAGAAGAATATCGTCAATCATGGTTACTAACCTACCAGGAGCGTTATGCGGTGCCATCGTTGGACTGCACCAGGGTTCCCACCTGCTCGCCGGAGACAGCGCGGGCGATGTTGCCGTCGGTCAGCAGGTTGAACACCAGGATGGGCATGTTGTTGTCCATGCACAGGGAGAAAGCGGTGGCGTCGGCCACCTTGAGGCCGCGTTCGATCACTTCCCGAGGGGTGATGTCGTGGAACATGGTGGCATCCGGGTTGGTGCGTGGGTCATCGTCGTACACGCCGTCAACGGCCTTGGCCATGAGGAGAACCTCGCAGCCGATTTCCAGGGCACGCTGGGCGGCGGTGGTGTCCGTGGAGAAGTACGGCATGCCCATGCCCGCACCGAAGATGACCACGCGGCCCTTCTCCAGGTGACGGTCGGCGCGCAGCGGAAGGTACGGCTCGGCCACCTGGGTCATCTGGATGGCGGTCTGCACGCGGCAGTCCACGCCCTCCTGCTGGAGGAAGTCCTGGAGCGCCAGGCAGTTCATGACCGTGCCAAGCATGCCCATGTAGTCAGAGCGGGAGCGGTCCAGGCCGCGCTGCTGCAGCTGCGCGCCGCGGAAGAAATTACCTCCGCCGATGACGATGGCCACCTCTACCCCGGACTTGGATACCTCGGCGACCTGGCGGGCGATGTTTTGCACCACGTCGGGGTCGATGCCCACCTTGCCGCCGCCGAACATTTCACCGCCGAGCTTCAGCATCACGCGCTTGTATCCAGCGCGCTGTTGTTCCTGTCCCTGTGCATTGTCGCCTACGGTGCTGCTCACGGTGCTCCTTTGGATCGGATATGGATGGGGTTCACTTGATCGCCCTACATCATACATCCGAAGATATAAGAAAACCCGAACCTGCACGTAGCAGGTTCGGGTTCACGCGGTGAGCTGGACCTCTTAGGCCTGGCCAACCTCGTAACGGACGAAGCCGGTCAGGGTGATACCAGCTTCCTCGGTCACCTGTGCAACGGTCTTCTTGGACTCGGTCACGGATGGCTGCTCGAGCAGGCAGGCATCCTTGAAGAAGCCCTTCAGACGGCCTTCGGTGATCTTTGGCAGGGCGGCCTCTGGCTTGCCCTCTTCGCGTGCGGTTGCTTCTGCGATCTCGCGCTCCTTGGCAACGATCTCCTCAGGAACATCCTCGGAAGACAGGTACTTAGCCTTCAGAGCGGCAACCTGCATTGCGGCGCCCTTGGCAGCTGCGGCGTCGTCACCGGTGTAGGTCACGAGCACGCCCACTGCTGGTGGCAGGTCAGCGGAACGGTGGTGCAGGTACACAGCAACGTTGTCACCCTCAACGGTCACAGCGCGCTTCAGCTCCAGCTTCTCACCGATCTTTGCGGACAGCTGCTGCAGAGCGTCTGCAGCGGACTGGCCGTCGACCTCAACGGCCTCGAGCTCTTCGCGGGAGTTTGCCTTAGCGGCGGCAGCAGCTTCAGCAACCTTGTTGGCGAAGTCAATGAACTCTTGGTTCTTGGCCACGAAGTCGGTCTCAGCGTTGACCTCGATCATGGTGTTGCCGGATACGGCGATCAGGCCCTCGGATGCGGAGCGCTCTGCGCGCTTTCCGACGTCCTTGGCGCCCTTGATGCGCAGGATCTCGATGGCCTTGTCGAAGTCGCCTTCGGCCTCCTCGAGAGCCTTCTTGCAGTCCATCATTCCGGACCCGGTGATCTCACGCAGCTTCTTTACGTCTGCGGCGGTGTAGTTCGCCATGGTGGGGCGATCCTCCTCTAGTGTGTGGAAGTGTTGGGTTCGCTCAATAGAGTAGCGCAGGTTTTACTCTGCTGCTGGGGTCTCTTCTGCTGGGGCCTCGGTGGCCTCGGCAGCTGCTGGCTTGTCACCGGCAGCGTCCTTAGCAGCAGCTTCCTGGCGCTCAGCGCGAACCTTGCGGCCCTCCTCCACAGCGGTGGAGATCACGTTGGACAGCAGCTGAACGGAACCGATGGAGTCATCGTTGCCTGGGATTGGGTAGTTGACAACGTCTGGGTCACAGTTGGTGTCCAGGATGGCCACAACGGGGATGTTCAGCTTGTGTGCCTCAGCAACCGCGATGTGCTCCTTGTTGGTGTCAACGATCCACAGTGCGGATGGGACCTTGGACATGTTGGAGATACCGCCCAGGACGCGCTCCAGCTTGTTGCGCTCGCGGGTCAGCATCAGAACTTCCTTCTTGGTGCGGCCCTTGTAGCCGTCCTCTGCTTCCTCCATTGCCTGGAGTTCCTTCAGACGGGACAGACGCTTGGCAACGGTCTGGAAGTTGGTCAGCATGCCGCCCAACCAGCGGTGGTTGACGTAGGGCATGCCCACGCGCTCAGCCTCGGTTGCCACGGCTTCCTGGGCCTGCTTCTTGGTACCTACGAACAGGATGTTGCCGCCGTGGGCAACGGTCTCCTTGACGAACTCGAATGCTTCGTCGATGTAGGTCAGGGTCTGCTGCAGGTCGATGATGTAGATGCCGTTGCGGTCGGTGAAGATGAAGCGCTTCATCTTTGGGTTCCAACGGCGGGTCTGGTGACCGAAGTGGACACCAGCGTCGAGCATTTGGCGCAAAGTAACAACAGCCATGGTGTTACAGGGGCGGCTTCACTCTCGCTGTGGAGGTCGTATGTGCTCCACGCCGCCCCTTCCTCGCTTTCACAGTTTGGGGGTTTGACGGTTTTCCTGTGACGATTTTTTCGCCACCCTAGTGGGTCTTCTCTTGGGGTGTGGCTCACCATAGTTGCCCAGAAAAATCTGGGACCGTGCTGGTCAGACATGGAAGAGGTACGAATTACCCACGCGTAGTCAGTAGCCTGTGACCTGCGGTTGCATTCGCGGGCAACGTTTCGTGCGGGAAACAGCGCATACTGCTTGCATCAGACTACGCTATAGCCTGCACTTTCTTCAAGTGTGCCCTGCCGTGTCCTGTGAATAACGCGCGGAGTTTTCCACAGATTTCGCCGAATAGTGGATGGGGCCTTTACGGGAGGCTCGCGCGTCGTCCACGCTGTGTCCATGACTCGTGTATTTTTCCCACGCCTGCCCGCGCTTATCGCCGTGTGTGCGCTGGCGGTGTTCTTTATTTTTTCTGCCGACGCCCACGGCGCGCCGTCCCCCTTCTCCGCAACCCATGCACGGCCCGTGCCCGGTGCTGTGATGAGGCCTGCCGACATTCCAGAGCAGAACTGGATAGCGGGGCACCGTGGCGTCGATTTGGCGGCGCGTCCTGGTCAGGCGATCCACGCCAGCCGCGGCGGTGTGGTGTACTTCGCTGGCGTGGTCGCGGGCACGCCTGTGGTGTCGGTGATGCACCCCGATGGGCTGCGCACCACGTATGAGCCGGTGCGGGCGGGCGTGGCGGCGGGCCAGCGCGTGCGCCGCGGTCAGACGCTGGGGTGGCTGGTGGATGCGGAGCACACGACGCGGGCCTCGCAGGGGCTGTCCTGGGGCGCGAAGGTGGGTAAGGACACCTACATCGATCCGCTCACGCTGCTGGGTGAACCGACTATCGTGCTGAAGCGCTAGCGCCTAGTGCCCGGAGCGAGGGTGGGCCTGCCGGAACACGGCCTGGAGACGCTCGGTGCCGACGTGGGTGTAGATCTGTGTGGTCGCCATCGACGAGTGACCCAGGATTTCCTGCACGGCGCGCAGGTCCGCGCCGCCCTCCAGGATGGCGGTGGCGGCGGAGTGCCGCAGGCCGTGGGGTGAGAGCGTGGGTCCGCTGTCCGACAGGCTGGTGAGTTCGCGGACAACGCTGCGGACTTGGCGCTGGTCGATCCGTCCTCCGCGCACGCCCAGGAAGAGGGCTGCGCCGGACTTCGAGTCCACGTGGAACTCCCGGCGAACGTCGAGCCATCGGGTCAGGGCTTCTGCGGCGGCCGTGCCGAAGGGAACCACGCGGGTTTTGTTGCCTTTACCGGTCACGCGCAACAGGCGTTGGGAGAGGTCGCAGTCGTCGATGTCCGCACCCACCAGTTCGGACACACGGATGCCGGTGGAAAAGAGCAGTTCCAGCATGGCGCGATCGCGGTGGAACGTGGCGGGGGCTTCTGGGTCGCGGGCGCGTTCGGAGAGCTCGTCGAGCAGGTCGGTTGCCTGGTGTGTGCGCAGCACGCGCGGGAGGACTCGTTGGGCTTTGGGAGCTTTGAGGCTCGCGATGGGGTTGGCCGGGAGCCACTGTTTGTGGGCAAGGAAGCTCCCGAAGCCTTTCATGGAGCTCACGAGCCGGGCGATGGTGGCGCGGCTAGCGCCACCATCGACGGCGTAGCCGAGGCAGTCCCTCGCGTGATCCAGGGTGTAGTCCTCGAGGCTATCTAGCCCCTCGACCACGGCGGTGAGATCCTTGCGGTAGGCAGTGATCGTATTCTCGCTGCGGCCCACCACGTAGCGCAGGTGCTCTTCGTAGAGCTGCACTGCCTCCTGGGGACTGGGGATCTGGGCCATGCCCCTCAAGTTACACTCTCTGCCACTGGTTTCCCACCCGTCTCACCAGCCCCATGGAACTGAGGGTTCGCAGTTGCCGCACCACAATCGCCATCGGCAGGCCGGTGTCCCTGTGAATCTCTTCGACCTCCACGGGCCGGAGGGTGGCGTCGATGATGGCGGTCTGCTCCCAGCTTAGGGACGGGCCGGACAGCTCAAGGCTCAGCTGCGTGCCCTGAAGCACCTCAATGATCTCCGCTGCGGTGCGCGCCAACTGGGCGCGTTGTTCCTGGATGGCCTTGAGACATCCCTGCGAACCCACCGTGGTGACGGGCCCCGGCACGGCAAAGGTGGGTTTGTTCATCGAGTTGGCCCAGTTCAGTGTGTTCAGTGCCCCGCTTCTTAACGCGGCTTCCACCACAACTGTCGCCCCGCCGAGCGCTGCCGCGAGCCGATTGCGCGTGAGGAAACGGTGGCGCGCCGGCGCGGTATCCGGCGGATATTCACTGACCAGCGCTCCTCCACTGTCCACGATCTGCCGGAACAACTCGTAGTGCTTTTTCGGATAAGGGCGATCCAGGGAGCCTGCCATCACGGCGACCGTAGGACTTCGCCGGGACAGCGCACTATGGTGAGCGCAGGCGTCGACCCCCTCAGCCCCACCGGAGATGATCGTCAGCCCGTGCGCGGCGAACTGGCCGCTCCATTCGGCGGCGACCTCGCTGCCGTAGCGAGTTGCCGCCCGCGTGCCCACCATGGTCACGCTGTGCCTGGCGAGTGTGGACAGGTCGCCCGGCCCCGCCACATACACCGCGAAGGGCGCGAAGCGCAGGCCCCGCACCGCGCTATTGAGGCTGTGGACGTTAAGCTCCTGGGTCACGAAGGCCGAGCCGAAACTCTCCGGCCACTCCGGGGACTCCCGGGTGATGAGGCGCCAGCCCCGCCTGCTCGCGCACTCCATGTCCGGGCGGGGGTCCACCGCCCGGCGCGCTTGTGTTGCCTCCAACAACTCGCGCGGCAGCCGTGGGTTGGCCTCGGCGATGGCCATGGCGACCTCGCTGACGGGAAGGCCTGTGTCCAGCAGGGAGTTCACCACGGGGTGGGAGGCCTCCACCACCCGGCGCAGGTATGCCCAGGCCGTGGACGGATCCTCCAGGATCTGCAGATTAAACATGCTGCGCTCCCCCAAACTGCTCCACAGCATCCAGCACGTGGCCTACGGAGGGGCGCTCGACGGCGTCCATGTCGGCCAACGTCCACGCCACGCGCAGTGCCCGGTCCACTCCGCGTTGCGAGAGATCTCCGTGTAGAAGCAGATCCTGCAGCGTCACCATGCCGCTGTCGTCGGCAGGGTACTCGCGGCGGATGACCTTGCCCTGCACCAGAGCGTTGGGTGCACCCCAGCGGTGGATACTTCGTTCGCGGGCTTCGGCAACCCGCTCCCGGATCACCTCGCTACTGTCCTGGGAGCTCGCCTCCAGAAGATTAATGCTGGTGGAGCCCTGGGTGGTGGCATAGATATCAATGCGATCTCGCACAGGGCCGGACAAGCGCTGCTGGTAGCGCAGCCTTACACCTGCCGGGCAGCGGCACTCCGCTTCCCTCTCCGCCCCACACGGGCACGGGTTGGCCGCCAGCACCAGCTGGAAGTTCGCGGGAAACTCTACCACTCGCCGGTTCCTCATGATGTCCACGCGGCGGGTTTCCATGGGCACGCGCAGGGCGTCCAACACCCGCGGGTTGGCCTCCGCCACCTCGTCGATGAACAGCACCCCGTGGTGGGCGAGGCTCACCGCGCCGGGGCGGGGATAGCCGCCTCCTCCGATGAGCGCTGCCTGCGTGACCGTGTGGTGCGGCGCGATGAAGGGCCGCCGGCCCTGCCAGATCGCCTCAAGCCTTGTGCCTGCCCCTGCCAAGGACGCCACACTCGCCACCTCAGCCTGCTCTTTCCTGGTCAGCGGCGGGAGGATGCCCGGCAGACGCTGGGCCAGCATGGATTTTCCGCTGCCCGGCGGTCCGGTCATCAGCAGTGCATGAGAGCCCACGGCGGCAACCTCCACCGCGCGCCGCGCAGCCACTTGCCCCGCCACATCCCCCATGTCCGGCTGGGTGGGAAGTGCCATACCTTCTGACTGCTCCAACCCCGCGAGCTTCTGCCGCACCGCCCCTGAGTCCATCCATTGCACCAGATGATGCAGCGTGGCCACGGGAACAATCTGCGGTGCCTCCGCCTCGCAGAGACACGCCGCCCGCTGCGCTTCGTCCACGTTCGCATCCGGGACCACCACCCAGCGGAAGCCTTCGGATGCCGCGTGCACCACCTTGGGGATCACACCGGGCACCTGCCGTATGCCTCCGTCCAGCCCCAGCTCGCCGATGATGATGGACTCCTCCACCCTGTGCCTGATGTCCAGGGAGGGCTGGGAATCATTCAAGCTCGCCACCAGCATGGAGCACACCATGGCCACGTCGAAGCTCGCGCCGTGCTTGGGAAGGTCCGCCGGTGACAGGCTTAGCACCGTCCGCGACCCCGGCCACTCAATCCCGCTATTGCGCAGAGCCGAGCGGATCCGGTCGCGAGCCTGCACCACGGCCGCATCCCCCATCCCCACCACGGAAATCCCGGGAAGTCCGCGGGAGATGTCACACTCCACCGTGAGGGTCACCCCGTGAAGCCCCTCCAGTGCCACGCTATATGCACGTCCAATCCCCATGGCCTACCACACATCCTTGAGGTGTTCGCGGATCCCCCACGGCCCTACGTCCACCACATCCACCCGGGGAGAACACCTCTCGGCCGGCCTATGCAGGCTCAGCCACACCCCGGCCGCTCTGCGCATCCGCCGCAGCTTCGTCGGCGTAATCGCCCCCACGCCCGCACCGTCTGCTTCCGTGGCACGGAACTTCACCTCCACAAACACCACCTGCTGGGCCTGCGGATCCCGCGCCACGATGTCAATCTCAGCCCGGAAGCCCTCTACCTGAACTACGCAGTTGCGCTGGACAATCTCATAGCCCTGCCGCTCCAAATACTCCGCGGCCATAGCCTCTCCGGCGTCCCCTTGGTGCCTGGTCATCGGCCTCTCCCCCTGTGTCTCGCATGAATATCATCGGGCGCCAGGCTAGTCAAGGGGATATACACACGAAGGCCGAGCCACCCACGCACCTTGGCATACGCCCAGGACTCTGTGGATAACTCGGCCCCTGTGGAAAACTGAGCTGTTAGTTCTCCGGCAGCTGCAGCTCCGGCTTATCCAGCTCCTCGATATTGACGTCCTTGTAGGTGATCACGCGGACGTAGCGCACGAAACGCGCCGGGCGGTACATGTCCCACACCCACGCGTCGGACATGCGGACTTCGTAGTAGACCTCTCCCCCAGAGTTACGTGGAATGAGCTCCACCGCGTTGGCCAGATAGAAACGGCGCTCGGTTTCCACCACATAGGAAAACTGGCTCACCACGTCGCGGTATTCGCGATACATGGACAGTTCTACGTTTGCCTCGTAGTCGTCAAGTTCCTCAGCGCTCATAGTGTTGGCCGCCGCCCTTTCCCATCTGGCGTAGTGACTATGTTGATGACCACAGCGCGTGCGCATGGGCCACATTTTTGTAAGTGTAGCGGTGCTCCGGGGTTCCGCCATGCAGACTCACCGCAGCCATATGCGTCTTTGTCCCGTACCCCTTGTGCCCCGCCAAACCGTACTCCGGGTACTCGGCGTCCAGCTCGATCATGTGGCGATCCCTCGCTACCTTCGCCAATATCGACGCCGCCGAGATGCTCGCGGCCATCTGGTCCCCCTTCAGCACCGGAAGATGCGGCTGGGCCAGCCCCGGGATCTTCACGGCGTCCGTCAGCACGTAGCCCGGGGTTGTGTCCAGCAGCGCGACCGCGCGCCGCATGCCGGAGACATTCGCGTGCTGAACACCCCACCGGTCAATATCGGCGGCAGAAATCATCACGATGGAATAGCTCACGGCCTCCTCGACGATGCTGTCGAAGAGAGCCGCGCGGCGCCGAGGAGTCAGTTTCTTGGAATCTTGTAAGCCAGCCAGACAGGACGGGAAACTGTCGGCGTCGACATGAAAAGGGAGAATACACGCCGCAATGGTCATCGGTCCGCAGCACGCACCACGGCCAGCCTCGTCCACACCCGCGACGGGCCCCAAACCCGCCGCATAGAGCTGACGTTCCAAATCCATGGGGCTAGCCCTGGACAGGCAGGGATTTAACCCTCGAGATGCGATCGAACGGCAGGATGATGGCTTCCACGCGGCCCACAACGTGGTCCATGCTGATGGTGCCCTGTAGCTCGTCGCCCATGTGGCCACGGGAATCCAGCGAGTTCGTGCGGTTATCGCCCATCATCCACAGGTGATCCGGCGGGATCGTCACCGGGCCAAAGTAATTGCCCTGGCAGGCCTCGGAGCCCAACGTGGTATCGATCGGATTCGCCGCCGGGCGCATGATGTAGGAATCATCCACCTTCTTGCCATCGACCATGATCCCCGGGTCCCCCTCCAGGCACTGCACGGTCTGGCCCGCAGTGGCGATCACGCGCTTGACCAGCGTGTTTTCATCCGGAGCGACGATGCCGATATAGGAGGCGGCGTTCTGCAAGGCACGCACCGGAGCCACATCAGAGCGCTGGGTGGTGTAATTCCAGTTCCAGGAATCCTCGCCCACGAACACCACAACCTCGCCAGGCTTCGGCTTATTGTTGCCCACGTAGGCCAGCTTGTTCACAAAGATCCGGTCCGGGGTGCAGCCCGCGCAGCCGTGCAAGGTCGGCTCCATGGACTCCGAAGGAATCAGATACATCCGTCCCACGAACGTATTGAATGCGCCCAACACCAGCAGCGTCACCACGATAATGATGGGCATCTCCACCCACCAGGGGTACGTCTTTTTCTTCTTGTCCGGGGTGCTGGGCTTCGCATCTTGAGAATCGGTCACGATAGAACAGCTTAGCAGTCCCTGGGCACAACACAGGGCTTAGATACGCAAAAACCGCCGCACCCAACGACAAGCTGGGTGCGGCGGGAAGGCGGCAGCTCTTAGCGCTTTTCCTTGATCTTGGCTGCCTTACCGCGCAGGTTACGCAGGTAGTACAGTTTCGCGCGGCGAACCTTACCGCGGGTCAGGACGTCGATGTGGTCGATGTTGGGAGAGTGAACCGGGAAGGTACGCTCCACACCGATGCCGAAGGACACCTTGCGGACGGTGAAGGTCTCGCGGATACCGGAGTTCTGGCGGCGGATCACAACGCCACGGAACACCTGGATACGGGACTTGGTGCCCTCGATCACCTTCACGTGAACGTCGAGGGTGTCACCTGGGCGGAAGTCTGGGATGTCGTCGCGCAGCTGAGCTGCATCGACCTTATCAAGAATGTGCATTCTGAAGTAACCTTAAGTCTCGTCTGGATAGAGGATCCTGCGCGGCTTTTCACGATCAGCGTGCGCCTACGGGTTCGTACCCACAACATATGAACCCCGATATTATGCCATATGCCGAACTAGCGGCCAAATCCTGCGCGTTTCAGCGCGTCGGCCATGGAACCCGACGCCGCGCGCTGGTTGTTCTGCTTCTGCTGCTTTTTCTGGGACCGCTTCTTGGGACGCTCTCCCGCGGGAGCACCACCGCCGGGCTCGTCGTTGAGGCGCAAGCTCAGTCCGATGCGGTTGCGCTGCACATCCACATCCATCACCTTGACCTTCACCACCTGGCCTGAGGAGACAATCTCGTGCGGGTCAGAGACGAAACGATCACTCATGGCGGAGACGTGCACCAGGCCATCCTGGTGCACTCCGATGTCCACGAAGGCGCCGAAGGCAGCCACGTTGGTCACGGTGCCCTCCAGGATCATGCCCGGTGTGACATCGGAAACCTTCTCCACACCCTCCTTCAAGGTAGCGGTGGCAAAGCGTGGGCGCGGGTCGCGGCCCGGCTTGTCCAGCTCCGCCAGCACGTCCGTCACGGTGGGTACACCGAAGCGTTCGTCGGCGAAGTCCGCGGGACGCAAGGATGTCAGCACCGCGCTGTTGCCGATGAGGGCATCCACGTCCAGCCCCGTGGACTCCACGATCCTGTGCACCAGCGGGTATGCCTCGGGGTGCACAGCTGAGGAGTCCAGGCGGTCCGTGCCACCCTGGATCCTCAAAAAGCCGGCGGCCTGCTCGAAGGCCTTCGGGCCGAGCCGTGGCACCTTGAGCAACTCTTTGCGGGAGGCAAAGGCGCCGTGTTCATCCCGGTAGGCCACGATGTTGTCCGCTACCGTGGAGGACACTCCGGCCACGCGCCGCAGCAGCGGCGCGGACGCCGAGTTCACATCCACTCCCACGGAGTTCACAGCGTCCTCCACCACGGCCTCCAGGCCCTGGGCCAGCAGCGTTTGGTTCACATCGTGCTGGTACTGACCCACGCCAATGGACTTCGGGTCAATCTTCACAAGCTCCGCCAGCGGGTCCTGCAGGCGGCGTGCAATGGACACCGCACCACGCAGGGACACGTCCATGTCCGGGAACTCCTCGGCCGCCAGCTCGGAGGCCGAGTAGACCGACGCACCGGACTCGGAGACGATCACCGTCTGTGGGCGCACGGCCGCGTCCGCCTGCGTGATGAGCTCGCAGATCTCCCGGGACAGCTTCTCGGTTTCCCGAGAGGCTGTCCCGTTGCCCACGGCCAGCAGCTCCACGGAGTACTTCGCTGCCAGCTGCGCCAGGATCATGCGCGCCTCCTCCCAGCGCGCCTGGCCGTTGTGCGGATACACGATGACCGTGTCCAGCACCTTGCCGGTGCGATCCACCACCGCGCACTTCACGCCGTTGCGGTAGCCCGGGTCCAATCCCAGGACCGCGCGCTGGCCTGCGGGGGCCGCCAGAAGAAGATCCTTCAGGTTGCGGGAGAACACCTCCACCGCCGCCTGGTCCGCACGCTCCTTCAAACGCACGCGGGTGTCCACGGCGGAGCTCACCGCCAGCTTGGTGCGCCAGCCAAAGCGCACGCACTCGGCGCGGAACTTATCTGCGGCGTCCCCGGTGGCCTCCAGACCAGCCAGGTGAGCGATGCGCCCTTGGAAATACTCGTGCGCCTCGTCCAGCTGATCGGGGTGCCCCGGCTCGAAGTTCACCTGCAGCACGCCTTCGGATTCTCCGCGCAACAACGCCAGGATGCGGTGTGAGGGAAGCTTGGAAAACGGCTCGTGAAAGTCGAAGTAGTTGCGATACTTCGCGCCGGCCTCTTCCTTCCCCGCCACCACCGACGCCTGGGCGTATCCTCGCTCAAAGAACTCTTCACGGATGGAGCCCACCAGGTCGGCGTTTGTGGACAATTCCTCAATGACAATGGAGCGCGCTCCGGTGAGGACCGCCTTGGCGTCGTCAAATCCCTCGGTGATGTACTCGGCGGCGAGTTCGGCAGGATCACGATCAGTCCCCTCCCGCAGCAGGTCGGCCAGGGGTTGCAGGCCAGCCTCGCGCGCGATGGTGGCCTTGGTGCGGCGGGTGGTTTTGTACGGCAGGTACAGGTCCTCCAGGCGTGCCTTGGTATCCACGTCCAGAATCTGTGCACGCAGCTCGTCGGTGAGCTTGCCCTGGTCCTCGATGGCCTTGAGGACGGTGGCGCGCCGATCCTCCAGTTCGCGCAGGTACGTCAGCCGCTGTTCCAGGGAACGCAGCTGAGTATCATCCATCCCGCCGGTCAGTTCCTTGCGGTAGCGGGCGATAAACGGAACGGTGCTGCCCTCGTCCAACAGTTCAATGACGGCCTGGACATGCTGGGGCTGGCACTGCAACTCCTGCGCGATCTTCTGAGCAATCGAGTTCGAATTCATTCCAGCCATTCTAGCGGTCGCTACTGCTGCGTCCCGAAGTCCGCATTCCACTCGGGCGCGTCCTGCTGGTACTCGCTCAAGTCCGATGTCCCGTGGAAGTCCTTCTGCATGTGCAGGTACTCCAGGTGACGGTCGAAGAGGTCCAGGACGTTGCTGATGAGCTGCTTCTTGGTGTAGCCGTTGACGTCGTAGCCCAGGGAACCATTCATGCCGAAGACCTCCAGGCGAATATATGATTTCTCGCCAGGATGGAAGCCGGGGGCGTCGTGCTTCAGGGGGAACAGCTGGTAGCGGAACGCCGGGTCCTCGCCGAAAGGCACGGACAGGTCCAGCTGTTGGACGCACGTCTCGGTGTCCTGGCGGATCAGAAGTGTGGGCCGGTAGTCACGATCCTCCAGGGCGCGCGCCACGTCCTCCAGCGCGGGGGCGGCGATGGTGCGGATGTACTCGTTGGACTCGTCCGCATCGGGGAAGCTGACGGAGCGATCCAGGCGCTCCTCCCATTGGTCCTCCACGCCCCCGGTGCGGCCGGAGATCGCGGAGTGCAGCGCCACGGCGCGGGATTCCAGCTGGGCCTTCTCGCGCCGAATCGACCGCACGAGCCCCAGCATGATCAGGAAGATCACGATCATGAACGGCATGCCCACAATCAACGTGGCCATCTGGAGGGTGTTGATGCCGTCCACCTGCAGCATGGCGATGGTCAGCACACCTACGGACACGGACCACAGGATGCGCATCCACGGGGCACCGTCGTGCTGAGGATCGTGGGAGGTCGAGGAGAACTTAGCCATCACCAACGCGCCGGAGTCCGCCGAGGTGACGAAGAACAGCATGCCCGTCACCAGCGCCAGGACGATCACCCACGTGCCCAGCGGCAGATCCTGCAGCATCATGTAGAAGCCGCGCTCGGGGCTGTTGACCGTGGCCTCAAGGAAGTCACGATCGCCGCTCTGGACGCGGTCGAGGGCCGCATTGCCCAAAAACGACGCCCACAGCGCGAGAAAGAGAAAGGGCACAATCAGGGTGCCGATGATGAATTGGCGGAAGGTTCGCCCGCGCGAGATGCGGGCGAGGAACAATCCCACGAACGGTGCCCATGCCACCCACCAGGCCCAGAAGAACAGGGTCCAGTTGGACATCCACTGCTGCGTGGCCTCGGGGGTTTGGCTGTAGGAGAAGGTTTCGAAGGACCACAGGGGCAGCTTGTAGAGGTAGTCGCCCATGTTCTTGACCAACGAGTCCAGCAGGAATCCCGTGCGGCCGGTCACCAGGATGATCACCAGCAGCGCCGAGGCCAGATAGACGTTGATCTCGCTCAGCCTTTTGATGCCCTTGTCCACGCCGGAGACGGCGGAGAGGGTCGCCACGCCAATCGCCAGGACAATGAGCGCGATCTGAACGCCCACGTTTTCCGGCAGGTCGAAGATCAGGTTTAAGCCGAAGTTCAGCTGCACCACGCCGATACCCAGGGAGGCAGCCACGCCGAAGATGGTTCCCAGCATGGCCACCACGTCCACAGCCTCCCCCACCGGCCCGTGGATGCGCTTGCCGATGATGGGATACAGCGCCGAGCGGATGGCCAAAGGCATGTTCAGGCGGTAGGCGTAGTAACCAAAAGCCAATCCCATCAGCGCATACAGCGCCCACCCGGAGATGCCGTAGTGAAACAGCGTCCAGACCACGGCATTCTGTAGCGCCTCCTGGGATTGCCCCTCCCCCACGGGAGGGTTCACGTATTGCGCAATCGGCTCAGCCACGGAATAGAACAGGATACCGATGCCGATACCCGCGGCGAACAGCATCGCCGACCAGGAAAACAGGGAGTATTGCGGCCGTGAATGATCGGGCCCCAGCCGGATATTGCCCGCGCTGGACACGGCAATCCACACCATGAACCCCAGCACGATGGCCACGGTTCCCACGTACAGCCAGCCCAGGTTCCCGGTCAGCCAGCCGGTGGTTGCGGTAACCACGTGCTCAAACGAAGACGAGCTGACGTAGGCCCAGATACTCACGGCGATGGTGAACACCGCGGTGAAGCCGACCACCACCCAGTTGGGCTTGTTCTCGTGCGCCTGCGCCTCACCCGCGGACTCCTCGGACACGGTGCCCACGATGGCGTGCGGGGTGGATTCCTCTTCGGTGATGTCTCTGTCACTCACGGCTCAACCTCACTTCTGTGCGAACCAGCCCGTCACCGCCGGGGCGATGTTGGTGTAGACGTGCTTGTGCTCTTGGTATTCCGCCAGTCCCGTCGGCCCCAGCTCACGGCCGTTTCCGGACTGCTTCATGCCGCCCCATTCCGCCTGCGGCAGGTAGGGGTGGAAGTCGTTGATCCAGATGGTGCCGTGGCGCAGACGCCGCGCGACGCGCTCGGCCGTGGCCTGACTGGAGCTCCACACGGCGCCGGCCAGGCCGTATTCGGTGTCGTTCGCGATGGCAACTGCCTCGTCTTCCGTGCGGAAGGTCTCGATGGTGACCGTGGGGCCGAAGGCTTCCGCGTGGACACAGTCCATCTCCGCGGTGCAGTGGTCGATGACGGTCGGCAGGTAAAACTCGCCGCCTGTCAGGTCAGTGTGTCCGGTGGAGTGGCTGCCGTCGTTGTCTTCCTCTGTTGCCCGACGCCCACCGCAGGCGATCGTTGCGCCTTGGCTGCGAGCCTCATCGACATAGGCTGCCACCTTGTCCAGGTGCTCAGCCGAGATCAAGGCACCGGTCTCCGCTGCCTCGTCCAGCGGGCCGCCGATCTTGATGGCCTTGGCACGAGCCACGAGCGCCTCCACGAACTTATCGTGGATGGATTCCTCCACCACGATGCGCGAACCCGCCGAGCACACCTGGCCAGAGTGGACGAAGGCGCCGTTCAAGGCGTTATCCACGGCGGCGTCGAAGTCCGCGTCGGCGAAGATCACGTTCGGGTTCTTGCCGCCCAACTCCAGCGCCACGCGCTTGACGGTCTCGGCCGCATTGCGCGCGATGATCTTGCCGGTGGCCAGCCCGCCAGTGAAGGACACCATGTCCACATCCGGGTGGGTGGACAGGGGGTTTCCGCAGCGGGCGCCCGCGCCCGTGATGAGGTTGGCCACGCCGGCGGGAACGCCTACCTCCTCCAGCACCGCCATGAGCAGCATCGCCGTGTGAGGAGTCAGCTCCGCCTGCTTCAACACGAAGGTGTTTCCGGCGGCCAGCGCCGGTGCGACCTTCCACGCCACCTGGAGGAGCGGGTAGTTCCACGGGGTAATGAGGCCGCACACACCAACAGGCTCGGCGTCGATTCGGGAACGGACGTTCGGGTCCCCCGGGTCCACCACGCGGCCAGCCTGGTGTTGCGCGAGGGTGCCGAAGTAGTCAAAGGCGTTGGCGATATCGTCCATGTCGATATATGCCTCGGCCAGGCGCTTGCCGGTATCGGCCGCCTCTGCATGCGCGAAGATGTCCTTGCGCTCGCGAATGATCTGGGCGACCTTGATGAGCATCATGCCGCGCTCCGAGGCGGGCACACTGGACCATTCACCGGAATCGAAGGCGCGACGGGCGGCGGCAATGGCTCGCTCGGTGTCCTGCTCCGAGGCCTCGGAGACCACCCCGACCTCTGAGCGGTCGGCCGGGCAGGTGATGGTCCGGGTCTCGCCATCGGCGGCGGGCACCCATTGGCCATCAATGTAGAGGGACGCAGGGCTACCGGGGTTCGCGTGCACGTCCTGCAGCATGTCGCACGTGGTGGGGTCAAAGATAGGAGTGGTAGAAGTCATTCAATAATCCTTAGGGTGTGGTTGCTTAGTCCGGGGTGTCCTCGGCCCATTCGCGCACGGGCGCTGCGCCGTCCGAGAGATCGGAGGTGCCGGGAAGGTCGCGTTGGATGTGGAGGAACTCCAGGTGGCGCTCGTAGAGGTCGAGAATGTTGTCGATGAGCTGTTCGCGAGAGTACCCAAAGATGTCGTATCCCAGGGATCCCGTGCGGTCGAACACCTCCAGGCGGTAGTACTTGTGATCCTTGCCAGTGCTTCGTGTGAAGCTCGGCACGGGATGCTCGATGGGATAGATCTGGTAGCGGAAGTCCTGTTCCTCCCCCAGGGGCAAGTACAGATCCAGCTGCCCCACGGGCAAGCTCTGAACGCTGGAGGCGATCATCTGCGCCTCAATGCCCTTGTCCTTCAACTCCTCGGCCACGGCAGCCATCGCCGGCTGGGCGATCGTGTCCAGGTAGTGCTGAGCGCGGTCGGCCGATGGCCAGGTGTTGGCTCGGGAGAGGCGGCGTCGCCAATTTTGGTTGTGGTTGGTTCCGGATCCGCCGGTACGGCCGGACATCGCGGCGTGGAGCGAGACGCTGCGGGCCTCCTTCTGGAGGGACTCCAAGCGCAGGGAGCGCACCAATCCCAGCATCACCAGATACATGACCACGGCAAACGGCAGGCCCATCACGATCGTGGCCGATTGGACGGTGGCCACGCCGTCGATCTGCAGCATGACGATGGTGAGCACTCCCACGAGGGCAGCCCAGAACACGCGAAGCCACTTCGGGCCGTCTTGGGAGGCGTTCGAGGTCTTCGAAGTGAAGTTGGCGGTGACCAACGCGCCGGAGTCTGCGGAGGTGATGTAGAGCAGCAGCCCGATCGCGGTGGCGAGCACAATGACCACAGCACCGCCGGGGAATCCGGACAGCAGGTCATAGAAGCCCTGCTGAGGGGCGTCGATGGTGCGTTGGGCGAAGTCCTGATCGCCTCCGATGACGCGTTCCAGGGCAGTGTTGCCGAAGAAGCTCAACCAGCCCAGGATGAATAGGAACGGGATGGTGAGTGTTCCGACCACGAATTGGCGCAGTGTGCGGCCGCGGGAGATCCGGGCGAGGAACAGTCCCACGAAGGGCGCCCAGGCGACCCACCATGCCCAGAAGAACAGGGTCCAGGCGCCCATCCATTCGGTCACCGCCGCTTTGTCCTCGGCAAAGGCGAAGGTGTCCATGGTCATGCCTGGGAAGCGGGAGACGTAGTCGCCGATGTTCATGACCAGTGCGTCGAAGAGGAAGGACGTCTTTCCGGCGATGACCACGTACAGCGCCAGTCCCATCGCCAGGTAGACGTTGATCTCGGACAGCAGCTTGATGCCCTTGTCCACACCGGAGACCGCCGACAGGATGGCGATGCCTACTCCGGCGACCACCAGGATGATCTGCCAGGTCGGCCCCTCGGACACGCCAAAGATGAGGTGCAGGCCGTAGTTCAGCTGCACCACGCCGATACCCAACGAGGCGGCGATGCCGAACACGGTGCCCATGACGGCTGCCACGTCTACGGCGTCGCCAACAGGTCCATGGATTCGCTTGCCGATCAGGGGGTAGAGCGCGGAGCGGATCGCCAGCGGCATGTGCAGGCGGTAGGCGTAGTAGCCAAAGGCCATGCCCATGAGCGCGTACATAGCCCAGCCGGTCACGCCGTAGTGGAAGAGTGCCCAGACCACGGCCTGCTCAGCGGCCTCGCGGGTTTCGCCGGCGCCTTCCGGCGGCATCATATATTGGGTCACCGGTTCGGCGACGGAGAAGAACATAAGGTCCACGCCGATGCCCGCGGCAAACAGCATGGCGGACCAGGAAAACAGGCGGAATTGCGGGCGGGAGTGGTCCGGGCCCAGGCGGATGTGTCCCGCGCTGGAAAACGCGAGAGACAGCACGAACACCACGGCCACGGTGGCGGTCAGGATGTAGAACCAGCCCAAGTGGGTGGAAATCCAGCCGGTGATGTCTCCCAGGGTTCTCTCCGCGCTGTCGCGACCGAAGAAGGCCCATAGCGCAATGGCAAGAATGCCTGCCGCGGAGGCGAGGAAGACTCGCCAGTTCACGCGAATCGCATCTGAATCAGGTTCCTGAGTGGTGCCACCCTGATCCACGGGTGCGTCCCCCACAATAACGCGGGTGTCTGGAGCGTCCGCTCCAGGTGGATGATGGTCTGTCACAACAAAATCCTCACAGTGATAATGAATAGAAACGTCAAAAGATAGACAGTAGCTTTATCGACCATACACAGTTTTCCAACCCTCCGCATTATGTATGGTGATATAAGTCACAGGGGGAGATCAGGGCAACTTCTGAAACGATACAGCACGCGGTGACGTGCCCTTCTGCACGCCCGAAAACTTTCTGGCATACTTGTCTGAGTCAGAACGGCCACGCAGATTAGATTTATCACGTTCAGATTTTAACTATTTCTGAATGTCATTTACCCATACAATCCCTGCGTCACCCCAGCGGAAGGAATAATACTTTATGGGACTATTCAAAAAATTGATTTCTCAGTCCACGAACGATACAACCGGTGAGGTTGTGCACGATACCCACCGCGATGTTGTGATCGTCGGAGGCGGCTCAGCCGGTTCTGTCCTGGCCCATCGCATGACCGAGGATCCCGACCAGCGCGTCATGGTCCTAGAAGCCGGCCGCATGGACTCCCTGTGGGATCTGCTCATCCACATGCCCTCCGGCTTCTCCTTCCCCATCGGCAACAAACACTACGACTGGAAGTACGAAACCGAACCAGAACCAGAGATGAACGGCCGCCGCGTTCCCCACGCCCGCGGTAAAGTCCTCGGCGGATCTGGATCCATCAACGGCATGATCTTCCAGCGCGGAAACCCCATGGACTACGAAAAGTGGGGCGCCCTACCTGGCATGGAGAACTGGGATTACGCCCACTGCCTGCCCTACTTCAACAAGATGGAAACCGCCAAGGGTGCCGACGCCAAGGACCCCCGCCGCGGCCACAACGGCCCGCTGTACCTGTCCCGCGGCCCCGCCACCAGCCCACTGTTCCAGTCCCTGTTTAAGTCCATCCAAGAGGCCGGCTACCACCTGACCAACGATGTCAACGGCTACCGCCAGGAGGGCTTCGCTCCCTTCGACCGCAACATCAAGCACGGTCGCCGCGCCTCCTCCGCCCGTTCCTACATCCACCCCATCAAGGACCGGAAGAACCTGGACCTGCGCACGCGCGCCTTCACCACCAAGATCCTCTTCGACGGCACCCGTGCCACCGGCGTGGAATACGAATGGAAGGGCGCACTGCACCGCGTCACCGCTGACAAGGTGATCCTGTGCGGCGGCGCGATCAACACCCCTCAGCTCCTGCAGCTCTCCGGCGTGGGTCCACGCAAGCTGCTGGAGGAACACGGCGTGGAGGTTGTGAAGGATCTTCCCGGTGTGGGCGAAAACCTTCAAGACCACCTGGAGGTCTACATCCAGTACGAGGTGGATACCGAGTACTCCTCCCAGCCCTATCTGCACAAGTGGCGCTGGCCGTTCATGGGCCTGAAGTGGCTGCTGACCAAAAAGGGCCCCGTGGCTACGTCCCACTTCGAAGCCGGTGGCTTTGTCCGGTCCAACGAGGACGAGGACTACCCGAACCTCATGTTCCACTTCCTGCCGATGGCGGTGCGCTACGACGGCACCCCAGCCAAGGTGAAGCACGGCTTCCAGTGGCACGTGGGCCCCATGTTCTCGGACACGAAGGGCTGGGTGCGTATCCAGTCCGCAGATCCGCACGTGAAGCCAAAGATGCTGTTCAACTACCTGCGCACCGAACAGGACCGGCGCGAATGGGTGGAGGCCGTGCACAAAGCCCGCGAGCTCATGTCCACGGACGCCATGGCGGAGCACGGAACCCGCGAGTTCTCCCCAGGGCCCTCCGTCCAGACCGACGAGGAGATCCTGGAATGGGTCCGCAACGACGGCGAGACGGCACTGCACCCCTCCTGCACCGCCAAGATGGGCCCGGCCAGCGATGACATGGCCGTAGTGGATCCCGAGACCATGCAGGTCCATGGAACCGAGGGCCTCTACGTGGTGGACGCCTCCGTCATGCCGATCATCACCAACGGTAATATCTACGCGCCGGTGATGATGCTGGCGGAGAAGGCCGCCGACCTCATCCGCGGCCGCAAGCCGCTGGATCCCATCAACCTGCCGTTCTACCAGGCCAAGAAGGATATGCCGCTCTACGCAGAGGGCGAAGAGATCCGCGACCACGTCCACGCCATCCCGGGCGCGGACCACTAAACCTGGTCGAGGCCGTCCAGATACTCCCTGTCGCGCGCGCTGAGCTCCACCCGGTCCAGCAGATCGGGGCGCCGCTCGCGCGTGCGCTTCAAGGATTGTTCACGGCGCCACTGCTCAATCTTTGCGTGGTTGCCGCTGAACAGCACTTCTGGAACCTCCAGCCCTCGCCAGCTCCGCGGGCGCGTATAGCTGGGGCCCTCCAGCAGGCCGTCCTGGAAGGAATCCTCTTCGTGGCTGGCCTGGTTGCCCAGCACCCCGGGGATCAGCCTCACCATCGCCTCGGCCATCACCAGCACGGCCACTTCCCCACCGATCAGCACATAATCGCCGATGCTGACCTCTTCCACGCGGTAGCGCTGGGCGGCATCATCCACCACGCGCTGATCGATCCCCTCGTAGCGCCCGCAGGCGAACACCACGTGCTGCTCCTGCGACCACCGCTCGGCCATGTCTTGGCTGAAGGGAACGCCGGCCGGCGTCGGGACAATCAACAAGGGGCGATGATCACCCGCAACGTTATCTGCATCCTTTACCCCCGACGCCGACGGTGCCGCATTCGACAGATTCCTCTTATGTTCCATGCTCGTGGTGAGATCGGCTGCGTCGGCCGCCGGACCGGTGCCAGCCGCCACATCGTCCAGCGCGGGGCCCCACACCTGCGGCTTCATGACCATGCCCGGCCCGCCCCCGCAGGGCCGGGAATCCACGGACTGATGGACATCCGTCGTCCATTGCCGCAGGTTGTGCACGCCTACCTGGATGAGCCCCTGCTCAATCGCCTTGCCCAGCAGGGCGTGGCGCAGGGGTTCGAGGTACTCGGGGAAAATGGTGAGAACGTCGATGCGCATCTATCGCAGCTCCAGCAGGCCCTCGGGAGGAGTGATGACGCAGGCCTCGTTGTCCAGGTCCACGATGGGAACGATGGCATGGCGAAATGGGATCAAGACCACGTCTCCGGCGGTGGGTAGGTCCGCATCCTTGTCGATGGTGACCTCCAGGAGCTGGCCCGCCGGAGTGTGCTGCACACCGGTGATCTCCCCAATGTCCATGGGCTCTGGCTGCGCGCCCTCGTACGCCCGGGCGTAGGCGGTCTCTTCGTCCACGGCACCGCAGGTGAGGACACGCAGGCCCTCCAGTTGGTGATCGTAGAAGGCCTCCTCGTCCTCATCGACGATGGGCTGTGCGAAGAAACGCAAGCCCCGCAGGGATTCTGCGGCGGTGCGGTCGGGGATCTCCTCGAAGAAGACCAGCAGGCGGCCCTGGTGAGGGCGCACAGATGTGATTGTCAGCTGTACTTCTTTCCCCGATTGCTTGCCGGTGAGGACGGTGCCTGGGGCGAACCGTTCCTCCGGCATATCGGTGGTGGCGTCCACGACCACTTCGCCGCGGACGCCGTGAGGCTTAATCACCCGACCAATCTGCAATTCCATGCAGATTACTTTAGATGATGCCCTGCGCCAGCATTGCGTCAGCTACCTTCTTGAAGCCGGCGATGTTGGCGCCGATGATGTAGTCGCCTTCCTGACCGTACTCCGCGGCGGTGTTGGAGCAGTTCTGGAAGATGTTACGCATGATGCCCTGGAGGCGCTTGTCGGTGTACTCGAAGCTCCAGGAATCGCGGGAGGCGTTCTGCTGCATCTCCAGCGCGGAGGTGGACACACCGCCGGCGTTGGCTGCCTTGCCTGGGGCGAACCTGATGTTGCGCTTGCGGAACACCTCGATGGCCTCTGCGGTGGAAGGCATGTTCGCGCCCTCGGCCACGTACTTGCAGCCGTTGTCTGCCAGAGTGCGGGCGGACTCGCCGTCCAGCTCATTCTGGGTCGCACATGGGAGAGCAACGTCGCACTCCACCTCCCAGATATTTCCGTTCTCGTGGAAGGTTGCGCCGTCAACCTGACGTGCATAGTCGGAGACACGCTCGCGCTTGACTTCCTTCACTTCCTTCAGCAGGGCAACGTCTACACCATCTGGGGTGTGAACGTATCCGGAGGAATCAGAGAATGCCACCACAGTAGCGCCCAGTTCCTGAGCCTTCTGGATGGCGTAGACGGCCACGTTTCCGGAGCCGGAGACCACCACGCGGGCGCCGTCCAGGCGCTCCTTGTGCTCCTTCATCATCTCCTGGGTGAAGTACACGGTGCCGTAGCCAGTGGCCTCGGTGCGCACCAGGGATCCGCCCCAGGTCAGGCCCTTACCGGTGAGTACACCGGACTCGTGCTGGTTGGCCATGCGGCGGTACTGTCCGAAGAGGAAGCCGATCTCGCGGCCGCCCACTCCGATGTCGCCGGCAGGGACATCGCGGTACTCACCAATGTGGCGGTGCAGCTCGGTCATGAAGGACTGGCAGAATGCCATGATCTCGCGGTCGGACTTACCCTTCGGGTCGAAGTCAGATCCACCCTTACCGCCGCCGATGGGCAGGCCGGTGAGGGAGTTCTTAAAGATCTGCTCGAAGCCGAGGAACTTGATGATGCCGAGGTTCACGGACGGGTGGAAACGCAGTCCGCCCTTGTAGGGGCCCAGGGCGGAGTTGAACTGAACGCGGAAACCGCGGTTGACCTGAACGTTTCCTGCGTCATCAACCCACGGCACCCGGAAGATGATCTGACGCTCTGGTTCTGTCATGCGGTCCAACAGACCCTGCTCTGCATAGAACGGGTCCTTAGCCAAGACATAACGCAGACTGTCCAATACCTCGTGTACAGCTTGGTGGAATTCAGGTTCCCCAGGGTTTCGCTGCAGAACTTTCTGGTAATACTTCTGGACAGTTGCTTCTACGCTCATGCGCATCTCCTTTAAGAGGGTAAACAAGACTCTTCATATCTTTCCAGATTGCCTATAGGCAGCGCTACCCCTTAGAGACAAAAAAATATAAGAACATACAAGAAAACCGACCCGAAGGTCGGTTTGCTCTCACAAGAATGAGGAAGGATTATTCCTCGGTTGCAGCCTCTTCAGCGTCTGCGTCTGCAGCCTCGGACTCAGCTTCCTTCGCAGCAGCCTCTTCCGCAGCGGCGGCCTCAGCAGCAGCCTTAGCCTCTGCCTCTTCCTTAGCCTTGCGCTTCTTCTGGGTGATGGCCTCAGCGGTTGGGCCTTCAGCAGCCTCAGCCAGAGCCTCGTTGAAGATGTCCAGCTTGGAACGCTTCTCCTCGGCAACCTTCAGGGTTCCCTCTGCACCTGGCAGGCCCTTGTACTTCTGCCAGTCGCCGGTCACCTTCAGCAGAGCCAGAACAGGCTCGGTTGGCTGCGCGCCAACGCCCAGCCAGTACTGTGCACGCTCGGAGTCGATGCGGATCAGGGAAGGTTCCTGGGTTGGGTGGTAGATACCGATGTTCTCGATAACCTTACCGGAACGCTTGGTGCGTGCGTCAGCAACAACAACGCGGTATTCAGGGTTGCGGATCTTACCCAAGCGCTGCAGCTTGATTTTTACTGCCATGATTGGCTCCTTCAGTCGTGGTCACTGGGCAGTTCAGTCACCCGCCACCTGAGTGTGGCGGGCCGGTTCAGCCCTTGATGTTTATGCTGCGCGTGACCACCGGTCGACCGTGGTCGAGGACGGTGTTACACAGACAACTCGAAATATACTAGTAGCAGATGCCCGTTTTTCCAAGCCGGTGGCACCGGCGCGTCCTACTTCTTCGGGAAGTTCAGCTTGGACAGGTCGATGTTGTCGAACCCTGGGGGCAGCTCCTCCTGCATCTTCTTCAGGTCCTTCATCGACGGCATTCCCCCGCCCATGCCCGGCATTCCCGGCATTCCACCCATGCCTGGCATCTGCGGGTTTTGAGCGCGACGGTTGTTGCGGGCGTTCTTACCCTTCTTCCCCTTCTTGCCCTTGCGGTGATTCTTCTGCTTCTTCGTGGCGGACATTCCACCGCCCATGCCGAACTGGTTCATGGCCTTGCCCATCATCTTCTTCGCCTCGAAGAAGCGGTCCACCAGCTGGTTGACCTCGGACACAGACACACCGGAACCATTGGCGATGCGCTTGCGGCGAGACGCGTTCAAGATCTTCGGATCCTGACGCTCCGCAGGGGTCATGCCTCGAATGATGGCCTGGATGCGGTCCAGCTGCTTCTCGTCGACCATGTCCGCCATCTTGGACATCTGCGAGCCACCCGGGAGCATCTTCAGGATGTTGCCCAACGGCCCCATCTTGCGGATCATCATCATCTGATCCAGGAAGTCCTCCAGCGTGAGCTCGCCGGACATCATCCGGGCGGCAGAATCCTCGGCCTTCTTCTGATCCAGAACCTGCTCAGCCTGCTCGATCAGGGTCAGCACATCACCCATGCCCAAAATACGATTGGCCATGCGGTCCGGGTGGAACACATCGAAGTCTTCCAGTTTCTCACCCGTGGAGGCGAACATAATGGGTTTGCCGGTGACCTCACGGATCGACAGAGCAGCACCACCGCGGGCGTCGCCATCCAATTTCGTCAGGACCACACCGGTGAAGTCCACGCCATCGCGGAATGCCTCGGCGGTGGTGACGGCATCCTGACCGATCATAGAGTCGATCACGAACAGCACTTCGTCGGGCTCCACGGCATCGCGGATGTTGCGGGCCTGCGTCATCAGCTCCTGGTCGATACCCAGGCGGCCCGCGGTATCGATAATGACGATGTCATGCTTGGTTCGGTAGGCCTCTTCAATACCCTGCTGAGCCACCTCGACCGGATCACCATGGGACGTGCCCATTTCGTGGTCGTGGGACTCCAGGCTAGTGCCTGGGTCCGGGGCGAACACGGCCACGCCGGCGCGCTCACCCACGATCTGCAGCTGCTGAACCGCACCCGGACGTTGAAGGTCACACGCCACCAGCATCGGCGTGTGCCCCTGCTTCGACAGGTGCTTCGCTAGCTTTCCGGCCAGCGTGGTCTTACCGGCACCCTGCAGACCGGCGAGCATAATCACTGTGGGCGGGTGCTTCGCCAAGTGCAGGCGCCGGGTCTCCCCACCCAGGATCTGTTGGAGTTCCTCGTTCACAATCTTGATGACCTGCTGCGCTGGGTTCAGCGCCTCGGACACCGCCGCGCCGTTGGCACGCTCCTTCACTCGCTGGATAAACGCGCGCACCACGGGAAGGGACACATCGGCTTCCAGCAGCGCCAGGCGAATCTCCCGGGCTGTGGTGTTGATGTCTTCCTCGGTCAACTTACCCTTGCCACGAAGCCCCTTGAGGGCACCTGACAGGCGATCTGAAAGCGACTCAAACACGGTTGAACGCGTCTCCCTACAACGATGGTGAACAATAAGTAATCTCCCCCACTGTAACAGCGAGGGAGATAGTAAACCTAAAGCTTCACTGAAGAGTCCTGGAACTCGTAGTTGTAGGCCTCTTCACCGTGGTGAGAGGTGTCGATTCCCACGCTCTCTTCGTCGCTGCTAATGCGCCAGCCCAGGGTCTTCTTCAGGATCAACGCGATCACTGTGGTGACCACAGCGCAGTAGACGGCGGCGATGACTGTGATGAGGATCTGCACCACGAGCAGCTTCGCGCCTTCTACGCCACCTCCGGTGAACAGTCCGGTATCGGTCGCGAAGAGGCCGCAGGCGATGGTGCCCCATACTCCAGCAACCAGGTGCAGTCCCACCACGTCCAGGGAGTCGTCGAACTTGAAGACGTACTTCATGCCCACGCCCACCGCGGCGAGCATGCCGCCGATGAAGCCGATGATGATGGACGTCAGCGGGGTCATGTCTCCTGCTGCCGGCGTGATCGTCACCAGACCTGCCACCACACCCGACGCCGCGCCCAGCGATGTCACGTGCTTATCCCGGATGCGCTCGACCGCCAGCCAGCCCAACATCGCCGCACAGGTCGACGCCGTGGTGTTCACCCATGCCAGTCCCGCCATGCCATCTGCGGCGAATGCGGAGCCGGCGTTGAAGCCGAACCAACCAAACCACAGCAGCGCTGCACCCAACATCACCAGCGGCAGGTTGTGGGGGCGTTCCTTGGTTTCCATGAAGCCCATCGAGCGGCCAATGATGATGGCCAGAACCAGGCCAGCAACACCGGCGTTAATGTGCACCACGGTGCCACCGGCGAAGTCGATCGGCTGAATGTTCGCGACGAGCTCGCCGCTTTCCTCGTGGGTTCCGAACAGCAATGCTGCCACAGAGCGCTCGCCGTCACCGAGCCAGCCGCCGCCCCACACCATGTGCGCCATGGGGAAATAGGACGCGGTGATCCAGATGGCGACGAACACCATCCAGGTGCGGAACTTCACGCGATTGGCCAGGGATCCGGCGATAATCGCCACGGTAATCATGGCGAACGTCACCTGAAATGCAATATCAATCACGTTCGCGTAGCCATTGGCTCCCACAACGTACTTACCGTCGGAATCAACGATGGCGTTGGTGAGGCCGAAAAACTCCAGTGGGTTGGAAAAGATTCCGGCGATGGACTGGGTTCCGTAGGACATGGACCATCCCCACAGCATGTAGAGCACGCCCACCACGCCCATGGATCCGAAGACCATCATCATCATGTTCAGCGCAGACTTTTGGCGCGACATGCCGCCATAAAACAGGGCCAGTGCCGGAGTCATCAGAAGCACCAGGGCCGCGGAGACCAACATCCACGCGCTATTGCCACTGGCCAGTGAAATTTGTTCGGGAGTCATACTCTCGTCCTTTACGTCAAAACATCACTCATGGTGTACGAAGTGAAGTAAACACCGTCAATGTTTCCGATCATGGTGCGCGAATGTTTCATGCAGATAAAAGAAAACCTGCTGTTGTTAACAGCAGGTTTCATGAGTCGAAAGTTGTGAGTGTGTGAGGACGTAACCAGTGAGGATGCTATCCCAGCAGCGCGTCCACGAAGCTTTCCACCTCGAATGGCGCCAGATGATCGGCACCCTCACCCAGGCCCACGAGCTTCACGGGAACGCCCAGCTCCTCCTGAACCTGGAACACAATTCCGCCCTTGGCCGTACCATCCAGCTTGGTCAGCACCACGCCGGAGATGTCCACCACATCCCGGAAAATCCGGGCCTGCGCCAAACCGTTTTGGCCCACCGTGGCGTCCAGCACCAGCAGAACCTCGTCCACCTTGGCCTTCTTCTCCACCACGCGCTTGACCTTCCCCAGCTGGTCCATCAGACCAACTGAGGTGTGCAACCGCCCGGCGGTATCCACCAGAACAACATCCACGCCTTGGTCGATGCCGGTCGCGACGGCGTCGAAGGCAACGGAGGCAGGATCGGCACCTTCCTTACCTCGGACGGTATCGGCACCGACGCGGCGCCCCCAGGTCTCCAGCTGGTCAGCCGCGGCGGCGCGGAACGTATCCGCCGCACCCAGCAGCACCTTGTTGCCCATGCCCACCAACACGCGAGAGAGCTTGCCCGTGGTGGTGGTCTTACCCGTTCCGTTCACACCCACCACCATGATCACGGCTGGCTTGCCTTCGTACGGCATCGCCTTGATCGAACGATCCAGCTCCGGCTTGCCGGCGGAAATAAGCACCTCGCGCAGCATCGCGCGCGCCTCTTCCTCGCTGGACACGCCCTGCACAGCGATGCGCTCGCGCAGGTCCTCCACCACCTTCATGGTGGTTGCAGCGCCAAGGTCCGCCATGATCAAAGTGTCCTCGATCTCCTCCCAGGCATCCTCATCCAAGTCACCCGCGGACAGAATGCCCAGCACGCCGCGGCCGATGACGTTCTGTGATTTCGCGAGGTTTCCGCGCAGCTTGCCCAGGCGGCCCTGGACAGGGGCGATCTCCTCGCGGGTTTCGGACTCCGTCTTTTCGGGGACGTCCACCAGGGTGGAGTCCTCGGATACCTCAACGGTCTCATCGGAGATGTCTGGCTCTGGGGCTGGTTCGGGTTCTGGTTCTGGGGTTGGCTCTGGTTCTGGCTGGGGCTCTACTACTGGCTCGGGTTCTGGAGCAGGCTCTGGCTCCGGCGCCTCGACGGGCCGCTCCGGAACATCCAGCACCTCATCATCCAGGTGCTGAACGGGCTCCAGCTGAGGCTCAGCGACCTTCTCCTTCTCCCCCACAGGATCCGTCACCGTCACACCGCCGATAGTGGACGTTGCCTCCTCAGTGCCGCCCGAGGTGAAGTTAAACCCACCCTGGGCCTTGTAGTCACCGCTGGACGGCTTCTTCTGCTCCAGCTCATCCTTCTTCTGGAAGGAGACCTGCTTCGCCTTGCTGCGCTTCAAGCCCAGCAGAATGAGCAGCCCCACAATCACCAGGAGCGCGACAACACCAACAATGATCCACGACGTAACGTTCATACCTACCAGTTGTACTTCAATACTGGCGCTCATGTGCAATGAACACAGGGCTTTACGGCGCTAGGATGAGTACCATGCTGGATACGCTGCGATCTTTATCGCTTGTCAGCACACCCATCACGATTGTGAGCTGGGTGTGCATCATCCTCGGACTGATCGGCACCGCCCTCATCGTCCCGTCAGGCAAACGCCTCAAAACCATCGCCATCGCGTGGGGCATCAGCATCGGCATCGCGCTGGCCGTGGTCCTGGCGATCGAGCTGGTGCTGAAGATGACCTTCGACGAACTCAAACCCATCGTCATCCTCGCCATCACGCTGTGCGGTTGCTGCCTGCTCACGTTCGCTGCCAGCATCTTCATGCATTGGCGTTCTCTTCTGGGCGTGGCACCCCTGGCACTGTCGCTCATCGGCACCCTGCTTCTCGCGAACCAGGCCTACGTGCTCTACCCCACCGTCCACGCACTGGAAACTAAGGCGGACCTGGAGACCGCCACGGTGGACGACCTTCCCGCCGCCTTAAAGAGCATCCCGCTCCCGTCATGGAAGCCGCCCCGCTCCGGATTACGAGACCATGGTGTGTTGGTGCGCCATCAGCCGCCCGCGCCGGCGTCGGGATTTAATTCTCGCGACGCCGTGGTCTACCTGCCACCGGCGTGGTTTAGTGAGCCCCGGCCACAGCTGCCCGTGCTGGTGCTGATGCCCGGTTCCCCCGGCGATCCCGAACAATGGTTCGCCAACGGCCACGCCGATGAGCTGGCCGACCGCTACCAACGGCAGCACGGCGGGCTAGCACCCATCATCGCATCCATTGATACTACGGGTAGTACCTTCGGCAATCCGCTGTGCACGGACTCGCCCGAGGCGAAGATCACCACGTTCGTCGCCGAAGATGTGCCCATCTGGTTGAAGAAGCAGTTCAACGCGGCCCCCGATCAGCACACGTGGACCTTGGGCGGCATGTCCTACGGCGGCACCTGTGCGCTGCAAACCATCCTCAACCGGCCCGAGGCCTACGGAACATTCCTGGACTTTTCGGGCGAAATCTCCCCCAACGACGGCCTCAGCCACCAGTCCACTGTCAGCCGATACTTCGACGGCAGCCAAGAGCTCTTCGACGAGCGCAACCCAGAGTCCATCCTCACGCGCTCCCCGCACCCTGACCTCGTGGGCCACTTCGTGGCAGGTAAGGACGACGATCAGCCGACGGAGGACCTGAAGAGACTCAACGAGCTTGCACAACGCGCCGGGGCGAACACCACGTTCACCATCGTGGACGGCGGGCACGACTTCGAGGCGTGGCGCCAGGCCCTCGAGCACAGTTTTAGCCTTGTGATCTCCCGTGGCGGTCTGCCAACGTAAAGGCCAACACGTCCCGGATTGGGGTACCCGTGAGCAGCATGATGATCCGATCCACGCCCAGCCCCAGCCCCCCGGTGGGCGGCATGCCGATTTCCAGGGCGTGGAGGAACTCCTCATCCACCTCCATGGCTTCGGGGTCGCCACCGGCGGCTTTGAGGGACTGGTCCTCCAGGCGGCGGCGTTGCTCTAGTGGGTCAGTGAGCTCCGAATAACCAGTGCCCAATTCCATGCCCCAGGCCACCAGGTCCCACCGTTCTGTGAGCCCTGGAGTGGTGCGGTGCTGCCGGGTGAGTGGCGAGACCGAGGTGGGGAAATCGCAGTAGAACGTGGGTAGCGTGGTCCGGGCCTCCACGAACGTCTCGTAGAGCTCCTCGATCAGCTGTCCCTCATCCCAGGACACGCGATAGTCGATGCTTAGCTGGTCGCACAGCTGCTGTAGCTCCTCCACCGGGGTGGTGTGGTCCACCACCACCTTCGTGCCCAATTCCTCGCTGACCGCCTCGCTGATCGCGCCACACACGCTTTTCACCGGCCACGGCTCCGCGATGGACACGTGCGTCCCATCGGGCGCATGCACCAGCTCCTGGCCGTGCAGCTGACGGGCCGCGGCCTTAATCAGTTGCTCTGCCAAGACTCGCATCGTGGTGTAATCACCGTGCGCCTCGTAGACCTCGAGGGACGTGAACTCCGGATTG
Source organism: Corynebacterium zhongnanshanii (assembly GCF_014490575.1). NCBI lineage: Bacteria > Bacillati > Actinomycetota > Actinomycetes > Mycobacteriales > Corynebacteriaceae > Corynebacterium > Corynebacterium zhongnanshanii. Next base: position 1,213,490 of record NZ_CP061033.1, read on the forward strand.
TGGGAGGCGTCCACGCCTTCGTTTCTAAACACGCGCCCCAACTCAAAGATCTTCTCCGCGCCCTGCACCATCAGCCGTTTCAGATACAGCTCCGGAGCGATGCGCAGGTACAGGTCCACGTCATAGGCGTTGAGATGCGTGGTGAAGGGCCGCGCGTTGGCGCCTCCATGCACCCGTTGCAGAATCGGTGTTTCCACTTCCATGAACCCGCCGTCGCGCAGGACCTCCCGAAACGCGGTGGTCACGGCGTTGCGGGCAGTCAGCCTCGCCACCACGGTGCCCACGGCATCCTGCTGAGAGGCTGGCGGATGGAGGGACTTTGCCTCCACCGTGAGTGATTCCGCCATCACCGACGACGTGCCATTCCGACTCGCCCCGATGGTCCCGTCCACCGCAATGATGTCCCCCAGATCAATGGCCTTGAACTCCTGCCGAGCACTGCCTTCGCTTAAGATTTGTGCGCTGCCGTGGGCGTCGCGAATGTCGAGGAACAGCACACCGCCGAAATCACGGCGCCTCAGGACACGTCCGGATACCCGCACCTGGCGCCCAGCCTCGGCCGTGGCCACGTCTGCGCACGTGATGCTCGGCGCCACCGCCACCGGCCACGGCTGAATCCCCCGCTCCATCAGGTGCTGTGCCTTGTCGTGGCGAATCCGGGATTGCTCGCTGACTCTGCGTTGCGTGGTGCGTTGGGCGTCGCGGACATAGTGCAGCGCCCACTGTGCCTCGGGCTGGGACCGCACCGCGTTGTGCACCGTATCCCGCCCCGTCCAATCCGGGATGAATCCCTCTGCCCGTGCCGACGCCATGCCTACCTTTCCCAGGGATAGTGAATCGGGGAAGCACAGGTACCGCGGCAGCCACAGCGGTTGATATTTCTGGTTCGACTTATACAAGGACTCCATCTGCCAGCGCTTGGAGAGCATGCTGAGGGTCTTACGCGTCCAGCGCGTCACGGCGCCCACCGCTACCCTGTCCTCACTGGCGAAGATCTCGCGGAACACCGCAAAGTTGAGTGACACTCGGCTGACCTTGAGGTCCTCGTGGGTGCACACTCCCGCAATCATGGTCTCCACGGTTCCGTTGGGTGCCTGCGGGCCGCGGCGCATGAGGTCCAGGGACAGGCCCGACGGTCCCCACGGGACGAAGGACAGCATGGCCACCGGCTCAGAATCCACCAGCGCTTCCACCAGAAGGCAGCGGCCGTCCTGCTCGTCACCCAGGCGGGACAGGGCCATGGAAAAGCCGCGCTCGTCAGAGGTGTCGCGCCAGGCGTCCGCCCGCTGGGAAATGGCTGCGAACTCGTCGGCAGAAATCTCGCCGTGGCGGCGGAAGCGCAGCTGCACCCCGAAGCGCTCCGCATGGGAGATGGCCTGGCGCACCGGCTTCATCACCGGGGTCTTGAGGCGGAAGGAATCCGTGTACACCACGGCCTCATCGCCCAGGTGCAGGGAGCGCAGCCCGTGGCGTTCATAGACGGCCGCTCCCCGCTCGCTGGCGCCCATGACCGCGGGAGTCCAGCCATAGGTCATGGAGTGCTCCAGCCATGCCTGGACCGCGGCATCCCAATGGGCGGATTCACCGATGGGGTCGGCACTAGCCAGGCTCACCCCGTTTTCCACGCGGTAGGTCACGGCCGCCGCTCCATTGGGCGCGAAGATCACGGACTTATCGCGCCGCGTGGCGAAGTAGCCCAGAGAATCCTCGGCACCGAACGCCCCGAGGAGCGCCCGCACGGCCTGCTCGTCCTGCTCGGACATCGTGTTCTCGCCTTGCTGGGAGCGCACCAGCGTAACCATCGCGGCAATCAGAACTATTGCGGAGAGCAGCGATATCACCAGGGACACCCACAGCGGTGGGTGTCCCTGGAACAGGTCGCCATCAACGATGGAAAAGGCCATCGCATGATTGGCCACCCACCCATAGCGGTGGTGCCCGTTGAGTGTGCCCGGCCAGTAGTGGACCAGCAGCGAGCCGATCAGGAACACGGCCACAACTCCCCCCAGCCACACGCTTAAGGCTCGGCCCACTGCACCCTCGCGCGTCCTCACCGCGAAGTCATGACGGCGAAGAAGCATCAGGACAAGGAAGAAGGCTTGAACAGCCACGCCCAAATAGAACAGTGGACCGTAGTAGTGGTGATCAATGCGCGTGTTCTCATCAGCGAGCATCACTGCAATGTTCGCGCCGTTGAGCAGCGCCAACCCGCCGATCGCTATGCACCACGCCAGCCTTTTACCCCGGGAGAGCCCCAACCCCAGGAGGAAAAGAATCACCGACCAGGCGATGGAGTCCACCGGCATGGGCAAAAACGCCAGATCCAGGATGTACGCCAGGTAGCCCAAGCGGCTTTCCACCGCACGCGAAATCGTCATCCCCAAAGACAGCAGCGCGTACAGCCAGATGGAGGTGCCGATGTAGCGTGGGAAGAATCCAGAGCGAGTTTTCATCACACGATAGTTATACGCCCCACCCCATACATTAGGTATTCGAACGGGACATTCTCTGCGAAATAACGCGCGTCACACCATCGCCACGCATCGTCACGCCGTACAGAACATTGGCCACATCCATCGTGGGTTTCTGGTGCGTGATGACGATCAGCTGGGAATCCTTCCGCAGCTCTTCAAACAGAGCGATCAGTCGTCGCAGGTTCACGTCATCCAGCGCCGCTTCCACCTCGTCCATCACATAGAACGGGGACGGCCGCGCGCGGAAGATAGCCACCAGCATGGCCAACGCGGTGAGGGACTTCTCTCCACCGGACAGCAGGGACAGGCGCTTGACCTTCTTGCCCGGCGGGCGCGCTTCCACCTCAATGCCGGTGGTCAGCATGTCATCGGGCTCCGTGAGCACCAGCCGCCCTTGGCCGCCCGGGAATAGCGTCTGGAACACCCGCGGGAACTCCGCCTCCACGTCCTTCCACGCGTCGGTAAACAGGTGCAGGATCGTGTCATCCACGTCCTGAATCACATCCTGCAGGTCCTTGCGCGCCTGCTCCACGTCGTCCAGCTGTTGGGACAGGAACGTGAAGCGCTCCTCCAGCGCCTTGTACTCCTCCAAGGCCAGAGGGTTGACCTTACCCAGAGAATTGAGCGACTTCTCTGCCTTTTTCAGCTCCGCGCGGGTCTCGGTGGCATCGAAATCGTCCGGTAATTGTTCGGACAGCAGCTGCTCGGCGTTCATCGCCAGCTGCTCCATCGCGTGGTTCAGCGCCTGCTCCAGCTTCACTTGAGCCTGCGTGCGCGCGAGCTCCGCCTCGTGCGCCGCATTGTTTACGCGGCCCAGCTGCGCTTGCAACGCCGAGAGCTTATCCTTCTGCTGCGCCAGGGCAGCCTGCCATTGCTTCAGGGTCTGCTCCGTGGTGCTGCGCTGCGCCTCCGCGTTCAGCAGTGCCGCGGCGATGCGTTGCTCCACGCGCCGAGCCTGCGTGTGCACGGCCTGGGCCATCACGCGCACAGCGGCCTTTCGCTGCTGAGAACGTTCAAATTGTTCGCGAGACTGTTGCTCGTGGCGCGCTTGGCGTCGGAGGGCATCGGCACGGCCCCGCGTGGCCTCCGCACGTTCCTCCGCGGTGCGCAACGCCAGCCGTGCCTCGGTCTCCATCGAACGCACCTGGGTCAGCGCCTGAGCGGCCGCGTCACGCTCGGCGGTGGAGGCAACTTCGGGGTGATCGTCGTCCTCCACCCGGGACACGCGGTCGTTGAGCTCCGCCAACTCCTCCTCGGCGGCGTTCAAGGCCTGCTCCGCCGCGTCGCGTTGCTGCGCCGCACGCTGCCATTGGGATTCCGCCGCCGTGTATTGCTTCTCCACCGCCGCGTAGTGCTGCTCTACGGCGACGCGTGCGGCCCGTTGCTCCTGAACCTTTGCCCTGGCCGACGCCGCCGTGGTGCGCAGGTCATTCGCCGCATCCAAGGCTCCGCGCAGCTGCCCTTGGAGGTCGTCCAGGGTGTAGCGTGTGCGTTCCACCTCCGCCTCCAGCTGGGCGATGTTCTCCGCGATCTCCACGGCGTTGGAGGCCCCACCTGTGCCGGCGGCGACCCAACCGGACCCGTAGAGGGTACCGGTACGCGTGACGGCGCGCAGGCGGGAATCCTGCTCCACGACCCGCCGGGCCTCGTCTCCGGACTCCACCGCGACCACGTCCACCAGCACGCTGGTGAGCGCGTGCTGCAACTCCTCAGGGCAGTCGATGAGGTCCAGCAGCCACTGCCCTGCTGCCGGGGTGAGGTCCAGCCTCCAGGTATTCTTATCTGCCCGGGGTTCCATCAGGACGGCGCGGCCGGCGTTAGCATCTTCCAGCGTGGTGACGATGGAGTCCTCCAGCGGCGCGATCACGCCCGCATCCGAGGCAGCGCCCAGGGCGCTCGCAAGTGCCGCACCCCAGCCCGACTGAGCTGCGACAGCATCCGCGATCGACCGAGCCGATACGCCTGCTTTCTCCGCCGCCTCCACGGCCACCGCGGCGCCGTCAGAGGGGCGCAACCGCTCCCGCCACGCAGCAAGGGTGGCCTGTCCGTGGGCGATGTCCTTCTCCAGCTGCAGCTGCTGCGCCCGAAGCGCCTCGGAACGCTCTTCGGCCCCGGCTGCTTCCCGCTCCGCGCGTGCGGTATCCTCTTCCAGCCCGGAAAAGTCGCCGCTTGCCTCCTCCACGGCATCGCGCGCCTGGGCGCGCTCGTCGTCCATGGAGTCCAGCATCTCCTTGAAGTGCTCAACGGACTCCGCGGCGCGTTCCAGCTGGGTGCGCGCGTTGTCCACGCGGGCCGTGGCTGCCTCGTGCTGCGCGAGCAGGCGCACCACGCCTTCGCGGCGATCCGCGATGGCCCGGGCCTGGGCCAGGTGTTCCCGTTCGGCCTCGCGGGCGGCATCTTCTGCCTCGAGGACAGATTCCCTGATGGACTCCAGGCTCTCCTGGGCCATCTCCACGGCCTCGTCCAGGGCCTGCTGTTCGAGCTCTGCTGCCTCCGCCCGGGCCAGGATCTCGTCGGGATCGGGTCCGGTCCACACCGCGTCTGCCGTGGATTCGGCCCTGTCCGCGGCGATGCGCACGGTCGCGGCATTCTTTTCGGAGACCGCCGACAGGCGATACCACAGGTTCTTGGCACTTTCGGCTTCTTCCAGGGCGGTGCGCAGCTCTTCCTCGGTGATCGCCAGCTCTTCCGAGTGCACCTCGACCGTTTGCTGGAGCTCCTCCAGCTGTTCGTTGAGTTGCTGGGCTCGCTGGGTCGTGTCCTCGAGGCTCGCGGATAGTTGCGTCACCTGGTGCGCCGCCAGCTGCACGCGGGCTGTGCGGATGGTGGCCTGGACGGTGGAGGCCTTCTTCGCCGCTTCCGCCTGCCGCGCCAGGGGCCCCAGCTGCTTGTGCAGCTCGTCGGTGAGGTCGTGCAGGCGGTCGAGGTTCGCCTGCATGTTCACCAGTTTCCTCTGCGCTTTTTCCTTTCGACGCCGGTGTTTCAGCACCCCGGCCGCCTCCTCAATGAAGGCGCGTCGTTCCTCCGGCCGGGACTCCAGGATCTGGGCGAGCCGTCCCTGACCCACGATCACGTGCATTTCGCGGCCGATACCGGTGTCCGACAGGAGCTCTTGAATGTCCATCAGACGGGACTTGGTCCCGTTGATCTCGTATTCTGAAGCGCCGTCGCGGAACATGCGGCGCGTGACGGAGACTTCCGAATACTCGATGGGCAGTTGGCCATCCGAGTTATCGATGGTCAGTGTGACTTCTGCTCGGCCCAAGGCCTTGCGCTCGCCCGCGCCGGCGAAGATCACGTCCTCCATCTTTCCGCCACGCAGAGTCTTGGCGGAGTGCTCGCCCATCACCCATGCCAGGGCGTCCACCACGTTGGATTTTCCAGAGCCGTTGGGTCCCACCACAGCGCAAATCCCTGGCTCGAGCTTGAGGGTCGTTGGCTGCGCGAACGACTTAAAGCCTTTGAGGGTCAGGGATTTGAGATACACGCGTAACAGTCTACAAGGTGATGGTTCCCTGAATCACGCTGGTGGCGCGACCGCCAACCCAGATCTCAGACTGATCCTCATCGGCCGTGATGTGCACCCGCCCGGCACGCCCGATCGCGGTGCCCTGGGCGGCAACATAGGGGGCCGTGGCGCGCCCAGTGGACAGCAGCCACTGTGCGGCGGCGGCGTTCAGGCTGCCGGTCACGGGATCCTCGCGCAGGGGCTCGGTGCCTTCGGTGAAGAAGGCACGAACCTCCCACGCTGGCTCCTGACTGTCCTCCGACGCCACGGCGTGCGCCCCGATCACTCCGATGTCCCAGCGGCCTGGGTGCTGAGAGGCGTCGGGCTTTAAGGAGAGCACGGTCTCCGCACTATCCAGAAGGAGCCCCACCCAGCCTGGGCCGTTGTCGAGCCACTCGGCGTCGACGATGCAGCTGCGGTCAATTCCCAACATCTGGCTCAGGGTCGCGACCAGGTCCGCATCCACGGGGCCCGTGCGCAAGCGTTCAGGGGCTTGGAAGGCGAGCGTGTCCCCGTCGATGGTGATGGGGATCAGGCCTGCCTCGCACTGCTGGATGATGGTTCCCGGCGTGCGGGGCGCACCACCTGCCTCCAGCCATGCCCGGGCGGTTCCCAGCGTGGGGTGCCCGGCAAAGGGCAATTCCTTGTTCAGGCTGAAAATGCGCACGCGATAGTCCGCGCCGGGATCGGTGGGCGGCAGCACAAAGGTGCATTCAGACAGGTTGGACCAGACGGAGAATCGGCGCATGGTGGCGTCATCGAGCCCCTCGGCGTCCAGCACCACGGCCACGGGATTGCCCGTGCCGGGATCCTGACCGAAGACGTCGACCTGGCTAAAACGCCGGCTGGTCATGACTCTCCGCCATCACGAAGCAGCTTCACCGCCGCAGCCGCAGCCTTGTGTTCGGCTTCGCGCTTGGTCTTCCCTGTTCCCGTGGATTGCAGCAGGCCCGTGAGGTTGAGCACCGCGTGGAACGTCTGATCGTGCTCAGGCCCCTCCACGGTGATGGTGAAGATGGGCTCGACCTGAATCCGGCGACCGGCCAGCTCTTCAGTCAAGGTGGTCTTCCAGTCCATGGTGCGGCCCTTCACCTCCGCCGCGTCGATGCGGCTGGCGAAAATGCGCAGGATTGTTGCGCGGGCGACCTCGAAGCCCTGCTCCAGGTAGATCGCACCCAGGATGGCCTCCACGGTATCCGCAAGGATGGAGTCCTTATCTGCGCCATCGGTGCGCTGCTCGCCGCGGCCGAGCAGGATGTACTGACCCAGGCCCAGCTCGCGGGCCACGGAAGCCAGGGCGTACATGTTCACCACGGAGGCACGCATCTTGGAGATGTCGGACTCAGTGTTGTGTGGGTATTGCTTATACAGTTGCTCGGCCACGGACACGCCCAGCACCGCATCGCCCAAAAACTCCAGGCGCTCATTGTTGGGGAGGTTGTCATTCTCGTTGGCAAAGGAGCGGTGTGTGAGCGCCAGGCGCAAGATATCATCGCTCAAGCTCACGCCCCACGCCTCAAGCAATGGGGCGTGATCGGTCTTGTTATACGCTGCGTGCAGCGCGGGCTCCCCTGTTAAGCGCCGTTTGCGGGCCACAGATTGTATCCTTCCCTACTTGGATTCTTGGTCGTCCACGGTGAACTTCTTCAGCGCGGCCCAGCGTGGATCGATGGGTTCCTCGTCGGCGTCCTCACCGTCGAGGCCTTCCGGTCGGGCCGATTCGCCGCCCACGGCCAAGGCACCATCCACGGTTCCGGCCGGCGTGGGGGTTTCCTCCACGCAGTGCTGTCCGAAATCTTCACACACGGGGCTAAACGGCGCGTTCAGGCCGGCCTCGTCCAGGACCAATTGCGTGATATCGATCGTGCCGTCTTTGACCAGTAGCGGCTCGCCGTCTTCGTCGTCTGCATCGTCGCCACTGATGAAGTCTTCGGTGAAGCCAAAGACATCATTGATGGTGTAGTCGAAGGTGGTCTGGATGTCCTGAAGGCACAGGCTGCAGGTGCCGGCGGCGGCCGCCTGGACCTGCGCGTTAATGAGCACGGCCTCACCCAGGTTGCTTAACGTGCCGTGAACCTCCACCGGGGTATTCTCCTCGACCGCCAACATGTTTCCGCCCCAGCGAACCGGCGAGGGACCGGTCGCCTCAACAGGTTCGCTCAGGCCGGTAGGAACGTCGGACACTTCGATCACGAATGGGTTGCTCATAGCTACATTTGTACCCTGAGTGGGCACTGGCGTGCGAATCTCCGCTGGGTTCACAGCGGGAGCAACCAGCAGGCTTAGTCGGCGTGCTCCTCGTAGCGGTGATCCCGTGGTTCCCGAGAGGTGCGCGATGGCGCGTGTCCGGACACTCCGGCTCCCTTGCGCAGCGCCGCGCGATCCCTGGTGACCGTGCGCAACGTGGCGTTGAGGGTGTTTTCGAACTCGGCCAGCGTGGAGTCCACGTAGCGGTCGCATTCGGTCCGCAGGCGGTCAGAATCGGCGTGCGCGGACTCCACGATGCGCTGGGACTCCGCCTGGGCGATGCGTACAACCTCGGACTCGGACACCAGGCGAGCCTGCTCCGCCAAACCTTCATCCACCGAACGCTGGTAGGACTCGTTACCGCTGGTGATCAGGCGGTTGGCTTCAGCCTCGGCGCGGGACGTGACGGTCTCGTATTCACGACGGGCGTTTTCCACCAGCGTTTCGGCGCGGTCTTCCGCTTGAGCGACGGTCTGGGTGGCGCGCGCTTCGGCGTCGTCAATAATTTTGGCAGCACGTGCCTCAGCTTCGGCGAGGATGTCGTCGCGTTCCCTCTCCGCGTCGGAGATCAAGGTGTCCGCGTGGTTTTGCGCATCGTCGATGATGCCGTCCCGGTGATCCAACACGTCCTGCGCGTCATCCATCTCGACGGGGATGGCGTTGCGCATCTCGTCGAGAATGTCGAGGACGTCGCGTCGCGGAACCATGCAATTGGACGTCATCGGCACGCTGTAGGCTTGCTCCACCATGTGCTGGAGGTCATCCATACCCTGGAAAGTCTTGTACATGCATCCCATCATGCAACATCAGTCACACAAGTCACGATAGGACACACGGGTTCCTGAAAAATTGTGAGGAACGCTTCCCTAGGACGAAAACTTAGCGCGCATAGCCTCCACCACGGGCTCCGGCATCAGACCGGACACATCCCCGCCGTACTTCGCCACTTCCTTGCACAGCGTGGAGGACACATAGCCATAGTCCGGGTTGGTCAGCAGGAAGTACGTCTCCGCCCCAGACAGGCGCTGGTTCATCTGGGCCATGGGCAGTTCGTATTCATAGTCCAGGGAACTGCGCAGTCCCTTCACCATCGCCTGAATATCGTGCTTCTTCAGGTAATCCACCAGCAGGGAATCCCACTTATCCACCGTGATGTTTGTCGGGCCGTTGGGAAGCGCGTCGATAGAACGACGGATCAGGTCCATCCGCTCCTCGGCATCGAACAACCCGGACTTGTTGGGGTTGTAGGTCACCAGCACGGTCACCTCATCGAAGGTGGCCGCCGCGCGGGTAAAGATGTCCAGATGGCCATTGGTCACAGGATCGAAAGATCCGGGGCATACAACTCGCATTGAAATCCTCGCCAGTCTCTATTCGCTACTCGTTGCTCGTTACTCGTTCATCTCTGCATGGGCTACACGGCGCCACAGAGCCATATCAAAGCGAGCTATTCCAAAAGTACGCTTTTTCAACTTCTGACTGGTGGGTTCAAACCCGTCCGGCCACTGGGTCTGCGCCGAGTCCCGGTGCCGCTCCACTACCACCATCGCATCGTCTGCCAGCAGCGGCTGCAGGGCGCACAGCATGTCGTGCACGGCATCGTCGTCCAGGTCGTACGGTGGATCGACCAGCACCATGGTGAAGTGCCCCTGCTGCGCGCCCGCCACGAACGTAGAAGCCTTCGCTTCCACCACCCGCGCGGAGTCCTTCGGCAGTTCCTTGGCCACCACCTGAATGTTGTGCTTGATGGTCGCAACAGCCTGCGGGCTGGAATCCACCAGGGTCACGCTCCGCGCGCCCCGGGACAACGCCTCCAGCCCCAACGCGCCGGACCCAGCAAAGAGATCAAGCACCACCTGATCCTGGAAACCCACGCGCGCCTGCAGCGACGAAAACAGCCCCTCGCGCGCCCGGTCTGACGTGGGCCGGGTCCCTTCGCTAGGCACTTTAATCCTGCGGCTGCGTGCCGTTCCCGCAATAATGCGTGTCATCTACACAATCTCCACAATCTCGTCGCCACCCTGAACGTTCACGAAGTCCTCCCGCTGGGTGCGTTTCACGGTCCCTGGCGCCGGTGCCAACACGGGTGCCTCCAGCTTGATCGCCTCCACCGTGGCAAGCTCGGTCCCTGTGGTCACTTCTTCGCCATCGGCCACGCAATATCGGACCACTCCGGCGAAGGGCGCGTAAATCTTCATGGGGCTTAGTGTACCGCCTCTCCCTCACACACCCGGCCGTCCCGTGGGCTAAGCCCGTTCGATATATTCCTGATCCTCGATCTCGATATCGGCCACCAGCTCCCGCGCGCGCTCGGCGTCCCAGGCCACCAATTCTTGTGCGTAGTCGCGCGCCGCCTCGATAATCTCCCCGTCCTCGGAGAGGTCCAGCAGGTCCACGCGCCGCGCTGTGCTGCCCGATTGCCGTTGCCCGAGAACGTCCCCCTCCGTGCGCTGCTTGAGGTCCAACTCGGCCAAGTCAAAACCGTCGTGTGTGTCTGCCACCGCGATTAATCGTTGATACGACGCCGAAGTCTCCTCCATACCGGTCACCAACAAACACACGGCATCTGCGGCTCCACGGCCTACTCGCCCTCTCAACTGGTGCAGCTGGGATACGCCAAAGTTTTCGGCGTCGATCACCACCATCATGGTGGCGTTCGGGATGTCCACGCCCACTTCGATCACGGTGGTGGCGACGAGCACGTCATACTCCCCCGCTGCGAAGGCTTGCATGATCTCGTCTTTGTCCTCGGCGGGCATGCGGCCGTGCACCATCCCCACCTGAAGCTGCGGTGCGAAAGTGGTGCGGATGCGTTCTGCCCAGGATTCCACCCCGTCCTCGCCTTCGATCTTCGGCACCACCACAAAGGCCTGGTGGCCCACTGCCGCCTCCTCCGCCATGCGGGTCCAGATGCGGCGGAACCAGGCCGGATTACCCAGGGGAACCACCACCGTGGACACCTCTCCTCGGCCCTGCGGCAGGCCCTCGAGGCGTACTGGTTCCAGGTCACCGAACATGGTCATGGCCACGGTGCGGGGAATCGGGGTGGCGGTCATGACCAGCATGTGCGGCGTGGCATCCGCGGGGCTGCGTTCCCGCAGGAAGTCGCGCTGACGCACGCCGAAGCGGTGCTGCTCGTCCACTACCACCAGGCCTAGGTTAAAGAACTCCACGGTGTCCTGGATCAGCGCATGGGTGCCGACCACAATATCGGCCTGGCCACTGACGATGTCCAGCAGCGCAGCCTTTCGTTCGGAGGTCTTCTGTGATCCCGTCAGCAATGTCACGCCCACGCGGGAACCTTCGGGGCTTAAGCCTAGGAGTTCCACGAGTGTGCGGGCGTGTTGGGCGGCGAGCACTTCTGTGGGAGCGATGAAGGCGCATTGATAGCCGGCGTCGACAGCCTGGAGCATCGCCAGGAGTGCGACGATGGTTTTACCGGCACCCACATCGCCCTGCAGCATCAGGTTTGCCGGCGTATCGGAATGCAGTGCCGCGGAGATGGTCTCCACGGCGTGTTCCTGGCCGGGGCTTAAGGTGTACGGCAGGTGGGCGAGCATGCTGGCGCGGGCGCTGTCCGAGGTTTCGGACATAGCCATGGCGAAGCCGGAGCGCACGGTAGCGTCGGCGCGCCGTAGGGCCATCACCAGCTGCAAGGACAGCGCCTCGTTGAATTTCAGGCGGAACAGCGCGGCGTGCGGCCCCTCCGCCGGGGGTTGGTGGATCTGACGCAGGGCCGAATCCAGGGGGATCATCTGCTCCCCCTCCGGGTCCGCGGGCCATGCCGGAGCGTCCTCCCCGGTGGGGAGCACTTCGGGGATCGGGTCCAGCTGGCCCAGCACCTGGTTCACCACACCGGTGAGCTCAGCGGTGGTGGTGCCGCTGCGTCGGCCGTAGAAAGGCAACCACGGACGGTTCAGGATCTTCTGCGCCTCGGCCTCGCTCCCGGTGATGTCCACGATGGTTTTCAAAGGGCCATAGGCGCCAAAGCGCGCCCCGTCTGCGGGGAACATGGACACGTAGGAGGGGTTTTTCAGCTGCCACCGGTCGTTGAAAATATCCAATTTCCCGTAGAGCAGCACGATAGAGCCGGGGACCAACACGCTGCGGTGCATCGCGGGGTTGCCGAACAGTGCCGAGTCCAGCCGCACCACGCCATCGCTGAAGGAGAAGGTGATGTAGCGGCGCGGTCCGCGGCCGGAGTAGTTCTCCCTCTCCTGGGCGTGGAGGATCTCCGCCACGCAGGTGTACATCTCCCCCGGTTCCATGGGTTCCATGGCTGTGGGGTCGCCCATCCGCGCATAGTTACGCGGGTAGTTGGTGAGGAGGTCGTAGACCGTTTTCAGGCCTGGCTTTGCGGAGAGCGTGCGCGCCCGGTCGGGGCTCACCAACAATCCCAGTGGTCGACGATCTATCCAGCCCAGCATGTGTCCTCCCCCTTATTCCACGCCAATTTCCACTGGTAGGCCCAGCCCCGGGGTGTGGATGACTTGTAGTTCCAACCCCTCGTGGTGAGTCTTGATGTGGTCGATTGCGCGGGATACTCCGGCTTCCACGGCCTCGTCCCCATCCCACAGGAGGGTCATAAGCTCGCCACCATCGCCGAGCAGCTCGTCCATGAACGCCGGCAGGGACGCGCAGACCACCTGGTACTCGGGGTGCACGGTGCGCTGCGTGGACACGGCAGTGATGATGTCATCCACGGTGTCTTCCCAGTCTGCCGTAGCGTCGAACACAGCCACGGCGGCCAATCCGCCCACGATGGAGAAGGTCTCGATGAACTCAAGCTGCCGGTCGGCGGCCCTCTCCCGCACCAGGGAGGCATCCTGGCCGTTCAGCAGAACCAGCGTGGGCTCGTGCGCAGAGGCCAGCACGCGGCCGATATCCGCCTCGCTGCTGACGGTCTGTGCGCCCAACTGCTCGAAGAGCTCACGCACGCCGCCGTCTGCATCGCCAGGCTCCGGGCACAAAGCGATGATGGGCAGCGTGGCAGCAGGCGATGCGGTAGCGTCCTCCACCAGGGGAAGCACCTCAATCCGCAGACCCGAAACACGCCCCAACGCAAAGGCCTTCTCGATGATGGGCCCGGCGTGCCGTGTGTGCACGTGCATCATCACCTGGGTAGCACTGATCGGCCCCACCACCACGGAGTTGCCCTGGTCCTCCAGGATCCCCCGCATCTCATCACGCACACCCGGGTCGTCCGATTCGAAGGCAAACATCACCTCCACTTCCTGCTGCACGACCGCGTGCGGTTGCACCTCATGTTCCAGCTCCGGCGCCCCCTCCACCAGGTCAGCAAGCGCCTGCATCATCACCACGAACCCTTTACCTCCGGCATCCACCACACCGGCCTGCGCCAGCACGTCGAGATGCTGGGGCGTCTGCTCCAGCGCCACCTCGGCGCTGTCCAAGCACCGCCGCACGATCTCGGAGAAGCTCAGAGACTCCTCCACCGCAGCCTGCGCCCCTTCGGCCGCCGCCGCCAGCACGGAGATCACGGTCCCCTCCACTGGCGTGGAAATGGCCTCGCGCGCAAAGTCGGACGCGTGAGCCAGCATGGTGGCCAGCGCATCACCGTCGATGGGACCCCGGGTGGCGCTCTCCGCCAGCGCGCGCAGCACCTGACTCAGCACCAGCCCGGAGTTGCCGCGCGCCCCCAGCACAGCACCTTTAGCCAGGGCGTTCGTCACCTCCACCAGGCTCGCGCTACGCTCCTCCCCCGCGGCCTCCAGCACCTCGTCCATCGCGCGCACGGCGCTGCCCATCGTCAGGGCCATGTTCGTGCCGGTATCGGAATCCGGAATCGGGAACACATTGAGGCTGTTGATGTCAGCCTGATGATTCTGTAACCCGGTTGTCGCCCGGCGCGCCCACTGCTCGATCAGTGGGCCATCGAGGTGCTCGTCCATGTGTGTCAGCTTATCGTGTTCGTCTTACACGGTTGTCGTTACTGCCGTGCCTGTGAGGACTGCCACACGCCTCAGGCCGGTAGCCGCCAGTCGATCGCTTCTCCGCCTTGCTCTTGGAGCAGAGCGTTGGCGCGGCTGAAGGGCTTCGAGCCGAAGAATCCGCGGTATGCGCTGAGCGGTGAGGGGTGGGGGCTGCAGATGCAGCGCTTCTCGCCGATGATGGGTACCAGCGATTGTGCCGCCTTCCCCCAGAGAATCGCCACGAGGTGCGGGTTGCGGGCCACCTGCCGTACGGCGGCTTCGGTGATGGCTTCCCACCCGAGGTTGCGGTGGGCACCGGCCTGCCCCGCCTCCACCGTGAGCACGCGGTTGAGCAGCAGCACGCCCCGGTCCGCCCATGCGGAGATGTCGCCGTGCTGCGGTGCGGGCAGGCCGAGGTCGTCCTCGTATTCCTTATAGATATTGCGCAGCGATTTCGGGATACTCGTGGCGTTGCTGGAAAAGGCCAGGCCCATGGCGTCGCCGGGGGTGGGATAGGGATCTTGTCCCACGATCACCACGCGGACGTCGCGGGGATCGTTGCGGAATGCTCTCATTATTTTCTCCGACGCCGGAAGCGTGCGTTCCTCCGGCGTGCGTCGCCGAACGGCCTGCAGGACTGGGGTGGTGTCGGGCAGTTCCCATGCAGGGTGAATAGAGCTCATGTAAATTCCTATCTGGCTTATATCTCTAGCCACCGCCTGGAAGCTAGCGAACGAAACAGCCAAGATCATCTTGTCTCATAAAACGGAGATGAAAAAGTTGGAAGCCAAGCCCAAAAAATAGCCACCCGGTCGAACTAGATAGAAGCTAGCTCGACCGGGGGGGCTACCCCCAACCTAGCACACGAAAAGGAAACGCAATGACCATACCCGTAGCAATCGCAGCCATCATCATTTTCACCGCGCTGGCACTTGAAACAGCCTCAATCGTCCGCAGCTACCGAAAGGACACCCACTAATGCGCCCCATCATCACCGACGCAGACACCGGCCGCGAACTATGGCGCGTCAAAGAATGCGCCGCACACTGCGACATCAAACCGAGCACCTGGACCACCTACACCGCCCAAGGCCGCACTCCAGACCCCATTGCCCACTTCGACCAACGCACACCCCTCTGGGACGCTGAGGCCGTCAAAGCCTGGCACGCCAACCGGCCAGGCTCCCCCGTCAAAAACCACCCCACCACCCATGGCAAGCATTAAAAATGTAAAAAGCCAAAAGCTACGCCTGGCGCGTCCAATACCGCGCCCCAGACGGCACCAGCCGAACCAAACAAGGCTTCACCACCAAAGACCAAGCCCAAGCCTGGGCAGCACAAAACACCGTCCACATCAACACCGGCGGGTGGGTAGACCCCACCGCTCGGAAAACCACCATCGACACACTCGGCACCACGTGGCTCGCCACAAAAACACACCTCAAACCCTCCAGCCGCCACGTAACCGAACAATCCTGGCGCGTCCACATCCAACCCCACTGGGGAACGTGGGCAATCGGAGACATCAAACCATCCGACGTGCAAACGTGGGTCTCCAGCATGTCACTAGCTGGATCAACCGTCCGCCGTTTCCACACCTGCCTAGCCATGATCCTCGACACCGCCGTAAAGGACGGCCTCATCCCCTCCAACCCGGCGCGTGGCGTGAAACTCCCCCGCAGAGCAGAGCCACGCCGCGTGTACCTCACCGCCCAGCAGGTGAAGTTTCTCACTGATCACTGCACAAGGCACCGTGAGCTTGTCTGGCTGCTGGCAACTACAGGCCTGCGCTGGAGCGAAGCCGTAGCGCTCCGGGCTGGAGACATCGACCAGGCGCGCCGGCGTATCCGGGTAGAGAGAGCTGCTGTCACCGTCGGTTCCACCGTGCACGTCGGGACGCCGAAAACCCACGAGAAACGCACCGTAGCCGCGCCAGCGTTCGTGATGGACATGCTCGCCCCCCTCATGAAAGGCAAGTCACCCGACGCGTTGCTGTGGACAAACAGCACGGGCGGTTACATGCAACTGCCCACCCATCATTCATGGTTTTACGGCGCCGTGAAGCGTGCCATGAGCGATGATCCGAGCTTTCCGTATGTCACTGTGCATGGGCTGCGCCACGTCGCTGCTGGGCTGCTTGTCTCCCAGGGCGCGAACGTGAAGGTTGTGCAACGCCAACTCGGCCATGCACAGGCGTCGATGACGTTGGATGTGTACGCCGACCTGTTCGAGGGCGACCTTGACGACGTGGCGTTCCGTGGGCTTGTGTGAGCGTCGTGGGAATGTCGTGGCGTTAGGATTCTAGGGTGGTGTTTGCACTGGTCAGGAGTATTTCATGGGAGGTCATAGCGATTCCCATCCGCCGTCGTTGGTGACGGGTGCGCCGTCCAGCAGGACGGGGGTGTCCGTGACGTCGTGTGCGCTACGCACCCATCCCAGGTGGCGGTAGCCGCTGGGCATGCGGGTATCGGTGGTTCCCACGAGGCAGTGGTCCTCTCCCCCGTTCAAGACCCAGTCCCAAGGGTCTATGTCTATACCTTTGTCCGCCAGGAACTGCTGGGCGTGACGCAGCTCGCGAGAGGGCACGAGGGCCTCTCGGTCCAGGTCGAATACCACGCCCGAACGCTCAGCCATGGCGGTGACATCGCGGATCAGCCCATCGGAGATGTCCGTGAGGCTGGCGGCTCCCGTGGCGCGTGCCACGAAGCCGCGTCCCACGGGAAACTCCGGGGCGCAGTGCCAGTCCACCAACGTGCGCAGGATGGGGTCGTCCGGAACGCCGTCGCGGCCGCCGCAGGCCTGGAGGATGTCCAGACCTGCGGCCGACCATCCCACGTTCCCGTGGGCAATGATTCTGTGTCCCACGCAGGCGGCGTCGAGGGTTAAGGGGGCATCAGGTCCCGTGAGTTCGCCGACGGCGGTGATGGTGATGACCAGGGTGTCACTGCGCACCACGTCACCACCGACGAGCTCGGCGGCCCAGGGAATGGCGGCGTGGTACATTCCGCGGGCGATCTCCTGAACATCCCGCAGCAGCATGTCCGGCGGCGCGGCCAGGGCAAACAGCAAGGAGGTAGGGCGGGCGCCCATGGCCTGAATATCGGCGAAGTTCTGGGCCACGGCCTTGCGGCCCACCTGGTGCGGGGTGGAATAGTCGAAACGGAAGTGGCGGCCCTCCACCAGCATGTCCGTGGAGCACACAATGCGGGAATTGGTGCCGGTTGTGGGGATCACGGCGGCGTCGTCCCCATTGAGGTCGCTGGGGGCGGCCTGGCGGATCGCGCGAATCGTGCGTGCCTCACCCGCCTCGGACAGGGTGAGGGCAGAAGGATCTAACGCATCAATCGCATGGGGCATGGTGGCAACCTACAACTCGGCACAAAACACAATAATTTCCTATCTCACGGAGCCCGTTCCTACAATGTCCACTGTGGATACTGCAGCGGAGACACCCCAAGACCCTCACAACACTACCCCTCCGAAGCTTGCCGTCGTGTTATCGATCATCCTGGCAGTGGCTTTCATCGTGGCAGTGATCGCCGGGGCGCGGATCATGACGGACCGCACCACCTACACTCCCGCTGCGGTGAGCCCCATTGACGCCCCGGAGGCTGGCTCGCGCGCCTGCGACGACGTCATCGCTAACCTGCCGGACTCGCTAGGGGCGTTTAAAAACGTCGATATTGTGGATCCCGCGCCGGAGGGCACCAAGGCGTATAAGAATGCGAAGGGGCAACAGCTCACGCTGCGCTGTGGAGTGTACGCCCCTGACCAGTACACGGTGCTGTCCAAGACGAACACCATCAAGGACGTTCACTGGCTGACCGTCATGGACGCCACACCGGGTTCCCACATGCGGACGTATTACCAGCTGGGTGGCGCTCCCACGGTCGCGATCACCACGGAGGCGCCCATCGGCACCGCGCTGGAGGACGCAAGCTCCGCGCTGGCTGTCCACATTGATACCTCCAAGGCGCCGAAGCCGAAGCCGTTCCCCCTGTCCTCCACGCGGCTGGAAGGCGACGGCCACCCTCAGCAGTGCACGCGCTTTTTAGACGCGCTGCCGAAGACCATCGGTGACTACACACTCAGGGATACCTCCGCCATCAAGGGCGCTCCCAGCCAGTCCCGCACGTGGTTGGCCGACGGCCAGGAGCCCATCGTGGTGCGGTGTGGCGTGGAACTTCCCGACAGCTACACGCCAGGGGCAGTACTCAGCCAGGTGGGCGAGGTTCCCTGGTTCGACGAACCGGGCCTGGCGCGCGGGTCCACCTCCGGCCGGTGGTTCGCGCTAGGACGCGAGGCCATCGTGGCTCTGTCCATGCCAGGCTCCGAGGGCAACGAGGTGATCTCCACGATCACGGACACGGTGGCTGACACGCTCGCGCCGGAGAAGTCGGAGAACAGCACCAACTAGCGGGCCACGCGAGCGCGCTGGATCAGCGTGTCCAGCAGCTGCTCGTACTCCATACCTTGAGCCAGGAACATCTGCGGGTACATGGAGATCGGGGTGAATCCAGGCAGGGTATTGATCTCGTTGAGCACGGGGCCGTTTTTCGTCACGAAGAAGTCCACTCGAGCCAAGCCCTCGCAGCCGAGTGCCCGGAAGGTTTCGATCGCCCACTGTTGAACCTGCCGCGTATCCTCCTCGGTCAACGGGGCCGGAATGGAGGCGGAGACTGTCGAGTCGACATACTTGGCGTCGAATCCATAAAATCCCTCCGCGCCATCTTCCGTACCTTCCAGCATCGCCGGAACGGACGCGACCAGGGAGCCATCAGGGTGCTGCAGCACGCCGCACTCCACTTCCCGGCCATGAATCATGGACTCGATCAGCACCTTCGAGTCGTGGGCGAAGGCCAGGTCAATGGCCGCATCGACGTCCTCCCAGCGATCGACCTTGCTGATGCCAATGGATGAGCCACCGCGGGCGGGCTTGACGAACACGGGCAGACCTAGCTGCTCCTGCTCCTCGGCGGTCAGCGGCCGCTGCTGCTCCAGCACGATCTCCTGGCCGACGGGAATCCCCGCCACGCGGGCCAGGCGTTTGGTGAACACCTTGTCCATGCCCGCGGCGGAGGCGAGAACCCTGTTGCCCACATAGGGAATGCCCGCCAGGTCCAGCAGTCCCTGCACGGTACCGTCCTCACCATTGACTCCGTGCAGCACGGGAAAGACCAGGTCAAAGGAAGCGAACGTCTCGCCGGCCTGCTGACCGGTCACCACACGCAGCTCCCCCGGCTCACCGGCAGCCTGGCCCAGCACCGGCATCAGGTGCGTGCCCTGATCCTCCACCGTGGGCATTGTCCGACCCTCGGCGCGAAGCTGTGCGGTATCCGACTGCCCCGGCACCCACGCGCCATCCTGGGTGATGCCCACGGGGATGACGGTGTACCGCTCGGGATCCAGGTGGTCCATGATCGCGCCGGCGGAAATGCAGGACACGGAGTGCTCCGTGGATTGGCCGCCGTAGAGCACCACCACGCGCAAGGGGGTGCGGTCGTGCTGTGTAGCGGCGGTGGCGCCGGCAGTTGCGCTGGGCGTTGCGGTGGTTGTTGCGGTCGGGTTGGTCACAGAATCACGGGAGGTAGTAGTCACGCTCAACGATTCTACAGGCCTACAGTTCGGACTTCCGGGAGCGACCAAGCAGGGACATGACCATGTCCTCCACATCCATGCCGTGATGGCACACCGCGGCTACTGCCTCGGCGATCGGCACTTCCACGTCGTGCTGGGCCGCCAGCGCAACGATGGATTCCGACGCAATCACGCCCTCCGCAACCTGACCTTTCGTGGCTTCCGCTGCCTGCTGTGGGGTGTCCCCCTTGCCCATCCGGACGCCGAAACTGCGGTTGCGCGACAGCGGGGAGGTGCACGTTGCCACCAGGTCCCCCATCCCGGCGAGACCCGCCAACGTCCGAGGATCCGCGCCCAGCTGCAGCGCCAGACGCGTGGTCTCCGCCAGGCCACGGGTAATGACGGTGGCCGCGGTGTTATCGCCAAAGCCCATGCCTGCGGCCATTCCACAGCCCAACGCGATCACATTCTTCGACGTTCCGGCGATCTCGCAGCCAATGACGTCCGTGTTGGTGTACGGGCGGAAGTACGGGGCCGCTGCGGCCGATTGAATGACCTTGGCGCGATCCTCATCCACGCAGGCCACCACGGTTGCCGCGGGCTGGCCTTGGGCCACTTCCTTCGCCAGGTTCGGGCCCGTCAACACAGCCACGCGTTCCGGCTCCACGTCGGCCACGTCCGAAATGACTTGGCTCATGCGCAGCCCTGTGCTGTGCTCGATCCCCTTGGCCAGGGAAACGACCGACGCCGCCCCGCCGATGTAGCCCCGCCACTGCTGGAGGTTATCGCGCAGGGTCTGTGAGGGCACACCCAGCACCACGATGTCCGCCTGCTCCAGGCACTCCCCCGCATCAGACGAGGCCTGGAGATTCTCGGGAAGTGTGATGTCGCCGAGGTAGCGGGAGTTGGTGTGCTGGGCGTTGACTTCGTCGGATACTTCCTGCCGGCGAGCCCACAGGCGAACCTGATTGCCGGCATCTGCGAACACCTTGGCCATGGTCGTTCCCCACGACCCGGCACCCATTACCGCTACCTGCATTGCTGTTGTCGCTTTCCTCTGTGTGTTCTTCTGTGTGCGACCCCACTGACTTGGGGGCCGTAACGTGTTCACCGTGACGGTTACGCCATGAGACTGTGGTGTGCACGGTTATGCACGTACCCAAGAGCTCGTTATACGATATTGGGCAATAGTTTCATACAAACATACCGCAAGGCTGTGAAAGGATTCACACGTGATTTCCCACAACGGGACCGGCGACCTATCCACCTCCATTGCTTTGGCACACCACGAAGTTGGCCATGTGTCCCGCATTGGATCGAAACCAGCACAGGAATTCGCGAAGCCCACCTTCGCAGCCGGTGCACTCCTCTGGCGCATTGCCGACCGCACAGCCGACGGAGGTAAAGACGAGGAGCTCGAGGTAGCGGTAGTCCACCGTCCTCACTACGACGACTGGTCGCTGCCTAAAGGAAAGGTGGACGCGGGCGAAAACCTCACGGGTACCGCAGTCCGTGAGATCTTCGAGGAAACAGGATTGCGCCCGCGCTTGGGCTGGCTGCTGGGCTTCGTGAAGTATCCCGTGAAGGACCGTACGAAGGTGGTCTACTACTGGACCGCGCAGGTACTCAGTGGTGAATTCGTGGCCAATGATGAGGTAGACGAACTGCGGTGGCTTCCCGCCGCCCAGGCTGCCGAGTTGGTGAGCTACGACCTGGACCGCGAGGTCATCCTGTCGGGCGTGGATCATGTCACCCGCCAGTGTGATCGCCGCGTGATCCTCATTCGCCACGCCAAAGCTCATGATCGCAAAGGCTGGGGCGGGGACGATAACCTCCGCCCGCTGGCGAAAAAGGGACGCCGCCAGGCGGAATTGCTAGTTCCACAACTCACGGGCTACCAGCCTGATGCCATCGTCTCGGCCGAGCCCGACAGGTGCCAGCACACCGCGCAACCGCTGGCCGACGCCCTGGGGTTGGATGTCCAGGTGGATCCTCGCTTTGGCGATGCGGCTTTCGAGGAGAACCCGGAGGCGGTTGTCGAGGCACTGATTGACACGGTCACCTCCGCGCCGCTGAAGTCTGTGACTGCCATCGTGTCTCAAGGCACTGCCATCCCAGGCATCCTGGAGCGACTGTTGGATCCTGAGGTGCTGGTAGTAGACGATATTCGCGTGAAAAAGGCCTCCGCGTGGGTGCTCCATTTCTCTGGAGACAAGCTGGTGGGCGCGGACTATTTGGCCTCCCCGTTTCCGGTGAAGTAGCTGCGCCATATTCTTCTTCACCTCTGTCCGAGCCTCCTCACCCCAGCCTGGCGCCCGCGAAAGATTATGCAAAAGCGCCCTCACAGGTTAGTTTTTGAGTAGTATTCTATAGTGTGAGAAAAGAACGTAAAGATACTCTCGGAGCAATAGGACTAGCAAGGATACTAGGAGCAATTCTCGCTATCCCTTTTGCCCTCATTCTCTGGGGTACGGTGTGTTTCTTTCCAGGGGCAGAATGGCAACCACACATGCAGTCTCCGATATCCATCGCGCTTCTCGTGATACTTTTCCTCCCCTGTAGCCTCGCGGCGGAATTCCTGGCAGCACGCATGTCAATAGAACTGCTCCCGACCCACAATAAAGCAGGTCAAGAGCTTATTGAGGCGCTGTTCGCCTTCATCGTGATATGTTTTCTCATCACGCCCGTGGCCGCCGCAGCCATAGCAACAATCATCTATGGCTGCGTGACTGTGCTTTTAGAGAAACTGATTTTCTCGTCTTAAGGCCTACGTGTTAACGGCCTAAAACCCACAAAAATTTACAGGGTTTTTGGCTTGAAGGACGCACGCTCAGCCTCAAAGTGAGAAATAGCCTCTTCATCCCGCAAGGTCAGCCCGATGTCATCCAGGCCTTCCATCAGGCGCCAGCGCGTGTAGTCATCAACCTCGAAGGGGAACACGTTCTCTCCCACGGAGACAATGCGGTCCTCCAGGTTCACCGTGACCTCCATGCCGGGAGTTTGCTCCAGCAGCTTCCAGATCAGCTCGATGTCCTCCTGCTCCAGCTTCGCTGCCAGCAGGCCTGCTTTGCCGGAGTTACCGCGGAAAATATCCGCGAAGCGGGAGGAGAGCACCACACGGAATCCGTAGTCCATCAGCGCCCACACAGCGTGTTCGCGGGAGGAGCCGGTACCGAAGTCTGGGCCCGCCACCAACACGGATGCGTTCTTGTATGGCTCTTGGTTCAGCACGAAGTCTTCGTTTTTGCGCCAGGCCGCGAACAGGCCGTCTTCAAATCCGGTGCGGGTGACGCGCTTCAGGTAGACAGCTGGGATGATCTGGTCGGTATCGACGTTGCTGCGCTGCAACGGCGCGGCAACGCCAGTGTGAGTAGTGAATTTTTCCATCGTCGTAACTTCTTGTCTCTCGTCTTTAGTTGGATGCCGACGCGACCGGCTCCAGGTCCGCAGGTGATGCCAGGTGGCCAAGCACTGCCGTGGCAGCCGCCACTGGTGGGGACACCAGGTGAGTGCGGGAGCCCTTGCCCTGTCGGCCTTCGAAGTTTCGGTTGGATGTGGATGCGGAACGCTCCCCTGGCTGGAGCTGATCTGGGTTCATGCCCAGGCACATCGAGCATCCGGCGGTACGCCATTGTGCACCAGCGGCTTCGAAGATCTTGTCCAGACCTTCCTCTTCTGCCTGAGCCTTCACGCGCGCGGTGGACGGAACAACCAGCATGGTCACGTCGTTGGACACCGTGCGTCCCTTCAGCACCTCCGCGGCGATGCGCAAGTCTTCGATCCGCGCGTTGGTGCAGGACCCCAAGAACACCGTGTCAATGGCAATGTCGCGCAGTGGCGTTCCCGGCGTGAGTCCCATGTATTCCATAGCGGACTCTGCGGCTGCACGGTCGGAATCGTTCGTGAAGTCTTCCAGCTGCGGGATGGATTCGCTGAGTGGCAGGCCCTGGCCTGGGTTGGTTCCCCAGGTCACGAAGGGAGTCAGTGCCGAACCGTCGATCTCCACCACGGTGTCAAACGTGGCGTCCTCGTCGGTGCGCAGGGACTTCCAGTACTCCACGGCCTTGTCCCACTCTTCGCCCTTCGGCGCGTGCGGGCGGCCTTCCAGGTAGTCAAAGGTGGTCTGGTCCGGTGCGATCATGCCGGCGCGTGCGCCTGCCTCGATGGACATGTTACAGATGGTCATGCGGGCTTCCATGGAGAGCTTTTCGATAGCTTCGCCGCGGTACTCGATGATGTAGCCTTGGCCACCGCCGGTTCCGATCTTGGCGATGATGGACAGGATCAGGTCCTTGGAGGTCACGCCCGGCTGCAGTTCACCGCTGACCTCGATAGCCATGGTCTTGAAGGGCTTCAGGGGCAGGGTTTGGGTAGCCAGGACGTGCTCAACCTCGGAGGTTCCGATGCCCATAGCGATGGAGCCGAAGGCGCCGTGGGTGGAGGTGTGGGAGTCACCGCACACTACCGTCATGCCGGGTTGTGTCAGGCCCAGCTGTGGTCCCACCTGGTGGACAATGCCTTGCTCGATGTCGCCCATGGGGTGCAGGCGAATGCCGAATTCTTTCGCGTTATCGCGCAGGGTAGAGACCTGAAGCCGGGAGGTGGGCTCCTGGATTTCCAGCAGGTTGCCGGTCGTCACTCCGACAGTGGGAACGTTGTGGTCTTCAGTGGCGATGGTGAGGTCCGGGCGGCGTACGGGGCGGCCTGCCTGGCGCAGTCCGTCGAAGGCCTGGGGAGAGGTCACCTCGTGGACGAGGTGCAGGTCGATGTAGAGAAGGTCTGGCCCGCCGTTGTCACCGGGGGATACGACGTGGTCTCGCCATACTTTTTCGGCGAGGGTTAAGGGTTCGTTGGTCACGTTCTCTCCTCTGTGAAGTACTTTTACTTTCCTGTTCCACGGAATGGAATGTATAATATCAGATTATGGGACAGAATAGCGAAGTGCCTGCAACGAGCGGCATCCAGGTTCTCGACCGCGCGGTGTTCATCCTCACGGTCATTTCCGCAGAACCGAGAACCCTGACCGATCTGTGCGACATCACCGGTCTTCCACGCGCCACAGCACACCGCATCGCCGTCGCTTTAGAAAAGCATAGACTGATCGAACGCGACCACGATGGCGCCTGGACCACTGGCCCGGCGCTCACTGAGATGGCACCCACCTCCAACTCGCGCCTGGAGGAGGCCGCCGAGCACATCCTGCCGAAGCTTCTGGCGGAAACCGGCGAATCCGTCCAGCTCTACCGCATTTCCGGGCTGGATCGCGTGTGCATCGCCAACGCTAACCCGTCCACAGGCTTGCACGACATCGTCCCCGTCGGACACCGCATGTCCCTCGCCGCCGGCTCCGCCGCCAAAATCCTTATGGCGTACGCCTCGGATACCTTACTGTCTCAGGTCTTGCCGCACGCCGCGTTCACTGCCGCCGATCTTGCGGAGATCCGCGCCACCGAAATTGCCGAATCCTCCGCCGAACGTGATCCTTCGCTGGGTTCCGCGTCCGTCCCTATATTCGACGCCAGCGGTACCATGATCGCAGCCCTCTCCCTGTCCGGGCCTGTCGATCGTATGGGCCCGCACCCTGCCACAAAGTTCGGCCCTATCCTTCGCCGCGCAGCTCGGGAGTTCGACATCGCTCTGCGAGGCTAGTCCACTACAGCCCTGCGAGGCTAGTGGTCATCAGCCAGTCTCATCAGCTCACTCATGATCCCCTTTCCGTCGTGTGCAATGCCGTTGTGCTGGAACGCGTTCGTGATCATCGGCCGGAGATCTCGGTAGGCCGCTGCCGTCTCCAGAGATTCCTCGAACGGCACAAAAATGTCATCGACGTAGATCGCCGCCGACGCCACAGCCTGCGCCTCCCCCAGCGCCGCCACATCATAGGGCGAGCGTTCCCACGATCGCTGCGCTAACTCTTCAGCCGCGTCCGCAAAAGCGTGCAAGGCCGGATCTTCCTGGAACTGCCACGGGTAGATGTGCTCGCCGGTGAGGAAGATCCTGCCCGTGGTTTCTTCTGCGAACTCCTCATATTCCTCGCGCACACGGTGCGCCGCCCACCTGGTCTGGGTGTGGCCCGCCACGCCACCGTAGATGGACTCGTGGATCGTGGCGTACAACGGGCCGTCCTCAAAGCTCACACGAGACCCCACATCCGCCAGGAAATCGGTCTTCAGGAACTTCTCCCCTCGTACGACCCGGAAGGGGTCCTCCAGCAGGTAGGCCAGGGTATCGAAGCCGTGCCCGCGCCCCAGCTCAATGCCGATGGTGCGGAAACGCCGCGACGATAAACGCTCGCCCGTGGGAAGCCGCTCATCGGAGTTATCCAGATGATCCACAATCTCCGCTATGCGGCTCTCCGCCCACGGGCATTCTCGGAAGAAGCGCTCATGCCGGACAGCGAGCTTGCCGTAGGTGGAGCGATACACGTCGGCTACTCCCCTGGTCACCGAAGGTAGCCCACCCGTGAGAAACGCGCGATCCACGCTGTCAGGGCACATAGAGAGGTAGGTGGTGATGCAGAACCCTCCGAAGCTCTGACCAAACAAGGACCATCTTTTGAGTCCGAGGTGTTCGCGAAGAGATTCGGCGTCGGACACAATATATTCCTGGCGCAGCAACGCCAAACGATCCGCACGACGGTCGACAGCGGGGCTACGTCGGTCAATGCGGTGCGAACGCCCCGTGCCCCGCTGGTCCATCAGCACCACGCGGTAGCGCTCCAAGGCCTTCGCGATCACGCCGGCGGGTTCAGCCGGGCGCGGCGCGGGAAAGCCCGGCCCACCCTGCAGATACAGCAAGACGGGCAGGTCCTCGCCGCCGGGAGGGATGATTTCGCGGGCGAAAAGCTCGAAGGTGTCTGCGTGGGCAGCGGGATCAAACGGGTCCCACGGCACCTCAATCACGTGCTCACGGAGGGTGTGGCCGAATCGGCGGCTTTCACGTATCGCAGTCATGCGGACAGTCTATTCCCTACGTCCTACATCAAGGATCGGTAGGCTCGAAGGCATGAGCACAGCACTATTCATCATGTCCGCCGCCCGCGAACTCACCCTGAAGGAGGGCAAGACGCAGCCCACGGGGTTCTGGGCCGAGGAGTTCGTGGTCCCTTATGACCTGTTCGACGCCGCCGGTTTTGACATCACCGTCGCCTCCCCCGAAGGAAAAACCCCGGTGGTGGATGAGGTGTCCCTGGGGCTCGCCGGTGGATTGCCGCCCAAGACGAATGGGTTCCGGAAGCGACTCGACGCCCTGCGGGATGTTCTAGAAAACACCATTTCTTTGAAGGATGCTGCCGCCACGCACGAGGAATACGACGTGGTGTTCTACCCCGGCGGTCACGCGCCGATGGAGGACCTGGTCACGGATGAGGATTCAGCCACAATCTTGAGCGAACGCCTGGCCAACAATCAGATTCTGGGGTTGGTGTGCCACGCACCTGCGGCCATTTTGGCCACCGTGGATTCGGACGGCCGCACCCCCTTTGCCGGAAAGAACATCACGGCGCTATCCAATGTGGAGGAAATGCTGAACCCGAACGTTCGGAATACCAAATGGCTGCTGGAGGACCGCCTTGTGGAGGCCGGGCTTAAGTTCCACAAGGCCGCTCTGCCCTACCGTCCCTACACGAAGGTGGACGGGGCGCTGTTCACGGGGCAGAATCCGCAGTCCTCGGCGCAGCTGGCAGACGAGCTTATTCGGGCTGTCTGCTAAGGGGGCGATTAAAGAAACGCCCCACAGTTAGGAAGCCTCAGCCGGCAAGAGTTTCGAGGCCTCTCCCACAATGCTCACCAACAGAACATCACGGGCGCGCGACGCCGCCACGTACAGCAAGGCGCGCTCGCGCTGCCAAGAGTCTTCACGTTCCGCGGGAGCCAAGCCCTTCAGCAAATAATGCTGAGGCAATGCGTCCGCACTGACATCTAGGAGAATCACGTGGGTGAACTCCAAGCCCTTGGCGTTATGCATCGTCATCACTGCAACAGGACGATCCGTAGTAGCACGGCGGCCGGTGCTCACTGAAATCCCATGTTCGCCCAGCTGAGTGGAGATTTCTTCCTTGCGGTTTTTTCTACGGACCAAAACGCCGATGGATACGTTACTGCTATCCGCAGTCCATTGCTTGATGTAGCGCGCTAACGTTTCAGCCTCTTGCGCCTTGGTGTCAGAGTTCACGATGACGGGGGCCGGCCCTTGGCGCACTGAGTGGTAACCGTGCAGGTTGTCTTCCTGTTCCTCGGAATCAATCCAGTTATCCCCTTCGAGGATGGCGGTAGCGTATCCAAGGTTCTGCGCGGTCGTTCTATAGTTCACGCGCAGCTTCGTTGTCGCGCGACCACGAGTCTCAATGCCAAAGTTGCGTAGGACCAGGCGCTGTCCATAGATACGCTGGTGAGAGTCCTCGGCGATAAAGATGTCGTTCGGCCCCTTCTTCGCGACAGCGCGCAGGAAGCGCCAGTGTCCCGCGTGGAAGTCCTGAGCCTCGTCAACAAGAACGTGATCAAACATCGCGTCCTTTTGGTAACGGTGCTCGACTATGTGCGCGGCTACACTGGCGCACGCGGCATAGGTGAGTTTCTGGAGCATCGCGCACTTAGCGTGGAAGAGCTCAACGATCGACCACACAATCTTGCGTTCCTGGCGAGACAACGAGGTGCCTCGTCCCGTTCGGCGTACCCTCAGATAGCCCTTCTCATCAGTAATGCCATGGGTAAGGATCACAGACGCATATTCCTGAGAAAGGAACGTGTGGTGAGACTTTGTGGGATCTAGGTCCTGACCCTTAAGGTCAACGGCCTCCCTCCACAAAGCTTTTTGCTCGTTGTCGGACAACGCGGACGGAGTGAAGTCACCGGTGATGCCTAAGACGTCATACAGTGCTTCACTAAGCTCATCTGTGCGTGCGTTATGAAGAACTGAGTGTGCAAGGGCGTCTATGCCACTGATCCAGAGACCGGGTGCTCCATGCACAGCAGCTTCTTGGTAATCAAACTTCAGCTCGTTGACTTGTTGTTTGATGGAATTGGCCAACTCGCGGGTGTATGTGGTGAGCAGAATGCGTGCATTCTTATTAGCTTCTAGCAGGTGCTTGGTGCGGTGCACCACCACAACTGTTTTTCCGGTACCGGCACCACCGGTAATACGGGCTGAGCCGGAATGATTCGCAGTAACTGCGCGGCGCTGGCTCGGGTGCAGGAAAACACGCCACTCGGCAAAACTTCCGGTTGAAATGATGTCCGCCAGTTCTTCGTTCCCAGGGTCGATGACAAACTCCATCCGGGCCGCTGGTGAAGCAAAACCGGCAAGAAGCGCCTCATCGGTGTCAGTCTCCTCCACCCGGGTAAGGGCCAGTTCCTCACGAACCTCAGCGATACTCAGCCCCGCGAGCAGGCCGATCACGGCATCGTGCTCCCATGGTGCAGAAGACTCGAGGAGAGCCTCCAGCTCTGGGTTGTTATGCGCTTGGTCGATAAAAGCAAGAGTCTCGGCACTCAGGCCCAGTTCTTCATGAAGCTGCTGTGGGGTAATGCCCTCCTGCTCAAGCGCTTCGCGTGGCGACACCTCTGGCGCTGCGTCTGACGACTTCGCATCAGATTCCTTCACCGACTGCTCGGCATGGTACCGGGCCACCTTCTCTGCTGCCAAAGCCTTGGCACGCGACTCAATTTCTGCACGACTAACCTCTGCGTGCGCGGTGGGAACATCCACCAGCTTAGGCACGCCATTAACCTCATTAATCACCAATGACTTGGAGGTAGCCAGATCATAGGCATCATCATGATTGAGGATGTCCACCACGATGAACTGCGTCATGTCTTCATAGTGCAGCTCGAAGAGAACAGCACGATATTTATCCGTCACCCGTGCGGTTCGTACACGCTTATCGGTTGCATTAGCCACACGCTCCACATGCAGTGACGGACTCTCTGGATTGCTCACCAGCTTGTTGTAGAACTCCTGGATCTGGGAGCCTAATCCGTAACGGTCTTTCACGGCTTTATAAAAGCCAACAGAAATAGTCATTGTGTTTCTCCTTTTCTGCTCTTAGTTCTCATTTAGTGCTGAACTCAATTCGTTGGGGACCGCGTCAAACTCAGCGGCAACGACAAGGTAACCCTTGGCAGCAAGTTCTGAGCGAAGGTCTTCAGCATCTTCAGTGAGTGCAAGCACAACCTTAGCCTTAGGCCAATGAACTACTGCCGGGATTCCGGCAAGTTCCTCTCCTACGCTATCGGGTGCGGGTACGGGCAACCCGCTGGCCGCAAGGGCACGCAGAGCCTTGATAACGCCGGGCTCGTCATCGAACTCTTGGGCGGCCTCCTGCCACACACCGGTGAGTTCCGCCGGCTCCTGAACGCCCAAACCACCAGTTCTTGTGGCCGTGACTGGCTCACTTTCAGGCGTTCGCAGAACTTCAATCGCTTGCTGTTCCGCTGCGGATTCGTGGACGACGACCTCGCTATTATTGCGTCCACTGAGGTAAACCAGATTGCTCAGGGTGACAAACAGCTTCCACGCGTCCACGTCTTGGCCGACCTTCGAAGCATCGAAGGTAAGGGTGTTCTTCGGTCTTCCGAACCGCATGGTGACGGCGTCAAGGTAGGTGATCTCTCGCTGTCGACCCACTTGGCGCCCACGCCATGCGGCCACAACAAGCGCCTGTGCTGCTCCATCTCTCCAGGAAAATGTGGGAGCAAGGAGAACGTGCAGGAGTAGCGTCATGGGATCGCCGTAAATGAAAGCAGCCTTTTCGTCACTGAGATCAGAGCCCTTGGACGTTCGGTGAATCGCTTCGCGCACACAAGGGTCCTCCCACACCGGACGTGGCTGTGGCTCATTCGCGACTACTGCCTTGCGGGCATCGATATCACCCCAGGTGAGTGTCCACGGCAGATAACCCTGACTGAACAGCGCATTGCGCTTGTCAAAGTCATCCTTAACTCGATTGTGGGCCTCACTGACATGGAAGGCTGCACCATCAAGGTATAGGGCAATATCGCGTATGTCTGGGTCAGCGGTACTGAACAAGATGTCAGGAACAGTCACGCCGAGGTTTACCTGTTCGCGCATGA
Source organism: Corynebacterium zhongnanshanii (assembly GCF_014490575.1). Classification (NCBI taxonomy): domain Bacteria; kingdom Bacillati; phylum Actinomycetota; class Actinomycetes; order Mycobacteriales; family Corynebacteriaceae; genus Corynebacterium; species Corynebacterium zhongnanshanii. The sequence continues at coordinate 1,244,297 of NZ_CP061033.1, forward strand.
TCCACACGTGCGGAGACCCCGGGAAATTGATGGTCCAATGAGCGTAGTTGCCGTGCATCGCCTCCGATACGATGGCGTTCATAGCCTTAAGGTCTTCGCGCAACTGCTCCACAAAACGCAACTCCAGCTTGGACTGCGTGGTGTGCTCCGGTTTGTGTTGGGTGATGTGCCTGTCCCAAGAAATTGCTAGTGGATCTGCATCAACAGGCAGATGCATGTCATCGCTCAAAATCTTGGACAATGCCACCACCGCAGCTGCACGCGAGGTCATCGAAATGTGGGAGGACTGCGCAAAAGGCAGCAGACAGGAGGGGCAACACCCACGATCTTCATCCGAGCAATGGCACGTGCGCAATCGGCGGTATGCCACTTCCAACAAACCACGCACATTATCCGGATCTGTAAACTGCGCCAGATATCCGGTTCCACCTGGCACTGTGTCATGAATAAGCAGCATATCTACCGGGATGCCATCGGATTCCACACGTACAGCTTCCACATCCAAGTGGTCCGGGTTGCCGCCTAGATATTCCTTAAATCCCAGCTTCAATGCCGCGATGAGGGAGGGCACCGTGGTCGCTTCAACCATGGACAACAGTGCCGGCAGGTGCACCAGCACGCCCTGCGTCCCCAGCGTGCGCCCCAATGCAAAGGTCAGGGAATGCTCCTCGTGGGCATCCCGGTGTTTGCACCACGCGGCGTGGTCGCGCCAGGAGTTAGAACCGGCCTCTGAGTCTAGATGGCCGCAGTGCTCGCATACCCGAAACAGCGGGGATTCTTTCTCTTGTCCCGCAAGCATCCGCTTAGCTCCGCCGCCCATGCGGCCAAGGTTAAGCCAGCGCAGTTGGGCGTGCGGCAGGTACTCGATACCGAACCCAGAGCCGGATAGATACCAGGCTGCACCTCGACCGCCCTCGGGCACGCTAAAACTAAGCTGTGTTTGATAGCGCTGCGAAGCGCGGTCATCCGCAAAGTCGCTAATCGCTGAACGCGCCGCGTCAACCGTGGCGTACACCTTGGTCATCTCGACCACGTCGATCAATTGATCGCGGTCCGCAAAGCTGTGGCTTCCACAGGCTGGGCATTGGCCTACCATCGGTGCATCCACCGCAGCGGCCTCATCCGCGGACAATACCGCCCCCGTGGCCTCAGAATAAGAGCACTCCGGGCACAGACGCCATTGTGTAATAGCCGAGTGGTGTTCACCCAGATGGACCGAATCCACTTGTGCCCCCACGCCTTGCACGTAAAAGGTATTTCCCGGTGCTAATTCCGTCAGTGCCGAAGACACTCCGCGGTTATATGTCAGCTTTTCCATCTCAAACTGCTGGATGTCTTCATTGAAGGAAGAGACCGCCAGCTCAAATTCCACAGTGTCATCAAGCAACGTGAAGTTTGGAAGCAGACCGTAGCGCTCCATGGCGCTGATCCAGTATTCCTTGGTGTGTTCATTTTGCTGAGCAGTCACAAACCGCAGTGACACCGCTGTGGCATCACGCTTGTTGCGCAGCTCATCGTCCTCTGCGCCAGCGTGTTCAGCTTTAAGATCCAACTCGCCCATTCGTTGCTCCAGCACAAACTTGCGCTCACCGAGCAGCCGGTTGGTGTCTTCCCAGCGCTTCCTGGCATGTTGCACTTCGGCAACCAGACCATAACCTTGGGCATTCTGCCCGTGTGCATCGGAAGTTCCAGCCAGGGCCCAGGCACGCAATTCCTCAATGACATCATCCGTGGTGTGCTCGGATAGCGTGGCGACAAAGCGGTCTACTGCCTCCTTCAGTCCTTGCAACGCAGTCTCTTCGAGAACATTCACCAAAGCCCCACCCGAGCTGGAAAACACATCGCGTGCGTTCGTAAGCTCGGCTGTTTCTTCCAGCACCGCGGTACTTTCAAGCACATAGGCCAAGAACTGGCGGTGCATGATCTCGCGCGCAGACAGGTAAGCCGCCGGCGCGGTCACGGAACCGCCAATGGTTTCCAGCGGGTGTTCCAGCTTGCCTAACGCAGTTCCACGTCCGCGTACCAAGGCCACGATCAATGAGTTTCCAGACAAACGCCCGGCGCGGCCCACTCGCTGTACATAGCTCGCCACGGATCGGGGCATGGAAGAGAGCATGACAGTTGAAAGGTCACCGATATCAATACCCATCTCCAACGTCGGTGTTGCCACAAGCACGTTGGGCGCATCAGCCGGTTGTTCCGACACGGCCATCTTGAACTGTTTCTCAATCTTGTTGCGCTTATCCCTGTGTACAAGTCCTGTATGTTCCGCCGCTACGACGGTACGTGTATTCACGGAGCGATAGAGCCGCTGGTAATAGTTGTCCTCCACCTGAACCTGCGTAAAATGTCCGTCGCATCCTGCGGTAAAGCAAGAAACACCAGTCAACGCCGCGCGTGCACCCGCATCAACGCCCACGCGCAGATGGCACGCCGGACACTCCAGGAGTTTCGGCTGTGGCTCCTCGCGGACCACGATCATCGACGGCGCAAGCGCGTAGACATGACCACCAGTGGCGGTGGGAACAGAACGCACAACCTCTGCGTCTTTAAGCTGCTGGAATAATGCGGTGACTTGATTCGCTGCGTCGAACGCGCTGCCTGACGAAGCTCCCAGCGCTTTCTTTGTCCACCGTGCATACCATCCTTTTTGAGAGCCGAGAGACATCGTTGCGCTGTTATCCCGCTTGGCAATTGCGCCTTTAAGGGCAGTACCCGCCCGTGGAAAATGTGGTGCTTCGCCACGCCCGAAAGCCGGGATTCCACGTGCGCGTGCCTCGCGGCGATTAAGCCTCCACGGGTTGCAATCGTGACGTAGGTATTCTTGGAACCACGGGTGGTCAATGCCGCCGCGGATACGCATGAATTCCACGATTCCGCGTGCCCACCCCAGCAACTCCTCGTCGGTGGACAGCGTGTCTGCAGCAGCTTGAGCGGCCTCCAGCAGCACTGAATCTGGAACATCGACCGCGACGCTGAGTGTGCCGGTCGTGACCATAGAGCGCGGCAAGTCTACGCGATCACCGAACTCTAAAGCTAAGTCAATGCCCAGTCGTTTACGCAACGATTCCAAGGCACAGTCGCGCTGTGTTTTAGTGGCACCATCTTCCCACACCGCCCGGTATCGCGAAGACTTCTTAAGCTGCGGTGGTAACAACTCAAATAACGCCCTGGACTGCATCAACGGGTCGGACTCTGCTAGTGCATGACCAACCATCTGCTCCGCTATGCGGTCCAGCCGCACGCCAATTTCACCACTACTCGTGGTGGCATCATCGTCACTCGAGCTTTCCTGTGACTCCGCTATCAGCCCACGCACTGCCCGCCACATGCGTGAACGCAAGGCAAATGCGCGGGCGCGGTTTTCCACAAATCCAGCCCGATGAGCGGCGTCTTGAACGGAATCAGCAAAAACCAACGTCTTCTTTTCCGCTGAAGACAATGAATCCATTCCAAAGACATTGCTCAGGGCAACGGACAACAATGTGGCCACCGAAGAACCCAAGTACCTAATGGCATCGCGTTCACCACAGGAGGGGCATTCCTGTTCCTTAGCGCGCTCCTCAATGTCTTCACCGGCATATGTCAGCACTGGCACCACTGGTGATTCCTCTATGGTCTCTTCATCCAGCGCAGCGTCCTCCAATCTCGACTTCTCCAAATTGAGCCAACGCACTCGTGATCGGTCATCTTCCGTGCGCAACACCTCTTGTGCAACTTCACTGGTGGCATCAATGAGTGGCCGCAGCCGTTCCCTTGCCCCTATGGATAGTTTTCGGATTTCTTGTGGCGCGGTGACATAGGTATCCCCACCTGGCTGTACTGCAAACATCCATCCCGAGCGGCCACAGTGGCGGCAGTAAATCGCTGGCAACCAGGCATGACTCACTACTCCCGCGCCTTGTGCTACTGCCGACGCCCCATTAAGACCATTATCATCGGACCAGCGGAACATACTCCCTGCGCCGGCTCCTACTGCCCTATCAATGCGGGAGATCTCGCGTACCCACAGGTGTGTTTCCACGCCCGGGATTTTCTTTCCCTCCCACCCGCGCATCGCGCCAAACTGCGCCCGCAGGTGCGCCATTTCGGCAAGTATGATTGCTAGAAACTCCGCGGCCAACGCGCCATGATTGCGCAGAACGGATGCCGAAAACACCCGTTCCACCAGCGGCTGTACTCGCTCTTGCCCAGGCACTCCGTGTTCACCGGCCACCAAAGGCACCGGCGTTGCTGCCTCCCGCAAGATATTGTGCACCAATTCATTTCCCGCCATCGCTGCGATGGCCGCCGCCACTCCAAGTGGCGAGGTGGCACCGAACACGCTAACCGACAGAGCTTCATGCACGGCCACGTCGTAGTCTACGGAGCCCGCAGTAGTAGATTCATTCACCCGATCCACCACGTCCTGCATCTGTTCTACTGTGGGTGTGGGTGTTGGCTCCACCTCTTCACCAACCAGTTCGGGGATTGTCTCCACCCACTGATCCACGCTGAGGAGCGTCTCCCCCACCACCGCATCAGCCGACAGTCGTTCACCGAAGACAGTGAAAGCAAAATCCACCATATCCGTTGACTCGCCGGCAGTACCTCCGAGCGTTGCCGAGGTTGCCACCGGAGTTACACGCCCCAGCGGACGGGCGGCCTCATTCTCGGACAAGAAACCAGCAGGCTGAAACCTTTTGAGCATCAGTCCCAGGCGGCGCAGCAACATCGCCACGTCCGTACCTTGCGCTGCATCGTAGGTGTGGAATTCGTCCAGGACCAAGTACTGTAACGAGGTGGCTGATTTCTCCCACATGCTCCGATCTGCCGGCCGCAGCAGCAGCTGGTCCAGCATCTTGTAGTTAGTGAGCAGAATATCCGGCGGGGTATCGCGCATCACGGAGCGATCCGTGATCAATCCATTTTCTGATATTTTTCTTCGGCCACCTGTGGGCACCTCACCGGTGTACAAACCAGCACTCACTCCGGCCAGTGCCGCTTCCGAAGAAATCAGCTCCGCCAAGCGGCGTTCTTGGTCGGAGGCCAAAGCGTTCATCGGATACAGAATCAACGCCTTAATCCCGCTGCCTTGAGTTCGTCGGCAGTGATCCAAGATCGGATAGAGGAACGACTCTGTCTTACCCGAGCCTGTGCCGGTGACGACCAGCGTTGGCTGTGGCCGGTGGTCTTCACCAGTAGTGACATCCACGGAGCGTAGCCGCGCAAACGCTTCTGCCTGGTGACGGTAAGGCTTAAAATAGTCGGGCAACCATCCCAGAATCCCTGACCAATCACTCGCAGGCGCATACGGCAGGCGTGTGCGAACGTACGGCCCATAGAACATTCCACCTTCCGGAGCGAGGAGGAAATCACGCAGTTGCTGAGCAGTGAGGTCCTCCGACAGAGCAAAGGTGGTAGTCAGGTATTCGGATAGGCCATCCACGATGTAGTCTGCGGCGTGGGTGGGGATCAGGCTTGACATGTGCGTAACTTCCAGTGGGTTCGTAATTTATTGGTCCATCATCGCCGCGTACTTTTCATACGCTGCAGTCAGATCCGCTTCGCGATCAAGCGGTGCAAAGGGATATTCAAAGACGTAAGCCACTCCGGACTGTGGGTGGGTCCAGGTGCGTTCGGCCAGGCTCAGCTCCTCACCGTCTTTAAGCTTCTTCTGTAGCTTGGCAACGTCCCCGGCTACCTTACGGCCGTTGACATCGTAGAGGTCCTCCTGGTCGTAGCGCCGCATCACGGGGAACTGCGTGCGGTAGATCATCAGCAGCTCTTCCAAAGTCACGCCGAGTGACAACGCGACCATCGCATCGATTTCATTCTGGGCATGCCAGCGCTCACGAGCATTCCGCAGTGCGACATCACGGGTCCACGGGGTGCCGACGACTTCTTCCCACAGGGAAGCATAATTCTCCGTCAGAACATTCAATTGTAAAAAGCGTTTCGAAATATCTTCAACAAATAAACCGTCTGCTACGAGAGGACCATTTTCAACGATTGAGGGCCACAGGTGGGATCCAATGCTTCGCATCAGGAAATCCGCAAGAATCGACGAGCTATATCCACCAAAAAGTGGTATCAATTCCGACTGTGTTACTCCTGGAATACCGGCAGAAATTACTCCATTAACATGCGCAGATCCAGGCGGAATCAAAGCTGGATACAAAGTTCGATATCCAGTGAGCGCCGCCATCTGCCGCCACGCAACACGATAATGTGAGCGGATCGGGAAGCTTTCATCCCCTGAAGACCAATATCCATAGTCATCCCCATAAGTCGCGATGCTTTTATTCGGACGATACGCTGTTGCCGGGATGAAGTCCTCCGGCATGGCCTCGAGATCGATCTCGAACCAGTCCTGGTTGTGTTTCATCGTTGGGTTCGGCTGCTTAATCATCGGCGTGGCGACACCAAGGTGCGGACCTTGTAGGATGACGTCTTCCCAGGACTCGGGATGCTGCCACGACGTATCGAAGTATCCACGCTTTTTATCGGCAGTCTCGTGCCAACCGCCAGAAAATTGAAGACCAAGCGACTTGATTCTCGGCGCCTCGGCGAGCTTGGCCAGGACAGCTGCGGCCTCACTGTTGACCGAGTACACCGTGCGGGTTTCTAACAGAGGTGTCCCGGGGTCTTCGATGATGGAGTTCCACACCTGCAGCGTGTCCTCATCCACGGTAATGATACGGTCTCGGTGAGGGCGAACATCCCACTTATCGTTATCATCTTTGAAACCAGGCAGGGAACCAGTTCCATCATGCACCAGAGAATCGATAACAGTTTTCGGATGGTAGAGAGCTGATGCCGATATGAAATTCGGACGTTCTTTCGCTCCTGCATAAACATGAATTCCGTACTTTACGAGATCATGGACATCGAAAAGAACCAGCTCATTAATGAACTGCCAATGCCTGCGCAGCCGTCGATAAGCGCCCGCGCGCAGTGGAGCGGCCTTCTTCTCTGTGAAGTGGGACTCCGGGTGGATAAGGGAAACCACGCCGTCTGCGGCCATCGTAGACCAGGTGCGTTCCATGAACGCACGGTAGAGATCCGGCTGTTGGTTGCGCAGGTGTGGGTAGCGCGTGACGTCGCCCAGCACGGCAGAGGTCACCACCGCTTCCGCCAGGCCTTTAGAGAGGGTCTCCGCCACGGCGCCATCGGCAGCAAGAAGCTCACGGCGTGCCTTCTTCTCAGCCTGGGTGGGCTTGTTCGCCAAGCTGAACCATGGGTCATGTTCAGATAGCAACGCGTCTACATCCGTGCGGGGCCGCACCCATGGCGGGTTACCCACTTGGAAGTCGAAGCCGCCCTGGGCCATGACCACGGCAAAATCCAGGTCCCAGTGAAAGAAGGCCTGTTCCTCAGCAATGGTGTTCGCGGTGACAAGCCACGGGTGGGCGCCAAGGACCTCATCGAAGTCCTTGCGGCCAGAGGTGGAGCGGTCCAGGGACTCCACGTAGTCCAACTCCTCCCAGGTCATGTCGAAACCAAAGGCAAACTGGTCCGGGTTGAAACTCCGGCGCCTCTTCTCCTCATGCGGGGTTCCCAGCAGATCCTCCATGGTGGCCAGGTATTCGTCTATATCCGGCAGCTCATCAGTGCCGGTGACGGGCCAGTACCACAGGGCATTCCACGCGTTCATGGCCGTGCGCAGGCGGAGGTAGGCGCCCTCGTTGTTCTTCAGCAGCTCCTGCTCCACCTGGTCGCGGGTCACCACCGCAGTGCGCTTCATGGTGCCCTCCGGTTGACCCCACAAGTCCAGGTCGCGGCGGACTTGGTCCTCGGCAATGCGTTGGCGGATCAGGGCCAGCTCCCACAGCTTTTCCACCTGGGCCGACAAGCGGGAAGCCAGCTTGGCTTGGGTTTTGGTGAGGCCCTTGCGGATACTGCTGCGCCAGGCCTTCATCGCCTTGATGTCCTCGGCAGCAATGTCCTTCAAATCCTTGGCTTCAGCCGCAGCACCCCAGCCCTGGCTCGGGACAAGGAAGTGGTGGACGCGCCCGGCAGGCTTGAGATCAGACTCGTGTGCGTCAATAGCCGCGGCGATGTCCTTCACCGAATGATGCTGTGGGGTGTTCTTCAGGTAGGCCTTGGTAGTAACGTCCTTAGTCCCGAAAGTGGACCGGGTGGCACCAACAAGAGAGTTGCCGTGGCGCAAGTGCAGTCCAAACCAAGGGGCTTTAAGTTCCTTAGTCATTGTGCTCAGCCACAGGGAAATCTCCGCCAGCTCCACCGCAGTCTTGTTCAGGTCCACACCGTAGACCTGGTGCAGTGCGATGTGCGCCTTTACCTTCTGCAGTTCCTGGGCGCGGTTCTCACTGGGGAGTTCTGCCTTTGTTTCCTGCTGCTTCTTGGTCAAGTACAGCTCCGACAGCTGGTTGACGGCCTCCACGGCGAAGGCGCCGGAGCCCATGGCGGGCTCACAAATTGCCAGCGTGAGGATGTCATCGGCACGCTCGATACGGCCAGTAGCTTCCAATTCTTCAATGGCCTGTCCCACGGTGAACTCAGTAATCACCGGCGGTGTGTAAAACGAAGCGGAACGCTCACGGTCGCGGGAAGACTGACGGTAGACAAAACTGCCGCGCGCATGCGTGCGCATGGCCCGCTCTACGCCACCGTGTTCGTTCTCCCTGTCCTCATACACAATCGAATCCTGTGGCAAGGTCTGCGCGTGAGCTTCAGGAACCACCCACGAGCCCTTGGAAGGATCGCCATGCTTGGCTACCTCCACAAGATCTTCCTGAGCAATGTAGCCGGTATAAGACATCAGGCCCTCGTACACCTGGCCCAACTCAGTCACGCCGAGGGTAGCGTACGAAATAAATCCACGGTCACTGCCCCGCTTTTCCTTGGTCAGCAGAAGGTTTTGCAGGACCTTGTGCAGCGCCAGGTTTGAGAGCTTGACCTCATCGATGTAGCTGGTGGCCTCACTCTTGAACAGGTCCGCATCCAAGTTGCGGAACTCCAGGCCCTCTTCAGTTGCGGTAGCGTCGAATGCAGGGGCGTCCTCACTACGCGGATCGTGCCCGCGATTCACTCGATCGAACAGAAGCTGCAGGCTCTCATACAGGTGTGTGCCATTCTGCGCGCGGTGAGTGGTCGGCTCAGTCAAGATGAGTTCACGCAGGCGGGACAGGCCGTAGCCTGCGTCGTAATCACTATCACCAGTAGGCAGAATTTGTAGTTCAGGAGAGGATTCCGCAAAAAGAAGGAAAAGAATGCGGTAAAGGTAGCGTAGCGCTTGGTTAGCTAGTTCGTTTCCGTTGATGTCAGGAGGGGTGGTGAGGTTGTGTGCTTGGTGGCGACGGCGTTGAAGAACGTCGTTACCAATGATTTCGATAGAGGCCTTAATGGCGCCACGTAGTTCCTCAGAAACCTTGACAGAGTGGTCGCGAGCTTCGGCCAACGTATCCAACCACCAGGTGGTGCCATCAGCCCCGCGGGTGACGTGTTCGTTGGCCAAGATGGCAATCACTCGTGGAAGCTCGCCTTTGGCTCGTTGATCATTGCGTTCGATTGCAAGGCCCAGGTCAACAGCGAGGTAGCGCCCCAACGGCCAGGTCTCCCGCTCAGCAAGCATGACCCAGGTTCCGGCGAGGATGACAATCATGTCCGGGGCTTGTTCGGCCAAGAAAATCTCCCCCACCAGCTTATATGTGGTGATGTCGAGGGGCTTCTCCGCTAACTGTGGGGCAACCCCCAACGGAGCCACGGTGGTGGTATCTTCCAATGCGGCGAGCTGCCCGGCGCGGAGGATGACAACGCTACCTGCGGCGTCGGTTGCAGCATTAAAGGATAACGGCTGGCCGTTTCGTGCCAGCTCTACACGGCGCAATGGCGGATAGCCGAAGGCTTCAGAAACCAAGTCATACACCTTATGGAGGGTTTCCTCCGCTGCTTCTTCCTCCAACGACGACAGCACGGTTTGGAGTTCCTCCCTGCGGGAGGATAGACGGGCAAGCGGTGACGGCGCAGAGTTGCTGCGCTTATCGTGGGCGCTCCAATCCTTGCGGGCATTGTCAACGCGTTTGCCAAAGGAACTGCCTTTTTCATCTGTGGTCAGGTAGTAATCAGAGATCCATTCCTCAACATTGATGATGGAATCAAAATCTGCCATTAGAGTGCCTTTACTGAATTAGAGGAGGTCGTGGACGGGGCAGGAAGAACGAGGACCAAGGGGCGCACCAGGGTGCGCTCTGGGGCCATGGACTTGAGCAATTCTTCTTCTCGCTCAATGAGCTGCGTGGTGTTTGTGGCTCTGAGGGTTAGCTGACCTGAATTGGCTGACCACCAGGCATCCTCACGGCGCTTCCAGTCATCAATGCGGCGGGTGACGGTTTTTTCATTGGCCTTCATGACCCACTGAAGGTGCTGCTGTGCTGTGCTGACTGCAGCCGCAATGAGCTTGTCTGCATTGTCCGGCACGATCAGCCCGCCTGGGTTGATGGCATTGGTGACCAGACCAATGTCGCGCAGCCATGCATAGACGTCCTCTTGGATTTCAACGTTCGCCGCCTGGAGACCGGTTGGAACGTCGAAGCCCATCGGCCCTTCCGTTGCGACAACGAACATGCGCGAGAGAATCTGGCCGCGCGAGTTCGTCAGTGTTCCCATGAGCAACAGCGTTGGCTCTTCGACATCGCCGTAGACAGCGGGGATCTCACTTTGCTCCATGGCGGACAGCGCACGATCGGCTGCCCATTCTGTCACGGGGTGCAATGGACCCAGGAAGTGGGCACGTGGCCACGACTTTTCCGAATCTCCCTCCCTTGCGGCTTTTAGTTGTTCATTCCCGCGTTGTTTGGAGGTTGCCAACATGAGGCGTTCAGTTACCTTGCGATACGAGACATAGTCCTGTGGTAGGTAATCGAAGCGGCGGCGCAGATCCTTCGGCGGGGTCAGCTCAACAATGCTGTTATCGTGTTCGATGTAGTCCACGCCACCAGCGGAAGGCTTAGCATGGGCCTCGTCGTGGTAGGCCTCATTAAGGGCATCTTCAAGATAATCGTTTTCCGCGGCGTACAGGCTGTGACGTACACCAGGGCCATAGGACAAGGAGACGGGACCATCGTGCGCCGACTCGTTCTCCATAGATCCGGCCCCTGTACCGAGTTCGTTGTCACCAAGGTCCAGTTCACTGTCTGATGCCAGCAAGGCCCAGATGCTATCGAGCTCGTCAGTATCTTCGTCTTCAGTGATGAGCTCTTCCGGGTTGGCCACAACGTCATCGAATCGCTTGGATTCCATCAACACCGAGCGGATAGCATCCTCTTCCGCGGTGGGGTTGTGTTTGCCCATGAGTGGTGAGGCATCGCCCAACAGCTGGTTTGCCGCGTACTCACGCTCGATGAGGCGAGTAAGCACATGAATCTCACCGATCGAGCTCGCATCCTGCGGGTCAAGCAACAGCGCGGTGATCTCCGGGGAATGCTCCTGGCCATAACGGTCTACGCGGCCGTTGCGCTGCTGAATGCGGATGAGGGACCATGGGATGTCATAGTGCACCAGGTGATGACACTGCGCATGGAGGTTAACACCTTCCGACGCCACATCTCCGGTGATCAACACCCGCAAGGCAGTATCGGTGCGCTTGAATTCGTCGATGAGCCCCAGCTGCTCCTCATCCGACAGACCACCATGCATGATCTTGACCGCATCCTTGGGCATCTTCAGAGCCTTGGACACGTTCTTTTGCAACCATTTCAGGGTTGCCACCCGCTCCGAGAAGATCACCACGCGGCGATCCGAACCCTTCTTCACGCCGATAGAGGTGAGGTAATTGATGAGTTCTGCGAACTTTGCTGAGGTATCGGCCGTGACTTTGTCATTGATGTCGAGTAGTCGCTGCAGCTTGGTACGCTCCTCAGGCTTACCTAAACGCATGCGTGCCTCTACCGATTCGGTCAGTGCCCGCGGTGAGGATAGATAAGCCTTCACCAAGGTCCATGGGAAAAGACGATCGCCGGCCGTTCCATGTACCCAGTCCTCCGCAATGACCCGAGCTACAGCGTTTTCCTCCGAGGAAGCCGGGACCGCAATGTTGCGCGGCTCCAGCCGCTTGGCCCACTTCTCCCCCACAATCGAGGCAACCTCCGGCGAGTTTCGATGGCGGCGAATAATGAGCTTCTTAGCCGCCTCCTTGTCAATGCTCCCATCCGGCAGCACGGACAAGGGATCCAGCAAACGCAGAATCTCCTTGAAAGAATCCTCTCGGCCGTTATGTGGAGTTGCGGACGCCAAAATCAACGCCTCCGTAGTCGGAGCCAATGTGCGCGCTAACTCATTGTTTTGCGAGCCAGCATTAGTGGCATTGTGAATCTCATCAATAACCACCACATCCCAACGGACCTTGTTCAGCTGTGCTCGATACTTCGGCGATTTCAACGTATCCATCGAGACAATAACTCGCGGGAAATACGTGAAAGGATTCTTCGAGGCAGGTAATTTCTGCCGCACTTTCTGGATTCCCTGCGAATCCAAGCGCACCAACGGCACTGCGAAACGAGTCCACAGCTCCTGTTGGAATTGCTCCATCACGTGCTTCGGCGTCACCACGAGGATCCGCTCTCCCCTACCGCGGCGAATCAACTCGGAGACAATCATGCCAATCTCAAGAGTCTTTCCCAGACCCACAGCATCGGCAAGCAGCACACGCGGACGGATACGTTCAGCAGACAATGCCTTCTTCACCGCAGAAAGCTGGTACTCCAGCGGGTCTGCCAGCATGTGCGCTGACACCTCCGGCTCCTCTTGATGCAACGGGACTGGAGTTCGGCGCAGGGTGGACTCCAGCCACAGCCGAGTATGACGGAAATGCGGCGAATTATCTGCACGCACGGTCACGTTGGCGGGATCAAAGACCATGATGTCATCGAGAGCGGTGAAGAACGTGGCGGTCGTATCTCGGACGTAATCGCTCACGCCACGGGCACGAACACGGAAACCGTCCGTGGTGCGGGCAACGTTACTCACCAGCCATTGCTCGTCACGGCATTGAATGGTGACTCCCGGAGCAAGCTGGCTTAAATCATGAGAACTCTGGGCAGGAGTGGCTGAACTCATGATGAAACAATATCAGCAGTGTTGGAGCAGAATCGATAATTTTCAATAGTTTGGTTATCTTTTCTTCCCCATAGAGCAAGCCGCCGATCACCAGCGGTGATCGGCGGCTGTCGTTGAGCGTGCGCAACCTTAGCGCAGTCAGGCTCTACAGGTGGGAGATGATCTCCTCCACGGTCTTCTTTGCATCGCCGAGCAGCATGTCCGTGTTCTCGTTGAAGAACAGCGGGTTCTGCACGCCGGCGTAACCGGAGCCCATGGAACGCTTAAAGACGATGACCTTGTCTGCTTCCCACACCTTCAGCACAGGCATGCCGGCAATTGGCGAGCCAGGCTCTTCGGCGATCGGGTTCACCGTGTCGTTTGCACCGATGACCAGCACAACGTCGATGTCGGCGAAGTCGTCGTTGACCTCATCCAGCTCCAGCACGATGTCGTACGGCACCTTGGCCTCGGCCAGCAGCACGTTCATGTGGCCAGGCAAGCGGCCAGCAACAGGGTGAATACCGAACGTAACGTCCACGCCCTGAGCCTTGAGCTTCTCTACCAGGGTGGCCACTGGGTACTGAGCCTGCGCCACAGCCATGCCGTAGCCCGGGGTGATCATGACGGTCTTCGCACCCTTCAGCAGCTCCGCGGTCTCCGCCGCGTTAACCTCAGTGTGCTCGCCGTACTCGCGGTCGTCAGAAGCAGCAGCCTCGCCACCGAAGCCACCCAGGATCACGGACACGAAGCTGCGGTTCATTGCCTGGCACATGACGTAGGACAGGTAGGCACCGGAGGAACCAACCAGCGCACCAACGATGATGAGCAGGGGGTTGCCCAGCATGAATCCAGCGGCGGCAGCTGCCCAACCTGAGTAGGAGTTCAGCATGGACACAACCACTGGCATGTCGCCACCACCGATGGCGGCAACCAGGTGGAATCCCAGGAACAGAGCCAGGGCCAGCATCACGACCAGCGCGATCCAGGACAGGACCTGGTTGTCGTGGCCGGAAGCAATGAACACAACCATGCCCACCAGGGACACGATGATTACCAGCAGGTTCAGCAGGTGACGAGCAGGAAGCACCAGTGGCTTACCGTTCATCTTTCCGCTCAGCTTCAGGTACGCCACGATGGAACCGGTCAGGGTCACAGCACCGATGAACACGCCCAGGTAGACCTCACCCAGGTGGAAGGCCTCGATGGCCTTGGTCTTCTCATCGGGCTGGATGAAGGAGTTCACACCAATCAACACTGCCGCAAGTCCCACGAAGCTGTGCAGCATCGCAATGAGTTCGGGCATTTCGGTCATTTCGACCTTCTTCGCCCGTGGGATACCAATGGCGGCACCCAGCAGCATCGCCACAGCGATCAGGAGAACGGTGACAACTGGACCGTTGGTGGCGTCGCCCCCATCGTTCGCGTTAATGACAGCCTTGGCGATCGTCGCGATGAGCGCGATGGTCATACCTGCCATGCCGAAGCGGTTACCGCGGGATGCGGTCTGCTGCTTGGCCAGTCCGGCCAGCGCCAGGATGAACAGCAGCGCTGCAACGATGTACGCGAGGTTCGTAATCTTATCCGTCCATTCCAGGACGGTGGGGCTCACCTTAGAGGTAGCCTCAGCCTGTGCGAAATAAAGAGCGTTCATGGGTTAGTTACCTCCGTCGAACATGGTGAGCATGCGGCGGGTGACGAAGAAGCCACCGAAAATGTTGATAGAGGCCACAACAATCGCCACGAAACTTAGGGCAGCAACCGCGATATTCGAGCTACCGACCTGTAGGATTGCGCCAACAAGGATGATGCCGGAGATGGCGTTGGTCTCACTCATCAGCGGGGTGTGCAGCTTGTGCGTCACCGCGGTGATCACGTAGAAGCCCACCACGATCGCGAGCATCAGCAGCATGTATTCGCCGGCAACCTGCATGGGGCTGGCCAGAATCAAGGCGATACCCAGCAGTGCGGCGATGACCTTCCACGCGCCGGACTTCTTGGTAGGAGCCTCCTCGGCCTGCTCGCCAGCGGCAGCAGCAGCTGCGGGCGCTGGCTGCGCAGGCGCAGCAGAGACCTTCACTGGTGGTGGCGGCCACAGAATATCGGCAGATCCGGCTGCTTCCCCGGTGGAATGGGTGACGGTGATACCGCGAACGATCTCGTCCTCCAGGTCGAAGACCAGCTGGCCATCCTTGCCTGGGGTCATGAGCTTCAGCAGGTTCACGATGTTCTGACCATACAGCTGGGATGCCTGTGCAGGCAGACGACCAGCGAGATCCGTGTAGCCGATGATGCTCACACCGTTATCGGTGACGGTGATCTCACCCGGCACGGTCAGCTCGCAGTTACCGCCGTTAGCCGCGGCCATATCGACAATCACGGAGCCGGGCTTCATGGCTGCAACGTCCGTTGCGGTCAACAGCACGGGAGACTTGCGGCCCGGGATGTTCGCGGTGGTGATGACGATGTCTGCGGCGGCGGACTGCTCAGCGTAAAGCTTGGCGGCAGCCTGGGCCTGGTCCGCGGTCATCTCCTTGGCGTAGCCGTCCTCGGACTTTTCGGTCTCGGCCTGGATAGCAACGAACTCCGCACCCATGGATTCCACCTGCTCGGCGGTCTCCGGACGCAAGTCCGTAGCCTTGACGATCGCACCCATGGAGTTGGCGGTACCGATGGCGGCCAGTCCGGCCACACCCGCACCAATCACGTAGACGATCGCTGGCGGCACCTTACCGGCTGCAGTCACCTGACCGGTGAACAGGCGGCCGAAGGTGTTGGCAGCCTCAATCACGGCGCGGTAGCCGGCGATGTTCGCCTGGGAGCTCAGCACGTCCATCGACTGCGCACGGCTGATACGCGGCACGGTGTCCATGGCGATGGAGGTGACGTTTTTGTCCGCGAACTCCTGGATCAGCTGCTCGTTGCGCGCAGGAGCAAGACGGGCGATGAGAGCCGCGCCTGGCTTCAGATCTGCCCGCTGCTCTGCGGTGGGCTCGTCGAGAGCGGTAATAATGTCCGACTGCCACACTTCTTCGCCGACGATACGCGCGCCGGCTTCTTCGTACTGAGAGTCGGGGTAGTTGGAATCGTCGCCCGCTCCAGATTGAACGGCAACGTCGTAGCCAAGCTTGATGAGCTTGCCTACGGTGTCTGGGGTGGCCGAAACCAGGGAGGCTGGTTCTCTCGGAATACCAATAAGCAAGGGAAGGCTCCTCTAGTTCACACAACACCCGTGCTCCCCGTGCGGCGCGCCTCTATGTGATGGCGCGCGACAGCATAGGCAGCAGGGCACGTTGTGCGTGAGTGATCTGTCCCCGCACGCACGCCAGCCTGTGCCCGTTCGGGGCCTGGCTCTGGCGTGACTGCGAGCACAATTAGGTCAGAATGTAGGTAGTTCTAAAACTATAGGAGAGGCGCGAGAATGTGTACCGCGATTTGAGAAAACTACCCCCGTTTATCCCAATATCCGAGAATGTCCAGCGTATGGCCCCTACCCTATGGGGTAACGCCCGGGGGTGGTTTCCCACACCCCCTGCGCGGAAATGCCACACCCGCTGATACACCACAACCGCCGACACATGGTCGGCGGTTGCTGATCGATTGGTACCCCGTACGGGATTTGAACCCGTGTTACCGGCGTGAGAGGCCGGCGTCCTAGGCCGCTAGACGAACGGGGCGTTCACACTGTCCGAGCACTTCTTCTCGAAGCGCTCCACTGTGCAGTGTTCTCTAAGAACTGTTCTCTAGGAACTGTTCGCTCGGAACTCCAAAAACTTTACACACCCTCCCCACCTTTACCTAATCCCCAGGTCACAGGCCGTATCCTGCCGCCGCTCCCCATCGGCATTCAACCGCTCGCCCATAATTGGCTAAGATGGTCTGCTATGAATAAACAGGTCCGAATGCTGATCGCTGCCTTGTTCGCCATCATCGTACTCATCAGCCTCGTCGTGGTGTTCAAGTTCACGGGCGACAGTGCTGACGATACTGCGTCAAGCTCTGCGTCCCAGTCCTCCCCTTCCTCCGACGCCAGCGCGCCACCCACCGCCTCAGATACCCCCGAGGATCCCGCGCACCCGGCCGACCCCAACGCCGAGGACGCACCCCGTCCCGAGGATAACCCTGAGGAAGGAAAGCCCCCAGCCGCTCCCGCGGCTGCACCGTTTGTAGGCCAGCTGGATAACCAACCCTTCGACGTGGTGAACCCACGCATCGAATGCCACTCGGAAGCACAGTTCACGCAAATCACCGCCACCGGCCAGGGCGACCAGCCGGGCCGCTTCGCCGCGGCACAGTTCAACGGCAATGACCGCCTCATGTCCGTCTCCCTCGGCGACGGCGCCACCTCCCGGGGCTACGTGGTGGAAACCGCCTCCAACCAGGGCCACGCCACCTTGGAGCGGATCGGCGACAAGACCTACCGAATCGCCGGTGATGCCCTCGAAGTGGACTACAAGACCATGAACGAAGCAGGCACCAAGCCCTTCAGCTTCGACATCACCTGCCCCTAAAGCCTCCCCGCTCATTTCTCCCCTCCCACGACAGGAGCCATCCACCCCATGACCACACACATCTCCCCCACGTTTGCGAAGCGACTTTACGGCGCGCTGGGGGCGTCGGTCCTCCTCATCTCCCTCGGCGCCTGCGGTCGGGAGGAAGCCAGGGCGGTGATGTACACGGCCACCCTGGACGGCGAGCAATTCCAGACCGACGACCCGACCGTCACCTGCACGGACAACGGCGGCCTGAAGGAGATCACCGTGGGCCACACCCAGCAGGACGGGGGTGAGGACGCGGCCCCCACCAACTACATCACCGCGCTCATCAACCCCGACGGCACGTTCGTGGAGGACATCACCATTAGCGACAACTCCACCTTCAACTTCACCTATAGCCCCTACAGAAAAATCGGATCCGCCAGCGCCGGCGAATCCGATGGAACTTACAGCATCAAGGGCGAGGGACAGATGACCCGGCTGGATAACCAGGACCAGGACACGCAGGACCAGGACGCCCCAGAAAAGCTGGTGCCCTTCGAGCTGGAGCTCACCTGCCCGAGCGAACACTAAAACGAACACTCGGGCAGATCAGCTCGGGCAGCTCTGAAGGGCTCCGAGCAACAACTAGATGGGACTAGTTGTGGTCGTGGTGGTCATGGTCGTGACCATCGTGGTCGTGGTGGTCGTGATCGTGACCGTCGTGGTCGTGGTCATCCGAACCGTAGGACTCGTTGCCCGCACCAATCTCGCGGCCCTCAACCTCGGTCTTAAAGGTCTCGCCGTCCTTGGTCTCAAAGACGATGGTCAGGTCGTCACCTGGCTCCACGTCATCACGGAGGTTCAGCACCATCAGGTGCTCGCCACCTGGCTTCAGCTCCTTGGACTCGCCGGCCTTGATCTCGAAGCCGCCTTCCTTCTTCTGCATCTTGCCGTCAACCACCTCGTGAAGCTCGAAGGTAGCACCTTCGTCCTTCATGTCCTCGATGGAGAAGCCCGTGATGGTGATGTCCTTATCGGTGTTGTTCACCAGGGTTCCGAAGCAGGCGGTCATGTCAGCCATCTCGCCGTCCTTGGCCTTATCTGCGGATGGCTTCGCCTTGCAGAATCCGTTCTCGAAGGTCAGGCCGGTGCTGGACTTCGCGGACTCCGATGCGGAGGACATCGCGGAGGATGCCGCGGACGTTGCCGACGATGCGGCGGAGGATGCAGAGTTCTTTGCCTCCTCAGCGTCGTCGGAGCTGCAGGCGGCGAGGCTACCACCCAGGGCTAGAACGGATACAACGGCAAACGCAGACTTCTTCATGCGCATATAATCTCTCCTTATATGTTGTCGCACAGCGACCCTCGGTGAGCCGCGTGCAGCACAGTCGTGGCACCTGGGGGTAACACAACCAGGCTGTGACACCTTCAGTCTAGCCAGGTATGCGTCAGCGCGGCCGGCCCGTTGCCCGCCTTTGGGGTTAGAGCAACACACTGTGCGAGCCTCGGGGTATCTATGGACACAGACCCCTGCGGGCATAGAGCTAGTCGACGGTCGTATCCTTCGCGGCGGCCAGACCACACAGCAAGCACAGCACCGAGACAGCCACCATGATCCACAGTCCCGAAGTCCACTGGCCGGTGGCGTCGTGCACAGCACCCAACAGGATCGGTCCACTGGCCGCGATGACATAGCCCATGCCCTGCCCCATGCCGGACAGCGCCGCGGCGGTTTCGGGTTTGCGAGAACGCAGGGCGAACAGGGAGAGGCTTAAGGCGAAGGCAAGGCCACAGGCGATACCTTCCACGAAGATCAGCAGCCCGGCAATCTGTGGCGCGTGCATGAGGATGATCAGCGGCACACCCATCATGACGGCGATGGCGACCACGATCGCCCGTTGCCCACGCAGGCGGCTCAGCAGCACGGAGCAACTGAAGCTACCGACCAGGCTGCCGATGTTCATGAACGCCTGGTGCACGCCGGCGGCGCCCGCGCTGATGCCCATGGATTGTTCGATGGAGCTCATCCACGCCACGATGACGTAGAACATGGCGGACTGGAACCCCATGAATCCCGTGATCGCCCACGCCAGGGGATGTTTCCACGGGTTGAAACTGCTGCTGGGAACCGTACCGACGCCGGCCTCACGCCCCGCACGGCGCCCTTGAATAATCAGATGCGCGAATGCTGCCAGCGCCATGACGCACCACACGGAGGTGGCCAGTCGCCATCCCGCCTCTCCCCACCCGGAGGCATGGGAGATGGGCACTGCAAGTCCCGCGGCGATGGCAGCGAATCCCGCCTGCACGGCCGCGTAGGTACCCGTCACGAAACCGATGCGGTCGGGAAAGTCCCTCTTGACCAGCGCGGGAAGTGTCACGTTCAAAGTGGCGATAGCCAGGCCGATGAAGCCGGTACCCACCCACAACAACGCGGCAGCCGGGAGCGAGCGCACGATCAAGCCCACGGCCAGCAGTCCTGTGCCGGCGATCAGCGTGCGCTCGATCCCCCAGCGCACGAGCAAACGAGGCACCAGGGGCGAAACAATCGCGAAGACCAACAACGGCAGCGACGTCACGATGGACACCTGCGCTCCCGTGAGACCAAGGTCAGCTTGGATGTCACTCACCACAGGCGCCACGGAAGTCAGCGCCATGCGAAGGTTTGCAGCAAGTAAGAATAATCCCAAGAGAGCTAAACCGAAGGAGCGTTGAGTAGACATATCTACCATTTGTACTCCCCTACTTTCGGTTACTTTCACCCGGGTTCGATGTGTTCTACCCACTGAGATCGCCGCGCTGTGGTAAGCAGTGGTCACATGAGCGATTCACAATCTTCTGCAGCACACAACTCCGATCACACTGAGGATGGACGCTACGACGCGGGCATCCGCGTCCGCCGAGAGGTCATGGGTGACGATTTTGTGGACGCGGCCCTGGAGCGCGCGGCCGGTTCCGATGGCGAGGAATTGCAAAAGCACGTCACGGCGACCGTGTGGGGGTCCGTGTGGACACGTGACGGTTTGTCGAAGCGGGATCGCTCCCTGCTCAACATCGGGATGCTGGTGGCGCTGCGCGCCACTCAGGAGCTGCGCGGCCACATTAAGGGTGGGCTGGCTAATGGGCTGACCCGAGAGGAGATCACGGAGGCGATCATTCACTCCTCGGGATACTGTGGCGCCCCGGCGGCGCTGTCCGCGATGAAGGTCGCGCAAGAGGTGCTGGAAGCGGAGCTTGGCCCGAAGGACCCGTCAGCATAGGGACTTATTCTGTTCATCCCCTAGGGCGGACAACCAGCGGGACGGGGCTTCCGCACGCGCCCAGGAATCTCCTGCCACACAGCCAGAGTCCACAAACTGATGGCCCCGAACGGATGCGCTATGTGGTGCGTCATGCTTAAAGTTTGACCAGGTACGTCCGCCCGAGGATCCAAAATCCCACTCCCCGCCCTCGTGGGGATACACCGTCTGCGCTCCTTGCTCAGAACCTCCCAGGACAAGATAGCCCCCTCCACCGAGCAGCAGTGCTGCCCCGGCGAGCCCGGCCCACAGAGTCTTCTTTTTCTTCATGAGTTTTCTCCTAGTTCTATCGTTCGGTCCGTCTGCGCAATGACCCAGGGATCGTGGCTCACTACGATGACCGCCGCACCGTGGTCAGACAGTGTTCTTAAGTGCGTGAGCACAGAGGCTGCGTTACTTCTATCCAGGGACGCTGTGGGCTCATCAGCCAGGATAACCTCGGGCTTTCGCACTGAAAGCCTCGCAATAGCAACACGCTGTTGCTCACCGCCACTGAGCTGATACACACGATGGTTCTCGTAGCCCTCTAGCCCCACTTCGGCCAACGCTTGGGCAATGTCTTCGGTGAGCTGTCGTCCTCGTGCACGACTGCCTAAGGCGATATTTTGGCGGACGGTATCGTTATCAATTAGTGCATAATCCTGAAAAAGATAGCCCACAGATTCTCGACGCATACGCATCCGCTGCCGTGCGGAAGCGGATGCTAGAGGGATACCTTTGATGTCAATGTCGCCGTTGTCAGGCCGGTCGAGCAACCCCAAGCAATTGAGTAGCGTGGATTTGCCACACCCCGAAGGCCCTGTGACGCTCACTAATTCGCCGGAGGACACATCGAAGCTCAGCTTTTCCCACAGCCTTCGGCGTGGCTTCTTCTCTCCGACAGCCTTCGAGACATTTTTTACCGAAACCATGACAGTCATTGCGGAAGTCATCTCCTTGTCACTACGAGTGAGCGCTGCGTCCTTCGCCCCAGGACAAGGCCGCTTGCAGGAATGCTTGTACTAACGAACAGTGCCAGCGTTATCCACCACGCGCTACTGGGGACGTGGAACAGCGCAATCAATGCCGGGTCCGCGGCACCTTCGGCGGAGCCACCAGCCTCCCACGCTCGCGCGGTTGCCGCACGAGTGAATAAGAAATACAACACGCAGGCACACACTATGAGCTCGGCACCAAGTGCAGTCAGGAGAGGCCGAATTGGCCACCGCGCATGCAGGTACGCGGCTCGAAGCCGCTGGTGGAACACTTTCATGAAGCTCAACCACACAGCCAACGAGGCGATGCAGCACAGCAGTACAGTGGCAACAAATCCACCAACATAGACCCACAGAATCCTTCCCATGGCCTGGTGATGCTGGGACCACGTCTGGCTCATCGGCACCGCTGCGCGCACGAAGCTTCCGACTTCTCGGTCATCGTGCAAGCGTTGAAAATCATCATAAGAACTCAGGAGAACGTCATGTTGTGTGACGCTCGCGACGAGGTTGCGATCGGACAGGCCAATCAGGTCATTAGGCATCACAACCACAATAGGATCATGGGTTTCAGCACGGTTCATCCACTCATCCAGCCCCACTTCCCAGGTCCGTGCACGGGAATCACCGGCACGGTAAACAGCCGTGTGTACCCTGGCCTCTCCCACAATCGGCGCCAGCAGCTCATGACTATCCACTGCGGCTGGCAGTGAATCCGGCACAAGCACCAACGGTTGTTTATCTCTAGGCTGCTCACCGAAGCTACGGCTCACTTCACCTGAAAGTGAGTTTTCGGCAGCAGTGGTGTTATACACCATGATGTCCCTATCAAGATGGCTGCCTGGGGTCATGCCGGAATCTCGAAATTGAGCGTACAGCAGTCGATTCTGTGAGGAGATGTCCCTCATATGGCTCGCAAGACGGCCACTTGCTTCGTGGAGATCTTCCAATTTCCTAGCACCGCTTAGAGTAAGGCCATACGCCGAAGGACTATTCCGCCAACCGTCTACCTCGTCTTTTTGCTCATTCCACTCAGTTGTATAGTTCAGTGCTCCAATAGACAGCGACGCAACAGCAATGCACGCACCTATGCGTACGGCAAACATACTCACCAAAACAGACTTTGCGGGAAGCTTTCCTTTTAATAGCTGCACCACAGGGGCGATCTTTAAGAGAAAAAGACCCACAAACAACGCGAAGATGCACGCCACAAGCGCGATGCCAATAAAAGCTGCTTGGAAAAGAACAAGTTGGTATGCAGAAGCAGTATTGGAATACCACCACAGGAGTACGTCGACCAGAACAACAGCGGCACTAGTGGCGGTAAGTAAGGTACCTCTCGCAGCAGAGAGCTCCGCTTTCGCACGACTCAACAATCCGATTCCATGCAGCCTTCGCACCGCATCGGTGTGGGAATTAAGAACGATCCCAACAAAGACCAGGACAAAGCCAATGCCTATCATCAGGGCTGCCATTTTCCCTAATGCGGTGCCTCCCAACAGGTACATCCACTGTTGGTTCTCCGGAATGTGATAGGTCACTCCGCGGGCGTCCAAGTAAGATACCAGCTCTTGTAGAACGTCGTCTCCACCGATGACCTCGAACATCTGCCGATAATCACCGTGAGGCAAGTCCTCCAGTGGCCGCACATCTAATGGAGGTGTCCCAGGCAGTCCTTGATAACCCTTGTGTATCCAGCTTTCAGCCTTATCGCCTGCAGCGTAAGCCACTCGCCCCTCGAGCGTTGGGATTTCAACGAGGATTGTCGCGTCATGCTCGGTAACGATTCTGCCGAGATCACGTACAAGAGAATCCGCTGAGGAATCCCCTCCCTGATCGTGCGGCGCGAATGTTTGAATCTGCACAACAGACCTCACACCAGCCATCTCGGAGTGCTCGATAGTTGAGCTGGCCCAGAATCCCAGAACTGCGCCGAGGGTGATAACAAGCACCAGGGCGCACCGAATTAATTGTGTACCAGACAGCGCCGAGACACGCCGGCGCTGCTGTACATCATGCGACTTCGAGAAATCCAATGTCAGTCCCAATTCTCGGAGATCCGCCTACAGTGGCGAGTACTTTTTCGTGGCGCCATGTCATCTCCTCAAAGAACCCACAGGATTTTAACCAAACTTAGCCTAAACTAATACACAGCATTTAACAAGAGATATACAACAACGAAGAACTCCCGATCCTGATGTGGATCGGGAGTTCTTATCTTGTACCCCGTACGGGATTTGAACCCGTGTTACCGGCGTGAGAGGCCGGCGTCCTAGGCCGCTAGACGAACGGGGCGCTGGCCTACCAGGACTCGAACCTAGAATGACGGTACCAGAAACCGTAGTGTTGCCAATTACACCATAGGCCATTGTTCGTGCTGCTCAGCAAGCAAACTCCCCGAGGTAATTTCTTACCGGTGGACTCTGTTCGCTGTCCGTGCAACGAGAGTAAATATAACCAGAGAAATTACATGAATGCAAATCCCCTGGTCATAAGCACTTTTTACTCACATGAAACGCTGCTCAAAACGCGCGTTTTATGGCGGGCTACTGCTCCGCCACATAGGGAGTCTGAGCCTGAGCCGCCTTCAGGCGTGCCAGCGTGGACTCCTTCCCCAGCAGCTCCATGGACTCAAACAGCGGCGGGGACACAGCGGCACCAGAGATGGCCACACGCAGCGCTCCATAGGCCTTGCGAGGCTTGAGCTCCATCTCCTCAATAAGCTTCGACTGCAGAGCGTGCTCAATGTTTTCCGTGCGGAACTCCTCCTCGGACAATCCCTCCAGCTGAGCAATCGCCACCTGCAAAACCTCTACTGCGTCTTCCTTCAGGTTCTTCTTCGCGGACTTCTCATCCAGAACCAGATCCTCATCTGCGGTCACCAGGAATTTCAGCAGGCCGTGGGCGTCGCCCAACATCTTGATGCGGGTCTGCACTAGCTCTGCGGCGAAGGCGAATTTGTCGGCTGGGTAGTCCGCCGGGAAGTCCTTGTAGGTCTCCAGGTACTCGCGCAGGCGCGTGGTGAAGTCCTCCAGATCCAGCAGGCGGATGTGGTCAGCGTTAATGGCCTCCAGCTTCTTCTGATCGAAGCGGGCCGGGTTGGGCTTCACGTCAGCAACATCGAAGTTGTCGATGAGCTGCTGCATGGAGAAGATATCCTCGTCGGCAGAGAGGGACCAGCCCAGCAGCGACAGGTAGTTCAGCATGCCCTCGGGGATGATGCCATTGTCCCGGTGGTTGAACAGGTTGGACTCTGGATCGCGCTTGGACAGCTTCTTGTTGCCTTCACCCATCACGAAGGGAAGGTGTCCAAACGTCGGTACCTGCTGGGCCACGCCGATGCGCACCAGCGCCTCGTAGAGGGCGATCTGGCGAGGAGTGGACGGAAGCAGGTCCTCGCCGCGCAGCACGTGGGTGATCCCCATGAGCGCGTCATCCACCGGGTTAACCAGCGTGTACAGCGGCTGGCCATTGGATCGTGCGACCACGAAGTCAGGGACGGTCTTGCCGTCCACGTTCATCTCTCCACGCACCAGATCCGTCCACGTGTACGTGCGGTTATCAGGCATGCGCAGGCGCCAGACAGGCTCGCGGCCTTCCGCTTCAAATGCCGCGATCTGTTCCTCGGTCAAGTCGCGGTCGAAGTTATCGTAGCCCAGCTTCGGGTCGCGACCGGCGGCCTTGTGACGCTCTTCTACCTCTGCCGCGGTGGAGTATGCGGGGTAGACGTCGCCGGAGGCCTTGAGCTTGTCCAGTACCTCGGCGTAGATGTCCATGCGGCGGGACTGGCGGTACGGCTCGTGCGGGCCACCCACCTCGATGCCTTCGTCCCATCCCAGGTTCAACCACTTCAACGAGTCGATGATGGCCTGGTAGGACTCTTCGGAGTCTCGGGCGGCATCCGTATCCTCGATGCGGAAAATCAGTTTTCCGCCGGTGTGCCGGGCGTAGGCCCAGTTGAACAGGGCCGTGCGGACCATGCCGACGTGGGGGGTTCCGGTGGGAGAAGGGCAAAATCGTACGCGTACATCACTCATGGGTACTCACTTTACCTGCCCTACGCCGCCGGGCCTGGGTGCAGCTTGCTCTGCCGTGCTAGAAAGTCCCAGGCCACGTTGGCGGTGTCAGGAGCCCACCACCACGTGTGGTCCTGACCACGCAGTTTCCAATGAACAGCCTCGTCCGCACAACCGGTTCCGCGCATCACTTCCACGTTGTTGACCAGCTCGCTGACCTGAGGGGCTCCACTGCAGCCATTGCGCTGTTGGATGGACTGATACAGCGTCGGCACAGGCAGGTATGGAGCGTCGTGCAGAGTGCCACCGTCATAGTGAGTGAGCCGGTCGGCGTCGCCATGCATAATGAGGGTAGGTACGGATTCGGGCGCGCAACCCTCGTTGACGGGGTTATAGAAGGCGCCGGAGACGGTGACGATGCCTGCGAGCATG
This sequence comes from Corynebacterium zhongnanshanii, assembly GCF_014490575.1. Classification (NCBI taxonomy): domain Bacteria; kingdom Bacillati; phylum Actinomycetota; class Actinomycetes; order Mycobacteriales; family Corynebacteriaceae; genus Corynebacterium; species Corynebacterium zhongnanshanii. The sequence goes on from NZ_CP061033.1 coordinate 1,270,534, forward strand.
TCCGGGGCCTGGCAGGCGAAGTTCGCTGCGAATCCGCCGCCGTTGGACATGCCGATGGCGTAGACGCGGTTGGCGTCCACGTTGAAGTGGCCTTGCAGCTCGGCCAGGATTTGGCGCATGAACGCCACGTCCTGCCCCCGTTGCGACACCGCGTACGGGGCGCCTTCCCACGCATTCTCAATGGCGCGGGGGTAGACCACGATGGCCTCGTTTGCCGCGCCGGTCGTGTTGAGCCGCGCGTAGTTGCGGAAGTTCTCCGGGGAATCCTTCCAACCGCCGAAGGCGAACAGGATGGGCACGGGACGGGCGGGGTCGTAATTCTGTGTGACGGAGATCAGGGCGTTGCGGGTGGTGCCGTCAGCCTGAGCGAAATCGACCGACGCCGCCTTTCCAGGCGTTGCATCCTTCATATTCGACGCCGAGCGGAAGTCTGCCGGGGGCGCCCATGGAGCTGGAGGCTCCGGCGCAGGCGGCTCTTCGGCTGGCGCTTCTGGCGCTGCATCGTCGGGAGCGGGCGCTGGCGCTTCCGGAGCGGGTGCTTCTGGAGCAGGTGCAGGCTGCTCAGGCATAGGCACGGGCGCCGGCTCGGGTGGCACCACATTCTGAGGAGCGGGAGCGGGGGCTTCTATGGGAGCGGGATTATCCTGAGCTGCTGCGGGCGCTGCAAACAGGCCGGTTCCGGCGGTCAGAGCCGACGCGCAGACAATCACATCTTTAACATTTTTCACATACTTAACATACTTCACATACGTAACATTAACGTTCCTTTTAGCTTCTGGCCACAACGACACAATAGGAACGTGATTTTTCTCTCCCAGTCCTGAGATGGCGCCGCGGGCACCGTACTCATGGAAGGCTTGCAAAGGTCAAGCCTTGATGGCTGAGATCTCGTGACCAGACTCTAGTGGGTACCCCCGAGCGGCTGAACCCCAGTGGCTGATGACCTGCAGGTTTAAACGTGTATAAGTGTGAAAACATAACATAGTGCACAAAAACTATACATGCCAGTCTTCAGTGGGTTATTATCTGCGGCGTGTATAGTTTTCCTCAACAATTAACTGGAGGATGTGCATGGACTCGCTGGTTGATGGCCCTGGTGGCGACACTTGTGTCGGCGTGTTTGGCCGCCTCGGTTGCGGGCGCGACGGTGGTGTTTGGGCATCCTATTTTAGGCAGGATTGAAGAGGCGTTTCATCGTCTGGGTGGGGTGCATCATTTTGGGTTTGCCACTACCCCTGAGTCTATTGCTGCTAATAATGGGCGTTTTCAGCATTTTCGTAATAGTGCGTCGATTTATTGGCATCCGGGTGTGGATCGGGGTGTTGCTCACGCGGTGGAAGGTCGTATCCGGGATGCGTGGGCGCGTGGTGGCTGGGAGCACTCTGTGTTGGGGTATCCGATCACGGATGAGCTGCCGACTCCCGATGGGGTTGGTCGCTTTAATCATTTCCAGGGTGGTTCTGTCTACTGGTCGCCTGCCAGTGATGCTCATCAGATCGGTGGAGCGATCCGGGATAAGTGGGCTTCTCAAGGATGGGAAACAGGTCCTCTTGGCTATCCCCGCACGGATGAGCTCATCACTCCGGATGGTCGTGGCAGGTTTAATCGTTTCGATCATGGCTTTATTTACTGGTCGGCCGCAACCGGGGCACATATTGTCACGAAAGATATTTTTGATGTGTGGGCGGCCACCGGCTGGGAAGCAGGAAGACTGGGCTATCCCATTTCTGACAAATATGAAGTCAATGGCAGCGTGAGGCAGGATTTTCAGCGAGGAGCTATTCAGATCTTCGCCCCGACGGGCATGGTGTTGCCGCGGTTTGATAACGCTGCCTATTCCAGTTATCGGCAGATTTACCCCCTGTTGACGACGAGTCAGGCCCCGGAGGTGCATCCGGCTGGTGTTCATCGTGAAGTGACTCAGCATATGGGAAAGTATTTTCCTGTTCCGGGTTGCCCTGATGTTGTGACAGTGGGAACCACCTGTGCTCTTCCCACGGCCGGTGGAGGTACAGGCCAGGTGCGTGTTACCCGGATGTCGGATACAGGCTTTTCTGTGACCACGCAGGCAGGTCACCCGGAGGGACAGGGAAGAATCCTCAATATTCGATTCGATACGGTCACTGCCCCGGATACCGCAGAATCAGAGGTGGTGTTCGCCGATGATGGTCTCCGGAAGGCCTATATAGGATCCGATAAAACCTGGATCCGCATGATCGTGGAAGCCTTCGGTGAGACCTCTACCTCGCGGGTTGCAGGCCCGTTCATTTCTGATCACGTGGGCACACACGTGTTTTCCACCATGGCCAACACCCTGCGGTCCGCCTTGCCGAGAGCCACCACCGTCTATGGGCCGGTGACAGCACACCGCTGATCGGCGCCCTACCGTCAGCCACCCTCATCTTTTTAAGTTGTTGTCCTAAGAAAGAGTTACCCCAACCAATATGTCTGTGTCATCGCTGCTGCGCCGTGGCATTATTGCCGCTGTTGCTGTTGTTGCCAGTAGTGCAGCCCTACCTGCTGCCACCGCCGAGGAGGCAGTCTCTATCCTTGCCGGGGATGGTGGCATCATCACCGAGCATTGCGGTGCCCGGGCGGAACAGATCCGTGTGGATTCATCCTCCCTGGCGTCATTGAGTGCCTGCTTTGCGCTGGCCAGGCCTACTGGTTGGGCAGCGATGCACCTCACCGGGTCCTACGGTGTGGTCAATAACCTCACTGTCCCAGTCAGCGTCGCATTCAAGCTGCCCCACGGAGCTGTCTACTGGCAAGCCACAGTCCAGCCTGGACAGGTCAGCAGCGTCGATGTCAATAACGCCGGATCCACCATCGTTGAACTCCACGTCTCCCCGGTAGCCACCAGCACGGGAGCGTCCACTACGTCGCTGACGCCAGGGGCACCAGGTGCACCGAACTACGTGTCGTTGCGTTCGGCCTCCCCTGCCACGTTCGGACGCGTTGCCCGCGTGAGTTGGCTTGGTGCAACCACATCAGACCTGACACGTAACAGTTCCTTTCCTGACCGGCTTGACGGATCGTTCCTGGTGACCACTGGGTTGTCTGATCCCGCGTGCATCTCATTGGAATCAGCCGCCTACCCGGGGACGTACCTGCAGGCCACCAGCCGGACATCCGTGTCCTTGTCTGCCCATCCCACGCCAGCTCATGCCACATGGTGCGCCACGGCTGACACGTCAGTGGTGACATCAACCCGCCTGACATGGGCTGCGGATCGCAACACAGCCCTAGCTGTCACCCCTGGAGGTGGATTGGGCCTGGCTGCGGTGAATTCTGCTAGCAGTCGATGGTTCAGCGATCAAGCCCTGGCACGCCCCTAACCACCGTACGACAGTGACAGTGATGTTCGAGTCGTTGACACAAGCCCATGGAGTAAAGAAAACGAGATCGTCGAGATGAATCATCGCCACCCACCACAGCAGCCCTACATGCCGCACACCCGCACAACTGAGTCCCGCGCGCATCGTGAGATGCCTGTGTTATCCCGTGTAGCTCGTGCGTGTCGTGTGTGGTGCGTGGTGTGTGTCAGTGTGGTGGTGTCTGTGGTGGTGGGGGTGCAGGTGTCGTGGGCTGGGGAGGTTGCGGCGGCTGAGGGGTTGGTTGTTGTGGGTCGGGTGGGTGATCGGCAGCAGGCTCGGGAGTTTGCGGTGTCGATGTTGGGTAGTGGTTTTGTGGCTTCGCGTGCGGCGGCGGAGGTGGTGTTGGGTGGTGGGGATGAGCAGTGGGATGCCTATGTTGGTGGTGGTTTGGTTGAGGCTCGTGTGCAGGATCTTCGTGAGATTGTGGTGACTGTTGCGGCGGTGGGTGGCCCGGCGGTGCAGGCTGCGGCCCAGGATGCTGTGGATGCCGGAGGTGAGCAGGCGTTGGTGGAGTTTATCACCAGCCGGTGGGATCAGGCGCAGGTGGTTGATGATCGGGCGGTGGCGTGGCAGGCCGCGGCTGCGCGGGAGGGTTCGAGTGTGAAGCAGGCTGCGGATGCTGCGTTGCAGCTCAATTCTGCTGAGGCGTTGGGTGAGTTTGCGGCCTCAGGGTTGGAGGTGGCTAGGCGTCATGATCGGCGTCGTGAGGTGTATGCGTTAACACGTTCGGCTCAACCGACGGTGGCTTCGGGTGCTGCTGAGGCGATTCGGGTGGGCTCGGATACGGCGATTGAGACGTTTTTACGGTATGGGCAGTTTGTGGCTGCAGCACAAGATGCGGAGACGGTGAGTGTGTCCGAGTTGGTGGATGCGGCGGTGGGTGAGTCTGAGCGGGCGCGGCAGCAGGCAGATGCGGCTGCGCAGAATGCGGATCAGGCTCGTCGTGCTACTGAGGCTGCGAAAGCGGCGTTAGGTCGGGTGCGTGATGAGGCGGTGGCGGCGGATCGGGCGCAGGATCGTGGTCGTCGGGCGGCGGAGTCTGCGGGCCGGTTGGCTGAGCGTTCGGCGGTGGCGGCGGATCAGGCGGTGGTGGCTGCGGGTCAGGCGCGTGAGGCGTTGCGGTTTACTGCGGATGCGGTGGCGCGTGCGGCGCATGCGGCCTCTCGTGCGCGTGTGGCGGCTCAGGTGGCGTTGTCGCGGGCGTCGGCGGCGGGGGTGGATGCCTCGGTGGCTTCTCAGGCGCGTGTGGCTGCGGAGCAGGCTCGGGATGCCGCCTCGGCGGCGCGGCGTGCTGCGGAGGCGTTTGTGCATGCGGATGCGGCCGCGGGGTCTGCCAGGTCTGCGGGACGGGCGGCGGCGTCGGCGGCGGTGAATGCTGATGCGGCGGCTGCTGCGGCGGGTGAGGCTGCCGCTGCTGCTGGTGTTGGTGGTGTGGCGGCTCAGGCGCGTGAGGGTGCCGCGCGGGCGCGGGCGGCGGCGTCTCGGGCGCGGGCGGCGGCTGGTGAGGTTGATGGGTTGGTGGGTCGTATTGGTGGGTTGGTTGCTCAGGCGCGGGCGGCGGCGGGTGAGGCGGCTGTGCATGCTGAGCGTAGTGGTGTGGCGGCCGAGGATGCGGCGGTGTTTGCGGGTCAGGCTGGCCTGGCTGCGCAGCGGGCTGGGGATAATGCGCGGGATGCGCAGGAGGCTGCGGTTAAGGCTGTGGAGGCGGTGGAGCTTGCGGTGGAGATCAGTGCGGTGGCGCGTGAAGCGGCGGATCAGCGTTTGGCGCAGGAAGCTGAGTTTTTAAAAGATCAAGCCCGGCAGGCCCGAGCAGCACAGGATGCCCAGGATGAGCTAGAGGAACATCAGCGGGCTGAGCAGGACAGGCTCGCGGCTGATATGGAGCAGTTGGCTGCGTTAGCGTCCGGCTCGGATGGTGCTGGGGTGGATGTGGCTCGGGTGAGGCAGTTGGCAGTCAGTGCGGTTGAGGTGGGCACTCCTGCGGTGGCGGGTAGTGCGGCTGTGGCGTTGGTCTCTGGGCGTGATGAGGATGTCCGGGCCTTTGTTGAGGATTTTGAGCAGGCGGTGGTGATTGATGCGCACGCTCAAGTGGAGTTTGTGGCTCTCAATGATCCTGATCCTGGAGTACGGGAGGCTGCTGATCGTGTCAGTTATGACAGTGGGGAGGCTTTACGAGAGTTTGTTGATCATCAGTTGCCGCAGTTGCGCAAGCCAGGGTTGCTGGAACGGACATGGCAATTGCGTGGTGCGGGCGGGGATGCCGTTACTGCGGCGGCTGATGAGGCGTTGCGGGCTAATACGCCGGAGGCGTTGGAGGCCTTTGTTCGTGGTGGCGGTTTTGAGCGTGCTGTGTTTGAGGATCAGCTGCGGCAGGCGTATGAGCTTGCTCGGACGGGTGGCCCGGAGGTCAAAGCTGCGGCGGAGGCTGCAGTGTTAGGTGATCGGGAGGGTCTGAATGAGTTTATTGCTGTGGAGGCTGCGCGTCGTGCAGCGGCGGATGCGCAGCGTGTGAGTCATGATGAGCATATTCAGAGTGTGTTGGAGAGGGGTTTTACGGCGGCTCAGCAGGCCAGTCAGGATGCTGCCGAGGCTCAGCGTTGGTTTGTGATGGCCCAGGGCCAGGCTGATCAGGCTGGTCGGTATGCTGCTGAGGCGGCGCGGTGGGCTGGTCAGGCGCAACGTTCGGCGGTAGCGGCGGCGGATCATGCGCGAAAGGCGGGTGAGTCGTTGCAGGTTGCGGTGCATCAGCAGCAGCGCGCGCATGCGGCGGCGGATCAGGCTGGTCGTGATGCGCGTGAGGCTGCGGGGAATGCGGATCAGGCTGCAAGTTTTGCTGCTCAAGGGTACGAGTCGGCTGCACTGGCGGCGGGGGCTGCTGGGCAGGCGCGTCGTTCGGCTGATGCGGCGGGCGTGGATGCTCATCGGGCTGGGCTGGCGGCGCAGCAGGCCTATGGGTTTGCGTGGGAGAAACAGTTGTCTGAGCAGGAGCAGTACCGGGCGGCGGCTGCTGAGGGTGAGGTGCAGGCCCGCCCGACGAGTCTGTTGGATGCGATTAAGCAGCAGGTAGGGGCTGAGGCATTGGATGTGTTGTTGGATGTGGTGGGGATTAAGGATGTGTTGGATTGTTTTAAGGGGGATGTTTCCGGGTGTTTGTGGGCGGCGGTGGGAGCGTTGCCGATAGGTAAAATTGCGAAATTGGGTAAGGCGTTGCCGGTGATGAAGAAGCTGGTGGGCAAGATTGGGGATATTAAGGCCACGCTTGCTACGTCGCGTTTCCGGGCGGTGTTGGATGATGCGTTGGTGCCGGCTGGGTGTGTGCTGCAGCGCGGCGCGGGGTGGTCGAGATCGACGCCGCACGGGCAGCAAGAGTGGTTGGTGGGCAGGCCAGGGCGTGCGCCGCCGTGGTCGCCGGTTGTTAAGAAGTGTCCGATACCCCCGGGTGTTAAGAAAGTCCCCGGAACAAACAGATACCCGATCAATGCGCGGTATGCTGGTGGTAAGTGGCGCAACGGTGATGTCTCGAGGATGCCGAAAGGATTCCACGAACAATACGGTGATATTTACTTCAGCGAGAAGGGCTACCCAATCTTCGATAACAACATAGCAAAACCGGAAGAATATGGCATTCCATCCGGAAAGATACCGGATGTTACCATCAAGCCCCAGGGTTCCCGGTATAAAGATGTTAAGGCAGCTGATGACGCCATCGGAATCGATAAGGATTTCCGAAAGAAACACCGTCTTGTATGGCATCATCATGAAGAAACAGGTCGGATGCAGCTCATACCTCGGGAATTGCATCAGGTGGTTCGCCATACCGGTGGCTGGGCTATCTGGGGCAAGCAAGCTGTGTAACCCGACCTCATCAACGAAATCTAAGGAGTTTTCATGAATTTTTCAGATATTGAATTAATGTACCCAGGTAAGCCCTGTGGAATTTTTCGCATTCGGGCGATAGAGAAGAAGATTGGGCGTAAGCTTCCCAAGGACTACCGCAAGTTCATTATGCAAACCGGAGGAGGTGAGCTTAGCGGGAAGAACGCAGTTCTCCCAGGTATCCAGCTTGCTCATGGCGAAGAGTTAGAGTCTGAGGTGGAGTTGATTCTCGGCAATGGTCATCCAGATGATTATGATCAGGATTTGACTGAAGCTGGCATTTTCCTGGCTGAAGAGTGGGAGATACCTTCTGAGGTGTTACTGATCGGAAATTTTGATTCTGGCATGCACGAGTGCATTGTGATTAATTATGATCTCGAAGAGTTTCCCGTGCACTCCATTTTATATTTAAACAATGACTTCCCTGGAGAATTTACGCTTATCGCGGAGTCGTTTACTGAGTTTTTGGAGATGCTGGAGCCATCCGCTGAGTACAATGGTAAGGCTTCAAAGTATAGAGGTCAAGAAGGGTTATATTTGGCACGGCATGGCTCTTTAGGGGAAATGTTGCGCAAGGCAATTGCGGCAAGCCCTTATGAGGATATGGAGATGATCCTTCGGCGCGCTGCGGAGGGAATTGCTAGTAAGGATTGTTTACAAATGTATTGTCAGGAGGAATCATGTCGTTTTCAGGATCTTCTTTTCTTTCTTTCGCAGCCGTTCGGCGGTCACTATAGCTTGGAGTCTTGGCTTGCCCCTCGTGGCGGAAGTGAAAATGGCGCAATAAATGAAGCTGATCTTTTGCATGGGATTTTTTTGAGCGAGCACGGTTGGTCCGGATTAGTCTCCTTTCGGAAGGCTAATGATGTATGGTGGGAACGCCGGACTAGCTCGGGCGTTCTTGTTGAGACTCCGGATGGATACAGGTTTAAAGATGACTACATCGAGTGGCTAGTGGAGACCTTCCGCTAACGGCGGGAGATAACACCGCATCGCGGCGGAAACCTTGTCGATGCAGGCCGTGTGCCAGGCGGTAGCCTCACAGCTAGGGGTTTCATGGCAGACAGCTCGCCAATAGACGCAGGCCGCTCATCGTGAAGGCTGCCCCGGCTTTTCGCCTCAGTTCTCGACCCACAACGTCGGAAATGATCTAGTTCATCGATTTGAACCGGGATCGTTGCTCGGTCAAGTTCAAGTGCTTGACGTTGAAGAAGCCCTGTCAGCACACGAGCGGAGAAGCGTAAGGATCTGCACTCTGATTTTCTCATCGGATTGCCGGGTGGGCGCTGTCTGATCCGATGCGTACCGAGGCGTTGCCGCTGCAGACTCTGAACCATTCCATTGTTTGCGGTAGAAACAACTACACTGCTTCACCACTGAAGATCACAGATCACAGTACGGGAGCATCATCTCATCCATAGCAGGAAGTGGAGCGAGTTGACGGACGTATCGATCGTGACATGCGAATGGGTGAATTGGTGGAACGAGGCTCGGCGATAACCTCAGCACTCTTCGATTCTCCACGGGCATCCTCGCGCATCAGCTTGTGCACACCGACGGGAACGTGATTTTTCTCTCACAACTCCCCAAAAGAGCAGGACAGCGTTCGGGCCGCACAGTTGAGTTATCCTAGGCAACCCTAAATATGGCTATCCTTTCAGAGATTCATGCACCACTCGGGGCATGTCATCCACCTCAGCGCATGTGATCGCAGACTCTCGCTACAACGCTGAGAACAATCCTTAAACCACTGCCCGAAAGGACACCATGGCCCTCTCCCCTCGCGCCGCACTGCTCTCCTGCGGCCTCACTGCTACCTTGCTCCTCACAGCCTGTGGCGAATCTGAACCCGTCAGCTCCCACGAATCCTCCCGCTCCGTGACTGCCGCGAAGGCAGAGGGCACAACTCAATTCCCGCTCACCGTAGACAACTGCGGACAACGGTTCACATTCACGAAGGTTCCCGAGCGCGTGGTCTCCCTGGACCAAGGCATGACCGAAATCATGCTCTCCTTAGGGCTCCAGGAGCACATGGTCGGCACCGCATCGTGGACAGATCCTGTCCTGCCCGAACTGGAAGAAGCTAACAACACCGTTGAGCGCCTGTCCGACAACGCCCCCACCTACGAAGCCGTCATGGACAAGGACCCTGATCTGGTGGTCAGCTCCTTCGGCCGCCACTACAAGAAGGAAGGCGGAGTGGCCACCCGGGACCGCTTCGGAGAAACCGACACCCCAGCGCTGCTGTCCTACGCGGACTGCGAAGGCCCCCTCATGATTAACGGCGGCGGCACCCGCACCACCCCCTTGACCGCAGACAAGATCTACAAGGATATCGAAGTCATTGCGGAAATCTTCGATGTCAGCAAACGCGGCCAGGAGCTCATCGACAACCTGAAGCATCGCGTGGCTCTGGCCCAAGAAAAGATCAACTCCCACGGTGAAACCGTGGGCTTCTGGTTCGCGGACACCAAAACCCCCTACTTTTCCGGTGGCTACGGGTTCGGCAACATCCTGTCTCAGGAGTCCGGCCTGACCAACATCTTCGCAAGCGAAAAGGATGACTGGATCGCCGCAACGTGGGAAGACGTTGTGGACAAAAACCCGGACATCCTGGTCCTTGGGGACCTGGAGCGCAACCGCTTTCCCGGCGACAAGCTAGCCGATAAGAAGGAGTTCCTGGCCACCGACCCCGTCACCAAAACCATGGATGCGGTCAAGAATGAACACTTCATCACACTCCACGGAGCCGAGCTGAACCCCTCCATCCGCTTTGCCGACGCCCTGGAAAAGATCGCCGCCTACCTGGAAGCCCATGACAAGTAACGCGCCCACTGCTGACCCGCGTGTGGCTTCCGGTGATACACCTGCACCGTTCTCCCGCGCCGAGCAACCTCGCGCCCGAGTGCTCAAAGCATTGCTCATCACGGCCGTGGCTTTCGTGGCGCTGTTGGCGTCGATCGGCATGGTCATCACCCTGGGCACGGCAGATATTTCCCTGGTCAACGTGCGTGACATCCTCACCAACCATCTCTTCTCCACGGACATTCCCGTCCGAAGGTCTGAAGATGCCATCGTGTGGGAGGACCGCCTGCCCCGCTCGCTCGTGGCCGCGTGCTGCGGCGCAGGCCTGGCCCTGTGCGGTGTGATCATGCAATCTCTGCTGAAAAACCCACTCGCTGACCCCTATGTGCTGGGGATCTCCTCCGGCGCCTCCACCGGCGCGGTGGTCGTGGGTGTGCTGGGCATCGGCGGGCTGTCGGTAGGCCTATCCCTTGGCGCCTTCGTGGGAGCGATGATCAGCTTCGCCACCGTACTGTGGATCGCCCGCATGGCTGGCGGCACCGGATCCATCATCCTGCTCGCCGGTGTTGCTGCCACCCAGCTCTTCTCCGCCGTGACCTCCCTCATCATCTTTGCCTTCGCCGATTCCGATGAGACCCGCGGCGTGATGTTTTGGCTCCTCGGCTCGCTGGAGGGTGTGAGGTGGAAGGATGTGTGGCTGTGCCTCACCGTGGTCACCGTGGCCGTAGCGCTATGCTGCATCTTCGCCCATGTGCTGGACGCCTTCACCTTCGGCGACGACGTAGCAGGGTCACTGGGCATCAACGTGCCACTGGCGCGCCTGGCCCTGCTGTCGCTGACCGCACTGCTGACTGCCACGCTAGTCTCCGTTGCCGGTGCCATCGGGTTTATCGGGCTGGTCCTCCCCCACGCCGGCCGTCTGCTGGTGGGCCCCACACACTCCAGCCTCATCCCCGTGACTGTCATCGCTGGTGCCCTGTTCATGGTGTGGGTGGACGCCCTCAGCCGCGTCATCTTCAGCCCCACCCCACTGCCCGCGGGAGTGGGAACAGCCCTGGTGGGCGTGCCTGTTTTTGTTGCACTATTGGTGAAAAGGAAGGGCATCCGATGAGCTTCAGCACGAACAACGTGTCCTGGAATCGCGGCGGGAACCTGGTGGTCGACGGCGTGACTGTGGAGGTCCGAGACGGCGAAACCTTGGGCCTGCTGGGTCCCAACGGCTCGGGCAAGTCCTCGCTGATCCGCCTGCTCGCCGGCTTCGACCGCCCCACCACGGGCGTGGTTACCCTGGATGAACGCGCCGTGTCACGTATCCCGCACAAGCAACTCGCCCAATCCGTCGCCGTGGTTACCCAGCATGCGGATAGTGCCGTGGATGTCACCGTGGGCGACGTGGTGCGGCTGGGCCGGATCCCTCACCGTAGCCGATGGGGAGGACAGACCGACGCCGACCATCTCGCCATCCACCACGCCTTCACCTGCACGGGCCTTTCGGGCATGGAGAATCGGCTGTGGAATGAATTATCGGGAGGCGAACGACAGCGGGCGCACATCGCCCGTGCGCTGGCTCAACAGCCCAAGGAGCTGATTCTGGATGAGCCCACCAACCATCTCGACATTAAGCACCAGCTGGAGCTGCTGAAGCTGGTCTCCTCCTTGGAGGCGACGGCGATCGTGGCGCTCCACGACCTGAACCTCGCGGCGATGTTCTGCGATCGTGTGCTGGTCCTTGCGCAGGGGAGTGTGGTCACCCTGGGCACGCCGGCCGAGGCACTCACCAGCGAGCTTATCCGCGAGGTCTACGGCGTGGATGCGGTAATCTCCACGCATCCGGTTCACGGTTGCCCGCTCATCACCTTCAGTGCCTAGGTGGTGCGCGTAGGCGATGTGCGCAGGTAGTGAGCGCCAGTAGTAAGCACCCGCTACAGGTGCTCCAGCACAATGTCACCCGAGTAGCCCCACGCGCGCAGATCCTCCACGATGGACTGCCAGTCCAGGTCCCCGGTTCCCGGCGCGCCGCGGCCGGGTGCATCGGCGAACTGCACGTGCGCCACGCGGTCCAGGAGGTGTGTGCTTGGCTCGCTTGTGTTCGCCTCTGTGCTGTCTTCTGTGCCTCCGTCTGTACCGAGCAGAGCCTGGGTGATGTCCTCCCATGACTGCCCCTGAGCAGCAAGGTGGTAGACGTCTAGCAGAAGGCCGGCATGATCGCCCAGCAGCGGCTGTGCCTCGGCAAGGGATGTCACAGGGTAATCCTCCAGCCCGCTTAATGGTTCCACCATCACTACCCCAGAAAATCGGTGGCCCACGGCGTTGGCGAGGGCTGTGAAGGCATCGCGCTGGGCGTCGGATAATTGATTGCCACCGCGACCCAGCAACAGGTTGAATCGGCGCACCCCGGTGGCCCGGTGGATCTTCTCCAGAACATCGACCCAACCCTGCGTGTCCGGCTCGGCATGCAGAACACCCCGATCCCCCGCGGCGAGGTCGCCCCCGTAGATGTTCAAGGCCACGAGCTGCTTAGTGTTGTCGCTGAGCGTGCTGATGAGCTGCTCCACCTGGTCTTGCTGCGGCACCGGGGTGGTGAACGGCCACCACAACTCCACGCGCTGAAAGGGGGTCTCGGCGACGGCGGTTGCCCAGTCCTCCTGGCCGATGCTGCAGTTCACTGCAGTAAACGCCCTCATCACGGCCAGGGAATAGCGTTGCTGGCCCTGGTGGAAGTTGCGGGGATCCAGCCAGCGCTCGAAGCCCGCCCGGACCCCGTCGAAGCCCCTGCGGCCGGTCCACTGCTGATCCGTCATGGAGAAATACGTAGTATCCCGCGAACGACCCTTATACACTACGGCGTTGCGCAGCGTCCCCTCCTCGATGAATCCCAGGCGACGGGCCGCTGCCTTAGAGGGGGCGTTCAAGGAATCGCACTTCCACTCGTAACGGCGATAGCCCAGCTGGTCGAACACATAGCGCATCAACAGGTACTGGGCCTCGGTGGCGGCACGGGTGCGCACCAGCTGAGGGGAATACATGACCCAGCCCATCTCCATGCTGCCGTGCTCCGGCTTCTGGCTCATCAGCGCCACGGTGCCCACTGCGGCGCCGGTGTCCAGGGAGATGATCGCGAAGTGAAGGGGATCGGATTGGCCGACGTTAAAGGCGAACACATCGCGCAGATCCTCTCCCTCCGTGATGGGTAGGTAGGTTCGCCAGCGGGAATCGGGATAGGCCTCGAAGGCGCGGGCCAGATCCAGCACGTGGTGCATGCCGAGTGGTTCCACGCGGCAATAACGCCCGTGGAGCACAACGCCCTGCGGGTACGGCCGTGGAGACCAGTTGTCCACGGCGGGCCCTATGGGCTGGGAAAAGGAGTTCACGGGAATGTCTGTGGGGCGAGGGCCTAAGTGCATAACTCCATTTTAGGGTGTTCGGGCTACACAGGCGGCTACACTGTTCGATTATGAAAGTTGCTGTGATTACGGGTGCCGGCGGCGGACTAGGCCGCGTGTTTTCTACTGCATTGGCTGCCGATGGCTGGGCCATCGCCGCGGTGGGGCGGACGGAAAAAACCTTGCAAGACACGCTCGGTGAATGCGCGGACGGAGATCACCGCGCGTTTATCTGCGACATCACAGATGCCGAAAGCGTGCGCTCCACCTTTGACCAGATCGTGGCCCATTACGGGCATATCAACGTGCTGATCAACAATGCCGGAGTTCCGGGACCTACCGGGCGGATCGACAGCATCGACATCGAACAGTTCGACGCCGCCGTGGCCACTAACCTCCGCGGAACATTCCTGTGCTCCCAGGCTGCTTTTGCCCACATGGCGGACACGGGTGGAGGCAGAATCATCAACAACGGATCTATCGCAGCCCACTCCCCTCGCCCGGCTGCGGCAACGTACGCCGCCACGAAGGCCGCCATCGCCAGCCTCACCACCTCGCTGAGCCTCGACGGACGTGGGCTGGGCATCGTCGCCACCGAGCTCGACATCGGTAATGCCAAGACTGATCTTCTGGGGGCGTTCACCGGTGAGGAGCCGATGTTCCATGCCATCGAAGCTGGGCGCATGATCGTGGCCCTCGCGAACCTGCCGCTCACGGTCAGTGCAGATCAGGTGACCCTCACGGCTGCTGGCATGCCGTACCTCGGACGCGGCTAAGCCCGTTGTGTGAGCGTTCGGTAGACTCAGGCGCATGAGTTTTAAGCAGAACAAGCCGGGGACCGCCCCGGACTTTCTGCTATCCAGACCAGATCGCTCCCTGCGCACCCAAGGCGCGAAAAGCTCCTTCACGGACCCCTTCGAGGCGGCCACGGCACTGCGCGACCGCGACGTAGACCTGGTGGTGGGAGCCGTTCCCTTCAACACCTCGGAGCGCAGCGCCCTGGTGGAGCCCGAACGCGTGATCCGCGCCGAAGGGCCTCTGGAGCCACCGGCGTTCTTCCGAGGCAAGGAAGCAGCCGAGAGCCTCACCGTCACCTCCGTGGAGGCGGCAACCAGCCCCGACGAACACCGCGCCACGGTGGCGGCAGCCGTAGCCACCATCGCGCAGACCCGCTTAGAGAAGGTCGTGCTAGCGCGAGCCGTGGACGTGACCTACGAGCACGCCCCGGACCCGCTGCTCATTGCGGCGCGATTCCTGGATCTCTCGGCCAACCGCGACGGCTTTGCCGTGGATCTGTCCAGTACCGGGCGCGACGAGCATGTCAATGCTATGTTCGTGGGAAGCTCCCCGGAAGTCCTGATCCGTCGAAGCGGCAGGAACATCTCCGCCTTCCCCTTGGCTGGGTCCGCCCCACGCACCGGCACCCTGTCCGTGGACGAGGCCACCGCGCGCAATCTGATGCACTCCTCCAAAGACTTCGACGAGCATCGCTACGTGGTGGATCACTACCGCAAGGTGCTGGAATCGGTCTGCGAATCCCTCACGATCCCCGCCACCCCGTCCATTCACGAAACCTCAGAGATGATCCACCTGGGCACGCCCATCAGCGGGCGGCTCAAGGACGACGACTACTCCGCGCTGGACTTGGCCCTGATGCTGCACCCCACTCCCGCGATCGGCGGCACGCCTACCGACGACGCGCTGGGCATCATCACGGAGGTGGAAGAGCCACGGGAGTTCTATGCCGGGTTTGTGGGCTGGTGCGACTCCACCGGCGATGGCGAGTACATGGTGTCCATCCGCTGCGCGATGGTGGAGGACAACAATGCCCGAGCCTGGGCTGGAGGCGGCATTGTGGTGGACTCCTCCCCCAACGCCGAGACCGACGAAACCAGCGCTAAATTGCAAACAGCGCTGCGGGCACTGAATGTGCCGGCAGCGCTGCGCGTGGTCTAGCGGATGAGTACCGCGTTTAGTACCGCTCGACGGGGTTCGCCAGGGTACCCAGGCCAGGGATCTCCACCTCAATGCGATCGCCTGGAACCATCTCCGCCGTACCTGCAGGGGAACCCGTGCAAATCACGTCGCCCGGCAGCAGGGTGAAGGCCTCGGACACCCACTCGACGATCTCTGGAATCGTCTTAATCATCTGCTCAGAGTTAGAATCCTGCTTGGTTTCGCGGGTGCCGTCGTGGGTCAAGTGAGCCTTGATAGGCAGGTTATCGATCTCGATGCCATCCACGTTCGTCTCGATCCACGGGCCCAGCGGACAGAAGGAATCCAAGCCCTTGGCGCGGGACCACTGACCATCGGCGAACTGCAGGTCACGGGAGGAGACGTCGTTGACGATGGTGAAGCCCAGCACAACGTCCTTCCAGTTGTTCCGGTTTACGTCCTTGCAGGGCTTGCCAATCACGATGGCCAGTTCGCCTTCGAACTCCACCTTGGTAGCCCACTCAGGGATGCGAATCGGAGCCTCAGGGCCCACCACCGCTGTGGGTGGCTTCAGGAAGATCGTTGGAGGCAAGTGCTCAGCGCCCTGCTTGAACACTTCCTTGACGTGATCGGCGTAGTTGCGGCCAACTGCAACAACCTTGGAGGGAAGAATGGGGGCTAACAGTCGAACATCTTCGATAGGCCAAGATTTTCCGGTGAACTCCGGCTGGGCAAATGGGTGGCCTTCGATCTCTCTACAGGTGGCACCAGTTCCGTCTGGCTGACCACCTTCGATGATGGCAAAAGCCATTCCCTCTGGGTGAGCAATTCGGGCAATACGCATGGTTTATCACTCTAGCGCACCCCTCCACGCTCGCGCGCTTGGGGTTACTTAGAGCTATCTATAGAAGCATCACCCCGAGCTCACACAAGCATCCCGCCCACGGTTGTTGCCCGCGACCGGGCGGCCAACGCAAGATACAGCTCCGCACACGCCAACGCATCGGTCAGGGCATTATGGGAGGAATACCGCGGCAAACCGTAGCGTTCGCGCACCCGAGGCAACCGCAGATCCTCACCCCGCGGAAACGTCCCCATACGCTCCATGTGCCGTCGCTCCAGCTCAAACGTATCCACCACCGGCACCGACAATCCTGAGCCGAAATGCTCGCGGCACAACGCACTTAAGAAGTCGCGTTCAATCGAGCTAAAATGCGCCACCAATGCCCGGCCCTCCAGCGCCTCCAACAGCTGCTCCATCGCCGCCACCGGGCTCACACCCAACGCCAACGCCTCATCCGTCAGGCCGTGAATCGTGGCGGACTCCCCCACCGACCCAGCCCCCAACGTATTAATCAGGCAATAGCCGGCTCCCTGCAGAGCAATGCCTCGCCCATTGATCGGAACCCATCCGATGGACAGCATTCGATGCTTCCGCGGATCTAAGCCCGTGGTCTCCACGTCCACCGCCAACAACGGAGCCTGATCCAGCGCCGTACCCTTCGACGGGCCGGGAATGCTATAGAAACGCTCCAAGGCACCGTACGCCCGGCGTCGAGATCGAAAATATCTTGCCATCCTACATACTCCGCACCGGGTACTTCAGGCACAACGCATTCTGCAACCCCTTGATGATCTGGAACGCATCCCGCAGGTGCTCACGATCCAACTTCGGCAAGTGCTGCGGATTGATGTGGTAATCCGGCTGCTCGCCCCGGCGCACCTGCTCCGCATGATGACGAAGCACCAGTGTGTTCAGAAACTCCAACGCAGCCTGCAGATCCTCCGCACTGCGCGGGGACACCGGAGGATGATCCAACGCCGACGCCGCCTCGATGCGCGCCACGCTCCCCAGCACATCCTGGCCGCCCACGATGGCAAACAACCGAGCCATCTGCACAATCGCCGCCGTACCGCCCTTCTTCACATCAAGGGTGTTGCGGTACTCGCCACGACGATCCACCACCAGGCCCCGGAAAATGCCCACCGGAGGCTCCCGGCGCGCCGCCAACGCCGCCAACTGGGCATGCAAGCGGGGGCTGCCCTGGGCAGACTCCATCGCCTGCGCATGAACCGCCTCGGCGAGCTCCACGTCACCGCACACCGCGCGCATGTCGAAGAAGGTCTGCGCGTACAGCAGCGCGTCCCCTCCGGGAGCCGTGATCCAGCCATGGAACGCGGTACGCCACTGCCCCACGGTCATCCGCCACTGCGGGTTGGTAGCCATCATGTCGCCCGGGCACAGGGCCTGGCCCGCGGTCGCCAGCCCCTGGCACACGTACTCGGCTAACTGCTCGAAGTAGGCGCCATGCTGCTCCTCGTCAAAGGAATCATCCAAGATCAAGGCGTTGTCCTGATCACTGGCCAGGCCCATCTCCCGGCGCCCCTGGCTTCCCAACACCACAAACGCCCACGGAATCGGCGCAGGCCCCAGACTGCGTTGCGCAAGCTCCACGAGGCGACGCAGCATCGCATCGGCCACCACCGTCAGCAGGCCCGTGACCTCTGCTGGATTGGCGCCGCGCTCGATGAAGCGCACCGCCATCTGATGGGCCTGGGTGTACACCTCGGCCATCTCCTCGGGCGACTCTCGCCGGGAGAGGTCCCCGGTCAGGTACAGCGGGTTGGCCTGCATCAGGCGCATGATGTCCGCCGCGGTGACAATGCCCGTGATCTTTCCACCGTCCACGACGGGAAGGTGGTGGATGCGCAGCTCTGTGAGGATCAGCAGAGCCTCAAACACCAATTGATCGCTGGTGACCGTACGCAGAGAGGTGGACATGATCTCAGAGACGCTGGCCTCGTTCGACAAGCTATCGGCCACCACGCGGCGCAGATCGCGATCCGTGACAATACCCAACAGATCGCCGTCCAGCGTGCCCCCATCCACAACCAGCAGGGAGGATACGTTCATCTCCTCCATGGTCTGGGCCGCCCTCTGAACCGTAACCTCGGGGCCGATGTGTGCGGGGTTTTTGATGGAGAAGCTTCCGATCTGCGTGCGCAGGGCATCCGAATGAGACTCCTGGTGCAGGCTCTGGGCAGCTGCTTTGATGCGCACGGATAGGCCCGCATAATAGCGGGCTACTTCCGGATAGTGCTGCGCGATGGGCGCAAAGTGGCTGCGATGCCACATGAGAATCAAGCTATCTTCCACGCACACCATGGTGTACAGGGAGGAATTCTCCCCCACCAGCGTGGAATAGCCGCAGGAACGCCCGGCCTCGCGGCGGTCCAGCAGCACGCCCTCGCTATCCATCACATCTACGGCGCCGGAGCGTATGACGTGGACGTAATCGTTGGGTTGGCCGGCCGTGACGAGGGTGTCGCCGCGGCTGGCATAGCGGATCTCCATGGAGCGGCTGACGGTGGCTAAGGCCTGCTCATCGAGGGAGCTAAAGGGCGGGAACTGCGCGAGGAAGCCACGGACCTCTTCTATTTCGACCGACATAGGTGAAGTGTAGCGGGTGCCGTGGCTGGAGCGGGTGGGTTTGGGAAAGTGTTTTGATGCAGAAAGGGCGTAGTGCTAGCCCTTCACTGCCGCAGCGATACGGTCGCCCACCTCGGAGGTCTTGATCGGGGAGCCATCGCGGCTCAAGACCTCATCCAGGACGGCCTTCTCGATCGCCTCAGCATTCGCGTCGTCACCCAGGTGCCGCAGCATCAGCGCCGCGGAGAGGATGGTGGCGCACGGGTCAGCGATGCCCTGTCCCGCGATGTCTGGCGCGGATCCGTGCACCGGCTCGAACATGGAGGGGTTACGGCGGGACGGGTCGATGTTGCCGGAGGCTGCCAAACCAATTCCTCCCGTCACGGCACCCGCCAGGTCGGTGAGAATGTCGCCGAAGAGGTTGTCCGTGACGATCACGTCGTATTCGTGTGGTTTGGTGACCATGTAGATCGTTGCGGCGTCGATATGGTTGTAATCCACGGTGACTTCGGGGAACTCGGCACCAATGGTTTCGATGGCGCGCTGCCACACGCCACCGGCGTTGACCAGCACGTTGGTCTTGTGGACCCAGGTCAGCTTCTTGCGGCGGGATTGGGCGCGCTCGAATGCGTCGCGGACCACGCGCTCCACGCCGTAGTAGGTGTTTTGGGAGACTTCGGTGGCCACTTCCTGGTCGGTGCCTTCGCGCAGCGTGCCGCCGTTGCCGCAGTAGAGGCCTTCGGTGCCTTCGCGCACCACAACGAAGTCAATGTCGCCGGGGTTGGCCAGTGGGCTGGTGGAGTCCGGGTACAGCTTGGATGGGCGCAGGTTCACCGCGTGGTCTAGCTTGAAACGCAGTGGCAGGAGCA
Organism: Corynebacterium zhongnanshanii; assembly: GCF_014490575.1. NCBI lineage: Bacteria > Bacillati > Actinomycetota > Actinomycetes > Mycobacteriales > Corynebacteriaceae > Corynebacterium > Corynebacterium zhongnanshanii. The sequence goes on from NZ_CP061033.1 coordinate 1,290,209, forward strand.
GGCCGCGCTCCAGCACACCGGCGGGCACGGTGCGGGGGTCGCCGATGGCGCCGAGCAGGATGGCGTCGTGTTCTTTCAGGGAATCCAGATCTGCGTCCGTGAGTGTCTCGCCGTTGCGGAGGTAGCGGCGGGCTCCGAGGTCGTAGTCGGTTGTGTCGATGTCATCGCGGAGGGCACGGAGGACTTTGAGGGCTTCTGGGACCACTTCGGTGCCGATGCCATCGCCGGCAATCACAGCGAGTTTCATTCTATGGACTCCTTAGTCTCACATATTGGATCACAGTCACTGTAGCAGAAAGCCCAACGCAACACCCTATAGCGCATTAGACTCCACACTATGGAACCCAGCCCGAACGCCCACTCGCCCGCACTGTCCCTCATCGGCGTGTCCAAACGCTTCGGCATGCACTACGCCCTCAACAATTTCACCCTGGATATCCCCCGCGGCAGCTTCTACGGCGTGGTCGGGCCCAACGGGGCCGGTAAAACGACAGCGATCCTGATCGCCACAGGCCTCTTAGAACCCGACGCCGGGCGCGTGTCCATCTGCGGCCACGATATATGGTCCAGCAACCCTGATGACCTGATTTCTGCGAAGCAACACTTCGGGCTACTCGCCGATTCCCTGGATGTGTTCGACCGGCTGAGTGGGCGCGAGTACCTCAGCTACCTGGGCAACCTTCGCGGCTTGTCGCCGGAGGATATCACCCAGCGCACCAACGACCTGTTGAGCGCCCTGGATTTGGAGGGCGCCCAGCGCAAGTACATCGCGGACTACTCGGCGGGTATGACCAAGAAGATTCTGTTGGCGGGTGCCCTGCTCCACAACCCGAGAGTGTTGATCCTGGATGAACCTTTTGAGGCGGTCGACCCTGTCTCCGGGCAGGTCATTCGCCAGATCCTGCGCCGCTATGTGACCGCAGGAGGCACCGTAGTGATGAGTTCCCACGTGATGGAGCTAGTGGAGAACCTGTGCGATCACGTGGCCATCGTTAACGAGGGCACCGTGCGCGCTGCAGGACCACTAGAGGAACTGGCGCAGGGCAAGCCCCTGGTGGACCGCTTCGTAGAGCTGGTGGGTGCCCGTCACGTGACGGAGGGCAGCCTGACCTGGCTGGATGATCAGCATGACTAGCATCGTCTGGAATCACACCACCCGCACCCTGCTCTCCCTCCAGTGGGTGCTGTGGAAACGCACGGTGAGCACATCCATTCCCACCCTGATCGGCACGATCCTGGTAGGCGTGCTCGTTGTCGGCCAGTGCGTGAGCCTGGGCATCTTTTCCGCCGTGCTGTACCAGGACAACGGGGACCCCAGCGGCTTCATCTTCACCATGGCGCTGGGCTGTACTGTCTACCTGCTGGGAGCCCTTCTTTATCCCTCGTCTGAAACCCAGGTGGAGCCCCGGCACCTCGCTACCCTTCCGCTGTCCAGCCGCGAAGTGCTCGTGGGTTTGATGCTCGGCACGTTCGTCCACTCCACGGCCTTCATCAGCGTGGTCAATACGCTCATCATGGCGGCCATAGGATCCGTGGTCTTCGGTGGCGTGCAGGCCGTGTGGTGGACGCTAGCGTGCGTGGCACAGTTACTCATCACCGTGGCCTTGGGTGAGGCCGTCTCCCAAGCCCTCACCAGCATTGAGGGCACGAAGCTGCAGGAGCGCCTGGCGGTGCTGACCACCGTGGTGCTCATGGGCGGACTGGTTGGTTTCATGGTGTATTTGCAGACCACGACGGACGCCAGCCCCGTGGACGCCGTGTCCTCCCTTCTGCCGATCATAGGGTGGACGCCGTTCGCCGCCGCCGCTGCCGCAGGGGCCCCAGCGACCGTCGCGGACGGCACTTCAGCGGGAACAATCCTGGGGCATGGTCTCGTGGCATTGCTCAGCGTGACGGTAGCGGTGTGGTTGTGGCATCGGGCTGTGCGCTCCATGATCCGGCACCCGATTGCTCGCTCTCGGGGCGGCGCGGAGATCACGCGCCGTGCCCACCGCACGATCCTGGTTCCCTGGGCGCGGCCCGGCCAATTCGGCGCTCTGTATTCCCGCGCGCTGCGCTACTGGATTCGCGATACACGCCAGCTGGCCAACATGATCATGCTGCCTCTCATGGGTGTGGCCTACTTCTTTCTCGGCATGACCGGCGAGGACCACTACATGACCTGGTTCAGCCTGGGTTTTGTCGTCGTGGCCTCTGGTAGTTTCCTCGCCAATGACATCGGCATGGACGGACCCGCCAACTGGGTACACCTGGCCGCCGGTGTTCCTGCCCGCGCCTTCCTGTGGTCCCGCTGGGCAGCTGGGGCCACGGTGATGCTGGGCTGGACGGCACTCATCGGCAGTGCACTGGGCGTTCTGCACCACTTTTCCCCGTTGTGGGTTGTTGTCGTGGGGCTCGCGGTTCAGGTGATGGCGATGAACATCGCCCTGGGGTTGTTCTGTGCAGTCCTCGCGCCCTCCCCCACCGCCAAGCCCAAGGGCACACTCCACATTCAGAAGAACAACAATAGCGCTGGCGCCGCAGTACTTATGGGAACGTTCTCCTTGGCCATCATGGTGATGGTGGTCCCAGGCATTGTAGCGTACGTGATGCTCGACAACGCCTGGCTGGGACTACTCATTCAGATCCCCGTCACCGTGGGTGTTGTGTGGGGAATGATGGCGATGGCAACCAAGCGCCTCACCTCCGCATGGCCCAGGCTTTTCTTCCGCGTCCGTCAGTGGGCATAGGTGTGCTACCCACTTTTGGACACACTTCAGGCATGGCTTATTGAAAAAAAGTACAGAACTGGCTTAACTAGAATTGTCCTTACGCTAAGGACAGGCTAAGGCAAACCAGCGTTAGCCTTGACTGTTCAAGAGAAATGGAAATTTAGCGTGCTGTACGCAAACTTCCTCATAGGCCTGCGCGAAGGCCTTGAAGCAACCATGATCGTGACGATCCTGGCTGCTTACCTAAAGAAAACGGGACGTACAAAAGAACTCCCCTGGCTGTGGGCAGGTGTAGCCACAGCACTGATTGTCACCCTGGCGGCGTTTGCCGGAATCCACTTCGGAACGAAAACGCTGTCCACCATCGGCCAAGAGCTCATCGGCGGTATCGCCAGCCTCATCACCGTAGCCATGATCACATGGATGCTGCTGTGGATGTCCAAGGCTGGTCACAACATCGCAGCAGAGCTCAAAGGAAAGATGGACAGTGCCATCGGCCCACGCGCCGTGTGGTTTGTTGCCTTCATCGCGGTGGCCCGCGAAGGCATCGAGACCATCCTGTTGGTGTTCGACAGCATCACCAGCGACAATTCCACACCCATCCTGGGACTCGCAGCCGGCCTGGCTATCGCCGTTGTCCTGGGTGTGGCCATGTACAAGGGTGCCATCAAGATCAACCTTGCGGTGTTTTTCAAGGTGGTGGGAATCCTGCTGGTGATCGTTGCCGCGGGAATCCTGCGCTACGGCATCGGTGATCTTCAAGAGGCAGGTGTGCTGCCCGGCGTGCACACATACGCCTTTGACATCAGTGCCGTGCTCACCCCAGGAACGTGGTACGCATCCCTGCTGGAAGGCATGTTTAACATCGTCCCTCAACCCACACTTCTGTCCTTCATCGGATGGGCAGTGTACCTGGTTGTCGCGATGGTCCTCTTCTTGAAGCCTCCGTCCACCAAGGCCACGGCCTCCACGACCAAGGCTTCCGAGGCTAAAGCCACCGAGGCCCATGCTCCAGCAGCATCCGCTGACACCACATCCGAGCACACCGCTCGTTAACCACTCTCTTCGGATTACATCGGATAGAAAGAAGTCCTCATGACTACTCAGCCATTCAAAACCATTCGCGTTGCCGCTCCCCTTTTGCTGATCCCAGGCCTTTTGGTCGCCTGCGCGGACAAGGCAGACACCAGCGAAGCCATCACCGTTGCCGCCACGGACACCGCTTGCGAGCTCAGCACCACGGACGCAACGACCGGTACCAACACCTTCACTATCACCAACAACGGTTCGAAGGTCAATGAGTTCTACGTCCTCACCGAGGCCGGCCGCATCCTGGGCGAGGTGGAGAACATCGGCCCAGGCGCCACCCGTAACCTGGTGGTGGAGATCCAGGAAGCCGGCTCCTACCTCACCCAGTGCAAGCCTGGCATGGTCGGAGAAGGAATCCAGGGGCCACTGAAGGTCACGGGTGATTCCGTGAACCTCGCCGAGGGCGATGCAGCCCTGTCTGAGGCCGTGGACCGCTACCTGGACTACGTCCGCAGTCAGACCAAGGCCCTGCAGTCCCAGGTGGATGAGTTCACCGCAGCCATCGACTCCGGCGATGTAGAGACCGCCAAGAAGCTCTACCCGATCGCCCGCACCCCATACGAGCGCATTGAGCCTGTTGCCGAGTCCTTCCCGGATGACCTCGATCCTCGCATCGACCTGCGTGAGGCTGACGTTGCCGATGGCGACGACTGGACCGGCTTCCACCCGATCGAGAAGGACCTGTTCACCAAGGGCAAGATCACCGACGAGACCAAGAAGCTGGCCGAGCAGCTGAAGAAGGACGTGGCCGAGCTGGTCGATGGTGTGAACGCCGACGATTACTCCGTCACCCCCGCTCAGATCGCCTCCGGTGCTCAGGGTCTGCTGGATGAGATCGCTACCAGCAAGATCACCGGCGAAGAGGACATCTTCAGCCACACGGACCTCTATGACTTCCAGGCAAACCTGGATGGTTCCAAGGCCGCCATCGCCTCCCTGGAGAAGCCTCTGCAGGAGCGCGACAAGGACCTCCTGGAGGAGATCAACAAGCGCTTCGATGCTGTGCAGAAGCTGCTGGATAAGTACCGCGAGGGCGACGGCTTCATCAGCTACGAGAAGGTCAACGAGTCCCAGCGCAAGGAGCTGTCTGTGGCTCTGGACCAGCTGACGGAGAAGGTCTCCGCTGTTCAAGAAAAGGTGACGAGCTAATGAGCACGTCTTTTTCCCGTCGTACCTTCCTGACCGGTGCGGGCTTGGGCGCCGTGGCAGTCGGTGGCGGTGCCGCCGCCGTCGCCGCCTTTAATTCCTCCGACGCCGAGGCGCAGGAACTGGAAGCCCCCGTCGAGTTCTACGGCCCTCATCAGGCCGGCATTGCCACCCCGCAGCAGGAGAACCTGCACATCGTGGCGCTGGATGTGTTGAAGGACGCGAAGGCCGAGGATCTGAAGAAGCTGCTGACCCAATGGACCGGCATGGCCGCGCACATGTGCGCGGGCGAGCCGGCGTCGGATAAAAATAATGGGATTCAGGATGACATCAGCGAGTACGCTGTGCCGTCGGATTCCGGCGAAGCCGCCGATCTTGCCGCCAACCAGCTGACCATCACGATCGGCTACGGCCCGAGCCTGTTCGATAACCGCTTCGGGCTGAAAAAGAAGAAGCCGGCACAGCTTGAGCCGCTGCCGAAGTTCCCTTCCGACCAGTTGGTGGAGGAGCTGTGCTACGGCGACATTGTGATTCAGGCTTGTGCGAACGATCCTCAGGTGGCTGTCCACGCGGTGCGCAATCTCACGCGCGCGGGCAGCGGCGTGGTGGAAGTGCGCTGGTCGCAGCTGGGCTACGGCCGCGCGAGCTCCACTAGCGAGGAGCAGTCCACCCCACGCAACCTGTTCGGGTTTAAGGACGGCACCCGCAACATCAAGGGCGAGGAAACCGCCGACATGGACAGCTATGTCTGGTCGGACGAACCCACCTGGATGGACGGCGGTTCCTTCATGTGCGTGCGCCGCGTGCGCATGCTGCTGGAGGTGTGGGATCGCCAAACCTTGAAGGATCAGCAGGAGACCTTCGGGCGTTACCGCAAGTCCGGTGCGCCGATGGGCACCGCCGATGACCCGGCGAAGGAGCACGATACCGTGCCTCTGGACCTGGTGATGGGAACGGAGCCTGCGGTTCCGGAGACGTCTCACGTCTACCTGGCTCACCCGGATAATAACGACGGGCAGCGCATTCTGCGAAGGGCCTACAACTTCGTGGAGGGCTCCGATAGCTTCGGGCACATCTCCGCGGGCCTGTTCTTCATCGCATACGCTGCCCGACCTGCGGAAAGCTTCATCCCTATTCAGATGAAGCTGTCCCGCAACGACAAGATGAATGAGTACGTACGCTACGAATCCTCCGCCATCTTCGCCTGCCCTCGCGGGCTGGCTGATGGGGAGGATTGGGGTACGCAGCTATTCGATTAGAAGTCCAGCTGGAAAGCGGACTCTGCCTTGAGCTCTGCGGAGATCTCCTCCAGCAGAGCCTCAGGGATGGTGTTATCCACGCGCAGCACCAGGGTTGCGGTGGAGTCACCATCGTTAGGCGACAGTGCTGCGGCATCGATGTTGATGCCCTCGGCGCCGAGCTTGGTTCCTACCGTGCCCAGGGCGCCTGGCTGGTCTCCGTAGACCAGGAACAGGTTGGAGCCCTGCGCGCGCAGGTCCAGGCCACGGTCGTTGATGCGCACGATCTTCTCTACGCGTTCCAGGCCGGTCAGGGCACCGGTGACCACGGCGTTGGTGCCGTCGGCAGCGATGACATTGACCTCCAGGACGGAGCGGTGGGTGACGGACTCATCGGCCTTCTCCACCTTCAGCGTTACTCCACGCTCTTCGGCGATCTTTGGTGCATTCACGAAGGTGACCTGCTCGTCGATCACGCCGGAGAACACGCCGCGCAGTGCGGCCAGGCCCAGGGCGTCAACAGACTCGGTGGACAGCTCACCGCGCGCGGTGACCTGAACGGTGGCAGGGGCAGCGCCCAGCAGGGCTCCACCCACGCGGCCAAGGTTGGTGGCCAGGGACAGCCACAGGGCAACCTCTTCGGAGACCTTTCCGCCGGAGACGTTCACGGCGTCCGGAACGAAGTCGCCAGCCAGTGCGCGCAGCACGGAGGCTGCAACGTCGGTGCCGGCACGGTCCTGTGCTTCCACGGTGGATGCACCCAGGTGTGGGGTGACCACAACTTCTGGGAGCTCGAACAGTGGGGAGTCGGTGCAAGGCTCGGAGGCGTAGACGTCGAAGCCTGCGCCGCGGATGTGACCGGACTTGATGGCGTCTGCCAGTGCCTGCTCATCGACCAGGCCACCGCGGGCGGCGTTGATGATGATCTGGCCCTTCTTGGACTTAGCCAACAGGTCTGCGTCGAACATGCCTGCGGTTTCCTTGGTCTTAGGCAGGTGGATGGTGACGAAGTCCGCGCGTGCCACGAGGTCTTCCAGCTCCACCAGCTCTACGCCCAGCTGTGCAGCGCGTGCAGGGTTGGCGTACGGGTCGTAGGCGATGATGTCGGTCTCGAAGGCCGCGAGGCGCTGGGCGAACAGCTGGCCGATGTGGCCGAAGCCTACGATACCGACGGTCTTGCCGAGGATTTCCACGCCATTGAAGGAGGAGCGCTTCCACTCTCCGTCGCGCAGGGTCTTGTCGGCTGCGGGGATCTGGCGGGCGGTGGCCAGCAGCAGGGAGATAGCGTGCTCGCAGGCGGAGTGGATGTTGGAGGTTGGGGCGTTGGCCACCATCACACCCTTGGCCGTGGCGGTGTCGATGTCGACGTTGTCAAGGCCCACGCCTGCGCGTCCGACGATCTGCAGCTTCTTAGCGGCTTCCAGCACCTCCGCGTCAACGGTGGTGGCGGAGCGGACCAGCAGGGCGTCTGCGTCGACGACTGCCTTCAGCAGCTCTGGGCGGTTTGGTCCGTCTACCCAACGGACTTCTACGGAATCTCCCAGTGCGTCAACGGTGGACTGGGAAAGCTTGTCTGCAATGAGGACAACTGGACGGTTGGTACTCACGAATTTATCTCCTGGAATGGAATATTGCGCCTCTACCACGAAACGACCGCGCCGTGATACAGGTGGACCACGCCTGCCAAATGTGACGTGCGACCCCTACAGAATAGCGCGTACCTCCTCATCCGTCAGCATGGCCTCCCGGAATTTTCGAACCGCTTGGTCTGCATCGAAGTTCACGCCGATGAGAACCACTTCGTTTCCGGGCTTTAGGTCCACCTGTTGCCAGAATCCTGCTGCTTGAATACGCAGGTCAGGACCCGCTTGGTGCCATACCTGGACCTTGTCGATACTGTCTGCGATCCAGCAGTACCCCTTGGAGCGCACCAGTCCGCTGGTGGAGCGTAGCGCCTCGATGAGTCTCTCCCGATCAAAGGGCCGGTCGCCAGTGAAGACCACGGAGCTGATGCCGTATTCCTCCGTTTCCGGCGTGTGGGGGTTGGTCAATTCGTCCATGTACCCCTGGTAGGCGCGCGCCGTATCTTCGTCGTACAGGTGCGCACCTAAGATATCCGACGCCACCGTGTGCCGTCCCCCATCGTTTCTGACAACTCGCCCGTGTTCCATCTTCTCGATGGTGGCGCGGGGGTTCATGCGGCGCAGGATCTGGTAGGTGGCGTGGTAGCGGGCCTCGGGGATGAGGTCTGCTTTGGTGATGTAGATTTTGTCGGCGAATTCCACTTGGTCGACGAGGAGGTCGGCGATGGTGCGCTCGTCGTCGGGGGTGGCTCCGAGGTCTTCGTCCACGAGTTTTTGTTTGTGGCCGATCTGGGTGAGGAATTGGTTGGCGTCCACGAGGGTGACCATGGTGTCGATGGGGGCGACGTCGGCGAGCCGGGTACCGTCCTCCCACTGCCATTCGAAGGTGGCGGCCACGGGCATGGGTTCGGAGATGCCCGTGGATTCGATGACGATGTGGTCGTAGTCGCCAGACTTGGCGAGCTCGCCCACGGATTCCACCAGGTCTTCGCGGAGGGTGCAGCAGATGCACCCGTTGGTGAGTTCCACGAAGCGGTCTTCCCCGCGAGTAAGGTGACCTTCTCCGGCGATGAGGGCGGCGTCGATATTAATTTCGGAAAAATCGTTGACGATGACGGCGATGCGGCGGCCTTCTCGATTGGCGAGGATGTCGTTGAGGACCGTGGTTTTGCCGGATCCGAGAAATCCGGAGAGGATTGTCACGGGTGTTTTATTGGAAATGTTTTTCATGGGAGAGACTGTACACGGTCATGAAAACTCCTACCAATAAATGAGAGGTGTGAGGGCTCACTGCTAGGGTGGATGTTAATTATCCAAAAACAACCCGAACAGTTCACCCTCATCATGACCACACGTACCTCCACCCCACCCCGCTGGCTCACTCTCCTCGCGCTCGCGGCCTACACCGCGGTTGTCCTTGCGCTCACCATGTTTAAAGCCTTCTATCAGATCGGCTATCTCTGGAATCCGGACAACCAACGGCAGCAGGGCATATCCCTGCAGCTGTTCGGCGAGTTCAGCCGAGGCGATAGCTGGTTTGCTCCCCTGTTCGGATACGTTGGCAACATCGCCTTCTTCGTGCCTTTCGGCATGCTGCTCTACTTCCTGCTTCGCGGCCACGCGTCTTCTCAGGGGCACGCCTCCTCACGCGGCGTGGCGCGCACGATCGTGCTCACCACCCTCATCGGGATGTGCACCAGTGCTGCCATCGAGGCCGCCCAATACATCTTCTCCCTCGGTTTCACGGACATCGACGACCTCATCATGAACACGTTCGGCGCGGCGCTGGGCGGAGTGATTGCAGCGGCGTCGGATAAGATTTTTGGCCCACGCGGCCGGTGGGCATGGGTGTCCCTCGCACTGGCGCTCGGCATTGTCTTTGCGGTTCTGGTGGGGCTCGGGGAGCGCCTCGGTGACCCGGATAAGGTTGTGGAGGTTAACTAAACCACGCCCAGGTGACGGGCCGACACACTAGAGTTGAACTATGTTCAATTCTGGCTCATTCCATGCTGCCTCGTCCCACGCTGAGTCCAACACATCAGGGCGCACGGCTCGCGCCACCCAGGCTGCTATCCGCCACGGCGACCGGCAGTTCCTGTGGCACCCCTACGCGCCCCGCACATCCCCCACCGACAACCTGGTGGTGGACTCCACCGACGGCGTGCACCTCACCCTCGGCAGTGGGCAGCGCGTCATCGACGGCATGAGCTCATGGTGGGCCGCAGCACACGGACACGGCCACCCTCACATCACGGCCGCCGCGCATCGGCAAATAGACACGATGAGCCACGTCATGTTCGGCGGACTCACCCACGCGCCCGCCGTGGAGCTCGGCGAGAGGCTCATCTCACTGTGCCCCAGCATGGACAGCGTGTTCTTCTCTGATTCTGGCTCCGTGGCTATCGAAGTAGCCCTGAAGATGGCCCTTCAGGCCCAACGAGGCCTGGGGCGCCCGGATAAGACCCGCTTCCTCACCTGGCGCGGCGGCTACCACGGGGACACCCAAGGCCCCATGGCCGTCTGCGATCCTGACAACGGCATGCACTCCCTGTGGGGGTCCGTGCTACGTCCTCAAGTGTTCGTGGATGCCCCGCCGCCGCGCGGGAGCAGCAGCGCACACCTGCAGTCCTACATGGAGACCGTGCGCGCGGAACTTGTCCGCCCGGATAGCGACATCGCCGGCGTGATCGTGGAACCCATCGTTCAGGGCGCTGGTGGCATGACCTTCCACGACGCCGAGCTACTGCGCCACCTACGCGAGCTGTGCACGGAGACGTCCACCGTTCTGATCTTCGACGAGATCGCCACGGGATTCGGGCGGACCGGACGCGTCCTGGCCTGCGATCACGCAGGTGTAGCGCCAGATATTCTGTGCCTCGGCAAGGCCCTCACCGGCGGGTTCATGAGCTTCGCTGCCACCCTGGCGGCCGAGTGGATTGCCCGCGCGATTGACAGCCCCACTGGTGGCGGGGCGTTGATGCACGGGCCGACGTTCATGGGCAACCCTCTGGCGTGCGCGGTGGCGTGTGCCGCACTCGACTTGATCGACAGCGGCTACTGGAAAGAGTCCGTGCCCAGGATTGAGCAGGAGCTTCGTGATGGCCTGGAGGGACTCGCCGATCACCCGGCTGTCGCCGACGTGCGCTGCCTCGGGGCCATCGGCGTGGTGGAGATGCGCAAGCCTCTGGATATGGCGCTTGCCACCCGCACCGTGGTGGAGCACGGCGTGTGGCTGCGTCCGTTCGGCAGGCTGCTCTACACCATGCCGCCATTCATCAGCACCAGCGAGCACATCGCCACGATCACCCGGGCGATGCAGGCAGTCGTGGCTGCTCACACACCCGGGGAAGGACTCTCATGATTGTTGCCATCACCGGAACTGGTACGGATGTGGGCAAGACGGTGGCCACCGCCGCCTTGGCCAGCCACATTGCGCGCGCTCACAGCGATGGGCTGGACGGCGTGCACATCGTCAAGCTTGCCCAGACGGGTGAGCCGGTGTCCGAGAGGAATGCCACTGGCGATGCGGCCACTATTGCCGCTCTCACCGGGGCCCGTCACGTCCACGAGCTGGCACGCTACCCCGATCCCTTGGCGCCACTGGATGCGGCAGTGGTCAGTGGCCGCCCTCCTCTGCGGCTGTCCCATGCACTCGTGAGAATTGAGGAGATTCACGCAGCGGCCGGCGAGGATGGCTGGGTGCTCATCGAAGGCGCCGGCGGGCTGCTGGTCAACATCGGGCTGGATGATGAGGGAGACGCCTGGACGATGGCAGACTTGGCGTCGGCACTCTCCATCCCCATCATCGTGGTGACCACGACAGGATTGGGCAGTCTCAACGCGGCGGCGCTCACCCTGGAGGCGTTGAGCAGCCGGGGTGTGCAGTGCGCGGGGCTCATTGGCGGCAGCGTGCCTCAGGATCTCAGCGGCGAGAAGAACCTGGCGACGCGCATCACCCTGCAGCACTTCTCTTCCGGGGCCGCGGCACCGTGGCTGGGCGCACTTCCGGCCGGGGCAGGCGCACTCCCTCAAGAACAGTTTCTGTCAGGAAATTGGTTAAAAATAGAATCATTACTCGAAAATCATTAACAATTAGCCAGTATCACGGGGGTAATCGTTCAATCGCACCTTTTATTCTGCCGTGCCCGCCACCTGGATAAACATCCCCGCGCGCATCTCATCCCCCTCCAGTCAGGGGTAACCGGAGTAGAAAGCATAGCCACACCTTCCTAATTTTGGAATGGAAATCAACCGCTCATGCTTTTCCACGAAAGGATGCCACCATGACTGAACAATTCTCTGCCGCAGTGGTCGAAGAATTCGGCCCCACCCTCAACGTCCGCGGAGTGGACCTCCCCGAACCAGGCCCAAACCAGGCACTGGTGCGCAACGTCGCTTCCGGAATCTGCCACACCGACGTCCACGCCGCCGAAGGTGACTGGCCCGTCAAGGCCACTCCCCCATTCGTGCCTGGCCACGAAGGCGTCGGCGAGGTCGTCAAGCTCGGTCCTGGCGAGCACACCGTCAACATCGGCGACATGGTCGGAAACGTCTGGCTCTGGTCCGCCTGCGGCACCTGCGAAAAGTGCCGCACCGGATGGGAGACCCTGTGCGACAACGCCGAGTACGGCGGATACACCGTCGACGGCTCCTTCGGCGAATACATGCTGGTGGACACGCGCTACTGCGCACGCATCCCCGAAGGCTCCGACCCCATCGAAGTCGCACCAATCCTGTGCGCCGGCGTGACGGTCTACAAGGGCCTCAAGGTCGCTGAGACCCGGCCGGGCCAGTTCATGGTCATCTCCGGCATCGGCGGCCTGGGCCACATTGCCGTCCAGTACGCCGTGGCGATGGGCATGCGCGTCATCGCCGTGGACGTGGCGGACGACAAGCTGGAGCTGGCGAAGAAGCACGGCGCCGAGTTCACGGTCAACGCCAAGGAGCAGGACCCTGCCGAGACAGTGGCCGACTACACCAATGGCGGTGCCCACGGCATCCTGGTGACGGCCGTGCACCCGCAAGCCTTCGGCCAGGCGATCGGCATGGCACGCAAGGGCGGAACCATCGTGTTCAACGGCCTGCCTCCAGGAGAGTTCCCGGCACCGATCTTCGACATTGTCTTCAAGGGCCTGACCATCCGCGGATCCCTGGTGGGAACCCGTCAGGACCTGGAGGAGGCATTGGACTTCTATGCACGCGGCAAGATCAAGCCGACCGTCAAGGAAGTGCAGCTGAATGACATCAACGATGTTTTCGATGGCCTGCTCAAGGGCGGCATCGACGGCCGCCGTGTGATTCGCTACTAGCGAGTCCACACATCGTGGAGCGTATCCACTAATGTGTCGATCTGCTCCCGAGTATGGGTGGCCATGACGGTCACCCTCAACATCGCGGATCCGCGTGCCACCGTGGGATAACGGATCGCTGGCACGTGGATTCCGCGTTCCCGCAAGCCGTGCGAGATCTCCATCGCGTGCGCCTCATCTCCCACATGAAGCGGAATGATGGGGCTGTGCGGATGAGGCCCCGGATGCAGATACTCCGAGGCCCGCTGCGTCAGATACTCCACGTTGTCCTGCAAGCGCTCCACCAGCGCAGGCGTGTTCTGCAGTTGCTCCAGGGCCGCCCCCGTTGCAGCCATCACCCCGGCCGCGTTCGAGGTGGAGTACACATAGGGGCGGGATTGATTCCGCAGCAGCCGTGCGGTCTGCGTATCGCAACACACGAACCCACCCTCACTACCCAGGGCTTTGCTAGCGGTGCCGACCACGATATCGGGGCGGGCACCGGTCTCCTCGCCGAGTCCCCGCCCCGTGGGGCCTAAGGTTCCCAGGCTGTGCGCCTCGTCGACAATCAGCCATGCCCCGTGGCGGTGCGCAACCTCCACGAGCTCAGCGGTGGGTGCAACCGTCCCATCCATGGAAAATAATCCGTCCGTCACCACGAACATGGGCCCCGCAGGGTGGTCACTCGAGGACTGTGTGCGTACTCGATGCGTCGCTAGTGCCTCATCTAATTCTCCGACGCCACAGTGCGGGTAAATGACAGTGCGCGCCCGAGACAACCTGCACCCGTCGATGATGCTGGCGTGGTTGCGTTCGTCGGAAAAGATGGTGGCGGTGGAATCCGCGAGCGCTGTCAGGAGCCCCACGTTTGCTTGGTAGCCGGTGGCGAAGTACACGGCTGATTCATAGCCCAGCCATTCGGCTAGGGAGCGCTCCACGGCGTGGTGAATGTCCAGCGTTCCTGTGGTCAGGCGTGAGCCACCGGATCCGGTTCCCCTCTGATCGATGGCGTTGTGTGCCGCGGCTTTCACCTGGGGATGGGCGGACAGGCCCAGGTAATTACTGGAGGAGAATAGCAAAAACTCACGGCCATCGATGGTTGCGATCGGCTCCTGAGGGGAAGAAAACTCCCAGGTAGAGCGTTCCAGCCCTTGCTCTGCCCACGCTGTGTTGCGTTGGCGGATAGAGGCTGGAACGTCCTGACTGAGACTCTTCGTGGGACTCTGCTCGGAGTGATCCATCAATGACCGTGAGTAGGCGCCACTACTGCCGTAGTGTGTGCGAAGGACTTAGGCGGTCTCTGCGCGAGCGTCAACCTTGACCCAGCTCATCAGGTCGCGCAGCTTCTTACCGGTCTGCTCGATCTGGTGATCGTTGTAGGATGCGCGCAGGCCTTCCAGCTCCTTGTTTCCACCCTCGACGTTGGCCACCAGGCGCTTGGTGAAGGTGCCGTCCTGGATGTCGGTCAGGATGTCCTTCATACGCTCCTTAGCACCGGCGTCGATCACGCGTGGGCCGGACAGGTAGCCACCGAACTCTGCGGTGTCGGACACGGAGTAGTTCATGTTCTCGATGCCGCCCTCGAACATCAGGTCCACGATCAGCTTCAGCTCGTGCAGGCACTCGAAGTAGGCCATCTCTGGCTCGTAGCCAGCCTCAACCAGAACCTCGAAACCGGTCTTGACCAGTTCCTCGGTACCACCACAGAGCACAGCCTGCTCACCGAACAGGTCGGTGACGGTCTCAGCCTCGAAGGTGGTAGGGATGATGCCTGCGCGGCCACCACCGATGGCGGATGCGTAGGACAGAGCCAGGTCGCGGCCGTTGCCCTGTGGGTCCTGGTCCACGGCGATCAGGCAAGGAACACCCTTGCCGTCGACGAACTGACGGCGCACCAGGTGGCCTGGACCCTTTGGAGCTACCATGCCGATGGTGATGTTCTCAGCTGGCTCGATCAGCTTGAAGTGGATGTTCAGGCCGTGTCCGAAGAAGACTGCGTCGCCGTCCTTGAGGTTCGGAGCGATGTCGTTGTTCCAGATCTGAGCCTGGGAGGTATCTGGAGCCAGCAGCATGATGACGTCTGCCCACTCAGCGGCGTCAGCGGTGTTCTTGACCTCGAAGCCGGCCTCCTGAGCCTTCGCTGCGGACTTGGAACCCTCGCGCAGACCAATAACAACCTCAACGCCGGAATCGCGCAGGTTCTGGGAGTGTGCGTGACCCTGGGAGCCGTAGCCGATCACTGCAACCTTCTTACCCTGAATCAGGGACAGGTCAGCATCCTTGTCGTAGAAAACATCGATTGCCATTGTGGTTACTTCCTTTCGTCGATCTGGTTGCTTACTCTATCAGATCGTTTCATCAATTGGGATATTTATTCCACATAGTGGAACTGTGGTGCGGCCTCACCGGCCGCATCCACGGCTACAGCTTGGAGGGGTACATCGCCTTCGGGCCACGGCTCATCGCGGTCATGGAGGACTCCACCAATTCACGAATACCAAACGGCTCCAGCACATCCAGGAGCGCCTGCAGTTTCGTGGACGTTCCGGTGCATTCGATGATGACAGAATCCGGCCCCACATCCACCACGTGCGCGCGGAACAGTTTGGCGGACTCCACCACCTGAGCGCGGGTGGAGTTGTCCGCAGACACCTTCACCAGCATCAACGCACGGGCCACAATCGCCTCAGGATCGTGGCGGGACACCTTGATGACCGGAATCAGCTTGTTGAGCTGCTTCGTGATCTGCTCCATCACGTGCTCTTCGGCCTCCGCGCGGATCGTGATGCGGTTGATGCCGTCGATTTCGGTGCGACCAGAACTGATGGAAATGATGTTGTATGCGCGGCGGGTGAACATGCCCGTGATGCGGGACATGATGCCGTCGACGTCTTCACACAGAACAGACAGAGTGTGGATGGTTGCCATTAGTTCTGCTCACCTTCTTCAACTACTTCGTGGATTTCTGCGGGATCTTCAGCGGCGGACTCTTCGTCGTCGAACAGCGGGCGAAGATCGCGAGCGTACTGGATAGCCTGGTTGGACGTACCGGCGGGAACCATCGGCCACACCTGGGCGTCCTCACCCACGATGAAGTCGATCACCACGGGACGGTCATTGATCTCCATGGCCTTGCGGATCGTTGGTTCGACCTCTTCTTCCTTCGTCACACGGAACGCAGCACATCCCATGGACTCAGCCAGCATCAGGAAGTCCGGCAGGTACTCTTCCTTCGGCTTCAGGTTGGTGTTGGAGTAGTGACCATCGAAGAACAGGGTCTGCCACTGGCGAACCATGCCCAGGTTTCCGTTGTTGATCAGGGCAACCTTGATCGGCAGATTTTCCACGGCACAGGTCACCAGTTCCTGGTTGGTCATCTGGAAGCAACCATCGCCATCGATGGCCCACACGGTGGCGTCGGGGTCGCCGGCCTGCGCACCCATGGCCGCAGGAACCGAGTAACCCATCGTGCCCAGACCACCGGAGTTCAGCCAGGTACGAGGCTTTTCGTAGTCCACGAACTGTGCAGCCCACATCTGGTGCTGTCCCACGCCGGCCACGTAGATAGCGTCAGGTCCTGCAACCTTGGACAGCGTGTTGATGACGAACTGTGGTGCCAGCTTGCCGTTCGGGTTTTCCTCGTAGCCGCGTGGGAAGTCGGTCTTCAACTTGTTCAGGTAGCGCAACCACTCGGCGGTCTCAGGCTTCGGCAGGTCCAGGTCCTCCATCGCCTCGTGCAGCGCGGTGAGCACCTCGCGGGCGTCGCCCACGATCGGCACCTGTGCCTCACGGATCTTGCCGATCTCCGCAGGGTCAATGTCGGCATGGATGACCTGCGCGTCAGGAGCGAAGCTCTCCAGCTGGCCGGTCACGCGGTCGTCGAATCGGGCGCCAATGGTGATGAGCAGGTCGGACTTCTGCATCGCAGCCACAGCCGGCACGGTTCCGTGCATTCCCGGCATTCCCATGTTGAGCTCGTGGCTGTACGGGAATGCGCCCAGCGCCATGAGGGTGGTGACGACCGGGATGTCGTTGGCCTCGGCGAAGCGGATGAGCTCGTCGGTGGCGTCGGATTTAATCACTCCGCCACCGATGTACAACGTCGGGCGTTCCGCGGCGCTGATGAGCTTGGCAGCCTCTTCGATCTGGCGAGAGTGTGGCGTGGTGACCGGACGGTATCCCGGCAGGTCGTAGACGGGTGGCCACACGAAGTCCAGTTCAGCGTTCTGAATGTCCTTCGGGATGTCCACCAGGACGGCGCCGGGGCGTCCGGTCGAGGCCACGTGGAATGCCTCGGCGATCGCGCCCGGGATGTCCTCGGGGCGGGTCACCATGAAGTTGTGCTTCGTGATGGGCATGGTCACGCCGCGAATGTCGGCTTCCTGGAACGCATCCGTACCCAACAGCTGCCGACCGACCTGACCGGTGATGGCAACCAGCGGAACGGAGTCCATGTTGGCGTCCGCGATGGGGGTCACGAGGTTGGTCGCACCGGGGCCCGACGTGGCGATGCACACACCCACGCGGCCCGTGACCTGGGCGTAGCCCGTCGCAGCGTGTCCGGCACCCTGCTCGTGACGGACCAGGATGTGATTGAGCTTCTCGGAGGAGTACAGCGCCTCATAGAGGGGCAGTACGGCGCCGCCGGGAAGGCCGAAGACAACGTCGGTTCCCAGCTCCTCGAGGGAACGGACAATAGCCTGGGCGCCATTGATACGCTCAGGGCTGCCTGACCTGTTGTTCTTCGCCACAGTTGCTGGGCTTGGTTGCGAGCGTGATGCGTCAGTCACGGGTAATTCGCTCCTGTTAGTACGGACAAAACGTGAGCCAGCTTATATGGCCGCTGGCGGGGTCGCAAACAACTATACCCCCATTCACCATAGTTTTCCCAAATGATGGTTATGTATTTCCCACAGAATGAAACATGGGGCACTTTAGCACGCCACGCTGTGTAGGACGTACGCGCTAGTGTGGCAAGCATGGATTTCAAGTTCTTCCTGTTCAAAATATGGGGTCTCTTGATCGACCACGGCATCCCCTTAGCCGCACTGTTGGTCTTAGCCATCCTCATCCCGCGCGCCGGCAGGCTGTTGAACCGCATCCTGTCCCGCAAACTCGATGAGGGTGAAGAATCCACCAAGGCCTCCCTGGCGTTGATGGGTGCCCTGGTGTACGTCCTGCAGGCTGTGGCATACTTCGCCATCATCATGTTGGCCTTGACCAACGTGGGCGTGCCTCCCATGGGCGCGGCCATCCCCGCCACCGTGGTCTCCGCGGCCGTCGGTTTCGGTGCCCAGTCCGTCATCGGCGACTTCCTTTCCGGATTCTTCATCATCTCAGAGCGCCAGTTCGGCGTGGGTGACTTCGTCTCCTTCGACGGAACCTCGGACTCTGTCTCGGGCACCGTGGTGGCCCTGACGCTGCGCGCCACCAAAATCCGCACCTCCACCGGCGAGGTCGTCACCATTCCCAACGGCTCCGCCGGCGTGATCACCAACTTCTCGCAGGAGTGGTCCCGCGCGGTGGTGGACATGCAGATCCCCCTGCGCCCCGGTGAGACGATGAAGGACCTCAACGAAGCCCTGAAAACCGCCACGATGAAGGCCCTGGAGGATACCTCCATCCGCCGCGATGTCACCGGCGAACTCGATATCTGGCCCGCCATGTCCATCAACCCTCCGGCCACCGCGGGCCAGCCGTGGACCGTGACCACCCGCATCAACGTGGAGGTCAATCCTGCCCGGCAGTGGGCCGTTGAGCGCGTCATCCGTGCCGCGTTACTGAACACCTTCTGGGACCGTTACGAGCACACGCCCGACGTCACCGGGCTCACCCTCGCCGAGTCCTCCCACGCGCTGCCCGTCGATGCCGCCGATGCTGCTACCGATACTGCCTCCGCTGAGGACTCCACGCCGTCCTCCTCCCCTTCTGCCGACGCCGAGGCCTCCACCACCGAGGCACACTCGGACACCACGGAGGGACTTGAGGAGGTGGCTCGCGCCACGTCTGACGATGGCCCAGGAAGGCCTGCGTTCTCGGACGAGTGGGACAGGGACACCAGCCAGCAGTCCCCTGCACGTCCGAGCGCGGAGGATGTTGTCCAGGACACCTTGAGTGTGGGTGGCCGCATGCGCGCCTCGACCACGGTCTTGCTGATTACTCTGTTAATTCTGGGAACGTTGGCGCTGTTTTCCGCCAATCCAGAAGGTGCGGATGCCGGACTGCTCAATCCTGATCGGTGGAGGACCAGTACCGCGGCGTCCAGTGAGGAGATAACCCCCAGCGCCACGGAGACCGCACCGGCGGAGGCCACTGCGGAGAACACCGCGGGTTCCACCTCCACACAGGATCCGAACGCGCAGACCGGCACGGTGGAGCGCGGCACGCCGACGGAGAGCAACGGGCGCCCGAACTCCGGCTCCGATAATTCTGAGCGGGAACCCACCTCCAATAATTCCGGGGGCGCTGGTTCTACGGGACAGTCCCAGTCAGGCAATAACTCCAATGGCACTGGTGGACAGGACTCGTCTGCTGGCCAGACTGGCAACGGCGATAGCCAATCAGAGCCAATTGCAACCAATCCCTAAACAACTGATTAAATGGAACCCATGAGCTCACACCCAACCACCGTGATTCGCCCGAGCAGGGAACACCTTCTGGGCGCGGCCATTATGTTTTTGATCTGCCTGATGTTCACTGGCTATAACATCAAGTGGTTCTTCTGGGTTCCGATTCTGCCGTTACTGTTTATCGTCTGGGTTCTGCGCGTGCGCACCATCGTGACGGACAAGGGCTTGTCCACGCGCTACCTGTTGAAGTCCAATGAGTCCGTGAGCTGGGATGACTTCTCCGGCGTACTCATTGCGAAAAACGGACGTGGATATGCGGTGCGCACAGATGAGACGAAGTTTTGGCTCCCCGGTGTCACCTTCAATTCCCTCGTGGAGCTCAATAAGGCCAGCCAGGGTAGAATTCCTGACCCGGTGACCGCCGGTCGCGAGGCCGCCCATGACAAAGTGCAGGTTGTCCACAAAGACGGCTATGCAGTCTTGATGGATAAAGACGACTATGCAGAATATGAGGCTCAGCGACGCGCTGAATACGCTGAGCAACACAACAAGAAATCCGCACACAAGACATCCAAAGAAGAAGAATAAATGAACGCCATCTCTCTGAGGTCCTCAGTCACCACCCAAGGCCGTAACGCAGCCGGTGCCCGTGCCCTGTGGCGCGCCACCGGTATGACCGATGATGACTTCAATAAGCCCATCATCGCGATCGCCAACTCCTACACCCAGTTCGTTCCTGGCCACGTTCACTTGAAGGACGTGGGAGAGATCGTTGCTGACGCTGTGCGTGAAGCCGGTGGTGTTCCCCGCGAGTTCAACACCATTGCCGTGGACGATGGCATTGCCATGGGTCATGCGGGCATGCTGTACTCGCTGCCGTCCCGCGAGGTGATTTCCGACGCCGTGGAGTACATGGTCAATGGCCATGCCGCGGACGCCCTGGTGTGTATCTCCAACTGTGACAAGATCACCCCCGGCATGCTCAACGCCGCGATGCGACTCAACATCCCCGTGGTGTTCGTCTCGGGTGGACCGATGGAAGCCGGCAAGGCTGTGGTTGTTGATGGCGTGGCTCAGGCGCCCACGGACTTGATCACGGCCATTTCCGCGTCCGCCTCGGATGCGGTCAACGCTCAGTCTCTGCTGACGGTGGAATCCGCGGCCTGCCCCACCTGTGGTTCGTGCTCCGGTATGTTCACCGCGAACTCCATGAACTGCCTGACCGAAGCCCTGGGTCTGTCCCTGCCGGGTAACGGCTCCACGCTGGCCACGCACGAGGCACGTCGGGCGCTGTTCACCAAGGCCGGCCACACCATTATGGACCTGTGCACGCGCTACTACGGCGATGGCGACGAGTCTGTCCTGCCCCGCAACATCGCCACCCGCGAGGCCTTTGAGAACGCGATGGCTTTGGACATGGCCATGGGTGGTTCCACGAACACGGTGCTGCACATCCTGGCTGCGGCTCAGGAGGGACAGGTGGACTTCAACCTGTACGACATCGACCGCCTGTCCAAGACCGTCCCCTGCCTGTCCAAGGTCTCCCCGAACTCGGACTACCACATGGAGGACGTGCACCGCGGTGGCGGAATCCCCGCGATCCTGGGTGAGCTGAAGCGCGCTGGAAAGCTCAACGAAGGTGTGCACTCCGTCCACGCGTCCTCCCTGGATGAGTGGTTGGGCACCTGGGACATCCGCAGCGGCACGGCCTCCGAGGAGGCCATCGAGCTGTTCCACGCCGCACCAGGTGGCGTGCGCACCACGGAGCCGTTCAGTACCTCCAACCGCTGGTCTGAACTCGATACGGACAGCACCAATGGTGTGATCCGCGATGCCGAGCACGCCTACACCGCCGATGGCGGACTGGTCATCCTGCGCGGCAACCTGGCCGAAAACGGCGCCGTCATCAAGTCCGCCGGTATCGACCCTGACGTCTGGCACTTCGAGGGCAAGGCCCTGGTAGTGGAGTCCCAGGAGGACGCCGTGCGCGTGATCCTGGACAAGGTGGTCCAGCCAGGAGATGTGATCGTGGTGCGCTACGAGGGACCGTCCGGCGGACCTGGCATGCAGGAGATGCTGCACCCCACTGCCTTCCTTAAGGGCTCCGGCCTGGGCAAGAAGTGTGCGCTGATCACCGACGGCCGCTTCTCTGGTGGTTCCTCCGGAATCTCGGTGGGCCACATCTCCCCTGAGGCTGCCCACGGTGGCCTCATCGGACTGGTTCGTGATGGCGACCCGATCCTCATCGACGTGCACGAGCGCCGCCTGGAGCTGCAGATCTCCGACGAGGAGATTGCGCGCCGTCGCGAGGAGATGGAAGCCTCCGACAAGCCATGGACCCCCACCACCCGTCAGCGCACCGTCACCAAGGCGCTGCGCGCGTACGCCTCGATGGCGACGTCCGCGGACAAGGGCGCCGTGCGCGAGGTGCGCTAGCACCCTATGCTCTTGCGCGCTAGCACTTATGAATTAGTGTGCTAACCCCTATGATGTGAGGTATGACCCGAGCCCTCGCAACCCGCCAGGCAACCGGCATCACACTCGGTGTGGTGTCGGTTGTGGTGTTTATCCTCACCCTCGGCAAGAGCCTGGTCTCCCTGGCAGGACTGTGGTCCACGGAGGCGCACAACCAGCGTTCCCTGGACTTCATCCTCTTCAACGACTGGTTCCGTCCCACCGTCTGGTACGCGCCACTGACCAACACCTTCGGGAATATCCTGCTCTTTCTCCCCCTCGGCTTCCTGCTGATGAATCTCCATCGCCGCAGTTCCCTCCGCGTCGTGGCACTGATCGGCCTTGCAATTAGCCTGTCCATCGAAACCCTGCAGTACATCTTCGCCCTGGGCTACTCGGACATCGATGATGTCCTCTTCAACACCCTCGGTGCCGTGTGTGGCGCGCTGCTAGCCCGTCGCCTCTCGGTGCCTGCTCGGGGCGCCGTCACAGGTATTATCCTTGTCTCGTCGCTGGCCATCCTTGCCCTGATGGCCCTCACCAACTAACAACCAGCTCGAGCATCATCGAGGAGGAAATCCAGTGAGCTTTTCTGTGGCCGCGCAAGCGTTTGCCCTGTGGATCTCACTCATCGTGGCCATCGGCCCACAAAATGCCCTGGTCATCAAGCAAGGCATCAAACGCGAAGCTCTGATTCCTGTGCTGATGGTCTGCATTCTGTCTGACCTCGTCATGATTATCGCCTCGCTCGCCGGCATGGGTGCACTGTTCACGCGTTACCCCGCACTCGTTCCGATCCTGATGTGGGGTGGCATAGCGTATCTGGTGTGGTTCGCCTGGACGAGCTTCCGGGAGGCCTTTTCTTCCTCGTCGCTGTCCCCCACCGACGTTGTGCGTGATCCTATCAATCCCGACGCCCAGCCATCGCCCACTCGGCGCGCCGTCACCACCGCCCTCGCGTTGACCTGGCTCAATCCCGCGATGTACGTGGACACCCTAGTGATGCTAGGAAGCCTCTCAACTCATTTCCCCGGAGAGCAGCTGTCGCTGGGACTGGGGAGCATGGCCGGCACTCTGCTTTGGTTCCCTGTACTGGGGTTTGGCGCGGCGGCGCTGTCGAAGCCGCTGTCCCGCCCACGGGTGTGGACGTGGATCAACTGTGCGATCGGCTGTGTCATTCTTGCCGTGGCACTCAACCTCGCGCTGAATGCACTCTGAGGTCTGGGCCAAGCCGGTGGCTTACTGCTGCCCCTCCCAGCGGTGGAACAGCTCAGCGTACTTTCCGCCGCGGTCCACCAGTTCCTGGTGCGTGCCGTCTTCCACAATGCGCCCCTGCTCCATCACCAGCACTCGGTCGGCCAGCATCGCTTGGTCCAGGCGATGGGCCACCACCACGCTGGTGCGCCCCTTCGCGATAACCGCCGCGGCCTGCTCCAGCGACCGTGCGTGATCGGAGCCGGCCTCCGCCGTGGCTTCGTCCATGATGAGCACGGGCGGATCCCTCAAGATCACCCGCGCCAGGGAAATCTGCTGGGCAACCTCAGGCGCCACAGGCTCCGCCCCCGCCCCGATGAGTGTATCCAATCCTTCGGGGAAGGCCCTGCGCCACCCCGCCGTGCCAGGCCGAAGGCCCGTGATGGCCAGGGCATCCAGAAGCTCTTGGTCCGAGCGTTCCCCCGCCATCAGCAGATCCTCGCGCAGCGTTCCGGAAAACAGGTGCACCTCCTGGGAGACGAGGGACACGGTGTGCGAGAGCCAGGCGTCGGATATATCGGAAATATAATGGCCACCCACAACAATCGTGCCGCGCGTCGGTTGCAGCAGCCCCGCGATGAGAGAGGCGACGGTGGACTTGCCCGCCCCGGACGTGCCCACCAACGCCGTGGTGGTGCCCGGGTGCAGGGCCAGGTTTAGCGACTCCACCACCGGGGCGCCCGTGGGATAGGCGAAAGTGACATCGCGCAGCTCCACGGCGGGTGCGGTGACGGGCTCCGGGTGGTGGGCGTGATCCTCCGGAGCCATCGTCGCCAACGCCACCGCGCGGCCCACACCCACCATGGATTCCTGGATCTGGCCTGCGAACATCAGCACGTTGAACACGTGGATCTCTAGGCGCACCACCAGGACAGTCGCTGCAGTCGCCGCGCCGATGCTCAGCTGCTGCTGGTGGACCAGCACCGCGTTGAGAGCGATCGTGCCGATCAGCAAGATCCCATAGACCACATGCCCCACGGCCATCAGGCGGATGAACAACGGGATCCGGCGCACGTGAGCCTGGACCGCATCCCAGGAACCGCGCTCCATGCGCTGCAGTGCCCACGGGCCGCGGCGCAGAGCCTGCAGCGTGGGAAGGCCGCGGACGGTATCCAGCACCAAGTTATTGCGGTGGGCCTCCGCGGCGGAGACAGCGTTGGCAGTCGGCGGCAAGACCTCAAGAATCCGGCGCAAGGCAGGCCAGACGATCAACGCGCCCGCAATAAACAGGAGGAGATACCACGGGCTGATGAACAGCATGGACACCACGGTGAAGGGGAAGATCAGCAGCGTCACCACCAGGCGCAGGCCGATGATGGTGGCGACCATCACCGCCTGGTCAATGTCCTTGGTCAGGCGGGTGATGACGTTTCCGGTGCCGAGCTCAAGGACCTGCGGGGCGGGCGCCCGCAGCACGCTCGCCAGGCCCGCGCGGCGCAGGTCCACGCTGAGCGCGCGGACCTTGGACAGCAGCACATAGTTACTCACCGAGCGCGCCAGGTTTTCCACCAGCAAGGCCGCGGCAATGACGGTGAGCAGCAGGGCGAAGTTGTCCCCGATGAGGGGGATCGACCGTCCATCAATAATGTCGACGGCAAAGCCCATCAGGTTGGCACTGGCCAGCATGCACAGCACCACCGTGCCGAAGGACAGCACACTCGCAAAAATCCAGCGTGCCCGCGGGCGGCTGGGCAGCGTGCCCAGAAACGCCGCGGACTGTCTCATGGAGGCGGGAGCCAGAGCATCACTCACAGCCGCACCACCTGATCCGCCACGGACTGCCAAGCACGGGATGTGGAAATGACCACGGTGGTATAACCCTGGCGCATGGCCTTCACGTTGTGGGCCACGCGGTCAAGGGTGACCGCGTCCAGCCCGGTGGTCGGCTCGTCCAGAATGAGCACGGCGGGACGGGCGGCCAGAAAGCGCGCCAAAGCCACGCGCTGGCGCTGGCCGCCGGAGAGGGTCAGGCCGGCCTCCCCAATGAGCCCCTCGAGCCCGCCGAGACGAGCAAGGATGTCTCCGCATTCGGCCACATGCAGGGCGGCAAGCTGGTCTTCTTCGTCCGCGGCCCAGATGTTATCCCGCAGCGTGCCTTCAAACACGGACACCGTATGGGGAGCCGCCACTGCCCCATCCCGCGTGAGCGCAGCCACCCGGCGATGGACCTCCGCCAGGCTGTCCTCCGTCTCCGCATGCCAGACTGTGAGTCCCTCGGGTAGCGCGACTTCGCCCGTTACGTCCTCGGGCTGCGCCTCCAGCTCCTCCAGAAGCTCGCGAACGCGCGTGGACGCCGCCATGCCCCTGCCCCACAAGTCAGCCATGACATTCAGGGACTGCCCCGTCACCATCAGCGACGGCGGTGCCAACAGCACCGTCGTCAGCAGCTGCCCGGAGGTGATCGCGCCCGCGTGAGCGAGCCAGCCGCCCAGGACGATCACGGCGATGGTGAAGGCAGTGGGCACCAATTGTCGAAGGAACATCACCAGGGAGGACACTGTGGCGTCGGTCAGCATGGCGCGCAATGCGCGGTCGGTCACCTCGTCGAAACGGCGGCGCGTAATGTCCACGGCGCCCAGTCCCTTGATCACGCGGGAGCCTTGCGCCACGTCCGTGGCCAGCGCAATGGCGCGGCTTTCCTCCACGCGCCGCTGACGGGCGACCCGGGCAATGGGGGCGGACGTGACATAGCTCGTCACCGCGGTACTTGCCCCGCCCAGCACCAGAAGCAGCGATATCCAGGGTGAGGCTGCCCACAACGTGACAGCCGAAGCGAAGAGAAAGCCCAGCATCACCAGCGGAAAGTTAAGGATCTGCTTCAACTGCCCCAGTTGCTTGGAATCCTCGTCCACAGTGTTGAGTACGGTGCCCGAATGGACCGGCCTGCCCGCCTGAATCAGGCGGCCGGTGAGCAACAGACGCAGATCATGGACGGCCCGCGCCTCGGAGAGGTCCGTCAACGCGTCGCCGGTGATGGAGCCCAGCCATGCGCAGAAGAGGCACAGCACCAGCAGCAGGCAGGGAATGAGCAGTGCCCCGCCGTCGGTGATGCGCCCCACGATCAAGGAGGTCAACGCGCCTGTCGCCGCGTCCGTCACGGTTCCCGCCACAATGCCCACAACCGCCGCGGGGTAGGACGTCAGCATGTCCCAACCCACGCGGCGGTCTGCGTTCCACCTCTCCAGGTGGAGTTGATGGGCGGTGCGTGGCGGATGCGCAGGAGCGAACCATCGCCACGTACTCACCTAGCTCAGCTTCTTAGCAATCAGCTGGTTCACTTGGCCTGGGTCGGCCTTACCCTTGGTGGCCTTCATCACCGCGCCAACGATCGCGCCGGTGACCTTGGTGTTTCCGGCCTTGTACTTCTCCACGATGTCTGGGTTGGCGGCCAGTGCCTCGTCGACGGCGGCCTCGATAGCTCCGTCATCACGCACGACCTCCAGGCCGCGGGAAGCGACGACCTCATCGACGTCGCCCTCGCCTTCTAGCACGCCGTCCACGGCTTGGCGCGCCAGCTTGTTGGTCAGCTTGCCCTCGCCCACGAGCTCGATGACACGTGCCACCTGAGCCGGGGTAATGTTCAGTCCGTCAAGCTCCACGCCCTGCTGGTTGGCCTTTCCGGCAAGGTAGGCAACCCACCAGGAGCGAGCCTCCGATGGCTGCGCGCCTGCCTCCACCGTCTCGATGATCAGGTCCAGTGCGCCGGCGTTCACCAGGTCGCGCATCTCCTCGTCCTTGAGCTTCCACTCTTCCTGGATGCGGGCGCGGCGGATCCATGGCATCTCCGGCAGGGTGGAACGAATCTCCTCCACCCACTCCTCGGGGGCCAGCACGGGTGGCAAGTCGGGATCGTTGAAGTAGCGGTAGTCCGCCATGGTCTCCTTCGGGCGCCCCTTGGAGGTGGTGCCGTCCGTCTCCTGGTAGTGGCGGGTCTCCTGGACAATCTCCACGTCGTTGAGGATGCACGCAGCCTGGCGCTGCATCTCAAAGCGCACGGCCTGTTCCACGGACTTCAGAGAGTTGATGTTCTTGGTCTCCGTGCGGGTGCCGTACTCCGTGGCTCCCTTCTTCATCAGGGAGAGGTTGGAGTCCACACGCATGGAGCCCTGGTCCATGCGTGCGTCGGACACTCCCAGAGCCTTCACGAGCTCGCGCAGTGCGGTGACGTACGCCCGGGCGACCTCAGGGGCGCGCTCCCCCGCACCCTCGATGGGCTTGGTCACGATCTCGATGAGGGGCACACCTGCGCGGTTGCAGTCCACCAGGGATGCGGTGGCGCCATGGATACGGCCGTCCGCGCCACCGAGGTGGGTGAGCTTGCCCGTGTCCTCCTCCATGTGCGCACGCTCGATCTCCACGCGCCACTCGGTGCCGTCCTCCAGCACAACGTCCAGGTAGCCGTCGTAGGCGATGGGCTCGTCGTACTGAGAGATTTGGTAGTTCTTCGGCTGGTCCGGGTAGAAGTAGTTCTTCCGGGCGAAGCGGGAGTAAGGGGCGATGGAGCAATTCAGCGCCAGGCCAATTTTGATGGCCCATTCCACGCCCTGCTTGTTCACCACGGGCAGTGCACCGGGCAGTCCCAGGGAGCATGGATCAACGTTGGAGTTAGGATCGTCGCCGAATTCGGCGGACGACGTGGAGAACATCTTCGTTTTCGTGGCGAGTTCCACGTGAACTTCCATACCCATGACGGGGTCGAAGTGCTCGAGAACCTCGTCGAAATCCAGTACATCATCTGAGTAGTCGTACACAGGCGCAGTCATGTGTGCCATCTTAATACGTATCTGGCTCTGTGTAACTGTGAGGTCGTGAATTGCCGATGTGCCCTCGCGATGCCGCGTACGCCTTGTACCCTGAAGGGCATGACTACCGAAACTCCCCACCTCATTGATCAGTCTTTCATTCGGCACCCTTTGCTGAATATCTTGTTGCTGTCCCGCGTTCCTACGCGTGACGAGATTGAGCAGGTATTAGCGGCAACATTTGGCCCCCGTCTGGGCGAGAAGAAGAACACGGAACACGCCGTGGCCGTGGAACTGGATGATCACTATTTGGTGCACGCCATGGTGCTGGATGCCCCGCCTCAGGATCCTCAGACCACGTATGAGCTCCACCCCGTGCTGACCGAGGACCCCTCTGGCCTGGAGAAGGTGAGCGCCCAGATTATGCTGTCGATCCTTCCCGATAATGAATGGACGGCAAAAGCCAAGCAATTCCGTGAGCCTCGGTTACACGAGATTATGCTTCATGCCCAGGCCACGGCGGCGCTGGCCGCATTGGAGGGCGTGGAGGCTATTCATAATACGGTGGGAGACGTGACCATTTCTCCGCGTGTGTTTGTGGAGGCAGTGACCAATAATGATCCCGCGATGTTTAGCACCAGCGTGTGGCTCACCCAGGGCGAGCGCGGCATTACCGCCTACACGGTGGGCATGGTGTGCGCGGGCCACCCGGAGATTATGGCCGTGGATTCCACGCAGGATCCCACGAAGCTGTTTTATTCCATGCTCAATGTGGTCAATTACGCACTGTTGGTGGATGCGCTGAAGGATGGCGATACGTTTGCCTTTGAGCCCGACGCCGAACCTCTCTCCATCACAGCCGGCCCCTACATTTCGGATCCCACTATTCCGGCTGTGCACGTTCCCCTCTAAGGGGAGCGCAGCTTAGCGCTAAGGGGGGTCCTGATCAGCCGAGCAGGTACTCAGCCGAACAGAGACGTTGCAGTGCGGTAGCGACTCTCTGGGACAACCTTGAGCTCCCCCACGGCCGCTTCGAAATCGATGAGCTCAATGTTTTCGCCCTTGAGGGCCACCACCTTTCCAAAGTCGCCATTCATGGCGGCTTGGGTGGCATTCACGGCAAAGCGCGTGGCGAGGACCCGGTCGAAGGCCGTGGGGGTTCCTCCGCGCTGGATGTGACCAAGAACCGTGGAGCGGACATCAATATCCAGACGGTTTTCCAATTCTTTGCGCAATTCACCGCAAATATCTTGGAACTTTTCGTGCCCGAATTCGTCCACTTCCCGATCTTTGGTGTGGAACGATCCCTTTTTCGGCAGCGCGCCTTCGGCCAAAACGATGATGCCGTATTTTTCACCCATCTGGAATCGCCTGGCCATCCGCTTTTCCACGTCATCAATGTCAA
Organism: Corynebacterium zhongnanshanii; assembly: GCF_014490575.1. Taxonomy (NCBI): domain Bacteria; kingdom Bacillati; phylum Actinomycetota; class Actinomycetes; order Mycobacteriales; family Corynebacteriaceae; genus Corynebacterium; species Corynebacterium zhongnanshanii. The sequence goes on from NZ_CP061033.1 coordinate 1,319,688, forward strand.
AGGGAAACTCGGGGATCAGAATGTCGTGCGCGCCACCGGCCATGCCCGCGTGGAGGGCAATCCATCCTGCGTGGCGGCCCATGACCTCCACGATCATCACGCGATCGTGAGATTCGGCAGTGGTGTGCAGGCGATCAATCGCGTCCGTGGCCACGGCCACCGCGGTGTCGAAACCGAAGGTATAATCGGTGCCGTTGACGTCGTTATCGATGGTCTTGGGCACACCCACCACGGGGACGCCGTTGTCGTGGAGAAAACGCGCGCCCTTCAACGTGCCTTCACCACCGATGGGGATGAGCGCGTCGATCTCTGCATCCCGGAGGTTGTCCTTCACCCGGTCAATTCCCGCCATGAAGTCCCGGGGATGCAAGCGACCGGTGCCCAGGATCGTGCCACCGCGTAGCAAAATGCGGTCGATGTGCTCGTCGTCGTAGAGCTGGACTCGGCGGTCTTCCAGTAGGCCTTCCCAGCCGTCCTCAAAACCTACGACCGTGTGGCCGTGAGTTGCTGCCGTTCGGACAATTCCCCGGATCACGGCGTTCAGCCCTGGGCAGTCACCACCGCTGGTCAAGGTCGCAATACGCATGCCCTCGATACTACTGTTCCTTCGCCCGCGATGCAGCCCACAAGCCCACACACAACATCACCAGCGCCGGCACCAAGGACTCAGCAAACGCGGCGGCGCTACCCATATCAACCCGAGCTTGCAGCACCGCAGCCAGCACGGCCGTTCCCGTAACCGCGCCCAGCTGGCGCATGAAGTTATACATGCCCGAGCCGGCACCAGCCACTTCCCCGGGAAGATCGCGCAGCGTCAGCGTGGAATTAGGCGACCACACGCACGCGTTACCGAAGCCCAGCACCACCATCGCGCCGGTAACCCACCATGCGGACACCTCCGGACGCAGGCAGAACACCAGCATCGCCACGCCCACTGCCATCATGAGGAAACCCGCCATGGACACGGGCCTCGGATCCTGGCGATCCACCAGCCGCCCCACATACGGCGCCAGCACCCCGGCGATGATGGACATCGGCGTGACCATCAGCCCCGCAGCCAGGGGGCTCACATGCTGCACATCCTGCAGGTACATCATGACGGGCACCATCATGCCGGCGATCGTGAAGCCCATCGCGAAGATGGAGACATTGCCAAAGGAGAAATGCCGACGACGAAACAGGCCCACGGGCAACAGGGCGGTCTCGGACAGGCGCGCTTGGCGTCGGATAAACATCACAGCAAGCACCAGCCCCGCCGCAAGTAACCACACATGGGCGCGTTCCTGGATTGAAAACACCACGCAGGAAATACCCACGATGGACAACACGATGGACGGGCCATCGATGCGGGACTGGGTGGTCTCCAGGTTCGGAACCCACCGCAGCACCAGCGCCAGCGTGACAAGTCCCAGGGGGACATTGATCAAAAAGATCCACTGCCAACTCGCCAGTTGGGTAATCACGCCTCCGAGCAGCGGACCCAGAAGATTGGACAAGCCGGCCACCGCGCCCCACACGCCCAGGGCGGCACCGCGTTTGTCCCGAGGGAACACACGATTGATGACCACCATGGTCTGCGGCGCCATCATGGCACCGCCCACCCCCTGGGTGGCACGGCCGGCGATCAGCACCTCGATACCGGGCGCCAGGCCACACACCACGGAGGATGCGGTGAAGAGCACAAGACCACACAGGTAGACCCTGCGCGGGCCGCACCTGTCCCCCAAACGGCCCATCACCAGCAGGGGCACGGCGAACGTCAGGAGGTAGACGCTGTGGACCCACATTGCCTGGGAATAGCTGGCCTGAAGCTCCTCCTGGATCGCGGGCGTGGCCACGGAGACGATGGACTGATCCAGCAGGATCATGAAAAAGCCCACGCACAAGGCGGAGAGGGCACGCCAGGCTTGTGTCATCATCACACCCTTTGTGTAGCCCTAGTCCGCATCCCGGTTCGGGGCTTCGTTCGTGTTGTGGTCCAGTTCGCGCAGCGCAGCGCGGAGCTGTGGGAGGCTCGCGGCGAACGCAGGCATCAGCGGCAGGTCCTCCACGTTATTCCAGGGGACCCAGCGCAGCTCGTCGGACTCCCACGTGGTGGCCACGGACAGCTCGGAGGGCGCGCGCCCCAATACAGTGGTGTAGGACCATTCGGTGACAGACGTGTCTTGGTACTCCCACCAGTACTGCTCGCCCAGGCCGTAAATCAGGTGGGATCCATGCTCGGGATGAACGATGGGATTGCGTTCCAGCCATGCATTGGACGGGTGGGCCTCGGCCAGGAGAGGCTCGTCCTCCGGGAGGACCGGACGGCGGGCCAGAGCATAGGCAACCTCCCGGCGCGTGGTGACCACGGAGCCCATCACGGTGATCAGCGCTGGATCAATGCCGGTCTCCTCGTGGTTCTCCCGCAGGGCGCCCTCAACGGCGCTCTCCCCGACCTCGATCGCTCCCCCGGGTAGCGCCCACGTTCCGCCTTGGACGGTGAGGACGGAACGGTGTTGCATGAGCACGCGGTTATCCGGGGAAAACAGGCATAGGCCGGCGGCGCCGAGGGTTCCCCACATCCGGGAACCGTCCGCGGCTACTGCCCAACCATCGCCCGTGTGCATTAGCTGGCGCGACCTGCCTCAAAGGCTCCACCCACGCGGTAGAGAATGTCGTCGCCGTGGGCAGGTCCCATGATCTGCAGGCCGGTGGGCAGGTTCGTGTCTGTCGCAAAGCCGCCGGGGACGGACATGCCACACACGCCGGCCAGGTTCAGCGGCAGAGTGAACAGGTCGAAGGCGTACATCGCCAACGGATCGTCCACCTTCTCCCCCAGCTTGAAGGCGGTGGATGGGGTCACGGGCGCCACGATGGCGTCCACCTGGCTGTAGGCCTTCTGGAAGTCCTGGGCGATCAGGTTACGCACGCGCTGTGCCTGCAGGTAGTAGGCGTCATAGTAGCCCACGGACAGGGCGTAGGTGCCGATCATGATGCGGCGCTTGACCTCGGGGCCGAATCCTTCGGCGCGGGTCAGGGACATCACTTCGTCGGCGGAGTGGGTTCCGTCGTCGCCCTTGCGCTGGCCATAGCGCATGCCATCGAAGCGGGCGAGGTTGGAGGACACCTCACACGGCAGGATCAGGTAGTACGCATTCAGGGCGTGATCGAAGTTCGGGCAGTCGACCTCCACCAGCTCTGCGCCCTGTTGCTTCAGCTGCTCCAGGTTCGCGTGGTACAGATCCAGCACGCCAGACTGGAAGGCCTCGGGGCGCTCGAACTGCTTCACCACGCCCAGCTTCACTCCGCTGAGGTCGCCGGAGGCTCCCTGGCGGGCTGCCTCAACTACGGGGGCGATGGGGCGTCGGGAGGAGGTGGAGTCGTGATCGTCGTGACCGGCGATGACCTCGTGCAGCAGCGCGGTGTCCAGCACGGTGCGGGCGGTCGGGCCACCCTGATCCAGGGAGGAGGCGCAGGCAACCAGGCCGTAACGGGACACGGTTCCGTAGGTGGGCTTCACACCCACGGTGTTCGTCAGTGCTGCCGGCTGGCGGATGGAACCACCCGTGTCCGTTCCGATGGCCAGGGGTGCCATGCCGGAGGCCAGCGCGGCGGAGGATCCACCGCCCGATCCGCCGGGGGTGCGCTCCGTGTCATAAGGGTTGCGGGTCACGCCATAGGCGGAGTTTTCGGTGGAGGAGCCCATGGCAAACTCGTCCATGTTGGTCTTGCCGAGGATCGGGATGCCTGCGTCGCGCAGGTTCTTGGTGACCGTGGCGTCGTAGGGGCTGATGTAGCCGTCCAGGATCTTGGAGGCGCAAGTGGTCGGCGCGTCCGTGGTGGTGAAGACATCCTTCAGGGCAAGAGGAACGCCAGCCAGAGCGGAGGCGGGCTTGTCGCCGGCCGCGATGGCGTCGTCGACCTTCTTCGCCGCCTCCAGCGCCGCCTCAGGTCCCACGTGCAGGAACGCGTTGATGTCCGGGTTGAGGGATTCAATGCGGTCCAGGTGTGCCTGCGTGACCTCTACGGAGGTGATGTCACCGGCGTGGATTTTCTCCGCCAGGTCTGCGGCGGTCCACGTGGTGTAATCGGATTCGTTGTATTCGCCTACTACGTAATTCATCTTCTTTTTACTCCCCACCCAGGATCTGTGGAACTTGGAAACGCTGCTCTGCCTGCTCTGGAGCCTGGTCCAGCGCCTGCTGTGCGGTCAGCGATGGGATCACTACGTCGTCTCGCATGACGGAGACGTCACCGTCAACGTTTTGCGTTGGGTGACTGAGCGGCTTCACGCCGGTGGTGTCTACCTTCCCGATGGCGGCAACATGTTCCACGATGCCGTCAATTTGGGTGGCGTATTCCGTCAATTCTTGTTCTGTGAGCGTCAAGCGGGCCAAGCGGGCCAGGTGTGCAACGTCGTCGCGGGAAATCTCAGACATGTAGTCCACTCTAGTACACTGGGGCACATGTCTTTTTTGATGCGTGTCCGTATGCCCGATTTGCCGGGTGCCCTGGGTCTGCTTGCTGCAGCGCTGGGGACGGTCGGCGGTGACATCCGCGGCGTGGACATCGTCGGGCACGATGAAACTGGTGAGGTCATTGACGATATTGTGGTCAGCCTGCCGTCTGGTCGTCTTCCCGATGCGTTGATCACCGCCGCACAGGAGATTGACGGTGTGTACGTGGATTCCATTCGCCCGTACTCCGGCACCGTTGACCGTCGAGGCCAGGTGCAGATGCTTGCGGGCGTTGCAGAACGACGACGCCAACTGGATCATGCCCTGAGCATCATGATGAAGGACCTGCCTCAGTCCATGACGGCTGGGTGGGCGATCATGCTAAAGACCACGCCCAATACCCATCGTGTGGCTGCCTCCGACGCCGCCCCCGAAGATAACGGCCGCGTGCTGGATGCACCTCCCGTGGAGGAGGCTCGGGTGCTGCGCCCCGAACGTGAGGACTGGATCCCACCCAACTGGTCAGTGATGGACTCTGCGCTGGCGGCCACGCCGGTAGAGGGAACGGACCTGATCCTGGTCATCGGGCGCCCCGGCGGCCCGGACTTCCTGCTGTCCGAGGTGGAGCATCTCCGCCAGGTGGGCACCATCGTGGGTGCGTTCTTCAGCTGATGGGCTGATGAGCTAGTGAGCTCATCAGGAGAATTAAGGATGGCGCCTTAAGCCCTCTGGGAAGGCTGCAGGAAGAACTTGTAGGCCTCGCTGTCGGACACGTCCGTGGCGTGGTAGCCCAGCTGCGTCAAGTGCTCCTGGAAGTCCGGATCCGCGGACACGTTTTCAAACGCCGTGAGGATGCGGCCGTAATCCATGCCGAAGGAACGGTAGTGGAACATGGAGATGTTCCAGCGTGTTCCCAGCACCTCGAGGAATCGCTGGAGTGCACCAGGGTGTTCGGGGAACTCGAAGCTGTAGAGGGTCTCGTCCACATGAGTCGGCGGCTTGCCGCCGATCATGTAGCGGACGTGCTCCTTGGCCATGTCATCATCGGACAGGTCCACCACTCCGTAGCCTGCGGCCTCGAGGTCCTTCATAATCTCGGCGCGCTCCTTGGCGCCTTCGGTGATTTTCACACCCACGAAGATGCGGGCTGGTCGTTCGCCCTCGCGCTCATCCACGCGGTAGGAGAATTCGGTCACGGCGCGACCACCCAAGACGCGGCAGAACTTCAGGAAGGATCCTTCCACCTCTGGGATGGTCACTCCGAAAATGGCCTCGCCGCCTTCGCCCAGCTCCGCGCGTTCGGAGACATAGCGCAGGGAGTGGAAGTTCATGTTCGCGCCGGACAGGATGTTCACCAGGGTCTCCCCCGCGATGCTGTGCTCTGCAACGTAGCGCTTCAAGCCGGCGAGAGACACGGCGCCGGCGGGCTCAGCAATGGCGCGCGTGTCGTCGTAGATATCCTTCGTGGCCGCCGAGATTTCATCGGAGGACACGGTGATGACGTCGTCCAGGTACTCGGTGCACAGACGCAGGGTCTCTGCACCGATCTGCTTCACGGCCACGCCCTCGGCAAAGAGGCTGACGTGGTCCAGGGTCACAGCCCGGCCTGCCTTCAGGGCGGCGCTCAAGCACGCGGACTCCTCCGGCTCCACACCGATCACGCGAATGTCAGGATTGAGCTGCTTCAAAAGCACGGCCACGCCGGCGGCGATTCCGCCGCCTCCCACGGGAACGAAGACGCGGTCGACCGTGGGCAGGGACTGGAAGATCTCCAGGCCAAGGGTGCCCTGGCCGGCGATGACGGCCGGATCGTCGAAGGGAGCCACGAACACCATGCCGTCGCGTTCCGACAATTCAATGGCCTTGGCCTTGGCCTCATCGAAGTTCGAGCCGTGCAGCAGGACTTCGCCGCCAAAACCCTGGACGGCGTCGATTTTAATGGTCGGCGTGGTCACCGGCATCACGATGATGGTGCGGATCCCCAGTTCGCGACCAGACAGGGCCACCCCCTGGGCGTGGTTGCCCGCAGAGGCGGCCACCACGCCGGCGGCGCGCTCGGTCTCGCTGAGTTGTGCCATCCGGTTGAATGCACCGCGGATCTTGAAGCTGTGCACGGGTTGCAGGTCTTCTCGTTTAATGAAGACGGTGTTTCCCAGTCGCTCGGAGAGCGCCTTCATGGATTCCAGTGGCGTGTGAATGGCCGCCCGATAGACAGGGGCGGCCACGATTTGCTTGAGGTAATCAGCACCAGTCAGTGACATGGTTGCCGATTATAGTTCCACGGCTACTTCTCGTAGTCCTTGAGGTTCACCTGCGGGGTTGGCTGCAGGTCATCTGCCGGGTTCTCCACCGACGGATACGCCAGGTTCACGTCATGACCATCGTCTTCGCCGGGAACGTACGGATCCTCCCCGTTCAGCACGCGGTGGACTTGCTCCTTATCGACGGTCTTGGTCCACGTTCCCACCAGGAGAGTAGCCACGGAGTTACCGGCGAAGTTCGTCAGGGCGCGAGCCTCGGACATGAAGCGGTCGATACCCACGATGATGTCCACGCCGTTCAGCAGCTCTGGGCGATGCGATTGCAGGCCCGCGGCCAGGGTGGCGATACCGGCGCCACTCACGCCGGCGGCTCCCTTGGAGGCGATCATCATGAAGACCAGCAGACCGATCTGCTCGCCAATGGTCATCGGCATGTTCATCGCGTCCGAGACGAAGATGGCTGCCATCGTCAGGTAGATGGCTGTGCCATCCAAGTTGAAGGAGTAGCCGGTGGGTACCACGATGCCGACGGTGGACTTGTCCACGCCGATGTGCTCCATCTTGCGCATGAGGTTCGGCAGAGCGGACTCGGAGGAGGACGTGGCGAAGATCAGCAGGAACTCACGACCCAGGTACTTCGCCAGCTTGAAGATGCTAAAGCCGGTGAACACCTGGAGTACCAGGCCGAGGATTCCGAAGACGAAAACCACGCAGGTGATGTAGAAGCCCAGCATCAGCACACCCAGTTGGATGACTGCGTCCAGTCCCGTGCCCGCAACCACGCCAGCGATCGCACCGAAGGCGCCGATGGGGGCGAGCCACAGGATCCAGGACAGGATCTTGAAAACGAGGCGCTGGAGCATCGCCACAAAGTTCAGAATCGGCTCCCCTGCCGGCCCCATGGATTGGGTGGCGAAGCCCACCAGCAGGGCGATGAAGAGCACCTGGAGAACGGATCCGGAGGTGAAGGCGCTGAAGAAGCTCTCGGGGATGATGGATTGGACGAATCCAACCAGACCCTCGTGGTTGCCTTCTGCTTTCTTGATCAGGGCGCTCGCATCACCGCCGGTGTGACCCACGTTCAGGCCGTCTCCGGGCTGAAGCAGGTTTCCCACGATCAGGCCCACTCCCAGCGCCAGGGTGGACATCGTGATGAAGTATGCCAGGGCGATTCCGCCGGCTTTACCCACGGAGGCTGCCGCACGGACTGATCCGATGCCCAGCACGATAGTGCAGAAAATCACAGGAGCGATGATCATCTTGATCAGGCTCACGAACATCGTTCCGAGAACCTTGAAGTTGATCGCAATGCTGGGGGCAACCAGCCCAAAGACGATACCGCCAATAACGGCGATGATCACTGCGATGTATAGCCAGTGCGTGTGGTCCTTGCGCGGCTTTGAGGATGCCGCGATCTGCGGACCATTACCACGGTCGTGTGTGGATGCCATGGGTCTTCTCTTTTCTGTGTGGACACAAGTCGTGAAAGCGTCAGACAGAATGTTACGCCCCTGTGGCCTCCAACCACTACACAATCAGCGGCCAGGACGTTTTCACGTCCGCCTCTTTGCCAATGCGTGTGAAGTACTCCTGCAGATCGGTCTGTGCTTCGTAGTGCCACGTAGCCTGTGCGTGCATGAGTTCATCGCCAGTCATGGAGACGATCTCAGGGTAGGCGCGGCTGAGTTTCCAGGCCACGCGAGCCGCAGCAATGGCGTCTGACGTGGCTTCATGCGCATTCTCAACCGGCACTCCATAGTGCTCGCTGACGCTCTCCAAGGTCTTTTTCCCCTTGCGGTATTGGTCCATCTTCTTGTCGATCACCAGCGGATCCACAACCAGGCCGTCGATCGTGAATGAGGGGTCCAAGGACTTCAGCACGGAGAGGTCATAGGGGGCGTTGTAGACAATGAGCGTTGCCCCCTGAGACCACCCCTCACGAATGCGATTTATTGTTTCTTTTAGAACTTCTTCGTGATCGCGACCATGCTCGCGGGCATAGTCCGTGGTGATTCCGTGCACGTCGCTGGCGGCCTTGGGAATCTCGATGCCGGGGTCGGCCAGCATCTCGAGGTCCTGGCGCTCACGCCCACGGATGGTAACCAGCGCACTGGTGACAATGCGTGCAGTTGTGGGGTCCACTCCGGTGGTTTCCAAGTCGAAGCTGAGCATGTGTGAGGGGTCGAATCCGTTCATGCTCACCACTCTAGTGGCTAGGGGTCACACACCCCGATGCGCAAGCATCATGGCTTGCGGGTGAAGTGACCCCACATCGCAGGCCCAATGGCCACGCCCAGCCCAATGGCCCCTAAAAAGGCGATCAGGCTCAGGAATCCCACTGGGGTGCGCGGTAAAGGCGAGATGTCGCCGTGGGACAGCACCGCGAAGCCTCCAGGGGTTGATTCTGACTCAGCTGCATCTGGTTCACCAGGCGCGTGCTTCTTCGGGGCGCTCTGGGCTGACCATGCCCACGATTCACCTCGTGGACGCAGCTCATCGTCACGATGGCCTGTGTACACCTTGGGAACGACCTCGCCCCGAGCGCGCGCCCTTTGCAGTTGCCGGGCTGCCCGTGGGTTCGTGGATGCTTGTTCGATGAGATCTTCCAATTCACGCCGCCGCACCTCGTTGGTGGTTGCTGGGCGCAAGAACTTCTTGGTATTCACCCGCTCGTGACCGCGAGGAGATTCCGCAAGGGCAGCCAGAAGAGAATCCACAGTATATCCGCCCGTTCCTCTGTGAGGGGCATCCTTGTGTGGACGTGGCTTTGTGGATGGCTTAGAAGGCTTCGCGGGTTTCTCCGGCTTCGCAGGCTTGTCAGAAGGCTTGTCCGGCATCGCAGGCTTGTCCGGGTTAGACGGCTTGGAAGGCTTCGTAGGCTTCCCAATTTTGTCTGAACCACCGGGCTTATGACCGCTCGGCCTTGCACTACTGCCATGAACGTTTCCATGATCATGTCCATGGTTATGAGACGGACCCCCGGTGATCGGAATGACGTATGAGTCATCCGGTTGATGAGGGTCAGGTGCCGGCTGTGATGCTGGCGTCTCTTCATCTAGATCCGCCAACGGTTCAAAATCAAAATCAGAGGCATCAATAACGGAGGTATCACTGAGAGGAATCTCAAGGCCAGGATCGACCTCGTTGAGAGTGTCCGGCTCATCTGATTCCGAGGGATCCCACTGACCGTCGCATTCCAGATCTTCTGCACAGGGGTCGCGCAACACTATTCCGGACTCATCAATGTCGTCGACGATGAACGTCTCCGCAGTTGGCTGGTCGGTGTCAGTCGGCTGTGCATCGGCCACGGCGGCGAGTGCAGGGTATGAGAAAAGTGCAGCGAGTGCCACAGGCGCTGCTAAGCCTTTCCTTATACTCCTACTTTTCACATGTGTAGTATCTCAGAGTAGACCTCAAAAGACCACTATTGAGCTGACCAGGGCGTTTCCCTTCCCCCTCCCCATCCAGGTTGCATATAGCCGTGCACTTCACTAAGAAAAGCCAGGACCCGCACAGGTCCTGGCTTAAGCATCTGTAAGGATGAGCTTTAGATCAGCATGTCCTCGGCGATGCGGTTGGTGTTGTCGGCGGGGACGAAGAGTTCTTGGTCATCGCCGAAGAGGTAGCCGTTTGCCTGGAGAGTCAGAGCGTCGAACAACATAAGGTTATTCCTTTCACATTGTCTTGGGTGTTTGCCTTGAGGTTCCTTTACGCTAACGCTCGACCCCGCCCCACCTGAACACCCTTCACGGCGCTGTCGCACCTGATAATTCAATAATCGAAAGAACGAACACCCAGCGCTAGAGGGGCGCTCACACGCGATATATCTATATTTCCCATTGTTTTACCCACCCCCTTGTGTTACCTAGACCGACCCGACACGTGATCCAGCCCACTCGCACACCCGGTGATCACATAATGTTTTCACAACTAACTCCCGCGACCGCACACGCTCACACCGTAGAATGGCATATCGTGACTGACCCTTCGCTGACCGAACTCACCCAACACTGGCAACGCCTCGCCGAGCAGGTGCGCCACCACCGGCACCAGTATTACTACGCCACGCCGGAGATCTCGGACGCGGACTTCGACCAGCTCCTCACCGACTTGAAGAACTTCGAGGAGGAGCACCCCGAGGCCGTCACGGGCCCCAGCCCCACACAGGAAGTGGCTCCCGCTCCCCCTACCAGCACAGCTTTTCGCAATGTGAACCACCGTGAGCGCATGCTCTCCCTGGACAACGTCTTCGATACCGAGCAGCTCCAGCAGTGGCTCGACCGCACCCCAGCCAGCGAATACCTCACTGAACTCAAGATCGACGGCGCCAGCATCAACCTGCTCTACATCCAAGGCAAGCTAGAGCTAGCCCTCACCCGCGGTGACGGAACCACCGGCGAAGACATTACCCACAACGCCCGCACACTGTCCGACATCCCGGACACCCTTCAGGGTGACAACATCCCGGAGCTCGTGGAAATCCGCGGAGAGGTGTTCATCGACGTGGACGACTTTGCCGCGATGAACGCCCAGCGCCAGGCCGAGGGGCTCAAAATGTTCGCCAACCCCCGCAATGCTGCCGCCGGTGCGATGCGCCAAAAGAATGCAGAGGACACGGCCAAGCGCCCGCTGAAGCTCATCTGCCACGGCATCGGCGCCCGCGAGGGATTCGACGTGGACAGCCAGTGGGACGCCTACCAGGCTATCGAATCCTGGGGGCTGCCCGTCAGCCCCTACACCAAGCGTCTGCGCAGCACGAAGGAAGTGCTGCGCGAGGTGACGTATTGGGGCGAGCATCGCCACAGCGCCACCCACGAGATGGATGGCCTGGTCATTAAGGTCAACGATCTCGCCGACCAGCTTTCCTTGGGCACCACCAGCCGCGCTCCCCGCTGGGCGATCGCCTACAAGTACCCGCCCGAAGAGGCGATGACCGTACTGAAGAACATCCGCGTGGGCATCGGGCGCACCGGCCGGGCCACGCCGTATGCCGTGATGGAGCCGAAGTATGTTGCAGGTTCCACCATCAGCATGGCGACGCTGCACAACCCTTCGGAGGCGCACCGTAAGGGCATCCAACTGGGTGATTCCATCATGATCCGCAAAGCCGGCGAGGTCATCCCCGAGGTCCTAGGCCCCGTGGAGGATGCCCGCACGGGACGCGAACGCCCCTTCATCTTCTCCTCCCTGTGCCCGGAATGTGGCACGCCCCTGGCTCCTTCGAAGGAAGGCGACGCCGACTGGCGCTGCCCCAACACCCGCCGCTGCCCCGGCCAGCTGCACACGCGCTTGACCTACCTCGCCGGGCGGGGCGCTTTCGACATTGACGCCCTGGGGGAAAAGGCCGCCTACGACCTGATCCACTCGGGTGTGCTGAGCGACGAGTCCACTCTTTTCTCCCTCACCACCGAGGACCTGGAACGAACGAGTGCCTACACCACCCGTTCCGGCGCTCTGAATAAGCAAGGAACAACCCTGCTGGAGAAGCTGCAGGCTGCCAAGGACGTGGACCTGTGGCGAGTGATCGTGGCGCTGTCCATCAGGCACGTCGGCCCCACGGCGGCGAAGGCCCTGGCGAAGCACTACGGCTCTCTGGAGAAGATCCGCCAGGCCAGCCCGGAGAGCATGGCCGAGATCGATGGCGTGGGCGCCACCATCGCCCAGTCCATCGCCGACTGGTTCACGGTGGACTGGCACGTGGACATCGTGGAGGCCTGGGCTGCAGCCGGGGTCCGGATGGAGGAGGATCTGCCTGAGCCGGACGACCTTCCCGAGGCCACACTGGAGGGCCTCACGATTGTGGTGACCGGCACATTGGAGGAGTTCGACCGCTCCCAGGCCAAGGAGGCCATCGAGTCGCGTGGCGGGAAGGCCGCCGGAAGTGTCTCGAAGAACACGGACTACCTGGTCGCCGGCGCGAAGGCGGGCTCCAAGCTCACGAAGGCGGAGCAGTTGGGCGTGCCGGTTCTGGACGAAGCGGGCTTCAAGGAGCTCCTGGGTCTGTAGCCATAAGGCCGTGACAGCGGCGCCCCAGCCATGACCCGCTAGTTGTGCCAGATCAGCGCGGCAGCGCTCCGAATGATCGCCGCCTGTGTGCTGGCCTCGGCCACACTGCGCACGCCCTCGGGCACCACGAGGTCCAGCGCGTGCGGCAGCATCTCCGGCTCCAGCGTCCACTGATCCCACTGGCGTACAACGTCCGTCGCGATCGCCGCCGCCTGCTGCTCCACGGCACTCGCCCCTGATTTTCCCCCGACGCCCAGCTCACGTCCCCCAGGCACCCATCCGATCCGCACTCCGCGTGCCAACAGGTCTCCCACGAAATCCTTGCCCGCGGTGGTGCGTGCCTGCGAGGCAGGAATCACCACGCGCTCGAAGCCCTCGATCCCCTCTCCCAGCTGCTGAGGAAGCTCGCCCTCGCAGTCGAGAATGACCGGCAGGTCCACCTGCCTCAGGAAGCGCTGCCACACGCCACGCACGTGCTCGCGGTCCACCGGCGGGAGGTGCTCAAAGTCTGTGGCTCCGCGCACGCCGGCCAAAACCTCGCTCACGCGGGGTTCATGCAACACGATGCTCACGTCCACGCCTAAGGAAGCTCGCAGCTGACCGGCGAACTCGCGCACCCCGTCCCCGAGGGACAGGGCGCAGTCGCGGAAGGCGGGCTTGTCGCGCAGCAGCGGGTGACCCGCATATTCCACGCTTACTCCGAAGGACCACGGCCCCAGCACGTGCAGCAGCATCCGCTGCGCGTGTCCTGCTACCAGTTCTTCGGCAACGTCCGTGGCCTCACGCAGGAATCCCGCGGTACGGCGGGATTCCAAGGAGGGGTGGGCCGTGAGCTCCCAGCCGCGCGGGTTGGTGCGCAGGGGAAGCTGGGCCATGCTCGCGCTAGTGGCCAGCAGGGAGCGTTCCAGGTGGTCCACGCGGATAAACCCGAGGGTAGAAGGCGCGCCGGTGTCCTCGTCCACGTCAACGCTACGGGACAACGCGCTGCTCCACGCGGCGTGCACGTCGGTGTGCGGGGTGATGGTGTTCTCCCACCAGCCGTAGCGCTCACGCTCCTCGTGCGGGCTCGTGGACACTTCCTCAGGCATGCGTGGCTCGAATGGTTCCGGAGCCGAGGAGGATGTCGCCGTCGGCGTCGGGTTGATAGACCACGGCGGATTGCCCGCGGGCCACGCCATCCAACGGCTCCAGCAGGTCCAGCTCCAGGCGCCACGGCGCCTCGTCCGCCTTCTTTTCCCGGCCGGCCGGGGTCACGGGGTCGGGGTCGTCCACCAGGCGCGCGATGGCCGGCACCACCCCGCCGTGTGCACGGACCTGGACCTCGCAGCGGAACTCACGCCCGTGAACGTCGGGGTTCAAGCGCTTCAAACGATCGGCCACGATAGACCTGGTTTTCAGATCTTCCCTGCGGCCAATGGTCACGGTACCGGTCGCCGCGTCGATGTCGGTCACATAGCGCGGGGTGCCGTCCAGCCCCTCGCGGGGAAGGCCGAGCCCCTTGCGCTGACCAATCGTGAAGCCGTACACGCCGTCGTGGCTGGCCAGGGTCTCCCCCTCTTGGTCCTTCACCAGGCCGGGGCGCAGCCCGATCCGGGATCCCAGAAAAGCCTGGGTCTTCCCATCGGGGATGAAGCAGATGTCGTGAGAGTCTGGCTTGGACGCCACACCAAAGCCATTCTCGGCTGCCTCTTTGCGGATCTCCGGCTTCACCGTGTCCCCCACCGGGAACATGCAGTGCGCCAGCTGCTCGTCGGTCAGCACGCCCAGCACGTAGGACTGGTCCTTGTTCTCGTCGATCCCGCGGCGCATCACCCCGTCCTTCAACCGGGCGTAGTGACCGGTCACGACGGCGTCGAATCCCAAGGCGATAGAGCGATCCAGCAAGGCCTCAAACTTGATCTTCTCGTTGCAGCGCAGGCACGGATTCGGGGTCTCTCCGATCGCGTAGGAGTCCACGAAGTCGTCGATCACGTCTGCCTTGAAGCGATCGGAAAAGTCCCACACATAAAAAGGGATCCCCAGCTTATCGGCCACCCGGCGCGCGTCCGCCGAGTCCTCCAGGGAGCAGCATCCACGCGACCCGGCGCGCACGGCCTCGGGGGATTGGGACAGGGCCAGGTGCACGCCGATGACCTCGTGTCCTTCCTCCAGGGCACGGGCTGCTGCAACGGCGGAGTCCACCCCGCCACTCATTGCTGCTACTACTCGCATGCCTTGCACCCTACCTATCTAGTTGATTTATCACCAAATGCCATTCCGGCGGCTCGAGCCTGCGCCACGACCTCGGGCAACAGGCCAGCGATCCGTCGCGCGTCCTCGTCGGTAGTGGCTGTTCCTAAGGTGATGCGCAGCGCCCCACGCGCCACGTCCACCGGCACGCCCATCGCGGTGAGCACGTGGCTGGCCCGGTTCACGCCGGAGCTACACGCCGACCCCGTGGAGGCATCCACCCCCGCCGCGTCCAGCAGCATGATCAGGGAATCTCCCTCCGCGCCGGGGAAACTCACGTGCAGGTGGCCGTGCAGGGCGGGGTCCTGCGTCCACACGCGTACGTCGTCGATGCCCCGCGCGACCTCGGCCACGTGGTCCCGGAGGCGGGCAACGCGGGCGTGGTCCTGTTCCATTGTCTTATACGACGCCGCCAGCGCCGCAGCCACCCCAGCCGCCGCCTGCGGGTTGGCGGTTCCTGAGCGGAGCCCTCGTTCCTGGCCGCCGCCGCGCAGGGGGCTGTCGATCTGGGCGTCCCTGCGGGCGAGGAGGATCCCGGCGGATTTGGGCCCGCCGAACTTGTGCGCGCTGGCGGCCAGGGTCTGCACCCCAAGGGCATGAAAGTCGACCGGCACGTGGCCGACGGCCTGGACGGCGTCGATATGGAACGGCATAGCGCCCGCGTGGCTACTGCCCTGGCGGCGGTGTTGTGCACGTCGCTGGGTGATCGTCTCGACGGGCTGGAGGTTTCCGGTTTCGTTGTTCGCCCACATGCACGTGGCGACGGCCACGTCGTCGGCGTCCAGAAGGTCCGTGTCCGCGTCCACGCGGCCGTGCTGGTCCACGGCCCATTCGCGGTGCTCAAAGCCCAGGTGCGTGAGCCACTGGACCGATTCCAGCACGGCGGGGTGCTCGATTCCGCTGCTCACCACGGCGGTCGCGCCCCGCAACCGCCGTGAGGCGAAGGCGAGCCCTTGAATCGCGATGTTGTCCGCCTCGGTGCCGGAACCAGTGAAGATCACCTCCACGGGATCGCAGCCAAGCAGCTCCGCCACCTGCTCCCGGGCCTCCTCCAGCACGGCGCGGGCCGTGCGGCCAGAGGCATAGTGGCCCGCGGGGTTCAGCAGATGATGGGCCTGCTCCATCGCCTCGATCGCCTCCGGACGCAGCGGCGCCGTGGCGGCGTAATCAGCGAAGATGCGCCGTGGTTGGCTGGGGTGTGTGGTCGAGGCGGTGGTAGTCACGGCACACGAGTATACGCTTTAGTGCGTGTCCTTCCAGTAGCCCATGAAGGAGACCATGGAGCGCGGAACCCCGGCGTTGCGGACGGCGTCGCGGCGCATGGCCTTCACCACGGAGGATTCTCCGGCGATCCAGTAGTAGCACTCGTCGGGTCGGCTTTCCTGCGGGGCCTGGAGGTCCTCACCGGAGGAGCTGTAGGCAGGGGTTTCCCACACCAGCATCTCCTGATCGTCGCCGGACGCGTCCTCGCGGGAGGCTGCCTCCGTCTCAGCAACCGTGAACCCGAGAAGCTCGGAGAGCTTGTCCTGCATCGCCGCACCTCGAGCACGGCCCTCGCGCGGTAGCCAGGTCACCTCGCAGGCGTCGGGGGTCTCGATATCCAGGATGTCCTCGGCGCTCGGCACCTCGATGAAGGCGTGACCAGTCACGCCATCGGGCCACTCCTCCACCGTCCGGGCGATGGCGGGGGCTGCGGTTTCGTCGCCCAGGAGGTAGGCGGTGGTGGCATCGCCGGGGTTGAATTCGATGCCCATGCCGGAGGCGTCATCCAGCGGCGGGCCGATCACCACCACGGTGTCGCCGGGCTCACAGGCCGCGGCCCACTCGCTGGCCAGGCCGCCCGGGTGATCCACAAAGTCGATGTCGATCTCTACATCGCCGTTATCCTTCACACGGCGGTCCCGGATGGAATAGGTGCGCAGAGCCTCGCGCTGCGCCACCGACAGGTGGGAGTGCCAGTCGGGCACGTTCGGCAGGGGCTCGTCGCTAATCAAGAGCTTGACGCGCAAATCGTAGATGGGGCCTGCTGGCCCGAAACCTGGGGCGCCCAGCGTGATCCGGCGAAAGCTCGGCGACAGCTTGGTGTTGCGCACCACGGTGCACGGGATGGGTGAAAAAGCCATAGTATCAATACCTTCCGATCGGGGTGACCAAGGGAGATCCAAAGACTGGATCTGTGATCACCTGAGATTTCACGTTAAAGATGCGTTGCACATTGTCCTGTGTGACCACGTGCTCGGGCGTGCCCGAGGTGACGATCGCGCCGTCGCGCATCGCCACCAACTCGTCCGAGTAGCGGGCGGCCAGGTTGAGGTCGTGCAGAACCATGACGATGGTGGTCTGATGGGTGAGGTTTAACTCCTTCAGCAAATCCAGCACGTCGAGCTGATGAGCCACGTCCAGATACGTGGTGGGCTCATCCAGCAGGAGCACATCCGTGCGTTGAGCCAGGGCCATGGCAATCCACACCCGCTGGCGCTGCCCGCCGGAGAGCTCCTCGATGCTGCGCTCGGCGAGCTCCGCCACCCCGGTCATGGTCATGGCCTGCGCCACGGCGTCGTAGTCATCGCTGCTCCACTGGCCCAGCATCCCCTGGTACGGCGTGCGGCCACGGCCCACCAGGTCCACCACCGTGATGCCCTCAGGCGCCAGCGGGGTCTGCGGCAGCAGGCCCAGCGTTCGAGCCAGCTCCTTCGATCCCCACTCCTGAAGCTTCTTCCCGTCCAACTCCACCCGGCCGGTGGAGGGATGAAGTAGCCGGGCCAGGGACTTCAGCAGGGTGGACTTCCCGCACCCGTTAGGGCCGATGATCGAGGTGATCTTTCCCGGCGCGATGGATAGAGACAAGTCTTGGGCAATCACCCGATCGCCATAGTGCAGGGTCACATCCTGAGCCTGCAGACTGTGAGACGTGGTCATAGACCTGCTCCTTTCTTCGTGGTGCGGATCAACAGGTAGATCAAGAAGGGGGCGCCCAAGGCGCCGGTCACCACGCCCACGGGGTAGCGATACGGCAACACCAATTGTGCGAGCGCATCGGCACCCAGCACGAGGATCGCCCCCACCAGCGCGGACGTCAGCACGCTGTTGGTGTGTGGCAGTCGGGCGGCGATCGGCCCGGCCATAAACGCCACGAACGCGATCGGCCCCACCGCGGCCGTCACCACGGCGATGAGGAACACCGCGATACTCATGATCACCAGGCGAGTCCGTCCGGTGTTCAGCCCCAGTCCGGTGGCCAGCTCATCGCCCAAACGCAGCACGGACAGGTGATGGGTCAGGACAATCAACGCGGGAAGGAACACGGCCACGAACACCGCCACGGGCACGATGATGTCCCATGAGGCCACGTTCAAGGATCCGGCCATCCAGCGGGAGGCCGCCTGAAGGTCCGGCGCGTTGGCCCGGGAGAGTACAAACACCACGATGGAGTTCATGAACGCGCCCACACCGATGCCGGTCAGGATCAGCCGGGTGCCACCGTGCGCGAAGGCGTACATCGCGGCGGCCAGCGCCAGCGTTCCGGCCAGCGACAGCGCAGACACGGCCCACTGGTCCAGGTGGAACATGGTGATACCGATGACTCCCACGGCACTGGCCGCAGCCGAAATCCCGATGATGTCGGGACTCGCCAACTGGTTGCGCAGCATCGTCTGGAAACTCATACCGGCACTTCCCAGCGCCAGCCCCACCAGTACGGCAAGGATGGTTCGGGGCAGGCGGAGCTCACCGACCGTGTAGGACGCTCCCGGCACGGTCTTGCCCTGGATCACCTGGAGTACCTGGCTCATCGGATAGAAGGTCTCCCCCATCATCAGCAGGCAGCACGCCAAGGTGGTCATCACGGTGAGTAAAGCCACCGTCACACACCAGGAGCGGATGCGGGCGCGGCGCTGGTGGCGTCGGATATCGTGGGCGGTCAGCACAGGATTCGTCATGCCAGCTCACGCACCTTAAACGTCCGGACGATCCACACGAACACGGGTGCACCGAGCAGCGGCATCAGGATACCCACGGCGATTTCGGTGTTCGGGATGATCATGCGACCCGCCGTGTCCGAGACCAGCACCACGAACGCGCCCATCAGCGCGGCGAACGGCACCAGGACGTGGTGGTTCGTACCTGCCAGCATGCGGCACACGTGAGGCACGATCAGCCCCAGGAAGGTGATCGGGCCGCACAGGGCCGTGGCCATGCCGCACAGGACGATGCCCGCAGCGCCCACCAGGATGCGCACGCGCGGCACGGACAGGCCTAAGGACGTGGCCGCCTCATCCCCCAGGGCCAGGGCGTTCATGCCGCCCGCCTGGCTCCACAGCAGAATGAGCGCCAGCGCCATCACCGGCGCGGCCACGGCCAGGGTGTCCCACTGCGCGCCCGCGATGTCACCCACCTGCCAGTGACGGAATTGATCCATCACCTGGGACTGCGGAAGCAATACCGCACGGATGAGGCTCACCAACACCGCGGCCGTGGCGGCACCCGACAGGGCCAGCTTCAGCGGTGTGGCGCCACCAGGTCCCATGGAACCGATGACGAACACAAACACGCCCGCCAGGCCAGCGCCCAGCACGGCCAGGAGGAACGGCGCGTGAAGACCAAAGGTGATGCCCAGCACCACCGCGAGAGCGGCGCCGTGCAGCACGCCAAAGATGCCGGGATCAGCCAGGGGGTTTCTGGTGATGGATTGGAACGCCACGCCCGCGGTGGCCAGCGCCGCACCAGCGACGATGCCCAGCACCGTGCGCGGAAGGCGTGCCGCAGCCACAGCCTGGCCGGCAGTCTCCGTGTGGCCCTGCGCGGCCGCCATCACGTCCTGCAGGGAGATGTCTCTCACGCCCAGAGTGATGCTGGCGATGATCGCGAGCCCCACCAGGACAATGCTCAGCAAAATATGTTTCATGAACGTGGACGCGTGGATGCCCTACAGAACGTCGCTGAGTTTCGTGAAGTACTCATCAATGCCCCACTCCAGCGCCAGCGGCGACGGGTTCGTCGCTGCCGCCTGCGGACCATTACCCAGGAAGAGCACACGGCCTTCCTTGATGGCTGGGATGCGGCTGAACAGCGGATCCTTCTGCATCTTCTTCAAGGCCTTCTCGTTGGCCTTCGGATCATCCTCACCATAGGCGACCATCAGATCCACATCCTCGAACTGCTCCGGCTTTTCCAGGGAGCGCTCCACATAGAACTGGTTGGACTCCTCAGCGGCCTTCTTCACCACCTCGGGCACTCCCAGGCCGGCATCGGCCAGGAAGCCCATGCGTGGATCATCGGTGGTGTAGAAACCGATCTTAGATCCGTCAGTAGCGGTGCCGAAGGAGGTGAACAGAACCTTCTTCCCCTCCAACTCTGGGTGCTTCTTCATCGCGTCTGCCACGCGGGCCTTCAGCTGCTCGTCCAGCTTCTTGCCTTCTTCTGCCTTGTTGATGCCCTGGGAGTCCATGAGGTTCATCTGCTCCAAGGTGGTCGCCCAGGCCTCACCCGGCTGAGCCACCACTGGGGCAATCTTGGAGAGCTTGTCGTAGTCCTCCTGGGTCAAGCCGGAATATGCAGCCAGGATTACGTCGGGCTTGGTGTCTGCAACCTGTTCGAAGGGGATGCCATCCGTTTCGTCGAAGAGCGCGGGCTGTTCCCCGCCGAGTTCCTTGAGCTTGTCCTCCACCCAGGGGAGGATGCCGTTGCCGTCGTCATCGCCCCAGGTGGCCTTGGACATGCCGACGGGAACAACGCCGAGCGCGAGGGGGATTTCGTGATTACCCCAGCCCACTGTGGCAACGCGCTGTGGCGTGCCGTTGATCGTGGTCTCGCCGAAGGCGTGGGTGATGGTGAAGGATTCTCCGGAGGTGGAATCGGAGGAGTTCGATGCCGTGGTGTTCTGCTGGTTATCGGAACACGCTGCAACGGACAGCGCGAGTAGCGCTGCGGCTGCGGCGGCGACGAAACGAGGTGCGTTCATGTCATTCTCCAAAAAGTTAGGTTGCCCTATTTTAGGCGTGGCTATATTTATAGCACGATCGAGAATGCATAAGAAAAACCGCCAGCGTACCTCCCTGTTCACGGGAGTACGCCGGCGGCTCGTTTACGCGATGAGCGCGACAGGCTTACTTACGGCCCTTCAGCTCCTCGGTAGCCTGAGGTGCAACATCGAAGAGGTCACCCACAACACCGAAGTCTGCGATCTCGAAGATCGAAGCCTCTGGGTCCTTGTTCACTGCAACGATGGTCTTGGAGGTCTGCATACCTGCCTTGTGCTGAATAGCACCGGAGATACCCAGCGCCACGTACAGGTTTGGAGACACGGTCACACCGGTCTGGCCGACCTGGAACTTGCCTGGGTAGAAGTCCGCGTCCACGGCGGCACGGGAAGCACCCACGGCAGCACCCAGCACGTCTGCCAGTGGCTCGACGGTAGTCTCGAAGCCCTCGGCACCTGCAACACCACGGCCACCGGAGACAACGATGTTTGCCTCGGTCAGCTCTGGGCGGTCGCCCTGCTCCGCTGGAGAGAAGGAGGTGATGGTCACGGCGGTTGGGCCTGCGCCTGGCAGCTCCACAGCCTGAACGTTACCTGCGGCACCCTGTGGCTCTGGGTCCACGGAGCCTGGGCGCACGGAGAACACTGGGGATGCACCAGCTGCGGATGCGGTCACGGTGTACTCACCACCGAAGATGGAGATCTCGGCGGTCTTCTCAGCGGTGACGTTGGAGGCGTTGTAGATCACGCCGGAGGCCACGCGGGCACCCACACGGCCAGCGATCTCGTTGCCGGTGGCGGTGGCAGCAACCAGAACAGGAACCTGCAGGTTGGCAGCCAGTCCGGACAGAGCGTCTACGGCTGGGGTAACCAGCAGCTTCTCTGCCTCGTCGGACTCAGCAGCGTAGATGTTCTCTGCACCAGCCTCTGCCAGTGCGCCCTGAAGCTTCTCAGCGGAGCCTGGAGCGCCCACAACGACAGCTCCCACGGTTCCGAATGCGCGGCCTGCGGTGATGAGCTCGAGGGTGGTGTTCTTCAGTTCACCTTCACCATGCTCAACCAGTACCAATACGTTAGTCATAGTTGTTATCTCCCTCTTGTCCTTAAACCAGCTTTTCCTTGACCAGGAACTCAACCAGCTTCTTGCCGCCCTCGCCCTCGTCGGTGATGATCTCACCAGCAGACTTTGGTGGCTTCGGGGTAGAAGCGGACACGGAGGTGGTGGCGTTTGCCAGACCAACGTTGGCAGCATCTACGCCGATTTCCTCGATGGACAGTTCCTTGATGGTCTTCTTCTTTGCAGCCATGATGCCCTTGAAAGCAGCGAAGCGTGGGGTGTTCGCCTTCTCAGTCACGGAGACGATGGCTGGGGTTGGTGCCTCGAGGCCGAAAACGCCCTCTTCGGTCACGCGGTTACCGGTCACCTTGCCGCCTTCAACGGTCAGGGTTTCCATGTGGGTCAGGGCTGGGATCTGACGGTACTCAGCCAGCAGACCTGGGATGGAGCCAGCTCCACCATCGGTGGAAGCGTTACCAGCGATGATCAGCTCGATGTCCTCGATCTGGTTCAGCGCGTTGGAGATGGTCCATGCGGTTCCCAGCGCATCGGAGCCAGCCAGGGACTCGTCGGTCACCAGGATCGCCTCGTCGCAGCCGAGGGACAGAGCCTTACGCAGAGCCTCGGTGGCGCGGGATGGTCCCACGGACAGCACGATCACGTTGCGGGAGTCATCAGCTTCCTTGAGCTGAAGAGCTGCTTCCACAGCGTTTTCGTTGATTTCATCCAGGACAGCATCTGCGCTGTCACGGTCCAGGGTGAAGTCATCTTCGGTGAGCTTGCGCTCGGAGTAGGTGTCCGGCACCTGCTTGACCAGAACAACGATGTTCGACATTCGTTGGCCTTCCTGCTCGGGTGTATTTGTCGTAGGCCATCCTACCCATGCTTCGGTGACCTCTGCCACAAGCAAGCAACTATTTATTTATTACTACCCCCGCACAGGACGGCAGATGAAGGCCATCCTCTGGTCTTCAGCATCAATCCGGGCGATAATCACGCTCACCGCGGCCTTTCCCTTCAGCTTCCACTTCTTGCGCAGCACGTCCGGATCGAGGTCCACCCCGCGGATCAGAATCTCGGCGCTACCCACCCCGCGCGCCGCCAACGCCGCCTTGACCTGGCGCAGCGGCACCTGCTCCAGCACCTCGAACCCGCGCACCCCTGGCGGCACCGTATCGCCGGAAAGGAATGCGATATGGGAATCCAGCTGCCACAGGCCGTGGGCGTGCCCGTAGTGTCTCACGAGGCCTGCGCGGATGAGGGCGGCGTCGGGTTCCACGATGAAGCTCCCGACTGGCCGCACGTCACAACCCTCGTCGGGCATATCGGACGTCCAAATGTCCCTCGACGTCGTGCCCGAATTGTCACCGATGACCACCGCCCGCCGAAGAATATCCGACGCCGGCCTGCCCACCACCGGCGCCGAATACACACTGGCCTCCTTCATGTCGCCCCCGACGGAGATGAAATCAACTTGTCCCGCCCAGTCGGAGACATCCTTCACGTCGATGCCCGGGGCGCACTTCACGACCAGGCGCGGGTAGCGTTCGACCAGCTCCGGCAGGGTGGGGCGCACCTCGTCGAGGCGCGCGATGCGGCCCGAGGAGTTGCGGCGCGCGGGATCGGCGATCACGATGTCCGAGGAGCTCTCCCCCGCCCCGGCAGGCCCGTTCGTCAAAGCGGTTCCGGTCCACACAGGCTGCAGCGCATCGGCCTGCGCCACGCCCAGAACCTGGGAGCACCCGCGTGTGTTATGCACGGCCATGCGTACCCGAGACGCATCCAGATCCGAGCCCGCCGCGGGGACCTGCGAGAACAACAATTCCGTGCCTATCGAGCACGTCACGTCCGTCACCCGGGTGGCACCCAGGCTGCGGAGGTACTCGGCACGGAAGCGCGCGACGGCACCGGGCGTGGCCTGCTGGGCGGAATCACTATCGGCCAGCCACTCGCCCGGCCCGATCTTGGCCTCCAGGCTGCGCCGGGCAAGGCTTGCCTCCACCACCGCCCGGGCGTAGTCCCCGTAGCTCTTCTTCAGCACCCCCATGTCCTTCATCATGGAGGTCCGTGTCAGCTCGTGCTGGGATGCCTCGGCGATAGCCTCCGGGTGAGCGCACAGAAAGTTCAGTTCGTCGCGGTCAAAAGCCATAGCTCTCTACTCGAAAAAGAACCCAGGGCGGTCCTCGAAAGGATGCGCCGGCAACTCTTCGGGATCAATGGCGAACTTCATACCCGGAGCAAACTGACGCTTCGGACGGCCATACATCTGCGCTTCCATCAGGTAATACTCGGCCATATACGGAAGATCGATCGGCTCCTCCAGCACCGGATCCACCGAGAGGTTCGCCGAAAACTCCAGGACCTCATCCACCGTGCGGAACGTGTCCAACAGCTTCAGCTGCGCCCAGGTGGGAGGCATCAGGCTGATCTTTCGGGAACGCCACCCGTCCAGCAACGTGGAGGGACGGAACCAGCCCGTCGAGGTCGCCTCCTGAGTATCCGCACACGTGCTCTGCCCTTCCGGCATCGCAGCCACGAAGAAGGCCGTGTCATAGCGGATCGGCTGCTCCTTCGGCGTGACCCAGTTAGCCCACGGACGCATGAGATCCGAACGCAACACCAGGTTGTTCTGGTGCATAAAGTCCGAAAAGCTCAAACGGTGAGCCTCCAGGTCCTTCCGCTCCGCCTGGAACGAGGCGGTATCTGCCACGATGGTGCCGTCCTCGTGGCTGGCCAACAGGGTTCCCGATTCTTCAAAGGTCTCCCGCACCGCAGCGCACACCAGCGCCCGGGCCATAGCCTCATCCTTTTGCAGGCGGGAACCCCACCACTCCACGGGAGGGCCCTGCCAGCGGATCTCCGGCTCGGAGTTCTTGTCGCGGGCATCCACACCACCGCCGGGAAACACGGTCATCTCTGCGCAAAACGCCATGGTGGAGGCGCGTTCCTGCACATACACTTCAGGCCCGGACAGGGTGTCCCTCAGCAGAATCACCGTCGACGCATGCCGCGGCTCCACGGGACCGAGAAGACTATCGTTCACGGTGGCTCCCTCCCGTGCGCACACGCCGGGCAAACCAGCGGCCGTCGTCGTTGCGAATCTCAATCGGTTGGTGGAAGGCGCGCGTCAGGTTCTCGGACGTCAGGACGTCGTCGATAATTCCCTGGGCCACAACCTGTCCCTCATCCAGCAACATCGCGTGGGTGAATCCCGGTGGGATCTCCTCCACATGGTGCGTGATCAGTGCAATCGCCGGGGAGTACGGGTCCTGGGCCAAGTCGGTGAACAGGGCGACGAGGTCCTCGCGGCCTCCTAGATCCAAGCCGGCGCCCGGCTCGTCGAGCAGCAGCAGCTCGGGGTCCGTCATCAACGCGCGGGCGATCAAGGTGCGCTTGCGCTCTCCCTCGGACAGGGTCATCCACTTGTGCCCCACCAGGTGAATGGCGCTGACCTTCTCCATGATCTCGTAGGCCTGCTCGCGGTCCATGTCATCGTATTCTTCCCGCCACCGTCCCAGGACGTCGTAGCCGGCGGAGATCACGATGTCCTCCACCAGTTCATCCCCTGGGATGCGGTGCGCCATGGCGGAGGAGGACATGCCAATCGACGTGCGAATCTCGCGCAGATCCACGCGTCCCATCTGTGCTCCCACCAGCTTCACAGTGCCGGTCGTGGGAAACATCTGGGCGGCAGCCAGCTTCATGAGTGTGGTCTTGCCCGCCCCGTTCGGGCCAATGATGACCCACCGTTCATCCACCTCAACCTGCCAGTCCATGGGGTGCAAGATGGTACGGCCGTCGCGCACAACGGACACGCCCTTCATGTCAATCACCACGTCCTCCTCTGCAGCGGCTGCAGTGGACGGGGCAGAGATCAGGTTGGTGTAATCAGTCACGGGTTCCATCGTGCCACAAAGTGAGATCTCCATGTGGAAGACCCCACGGTGGCGGGCCCCGCTGGAATCAGAACAGGGCGCTCGCCATCGCTGTGCGCGCGGCGATCACGTCTGGATCCCCTGGTTCATACATTGCGAACAGCTCGAACAGGCGCTTCTTCGCCTCTTCGCGCTCGTCACCCGACGTAGCCACGATGTGATCCACCAGCACGGAGAAGGCCCCGACCTTGTCGTTGCTCACCAGCAGCCGGTCGGCCTTCACGAACGGATCGGTCGCCTCTTCGGCGGACGTGTCCGAAAACTCCTCACTGCTCATCCGCGCGAGCAGCAGTGCCTGCGCTCGGGCTGCGATGGCCTCTTGGTTCTTCGGCTCCTCAGCCAGGATCGAGTCATAAACAGCCAGCGCCGCGTCTACCTCCCCGGCTTCCAGATAGTCCGCAGCCTGCGCCATACGCGGATCCTGCTGTTCCTCAGCAAGGCCTGGCAGCTTGCCCTGCGTGGCCTGGAGCAGAGCGCCCACCCACTGCTGGAGTTGATCGGGCGACTGCGCCCCTTCAAACTGCGTGAGTGGACGCCCCGCAGCCAGGGCGATCACCGTCGGCACAGCCTGCACCTTAAACGCCTGGGCGATCTCGGGGTGCTGGTCCACATCCACATAGCGGAACAACCACGTCACCTCGGACAAGTTCTCCGCATCCTGCTGATTGACCATCTGCTGAAAATAGCCCCGCATCTGATCGCTCTCCGTGGAGCGGGCCGAGCCCACCTGTGTCACGACAACCACCTTCGTGGAGGGCATCACCAGGTCAGACTCAAACGTCTCCGGGGTAACAGCTGCGCACAGGGACACCTGCCCCGCATCGGACTGTGACGACTGTGGAGACGAGTGTGGTGACTTCTGTGCGGCCTGGCCGAATTGGCCAAGATCCACCGCACCAGCAGCAAAACGGCGAGGGGTAGTCATGAACAAAGCTCCTTACACGCGAGAAAAATTAGGCTCTAAAACAATCGCAACTCATCGGATTCGGTACCGCGCATGGCGTCGTAATCCAAAATCACACACCGAAAACCTCGATCCTCCGCCAGGGTACGCGCTTGCGGCTTAATTTCCTGCGCGGCGAAAACTCCAGACACCGGAGCCAGCAGCTCATCCCGGTTCAACAGTTCCACATAGCGCGTGAGCTGTTCCACGCCATCGATACCCCCGCGGCGCTTCACCTCGACTGCAACGGTGGCGCCGTCGGCGTCGCGGGACAACAGATCCACAGGCCCAATGGGGGTGGCATATTCACGACGAATGAGGCGATACCCCTCCCCCAGTACCTCAATCTGCTCCGCGAGCAATTCCTGCAGATGCGTCTCCACGCCATCCTTTTCAAGGCCGGGGTCCTCGCCGAGCTCAAACTCCGAGTCCGAATGCACCTCAAAAATCTGGATGCGTAATTGCTCGCCCTTTTTATTCTCGACGATCCACAACTGCCCCTCGTCGCTCTCCGGCAGCGGGCTTTCGGTGAGAAAACACGGCGGGGTCATCCAATTGAGCGGTTTATACGCGCGATCATCCGCGTGGACGGACACGGAGCCGTCGGCCTTTAACATAATCAAACGCGTGGCCTTCGGCAGATGAGCAGATAAACGGCCCACGTAATCAACTTGGCAGTCAGCAATGACAAGACGCATAATCCCCTAGCGTAGCGCATGGTCATTCTTCAGCGTGGCCCATGCGCGCTGCCGAGCCGAATCCGTGCACGCACCGGGTTAGCGCACGCGCCGCTCCGAGGGGCGGGACTCCAGCCACGCCACCAGCGCCGTATCGGCCTGGGAATCCAGGGCGAGCTCCAAAGATTTTTTATTGCACTGCAATTCCACGATGTGCAACGAGGATTCCAGAATGTGCCGTTCTACGGCCTTGACCTGCCGACGCCCAGCGATCTCCGTGCTCAGCCGTTTCAGGTGAAAATCTGCTCGCGGGAGCAGCGACCGCAATTTGTAGACGCGCAGTGCGTTGGGTGAATACACTACAACCCCGTATCGCCAATGCCGGCCTTCCTCACCGGGAAGGCTGCGGACGACCACGGGGAATCCCTTGGTACGCAAGGTCAAAAATCGCCACGCCGCGGAGGCCATGGCACAGATGCCAACGACCACCAAGAAGGACACTACGAACGTCATCAGTCCCCGTTTCCTGCTCTCTCTTTTGCCAATAAATTACTCCCCAGTGGGTTTGGAAACAACTTCGTGACAAACGAAAAAACACCCCCGATTACTCGGGGGTGTTTTTCACTTAAGGTCCTGGGACCAGCCTTGTTATCACAAAGGCTACTTCTCCTGGAGTCGCTTCACAGCGCGCAACTCGGACTCAGCGATCGCCTTTTCGCGCTCATCGGAGGATTCCGTGGCGCGGCGCTGAGCATCCGCCTCGTTGACCTCAGAGGCCCACGACGCAGAATCCGCCAAGATGGTGATCTTCTCGCTGGACACGGAGAGGAAACCTCCCTGTACCGCAGCGACAAGCTTTTCACCCTCGCCGGTCCGGATGATCACAACGCCGTTGTCGACCAGCTGGCCGAGCATTGGTTCGTGACCAGGGAGCACGCCGATCTCACCCTCAGTGGTCTGTGCGATAACGGACGTTGCGGTACCAACCCACAGCGCACGCTCCACGGAGACCAGTTGTGCGGCAATCTCAGCCATGTGCGATTCCCCTTACTTTCCGGTCAGCTTCTTGTATTCGCGCTCGACGTCGTCCAGACCACCCAGGCCGTTGAAGGCCTGCTCTGGGTAAGCATCGAATTCACCGTTGCAGATGCGCTCGAACGCATCGATTGTGTCTTCCAGCGGAACGTAGGAGCCTGGGATGCCGGTGAACTTCTCTGCAACGAAGAAGTTCTGGCCAAGGAAGCGCTCAATGCGACGTGCGCGCTGAACGGTCACCTTGTCGTCCTCAGACAGCTCGTCCATACCCAGAATTGCGATGATGTCCTGCAGTTCCTTGTTCTTCTGCAGAATGTTGATCACGCGCTGTGCCACAGCGTAGTGACGCTCACCGACGATGCCTGGCTCGAGGATACGAGAGGTGGAGGTCAGTGGGTTCACTGCTGGGTAAATACCCTTGGAGGCGATACCACGGTCAAGCTCGGTGGTTGCATCCAAGTGGGCGAAGGTGGTTGCTGGTGCCGGGTCGGTGTAGTCATCGGCTGGAACGTACACGGCCTGAAGGGAGGTAATGGACTTACCCTTCGTGGAGGTGATTCGCTCCTGCAGAACACCCATCTCGTCAGCCAGGGTTGGCTGGTAACCCACTGCGGAAGGCATGCGGCCCAGCAGCGTGGACACCTCGGAACCTGCCTGGGTGAAACGGAAGATGTTGTCGATGAACAGCAGCACGTCCTGGTGCTGAACATCGCGGAAGTACTCCGCCATGGTCAGACCGGACAGTGCAACACGCATACGCACTCCTGGTGGCTCGTCCATCTGGCCGAACACCAGGGCGGTGTCCTGGAGAACTCCCATCTCTTCCATTTCCAGGAAGAGGTCGGTGCCCTCACGGGTACGCTCACCCACGCCGGCGAACACGGAAGTTCCGGAGAACTCACGTGCGATACGGGTAATCATTTCCTGAATCAGAACGGTCTTACCCACACCTGCACCACCGAACAGGCCGATCTTGCCGCCCTTCACGTATGGGGTCAGCAGGTCGATGACCTTAATGCCGGTTTCCAGGATCTCGGTCTTACCCTCGAGCTGGTCGAAGGCTGGTGGCTCGCGGTGGATTCCCCACTGCTCGCCGTCGCGGCCGAGGCCTGGCTCGTCGATGCAGTCGCCCAGTGCGTTGAACACGTGGCCCTTCACGACGTCACCAACGGGAACGGAAATTGGCTTGCCGGTGTCCTTCACCTCGGCACCGCGGACCAGGCCGTCGGTAGGTGCCATGGACACGGCGCGCACCAGGTTGTCGCCGAGGTGCTGTGCGACCTCCAGGGTGATGGTCTTTGCTACTGCCTCGAGGGAGACCTCGACGGTCAGAGCGTTAAACAGAGCCGGCTGCTCGCCGCGTGGAAACTCCACATCGACCACAGGGCCGATGACTCGCACGACGCGGCCCGCAGCAGTCGGTGCAGAAGTGCCCTGCTCCTGAATTGCTGTAGTCATAATTAATCGCTTTCTCCGCTATCGGCGAGCGCGGATGCGCCACCGACGATCTCTGTGATTTCTTGAGTAATCTGTGCCTGACGCGCCTGGTTAGCAACACGAGAGAGCTGCTTGACCAGGTCGGTCGCGTTGTCGGTAGCCGCGCTCATGGCGGTACGACGGGCAGCAGATTCAGACGCTGCGGCCTCCAGCATGGATGCAAAGATGCCACGGGATACGTACTGCGGAAGCAACGCATCCAGCAACGTGTCTGGGTCTGGCTCAAACTCAACTTCGGCGGACACGTGGTCAACCTTGTCGCTGACCATGTCGTCACCCAGGTTAAGTTTTTCGGTTTCAACAACGGTCTCAATGGGCAGCAGACGCTGCGCGCGAGCGGTCTGGGTCAGCATGGACTCGAACTTGGTGTACACGATGTGCACCTCGTCGAAGCCCTGTACGCCCTGGCCTTCCTCGCTGCGCAGGCCCTCGCGCCACTGAGTGGTTCCTTCGGAACCGGCGACGAAGCCTTCAATCAGGTGGTGGCGAAGATCGTGGGTCAGCTGGTACTCGGGGTCCTGGGAGAACCCGGTCCATGCGCCCGCGAAGTTCTCTGCGCGGAAGTTGTAGTAGGTCACGCCCTTGTTGCCTGCGATGTACAGGACAACTTCCTTGCCTTCCTCCTGTAGCTTCTTGCGAAGCTCTGCAGTCTTCTTGAAGACGTTGTTGTTGTAGCCGCCGCACATGCCACGGTCACTCGAGACCACCAGGATGGCCGCGCGCTTCGCGTTCGCTGGCTCCTGAAGAATCTTGTTCTCCAGGGAGCTTGCGGACGCCAAGCGTTGGATCACAGCGGTGATCTCATCCGCGTAGGGCTGAGCAGCCTCCACACGAGCCTGTGCCTTGGTAATCCTCGAGGTGGCGATGAGCTCCTGAGCCTTGGTGATCTTCTTAGTTGAGTTCACGGACTTGATGCGTGTCCTCAGTTCACGAAGATTTGCCATTGACTATCGCCTCCCTTCTTGTCCGTAATTTGTGGTCACTGTGCTACACCTAGTCCTTTACTTGGACTTGCGGGACACGGTGATCTGGGACTTAGCGTGGTCTTCTTCAGCCAATGCCTCTGGCTCTGGCTCGTTGATCACCGAGCTGCCATCGGTGGTCTGGAAACCGCGCTTGAACTCCTCAACGGACTTCTTCAGGGTCTGCTGAGACTCATCGCTGAAGGCCTGACCGCCGGCGATCTGGTCGTAGACGCCAGATGCGTTCGCGTGAAGGTGATCCAGCAGCTCAGCCTCGAAGCGACGCACGTCCTCAACAGGAACGGTGTCGAACTCGCCCTCGCCGGCCAGGTAGATGGACACCATCTGGTCTTCCACCGTCTGTGGCTTGGTCTCGTTCTGCTTCAGCAGCTCCACCAGGCGCTTACCGCGCTCCAGCTGAGCCTTGGACGCTGCATCCAGGTCGGACGCGAAAGCTGCGAAGGCTTCCAGGTCACGGTATGCAGCCAGGTCCAGACGCAGGGAACCGGATACCTTCTTCATGCCCTTGGTTTGTGCGGCACCACCCACACGGGACACGGACACACCAACGTTGATAGCTGGTCGGACACCCTGGTTGAACAGGTCGGACTCCAGGAAGACCTGACCATCGGTAATGGAAATAACGTTGGTTGGAATGAAGGCAGACACGTCGTTTGCCTTGGTCTCAATGATGGGCAGTGCGGTCAAGGAACCGCCGCCGAGGTCATCGGACAGCTTTGCAGCACGCTCCAACAGGCGGGAGTGCAGGTAGAACACGTCACCTGGGTATGCCTCACGGCCTGGTGGGCGACGCAGCAGCAGGGAGATCGCACGGTAGGCCTCTGCCTGCTTGGTCAGATCATCGTAGATCACCAGAACGTGCTTGCCCTGGTACATCCAGTGCTGGCCCAGTGCAGCACCTGCGAACGGTGCCAGCCACTTGAATCCAGCGGAGTCAGACGCTGGGGCTGCAACGATGGTGGTGTAATCCAGCGCACCGTTTTCCTCCAGGGTCTTACGGATGGAGGCGATGGTCGAACCCTTCTGGCCGATTGCTACGTAGATGCAGCGAACCTGCTTGCTTGGGTCACCGGACTCCCAGTTTGCGCGCTGGTTCAAGATGGTGTCGATGCAGACCGAGGTCTTACCGGTCTTACGGTCACCAATGATCAGCTGACGCTGGCCACGGCCAATGGGGGTCATTGCGTCGATAGCCTTGATGCCAGTCTGCATCGGCTCTTCGACTGGCTGGCGCATCAACACGGATGGTGCCTGAAGTTCGAGGACGCGGTCCTCTTCCTTCTCGATGTCACCAAGGCCGTCGATAGCCTCGCCTAGTGGGTTGATAACACGACCGAGGAACTTGTCCCCGACCGGAATGGAGAGAACCTCGCCGGTCCTCTTAACTTCGTCGCCCTCGCGAAGGGACTCGTAGTTACCCAAGACCACAACACCAACCTGGTCGGTGTCGAGGTTCTGGGCGACGCCAATTACGCCACCTGGGAACTCGAGCAGCTCATTAGCCATTACAGATGGCATGCCGCTCACCTGGGCAATGCCGTCAGCTGCCGTCGTGACCACGCCGACCTCCTCACGGGAGGCCTCCGGGGAGTAGCTCGAGGTGTAGTTCGCAATCGCGCTACGGATCTCATCGGAGGAGATCGTCAGCTCCGCCATGTTCTTCCTGCTCTCGGTATTGTCTTCCAGCATGTACTCGTTATTACTTTCGGCCGGCCTTAAACGAGGCTGCGACGGAGGCGCTGCAGCTTACCTGCAGTGGATCCGTCGATGACCTCATCGCCAACTCGGATAACAGCACCGCCGAGGAGGCTGGAGTCAACCTCGGTATGTACTGAAATCTTACGACCGTAAATCTTTTCCAGCTTGTCAGCCAGCTGGGACTGCTGTTGTTCGCCCAACGGTGCCGCAGCACGGACACGTGCAACCTCGGCGCCCTTAAGCTGTGCTACCTCATCACACAGAGCGTCAAGCTCTTCGACTGGACGCTGCTGCAAACGGCCCACGGCCTGCAATGCCAGCGCTTCTGTGACAGAGGTGACCTTTCCGTAGAGAACCTTCGCCAGCAGGTCGCGGCGGGCATCTGCCGATACCGCGCGGTCTGCGAGCAAAAGCTCCAGTTGTGGCTCGCGCTCGATGATACGGGCCAAACGGAAGAGTTCATCCTCAACACGGTCCAGCTGTCCCTGCCCTTCAGCAGATCGCAGCAGGGCGCGACGTCCCAACTGCACCAATCCGGCGCGGAAGTCACGGCTATTGGACCAGGTTTGAGCAACAGCAGCGGAAACGTTTTCCACAGTGGTTGCGGATGCCTTGCCACCGAAGAGGTTTTCCGCGAGTGCGGAGCGCTCTGCTGGTGACTTGGACTGGTCAACCATTGCGACACGTAGGGTGCGGTCCGAATCCAGGATGTCGACGATGTCGAACAGCTCGGATCCGATGACGGCGCCTACGCCGACGGTTTCGTTGGACTCGTTCAGCCCCTTATCGAGGGCTGTGCTAAGTCGTTCTAATGCCTCACGGCTCGCTGCGTGCATACCGATCACTTCCCAGCGGCGCCGACGTTATCCAGGTCAGCGAGGAAGGAATCGATCGTGCCCGAACGCTTAACATCATCGGAGAGCTGCTCTCCCAGCAGACGCTCTGCCAAGCTGATGGAGTTCTCGCCCATCTCCTTGCGCAGATCGGAGACAACTGCGGAACGCTGTGCCTCCAGCTGCTTGTTGCCAGCCTCGATAATGCGGTTGGATTCTTCGGTTGCCTGAACCTTGGAGTCAGCAATGATCTTCTGACCCTGGTTACGAGCATCGTCACGAATCTGTGCGGCCTCGGTACGTGCCTCAGCGAGCTGAGCGTTGTACTTCTCCAAAGCAGCCTTGGCTTCTGCTTGAGCAGCCTCGGCGCGCTGGATGCCACCTTCGATCTGATCTTCGCGCTGGTTCAATACTTCCTGGAACTTTGGAAGAACGAACTTCCAGAAGACCACCAGGATCACAATGAATGGGATGAGGGACCAGACGAGGTCATACAGGGGTGGCACGAGCGGGCTAGGAGCCGTCTCCAAGGGGAGGTGCTCCTCAGCCGCTAGCAAAAATGTGTTCGCCATAGTCTCTAGCTTTCAGATTTGTTTAGTAGTGAATTCAACTGCTTGTCTGAAGTGTGGAGCACTTCAGTCGAAGCATCAACTAAAACATCAAGCCAGCGACCAGGCCGATCAGGGCCAGTGCCTCAGTGAATGCAATACCCAGGAACATGGTGGTACGCAGCTGGCCGGCCATCTCTGGTTGGCGTGCCATAGCCTCAGCGGTCTTGCCTGCAACCAGGCCCACACCGATGCCTGGGCCGATTGCTGCCAGGCCGTAGCCGACTGCACCGAGGCCCTTGAAGGTGGTGGTGGTGTCCTGCGCGAGGAGGAGGATGTCGTTCATGTGCTTTCCATTACCTTTCTGGTGTTCGACCAGCTGTCTTGGTCTATGAAGTTCTGGTCGAGCTAGTTGAGTTTTTAGTTATGTCTGTGGACCGCGTTGGCGCCAGGCTTAGTGCTCGTCAGCATGCAGAGACAGTTCGATGTACACAGCGGCCAGCAGAGCGAAGATGTACGCCTGCAGGAAAATCACCATGAGCTCGAAAAGGCTGAATGCGATTGCGAAGAGCAGAGTACCTGCCGACAGCAGGGTCCAACCGTTCATCTGCCAGAACAGGAAGTTCGTACCAGAGAACAGCATGACAAGAATGAGGTGTCCCGCCAGCATGTTGGCCATAAGACGAATGGCCAGAGTGGCTGGACGGAGGATGAATGTGGAAACGAACTCGATTGGCACCACAAGCAGGTACAGAAATGGTGGCAATCCAGGAATAATCAGCGAAGACTTGATGTACTTACCGAGTCCGTAGCGCTTCACGCCTGCGTAGATGAAGGTCACATAGGCGATGAGAGCCAGCACCACTGGGAATCCAAATCGCGCAGATGGCGAGATATTGAGCCCAGGGATGACGGTTGGCGCGTTCACAGCAAGAACAGCAAAGAAGATCGCAGCGATTAGTGGAAGGAAACGTCGGCCTTCCTTCTTTCCCAAAATATCCTCCGCGATGTGAATACGTACGAAATCCAGAGCCAACTCAGCGAAGTTCTGGACGCCGCTTGGGATCAGCTTTGGCTTGCGCATCGCAAAGAAGAAGAATGCTGAAACCAGCACAATCATCAGGATACGAATGAGCATCAGCCTGTCGAGCGCGAAGGCTCCGTTGGCGAACTCATTAAACCAAAGGTCCCCATTCACATGCCCCGGGAAGAATTCGTGTTCCAATGAAGGCGCGTGAAACTCGCCCTTCATGGCCAAGGTTGTTACGCTCAGCGTTCTCTCCCGTGATTGGGCCGCGAGAATAAGTATTCAGGCGGTGCGATGGAGGTCTTTTGTGATGTCCAGCCTGCAAGGACTCCGTCGCACGTCCAAGCCAGACCGGTGGGCACATTGGCCTAGGGAAACTGTATCATTCCGCCCGCCGAAACTCCCGTTGCCACCCCCTTTGATTGGGTGAGTGTTACCCTGCAGGCGGCCAGTTCTCCATGAAAAACCGTGGATGCACTGGGTTTTTCTGCTAGATACTTCACCCCACCCCTGCAAAAAGTGGTATAAGTCACCGGTGACGCCGCCCGTTATGTCCCCCGCTGTGCTCCCCCGTCGCCGAATACAAACCGACGCCAGGCTCTCCTCCCCCCCCGGCCTCCGCCCACGCACGGGCCTCCTGCACGCGGAGTTCTAGCGTGCGCGCAGGCCTAGCCCACGTATAGGCGCTGCGCCTGGGTCACGGCATACGTCTCCGTTGCCAGGGCCGCGATCATAGCCAGGATGGTCGTCACGGCAAACGCCGGTCGGTAATAGAAGTCCATGTCCTGGATGAAGATCATGATCCCAAGGAACACAGCCATCTTGAGCAGCCAGCTTCCCAGGACAATCACCAGGGTCCGCGTGGGGGTAGTCCGGGCGCTCAGCAGAACCACCCACACCGTGAGCAGCATGAAGCTTCCGCCAATCAGGCCTCCGATGAGCGCGCCCCACAATCCGGGAAGGTCGTTCGTTGCACCCCAGAACATGAGAGACACCACGATCAGCGCGGCCACGGCAATGCTTCCGTTGCGGACGGCGCGGGTGAGCGGCCACACCTGGTCGTCGACCTGACTCACATCGTTGAGTTCAGGCAGGTCCGCAGGCCGATCATGTGCTGGAGTGTTCGCGTTGTGTTCGCTCATGGTTGTTCAGTCTAGACCACTGGGGAATGACCGTGATCGCCAGAACGGCCAAAAGCGATACACCGAAGATAACCAGCGTTAATCCCGTGGGGAAGATGGTGGAGCCGATCGCCACGAAGGCCACCACGGCCACCCACGCGTAGAGCACCAGCACCACTTGCTTTTGGCTGTGGCCAAGGCGCAGGAGGCGGTGGTGCAGGTGTTCCTTGTCCGGGGCGAAGGGCGACTTGCCGGCCGCCAGACGCCTCACCACCGCCATCAGCAGATCCAGCAGCGGGATGCTCAGGGCAGCCACCACCACAATCACCGGGGACATCAATGCGAACATGTCCGCGGCACCGAACAGGGACATGTTGATGCGGCCGGAGGCCGACACGCACGCAGCGGACAGCAACAGCCCAATCAGCATGGAGCCACTGTCCCCCATGAAGATGCGGGCC
Organism: Corynebacterium zhongnanshanii; assembly: GCF_014490575.1. Classification (NCBI taxonomy): domain Bacteria; kingdom Bacillati; phylum Actinomycetota; class Actinomycetes; order Mycobacteriales; family Corynebacteriaceae; genus Corynebacterium; species Corynebacterium zhongnanshanii. The sequence continues at coordinate 1,356,415 of NZ_CP061033.1, forward strand.
GGGGAAAAGTTGTGGGGCAAAAAGCCCATGCACATGCCGGCCAGCGCGGCGGAGATGATCGCGGGCGGATAGGCGGAGACCGTTCCACCCTGGTCGTAGAGGATCGTGAGGGAATACAGCAGGATCGTGGAGGCCGCAATCAGCCCCAGTCCGGCAGCTAGCCCATCCAGGCCGTCCACAAAGTTCATGGCGTTGACGATCGTGACCGTCAGTAGCGCCGTCAAGATCGTGGACTGGACTTGGTCGAGCACCAGCGTGGTTCCGTCGCCGAAAGGCAGGGCCAAGAGATACCAGGACAGGCCCATCAAACTCATCACCACGGCGCCAACCACCTGGCCGCCGAGCTTTAACCACCACGCGATGTCATACAGGTCGTCGAGGATTCCCACCACCACGATCACGAAGGCGGCCATAATCACGGCAGCCATATCCGGGGTGACAGGCGGGAAGCCTCTGTTGAGGGCAGGCAGCTGCGCCGCCACCACCACGGACACGATCAATCCGGTGAACATCGCCACGCCACCCAAGCGCGGCGTAGGCGTGCTGTGCACATCGCGGTCGCGCGGGGCCTCCATGCGGCCGTAGCGCACCATAATGTGACGGACGATCCCCGTGACCAGGTAGGTCACCGTTCCCGCCAACAGCAGCACAAGCCCTAGCTCGCGCAGTGGTACACCAACGCCCATCATTCACCTACCGTCTAGATGTCCCCACGCAATTCTTCGGCACTCATGCCCAACACCTCGCCAATTTGTTCGGCGGTAATTGCTCCCTCGCGCAAGATGCGGGGCCGGCCGCTGGACAGGTCCACGATGGTGGAGGCTGTCCCCACGGTGGCGTCGGCGCCGTCGATATACACGCTGACGGACTCGCCCAGCTGATCCTCGGCCATCTGCACTGTCGTTGCCGGCGGCTGACCGGAAATGTTCGCAGAGGAGACAGCCATGGGGCCGGTCTCCCGCAACAGCTCAATGGCCACAGGGTGCAGGGGCATGCGCAGCATGACCGTGCCGCGCGTATCGCCCAGGTTCCACGGAAGGCTGGGGGCCTGATGCACCACGATACTCAGGCCGCCGGGCCAAAACGCCTCCACCAGCCTGCGCATGTCATAGGTGTAGTTCTGCACCAACCCCTGGACGGTGCTCCAGCTGCCCACCAACACTGGCACCGGCATATCGGGACCACGGTGCTTGGCCTGCAGCAGCTTCTCCACGGCACGGTTGTTAAAAGCGTCGCAGCCAATGCCATACAGAGTATCCGTGGGCAAGACCACCAACCGCCCAGCCTTGACCGCGGTGGTAGCAATCTGGATCGCCTGCTGTCGGTCCTGGGGGTCAGTTGCGTCTACTCGCTGTGCCATAGGGGTGATAAAACCTTTCGTGATCGCCTATATCTTACGCGCGCTCACAAAGCGTGGGCGTTCAGTAAGGTCATAATGTTGCTCGCGGTCCTCGAAGCCGTCCTCCAACAGCGCCAGGGTGGCGGGGCCGGTCGAGTCATCATGCTCAATGGCCACCACCCCACCGGGCTTCACTGCCGCGCGCGCCGCCGCCACGATGTGCGGCATCAGCTCCATCCCATCGGCGCCTGAAAACACAGCGTGATGTGGATCCGCCAGGACCTCCGGCTCCACCGAGTCCTCATAGGCCCCAGGTTCTTCGGGAACATACGGAGGATTGCACAGCACCACGTCATAGTCCTCGCTAAAGCCTAAAACTTCGATACTCCCTGGATCGGACAGGTCAGCCTGCACAAACCTCACTCCTCCGGGCACCAAGCCCTGATCCTGAAGATAAGCATGATTACGGCCGGCAAAATCCAGAGCCGTGGCGTCAATGTCCACCGCGGTGATGGAAAGCTGGGCGTCGGGGAATTGAGAGGACACGGCCAGCGCAATCGTCCCAGGTCCGGTGCACAGGTCGAGCACGCGGCGCGCACCGGTCTCCCGGATCGTCCGCACGGCCCAGTCCACCAGCAGTTCGGTCTCCGGGCGAGGAATAAACGCACCCGGTTCCGCCAGCATCGGCAGGCCATAAAACCATGCCCGGCCCGTGATGTGCTGCAACGGCTCACGGGCGGCACGGCGGCGGACCAGCGGCCACACCTCGCTCGGCGCGGGGTCATCCCCCAGCAGGAACAGCTGCGTGGGCTCGGCATCCAGCACATGAGCCATCAGCAGACGCGCATCCACCAACGGCGAGGCCACCCCAGCCTGCTGCAACTGTGCGGCAGCCTCCCGGAGAGCCTCGGACACCGTGCCACGCCCAGCCACGAAACTAGCCTTCCGCCTCAAGGCGCCGCTGGCGATCCGCCTCCTTCAACGCGGTGAACAGCGCATCCAAATCGCCACTCAACACGGCATCCAAATTGTTGGCCTTGTAGCCAATGCGGTGGTCGGACACACGGGACTCAGGGAAGTTGTACGTGCGGATACGCTCCGAGCGGTCCATCGTGCGGATCTGCGCCGCTCGATCCTCAGCGGCCTCCGCGGCGGCCTCCTCCTCGCGCATCTGCTGCAGACGCGCTGCCAAGACTTGCATCGCGCGGGCCTTGTTCTGAATCTGCGAACGCTCCTTCTGGCAGGTCACCACAATGCCTGTGGGCAGGTGGGTGATGCGCACGGCGGAGTCCGTGGTGTTCACGCCCTGACCGCCCTTACCGGAGGAGCGGTACACATCCACACGGATGTCCTTGTCGTCGATCTCCACGTCCTCCACCTCGTCGGGCTCCGGATACACCAGAACACCGGCGGCAGACGTCTGGATACGCCCCTGGGACTCTGTCACTGGGATACGCTGCACGCGGTGCACGCCGGCCTCAAACTTGAATTCGGACCAGGCGCCGTCGCGGGACGGGTTTTTCGCGCGGATGGACAGAGTCATGTCCTTCACACCACCCAGATCCGTTTCATTGAGACCCAGGATCTCCGTGGAGTAGCCGTGCCGCTCGGCGTAGCGCTGGTACATGCGGGCCAGTTCACCGGCGAACAGGGCTGCCTCTTCCCCGCCGGCACCGGACTTGATCTCCATCACGATGTCATCAGCATCGTGCGGATCGCGCGGAGCCAACAGGTCCGTGAGCTGCTCTTGGAGCTGCTCGATCTCTTCCTCGAGGCGCTTGGCTTCCTCCGCGAACTCCTTGTCCTCGGAGGCCATCTCCACTGCTGCCTCATGGTCCTCGCGGGCCTGGGTCAGCTTCTCGTGGGTCTGGATGATGGGCTGCAGCTGGGAAAAACGCTTACCGACCTTGCGCGCGGCAGCGGGGTCGTTGTGCAGCTCCGGATCACTGAGCTGCATCTCCAAGCCCTGGTACTCAGCCAGGATGTCATCAACCATCGATGGTGACTCTGCCATGATTAGTCCTCCTCACTCTCACCGGCCAGCGGCGCGGAGCTTGCGACCTGCATCAGGAACTCGCGGTTGTTCTTGGTCTTGCGCAGCTGCTTGATCAGCAGATCAATAGCGGCCTGGGAGTCCAGTGCAGACAGGATGCGACGCAGCTTGTGCATGATGCGCGCTTCCTCTGGGTTCAGCAGCAGCTCGTCCTTGCGGGTGCCGGACGGGTTCACGTCCACCGCTGGGAACACGCGACGCTCGGAGATCTTGCGATCCAGCTTCAGCTCCGCGTTGCCGGTTCCCTTGAACTCCTCGAAGATCACGGTGTCACCCGCGGATCCGGTCTCCACCATGGCGGTGGCGATGATGGTCAGGGATCCGCCATTCTCAATGTTTCGGGCAGCACCCAGGAATCGCTTCGGCGGGTACAGCGCATTGGAGTCCACACCACCGGACAGGATGCGTCCGGACGCCGGCGAGGAGTTGTTGTATGCGCGGCCCAGGCGGGTGATGGAGTCCAGCAGAAGCACCACGTCCTTGCCCTGCTCCACCAGGCGCTTGGCGCGCTCCACAGCCAGCTCCGCCACGTTGGTGTGCTCCCCTGGCGGGCGGTCGAACGTGGAGGCAATGACCTCGCCCTGCACCGAGCGTTGCATGTCGGTGACCTCTTCGGGACGCTCGTCCACCAGCACCACCATGAGGTAGCACTCGGGGTTGTTGCGGGTAATCGCGTTGGCGATGTCCTGCATGATCGTGGTCTTACCGGCCTTCGGCGGGGATACGATCAGGGCGCGCTGGCCCTTACCGATCGGCATGATCAGGTCGATCACGCGCGTGGTCAGGATCTTCGGATCGGTCTCCAAGCGCAGACGCTGGTTGGGGTACAGCGGCGTGAGCTTGTTGAAGTGCGGGCGCTTGTTCGCCTCATCCGGGCTGAGCCCATTGACGGTCTCCACCTGGTAAATGGGGGTGTACTTCTGACGGTTGCGGCCGCGCTGGTGGCCACCATTGTTGCCGTTGTTTCCGTTGGTGCGGTTGCGGATAGTGCCGGTGATCGCGTCGCCGTGACGCATGCCGTATTTACGGACGGTGTTGATCGGCACGTACACGTCTGTGGGGCCGGCGTGGTAGCCGGAGGTGCGGATGAAGGCCGTGTTCTGGTCTGCGAAGTCCAGAATGCCGCTGATGCTGGTCAGGTCTTCAGGATCAACGGGCTGGTTGTCGTTGTTCCGGTCGTTACGGTTGTTGCCATTGTTACCGTTCCCGCCGTTACGATCGCCTCGGTTGCGACGATTGCGACGGTTGCGGCGGTTGCGGCGCCCACCACGCTCATCATCGTCGTTGTTGTCCCGATTGTTGTTGCGGTTGTTGTCGCGCTGATTGTGTCGGCCGTTGTCGCGATTGTCCCGGTTGTCGCGATCCCTGTTGTTGTCCGAATTATCCGACGCCGGCTCTCCCTTGTCGCGGGCTTTCGAGGACTGAGGCTCGGCGTCGTTGGGGGAATCATCGGACGCATTTCCCTGGTCGTCGCGGCCAGCAGCGCCGGAGCGGCGAACGATCTGGCGACGCACACGGCGAGCCGGACGGCCATTCGCAGCATCCTGGGAGTCCGTCCCGGAAGCCTCCTGGCTACGTTCCTGCGGCGCCTCCTGCTTCTTTTCCTGCGGAGCATCCTGCGGTGCAGGCGCGGAGGAACGCCCCCCAGCGTTTTCAATAGCCGCGATCAGTTCCCCTTTGCGCACGCCAGAGGTGCGCTTGATGCCCTGAGCTACGGCAATCTGCTTGAGCTCAGGGAGCTTTAAAGAATTCAGGCCATTGGCTTCTGCGCGGGCCAAAATTTCGGACAGGCTCACGAAAGTCCTTCCATCGACTGGCGGAAAAAGTGCACGCCAGCGTCTCAACTGTGGTTTAAAAATATGTGATTCGCACGCATAGATACGGCGCGCTCAAGAATAAGGGATCCTTGGGGATTACCGGAGAAAAGCAAAAGCAAGGGCAATCTCACCGAAGTTAAGCACCAGCATAGCACCAACCACATCGAGGCACACTTTTCAGGGCACGGAATGTAGGCTACGTAACTATGAAGTCAACGATGCAGGATGTTCCTCTGTCCATCGCCCGAATACTGGACTACGGGGCCACGGTGCACGGACACACCACGGTTGACACCTATTCCACAGCAGAACCGGACCACACCACCTTCGCAGAAATCGCGGCGCGCGCGGCGGCGCTGGCACACGTCATGACCGAGGAATACGGCATTGGCGTGGGCGATACCATCTCCACCTACATGTCCAACTGCAACGAGCACCTAGAAACCATGCTGGGCGCAATGGCCATGGGGGCGGTCTTCCACCCCATCAACCGGCTGCTGGCCACCAGCCAAGTGAAGTACGTCATCAATCACGCGGAAGACCGCGTGATTGTGTGCGACCCGCGCTTTGCCGACGACCTCATCGCCATGCTGCCCGAGTGCCGCACCGTGGAGGGAATCATCCTGATCGGCTCCAACCTCGCAGAGGTCCGCCGAGTTCGGGAGGCCGTGAAGGATCTGGGCATCCGCGTGGACGGTTTCGAAGACATCTTGGACGGACGCCCCACGCACTACGACTGGCCGGAACTGGATGAGAAGTCCCCCGCGGCGATTTGCTACTCCACGGGCACCACGGGCGATCCCAAGGGCGTGGTGTACTCTCACCGTTCGTTGTGGCTGCATTCTCAAACGCTGCGCACCGCCGACGGCTTCGGTATCCGCAATGGGCAGAAGTTTTTGTGCTCCGTGCCGATCTATCACGTCTTAAGCTGGGGCGTTCCCCTGGCCGCGTTCATGAGCGGCACGCCGCTGGTGTTTACCGGCCGCACGGCCTCGGCGGCCCACCTGGCGCACGTCATTGAGGACGCCATGCCCCGCCAGGCCCACGGCGCCCCCAGCATGTGGATCAACCTGCTGCAGCACTACCTCATCCACAAGCCCACGCGCATGAGCCTGCGGGAGATTTACTCCGGAGGCTCCCCCGTGCCCGCCGCTCTGATCGAGCAGTGGGAAGAGCTCTACGGCGTGGACATCATCCATGCCTGGGGCATGACGGAAACCGGCCCTGTGGGGACCGTGGCGCACCCGCCCGCAGGAGTCGCGGGCAGGGCCCGCGCCCGCTATCGCGAATCCCAGGGCCGCTTCTCCGTGGGCATGCAGTACCGCCTGGTGGATGATGACGGTCATGTGCTGCCCGCGCATGACCGCACCACCGGCGAGCTGCAAGTGCGGGGCAACACCATCACCGCCCGCTACCACCACCGCGATAGGCCCGAGCGCTTCACCGAGGACGGCTGGTTCTGCACCGGCGACATCGCCACGGTCACCAAAGACGGGTTCCTCACCGTGCACGACCGTAAAAATGACATCATCCGCTCCGGTGGCGAATGGATCTACTCCGCGGTGCTGGAGAACTACCTCATGGAACACCCGGCGGTCGTGGAAGTGGCTGTCATCGGCGTACCCAACGAACAATGGGGTCAGCGCCCCCTGGCGGTCGTGCACCTGGAGGACCAGAGCACCGTGCCGACTGAGGACAAGGACTCCGACGCCGCCCATGCCATGGCAGAAGACCTCGCGCGCACGCTCGGCACGAAGGTCCCCCGCTGGATGGTTCCGGAGTATTACACCTTCGTCGATACTCTGCCGAAGACCTCGGTGAGCAAATACGATAAAAAGCTTTTAAGAAAGCTGGAAAACGCGGACCGCTTCGCCATTGTGGATATCTCGAGAGTACTCTAAGGTTCCATGAGTGAAACTGTGATGGCACTGGGGCCTGAATGGGCAGATCCCATGGTGCTTCTGAGCGGATCAGGCCCTTTCGGCGATGCCATTCTTGCCGCGATGGCACTTATCGTGTTCATCGAATCCGGGCTGCTGTTCCCCTTCCTGCCCGGTGATTCCCTCCTCTTCACCGCGGGGCTGCTCGCCCGGCAGCCGGACCCCTTCGCACCGCTGTGGCTCATCATGGTGGTAGCCCCCATTGCCGCGTTTCTCGGCGACCAGGTGGGCTACATGATCGGACACAAACTGAACCCGTACCTAGAGCAACGTCCCGACGGAAAGATCTTCAAGCGGGAGTACGTCACGCAGACGGAGGACTTCTTCGACAAGCACGGCCCCATCACCGTGATTCTATGCCGCTTCGTTCCCATCGTCCGCACCTATGCCCCGCTGGTCGCCGGCATGGCGGGCATGCATTACCGCACATTCGTGGCGTACAACGCCATCGGTGCTGTCTTGTGGGGCGCCGGCGTGGTGGGGCTCGGCGCCCTGTTGGGAGAGATTGACTTCGTCAAGAACAATATTGAAGCAATCTTCCTGGTCATCGTGCTCGCCTCCGTCGTGCCTGCACTGTATGGCGTGATCCTTAAATGGTTCAAGAAGGAGAAGAAGGCCTAGTCCGGAAGGACGATGAAGGCCTAGCCCGAAACGGGCGATGAAGGCCTAGCCCGAAACGGATACTTCCACGGGGCCCGCCACCTCTAACTCGAGGACGCGCATACCGCGCTGGCGGGCCTCTTCCAGCAGTTCCGAGGCCACCGGCTTGGTGTCCAGCACCATCACGGTCGGGCCGGCTCCGGACAAAAACGCAGGATAGCCCAGGTTGCGCAGGCGGTTGATCCACTCCGCGGTTACGGGCAGCACTTCCGCACGATACGTCTGGTGCATACGGTCGCGCGTTCCCTCAAGCAGCAGCGACGGGTCATCACGCAGAGCCACGGTCATGACGGCGGTCCTGGAGACGTTGAACCGGGCGTCGAGGTGAGAAATGTCGCTCGGCAGCACCCGGCGCACGGCTTCGGTGGACGCGTGGAAGTCAGGGACCAGGGCGGTGACCACGATGTCCGGGTGCACGTTAATCGGCGCGGCGAAGTACTGCGGCGCGGTGCGGCCGTCGATCGGCACATTCGTCCAGCTGACTACGCCGGAGCCCAGGATGGATGCCGCGGCGTTATCCGGATGCCCCTCAAACGTGGAAGCGATCTGGACCATCTGCTGATCGGACAGGGTGTTGCCCGCCAGCGCATTCGCCGCAGCTACACCGGCCACCGCAGCAGACGCCGAAGAACCCAGGCCACGAGACTGAGGAATGCTGTTCTGGCAACGCACCTTCAGCCCCCGCACGCTCACGTCCGCGACCTTCAACGCCTCGCGTATCGCGCGCACCACCAGGTGGCGTTCATCCAGCGGAACCTCGCCGGCTCCCTCGCCGGTGACCTCCACCTCCAGGCCAGAGTCGATGACCTCCACCACCACGTGATCGTAGAGCCCCACCGCCAGGCCCAGGGTGTCGAACCCAGGGCCAAGATTGGCCGAGGACGCGGGAACCTTCACCGTCGCGGTGCGACCAACCGGAATCTCCGTGCTCACTGTGATTAACCCTCCATGCGGATGACGGACCGGACAGCCTTCACACTCTCCAGCTGCTTGAAACGCTCCACCGTGGCCTCCAGGTCCGCCTCCTTGGCGTGGTGAGTGATGACCACCAGTCGAGCGCCTTCCTCCAGGCCCTCCTGGCGCACCGCGCGGATGGATACTCCCTGCTCAGAGAACACGTTGGACACCTCGGCCAGCACGCCCACCTTGTCGTCCACGTGCATGTCCACGTGGTAGCGGGTCAGCACATCGCCGAAGTCAGCGATGGGCAGACGCGCGTAGGTGGACTCGCCGGGTCCCCGGCCGCCGTGAACGATGTTGCGGGAAACTGCCACCACATCGCCCAATACTGCCGACGCCGTCGGTGCGCCTCCCGCACCATTGCCGTAGAACATCAGCCGTCCTGCCGATTCTGCCTCTACGAACACGGCGTTGTAGGACTCGTTGACGCTCGCCAGCGGGTGGGAGGTTGGGACCAGCGCGGGGTAGACGCGGGCGGACACGGACTCCTGGCCCTGCTCGTCCACCAGACGCTCACAGATAGCGAGCAGCTTGATGGTGGAGTTGGCGGCCTTGGCTGCCTCAATGTCCTCCACCGTGATGGTGCGGATGCCTTCCGTGTGCACGTCGTCGGCGGTCACGCGGGTGTGGAACGCAAGGGACGCCAAGATGGCGGCCTTGGATGCCGCGTCGTAGCCGTCCACATCCGCGGAGGGGTCGGCCTCCGCGTAGCCCAGAGCGGTGGCCTCGGCCAGCATCTCCTCGTAAGAGGCGCCGCGGCTGTACATCGCGTCCAAGATGAAGTTGGTGGTGCCGTTGACCACACCAATGACGGTATCGACCTTGTCACCAGCCAGGGACCGGCGCAGCGGTCCCACCACAGGGATGGCCGCGGCCACAGCGGCCTCGAAGAACAGGTCCACGCCCTGAGCCTCAGCAGCCTCGGACAGCTCCTCGGAATGCGCGGCGATCAGAGCCTTGTTGGCCGTCACCACAGCCTTTCCTGCGCGCAGAGCGGCCAGAACCACCTGGCGTGGATAGTCAATACCACCGATGACCTCCACCACCAGATCAATGTCCTCGCGCTTGACCAACGACAGCGCGTCGTCGGTCAACAAGTCCTTCGACACACCGGGACGCGGCTTCGACAAATCGGATACGGCAATACCGCGGACCTCGAGGTTTCCGCCGATGCGAGCAGCAAATTCATCCTTGCGCTCCTCCAACAGACGGAGCACCTCCGTGCCGACGGTGCCCATGCCCAGAACAGCTACGCCAACGGTCGCGCCGGCGCCCTTGCCTGGCTTGAAGGTGGAAGTGGTTGTATCGGTCATGTTTCATCCTTGGGGGTTGTTAATGGAACTGCTTAAAGTGTAGGCCATTGCACGCACACACGCGCGCCCGGGATCGAACTGTTCTACTCGATGCTTAGAATCGATGATTAGAACACATCCAAGCTTAAGATGTCCTCCAGCGTCTCCCGGCGAACCATCACGCGCGCCTGCCCATCTTTAATGGCAATGATCGGCGGGCGCAGCATCATGTTGTAACGCGAGGCCATGGAATAGCAATAGGCGCCGGTGGCGCCAACCATGATCAAATCGCCCACCTGCACATCATCGGGAACCTGGGCGTCGTTAATAAGGATATCCCCGGACTCACAGTGCGATCCCACGATGCGAGTGGGGATCACACGGCCAGAGACCTCGCGGTTGACCACGCGGAAATCATATTCGGCCTGGTAAAGCGCGGGGCGGATATTGTCGCTCATACCGCCATCCACGGAGATGTAGCGGCGAGACAGCTTGGTGTTGACCGGCACGTCCTTCACGGTGCCCACGCGATAAAGGGTCACCATCGACGGACCAGCGATCGCGCGGCCGGGCTCCACGTTCAAATTCGGGTATGGAACACCGGCCTCCTTCGCAGCCTCGGCCACCTTGTTCTTCAGGTCCTCGGCAACCACCGCCACATTCAACGGCTCCTGATCCGCGGTGTAGGCAATGCCGTAACCGCCGCCCAGGTCCAGGGTGTCCAGGGACGCGGTGGCGTCGGCGGGCAGCTCATCCAGCAGCTGGGACCAGAATCCCAGCAGGCGCTCGGCCGCCAGCGCAAAACCGGAGGCTTCGAACACCTGGGAACCCACGTGGCAGTGCAAGCCGCGCAGGCGCAGCCCCGGCGCCGCGGCCGTCCGCACGGCAGCGTCGTGCGCCACCCCGGCGGCCAAGGAGAATCCGAACTTCTGATCCTCATGGCTGGTGGCGATGAACTCGTGGGTGTCCACGTGCACGCCAGGGGTCACGCGGATCAGCACATCCTGCGTGCGCTGGTGCTGCTGCGCCAACGCAGAGAGCCGGTCGATCTCCTGAAGGGAATCCACCACGATCAACTCCGCGCCGCTGGTGATCGCCAGAGAGAGGAACTCATCCGACTTGTTGTTGCCGTGCACCGTGATGCGGTCGGCGGGGAACTCCGCGGCCAAGGCCAGCGCCAACTCACCCTGGGACGCCACGTCCAACGCCAGGCCTTCTTCCTTCACCCAGCGAGCAATCTCGCGGGTGAGCAGGGCCTTAGACGCGTAGTGCACGCGCTCTCCACCGTCGAACGCCTCGGCGAGTGCGCGGCATCGGCCGCGGAAATCATCCTCGTTGATTACGAAGGCACTGGTGCCGTACTCCTCGGCGATGTCCGTCAGGTCCACGCCCGCGATGGACACGGACCCCTGCGGGGTGCGCACGGTGTCCACGGGGTAGACCGCCTCAGGAATGCGGTTGAACTCCGCAGCTGAGGAAATCTTCTGCTTCAGGGGTTCAGAGTGCAAGTGAGTTTCAGGATCCATAGGACGTCCATTGCTTTCTACATACGATTTTCTACCGACGTTGTTCTACATGCTTGTGCTACATGCGTGGTCTACATGCGCTCTGGTGCAGTCACGCCCACCAATGTCAGCGCGTTGGCAAGGGTCTGGCGGGTCGCTGCGGCCAGGGCCAGGCGAGCGCCCGTGATGGGGGTCGCCTCTTCGTCGGACTTCGGCAGGATCTGGCACGCATCGTAGAAACGGTGGAACGTGCCCGCCAGCTGCTCTGCGTAACGCGCCACGCGGTGCGGTTCGCGCAGCTCAGCGGCGGACTGAACGACCTCCGGGAACTCGCCCAAGGTGCGAATCAAATCTCCCTCACGCTCGTGGGTCAGCAGCGACAAATCTGCGTCGTCATATCCGACGCCCAGCTCACTCGCCTTCCGGGCAATCGAACACAGGCGAGCGTGCCCGTATTGCACATAGAACACTGGGTTATCGCTGGACTGGGATGCCCACAGATCCATGTCGATATCCAGGGTGGAGTCCACGGAGCTGCGGATCAGCGAGTAGCGGGCGGCGTCCACGCCGATCATTTCCACCAGGTCATCCAGCGTGATGACGGTTCCTGCGCGCTTGGACATGCGCACGGCCTTACCGTCCTTGACCAGGTTCACCATCTGGCCGATGAGGACCTCCACCTGGTTGGCGTCGTAACCCAGTGCGGCGGCAGCGGCCTTCAGGCGCGCGATGTAGCCGTGGTGGTCCGCGCCCAGCATGTAGATGCACAGGTCGTGGCCACGTTCGATCTTGTTGGCGATGTAGGCGATGTCACCGGCGATGTAGGCGGCGTCGCCATCAGACTTGATGACCACGCGGTCCTTGTCGTCGCCGAAGTTGGTGGAGCGCAGCCACCAGGCACCGTCTTGTTCATAGAGGTTGCCGTTGCCCTTCAGGGTGTCCACGGCCTTGTCCACGGCGCCGGATTCGAACAGGGAGTTTTCGTGGAAGTAGACATCAAATTCCGTGCCGAACTCCGCGAGGGTGCGCTTGATGTGCGCGAACATGAGCTCCACGCCTTCGGCGCGGAACAGTTCCAGCATGTCCTCGTCACCCAGGGTGTTCCACTCGGGGTGTGCCGTGGTGACCTGCTGGGCGATGTCCTGGATGTAGTCGCCGCCGTAGCCGTCCTCAGGCGTGGGGTTGCTTTGGGCTGCCGCGAGAAGGGACTTGGCGAAGCGATTGATCTGCGCGCCGTGGTCGTTGAAGTAGTACTCGCGTGTGACTTTGGCGCCGCGGGCGCTGAGCACCCGGCCCAGGGAATCGCCGACGGCTGCCCAGCGGGTTCCGCCGAGGTGGATGGGGCCGGTGGGGTTGGCGGAGACGAATTCCAGGTTAATGGTGCTGCCGGCGAAGTCATCTCCGTGTCCGAAGGTGTCCCCTGCCTTCAAGATCTCTTCCACAATTTTGCCTTGGGCTGCGGCTGCCAGGCGGATGTTGATGAAGCCGGGGCCTGCTACGGAGGCTTCGGTGATTCCGTCGTTGCCACTCAAGTCCTCGACGAGCCACGTGGCCAGTTCGCGTGGGTTCGTGCCGGCCTTTTTCGCGACCTGCATGGCGATGTTGGTGGCGTAGTCACCGTGCTCGGGGTTGCGGGGGCGTTCCACGGTTGCGGCGTGGGGAACAACGGAGCTGTCCAGATCGTGGCTGTTCAGGACCGCGCGGGTGGTTTCGGTGATGAGATTTGAGAGTTCAGCTGGAGTCACGGTTATCAACAATATCAGTCATGCTAGACTGTCTTCTCGTAGCCATACAGTTGGTTGCTTGCCCTCGTAGCTCAGGGGATAGAGCACTGGTTTCCGGTACCAGGGGTCGGACGTTCGAATCGTCTCGGGGGCACACTTTTTATCAGGGTGTGCGCGCACCATGCAGGTGCGTGCACACCCCTTGTTTTTACTCCCCGTGCGCTGCGACGGCGGATCGGTCACTTTTCGCCTGGTCGATGCTGATGGTGTATGCCCCGGCCACCGACGAGAACCTGCGTGCATCACAGGTGGTCACGATGATCTGGTGCTCCTTGCCCATCAGGGCCAGCACCGCGTTCATGTTCTCTGTGCGGAACTCATCGGTGTATCCCAGCGTGTCATCCAGGAAGATGGGGACGGACTCTCCCCTACCCATGAGGCTTGCGGCGGCAAGCCTGTAGAGCATGGCGATCTGTTCCGTGGCACCTCCCGACAGCTGATCGAGGGCTATTCCCTCCCCATTCATGATTCTCTTGGTCACAGACAGGTCCTGCCCCAACTCGAAGGTCACGCCTGTACCAAAGATTCGTTTGGCCAGTGAAGTGAACTCGTCCAGGAACGGGGCCTGGTACTGAACCATCACGTCCTCGTAGGCCTGGTCGAACAGCTCCACCAGTAGGTTGGCTGCCTCGGCTTGGCTTTCGGCTGAATGCACGGACTGTCGCAGGTGTTCATAGCGCGCTTCCGCTTCCTGAACGTCTTCCGCGGTTCCACCCGCGCTGTCGATTTCGTGGCGTGCGATGTCGATAGAGCGCTCTTCCTCGCGCTCTCGACGGTCCACGTCGCGCAGCGCCTGACGTTTGCCGTTGACCTTGGACGCCAGCATCTCTGGCGAGTCCACCCCGTCCACGGAGGACTCTACCTGTTGCTTGTTCTGTACAGCTGTGTCCAGGGCAGCGCTCGCTTCCGCAATGCGCGCCTCCAGGTCATCATCGCTCAGTGCCTCCCGTGCGGCGGCAAGATCCTGAGTGCGCAATTCCAGGGCGCTACGCACGGTGGCATACTCGCTTTCTGCCTTCGACTGTGCGGCCTCGCACCGCTCCACAGCGCTGTTGTCCGCCCGCTCTGCGTCATCAATGCGCTCACGAAGATCCTTGATCCACTGCTCATCGAAGAACTCACGGGAGCGAAGCTCCTCCAGGTTCAGATCTGGAGACTCCGCCTGGTGAGCATAGTTGTCGTGCTCTAGGCTAAGCATGCGCTCAGCGGTCGCAACCGTGTCGTGCGCCTGGCGGTGTTGCGCCTCCAGTTCCTCAAGCTCCTGTTGGCGCTGTGCCAGGGATGCTGATCCTAGAAGCTCACGTAGATCCCCCATCACCTCATCCAGCTGCGCGGTAAGCGCAGCTCGCCGTGTAGCGCTCTGCCTCACCTCCTCGACCACGCGCGCACATGCTTCGCCAGAGGTAAGTGGCTCCTCCAGGTGGATTCCCGCTTTCTTGAGGCTGGCCACCAACCGATCGTGAGCAAAGTGAACGCTCTCCTCCAGGTCTTCGGCGTGGCCAGCCGGCGCGACGGTGACACGGTAGTCGCCCAGGGTGAAGGTTCTCCGCGAACCTACGGTGATGTCCACTCCATCATCGCCGAGGGGCCAGTCACGATCGCCGTCGCCGACTGTCGCTCCCGCTGGGCCCTCGATGTGGACGGTCGTGGCGGCGGCGTCCCGGCGTGCGGTGCTCACTGTGAAGTCATGCGCCCTCTCCTGGATCTCGGACAGGATGTCCGAGGCCACAGGAAGCTCGTCAATGCGCTGTGTCAGTTCAATGCGCTGACGATCAAGGGATGTCGCTGCGTCTACCTTCTGCGCCACGTCATCGCGCCGCTGGGCACACCGGGTTGCATCGGTTCGTGCCCGCAAGAGTTCTCGCAAGGCTTGGGCCACGTTCAACTCCACGCGGATGCTTTTCAAGGAGCTGCGTTGCGCTTCCCGTGCACGCTTCTCTGCGTCCGTGGCCTTGGTGGCCTCCTGCAGCTTCACGTCCAGTGCTGCAAGTGCGCGGGTATGGGAGTCAATCTCCTCGACCAACGCACGGCGTTTGTTCTGGACAGATCGGGCTTCATCGACCGCAGACTGCGCCGCAGTGACCTGTTCTGCAGCCTGCGCCAATTCTCGTTCTTTGCTCTGTGCCTGCTCCAGCAACTGTTCCAGTTCCTGGAGACGCTGCGTCAGCTTCTGTTTCTCTTCAGCAAGATTCTTGAGCGATAGCGTTGCTCGCTGAATGGTCTCCGCGTGCCGTTGAGCTTCACTCATGCGTTCACGAGCGGTGTGCAATGCCTGTTCTGCCTCGGCGAGCTCGTCGACGTGAGCTTTAAAAGCCTTCGTGTACGTGTTGGTCGATTTCGGTGTGAAGTATTTTCCCCGAACTTCGCGCGCACGATCAATGAGTTGTTGGGTGTCAGCGTCCATCGCCACATCAGCCACGGAAGGTGCGGCAGCTTCCTCGGTAGTGCTCGCACGGCCGATAGCCTGGCTCAGGCTGTTGTGCTTAAACAACTCCTCGATGCGCAAAATGTCGCCCTGCTTCACGCTCATGGAACTGCGCAAGGATTCATCGGAATAGGAGGACAGAATCGTTTGAAAGCGATTAATGGCCTCCACTCCCGTCACGTTCTCAACGTGGGGTGCATCCACCCGGAGTTCCGCCTTGGATTTCTTGCCGGCGAACACCCGGCGATAGGTGAGGTGATAGGGGCCGATCTGCAGTGTGGCTTGCACATCGGGCTGCTCGTCCCGAGATACGGGTCTTAAGGCCTTCACGTCGGCCTTTTGTGATGTCAGCGCGCTGCCCGCCAAGAGTTGGTGGAAGGCCTCGATAATGGTTGACTTTCCTGTTTCGTTATCGCCATGAATAACGGTCACGCCGGTGGCCTGCGGACGGACGATGAGGTGGTCAATGGCCTTTACATTCTTCAGCTGGATTTCCTCCACGCGCAAGGCCGGGTGAAGTCCGCTAGTTCTATCCTTTTCGGGCTGGTCGACAGAGGGGTTCATCGCTCCGTCACCTTCATTTCTTGGGAGAGCTTGTACAGCAGGTTCAGCGCGTCGCTGGCTCGCGTGTCTCCTGCGTCGATCAATTCCGCCAGGCGGTGTGCCACGGTTCCTGCGATGCCGTCACCGAAGGCCTCTCCGCTCAGCTCCTCGTCGCTGGGGCGGGTGTAGAGGGACCACGTTCTGGTGCGGCGATACAGGGCTGCAAACTTGGGCGCCGTCTGTTCTGCCATGGAATCCAGCCAGGCGTAGGTATCCACATCCACCACTCCCGACAGTGAATATTTCACCGAGGTCTGGGCCTTATTGGGGAGGGCTTTTAATGTTTCGATGAAACGTTCAGCGTCCTGCCTATTGTTGACCTCTGCACTGAGCGCCTGAAACGCCCACTGGCCGATGGTGATCTCTCGGACTGCGACGTCTGCTGGGTGGGATGGATCCTCCACGGTGATGTCCACGATCAGTGCTTTGCCTGAATTGGACTCTCCGCCACCATCGGACTCTCGGTAGTCCGTCACCTCGGGCGAGCCGGAGTACCAGATCACACCATCCTGGTCGAGCTGCATTGCGGAGTGGGTATCACCGAGGGCGATGTAGTCCACCACACGGCGCCGGTAGGCCTCCTCGGCTCGCGCAATGTCGATGTGCTCGGGCTCTGGAGTTCCGAAGGCAATGGCCGCACCATGGCCCACCAGAACCGTGATGGTGGAATCTTGAGGTGCTGTGAGAGTATCCAACGCCTGACCCACCAAGTCCACATTCACATGGCGGGAACGCATGGGTGCTCCCACGATCCGGGCGGCTCCCTCCCCCAAGCGCTCCAGCTGAATCGGCGTGGAGTCAACCAGTACCGTCACATTCTTGAGCTGTTGGATCCCGTCGGTGCGATAGATGCTGGCGGCGTCCAAAGGATCGTGGTTGCCCGGAAGGAGAAACACGGGCAGCTCTGCGTCCTCCAGGATGTCCAGCGCACGCTGGTACACCTCGGGCTTGAGGAAGTTGTTATCAAAGACATCCCCTGCCACAACCACCGCATCGCACTGTTGCGCCTCGGCTTCGGCGAGAACTCTTTTCACAGCGACCAGGCGGTCATAGGTGTATCGGGGGCGTGCTTCCTCACCCAAGAAACTGGGCGACATGCCCAATTGCCAATCTGAGGTGTGCAGGATGCGGAGGTGGTTGGCGTGTGTGCTCACAAGTCATCCCTTTCTTCGTTGTCTGGGTCATTTATCTCATACACCTCAGACATCCGAGCTGAATAATCGAACAAAGGTTCTGCGTTTTCTAAGGTTTCATAGCAGCGGTCGATCTGATACGAGGCATCCAACTGGTCAATGTGCGTCCACGTCACGGACTCTAACGCCGCCATCAAATGTTCCCGCTCGCCCAGTTCCATCCCCTCTTCCACGTCAGGTGGATCCCAGCTCACTGCCGTGGAGCCTCTCCCCCAAAAAGCTCGGGGATCCACCATCTGTTCCGGCTGCGGATCCTCCAGAAGCCGGGGCTTCGAGGGACCTTCCGACGGTCCCCACAGAGCTTCTCCGCTCGCCAAGGCGTCCTTGAATGGTTGGGGATCAATGCCACGCAGGTGCAGCAGCTCTAACGGGCTCTCCTCCAACTCCCGTGCAAAACGCATCGCCACAGCCACAATATGTTTGCAGACAGGCATGCGATCCGGGCAGTCGCAGTGGCGCCCTGCAATCGCGCTCAACAAGGGCGTGGTCAGAATCGACGGCGGACGCCCCACCATGTACTCATGCAACACCTTCGGCGAGCTTCCGAGCAGCGTCGCCACGGCATCTTTCGTGTCCTCATCCATCGGATTGAGGGTCATCGTCACCTCAAAGGGCTCGAGCTGACTGCCCTTCACCCAACCCACCAGGTGATCGGTCGACCAGGCCACAAAGAGAACATGTCCTGCGCGGAAATAGTCCCGACCTCGCGTCACCCTTCCATGATCCGCCCCCTCGAGCGCCAGGTCCATAAAAGTAGTGGAGGCCCAATTGCCGCCAGAGCGTGGAACGGCGGGGCGGCGGATCTCAGCCTGCTGTTCGGCGCGTCGGCGCGCTCCAAAATCTGCCATCACTACCGTGTCATCGATCCGCTTGCGGCCTCGGCGACCCCGGCCATAGGAATTCGTTGGCCTAGTGACCACTGTCCTCACCTCCACGCTTGAACCGATGTAACGGTTCGTCCGAGCCTGTACGAAGGGTCCACAATTCGGACAGCTCGGCGTCGGATAAATCGGCAATCCATCCTTCCCCGGCCCCGACCACGGTGCTGGCCAGCTCGCGTTTGCCCATGATCAGATCGTTGATGCGCTCATCCAGCGTTCCCTGAGCCACGAGTTTGTACACAGTCACGTCCTTATTTTGCCCGATGCGGTAAGCGCGATCGGTCGCCTGATCCTCCACCGCGGGGTTCCACCAGCGGTCGATGTGAATGACCACACTAGCCTCCGTCAAGGTAATTCCCGTGCCGCCGGCTTTCACGGACAGCACCATGAATTGCGGCCCATCGGGGGATTGAAAATCCTCCACCATCCGCGCACGCTGCGCTCTGGTTAATCCGCCATGAAGCATAGGAATCTTCATGCCGAAATGCTGTTCCATCTCCGGAATGAGCAGTGATCCGAACGTGGGAAACTGAGTGAACAACAATGCCTTTCTGCCATCGGTCCGAGCCTGCTCAAGAATCTCAAAAATCCGTTCCACGCGATGAGAGCGATGCTTTCCATCTTTCAAGATTCCCGATCCATCCTGGGTGAAATGCACCGGATGATTGCAAATTTGTTTAATCCGCACCAACGCCCCCAAAATCATCGCACGCCGACCCGTTGTTCCGCGATGCATGTCCTCTTCCAACCGGCTGATATACGCCTCGTACAGAGCCGCTTGTTCAGCGGTGAGCGCAATGGTCTCCACAATTTCCTGCTTCGGCGGTAGATCCAGCCCCACCTCTTCATCCGTTTTCAACCGTCGCAAAATAAACGGCTGCACCAGGTTTCTTAACCGCGCCGTGGCGTCGGGATCCTGATAGCGCTCAATGGGGATCGCCAAACGATTCTGAAAAGCCGGAGCACTGCCCAAAATCCCAGGATTCGCAAAATCCATCAGCGCATAAAGGTCCGCCAGTTTATTTTCCACGGGAGTTCCCGACAGAGCGATATGGTGATACGCATCAATACTGCGCACCGCGCGCGACTGTTTCGTGTTCGGATTCTTAATAGCCTGCGCCTCATCGGCCACAACCCTGCCCCACCTCTGCCCGCGATAGCGTTCAGGGTTGCGCGCCACGCGGCCATAGGTGGTGAGCACAATATCCGGCGCTTCTTCAGGCGCCTGCTCATACATTGCAAGCGACTCCGGCGCCCGAGGCCCATGATCGACCAAAATCTTCAGGCTGGGAACGTGCGTACGCGCCTCACTCACCCAGGCGTTCAGCACCGAGGTTGGCGCAATGACCAACGTGGTGACGGACGCCTGTCCTTCCTCCGCCCGATGCGCTTTTTCCCACGCCACGAGCGCCAAGATCTGCAGCGTCTTCCCCAAACCCATGTCATCAGCCAAGATGGCCCCAAGGTTATGCTGCAACATCCAGGCCAACCACTTCACGCCCCTGAGCTGATGCTCACGCAGGGGTGTCACGACCGTCTCCGGTAGCTCGATATTCTGGGGCGGCTCCACCCGGTTGTCGTGGGTGAGCAGCTGATCCACCCATCCGTCCGTGATCACCGTGAATTCGTGTTCGTCCTCGCGATCGTCCTGGGATGCCGCGTTGGCCTCCAGCACATCGCGTACTGTCACCGCCGCCAGGTCTTGCTGTCCGCTGCGTTCCTTCGCCGATTCCTTCAGTACATCCATCCACTGCCGAGCGCGCCGCAAGGTTGTCTGGTCAAGGTGAACATATTTCCCATTGATCTTCACAATGGACGACGCCGAGTTCACCATCTCTCGGGCAACCCGTTCATCCACAGCCTGACCGTTGAGGGAGATGCTGACGCTGAAGTTCATGAGCTGATCCAGCCCCAGCTTGCCGCTGCCGGGCCCATCCCCCACTGCGGTGGTGCGAATACGTACCGACGGCCGCTGCGCGATCCACTCCCGAGGGATCATCACGTTGATCCCTCGGGACTTGAGTTCTGCCGCGCGAGTATCCAGCAGCTCCGCCACCTGGTCAAGAGTGAGCCCAATGGCAACCATGCGATCACGCAACGGATCCCCCGTCACAATGTCCGGTCCGGGGATCCACCAACCGGGTTGTGCCCACACGTACACCGCATCTAGGGCTGGCCGCAGCTCGGGCCAGGCTTTCACCAGATCGTCCACGAATCTGGCGACCATGGTTCGGGTCTGCTCAGGCGTCTCCGCCGCGACCAGCGGCGTGACTGGGCCACCGTTGGTGGACAGCGCGAAGCCCAGCCGCCAGTGCCGTTTCTCCATGTTTTCTACGGTGTCCTGCGGCGAGGACAGCATGAGCGTGAGCTCGGTGGCTTTCCGTGCAGCAGAACGGCGCCACTCAGCCAGAGCCTCCATGGTCCTGGAGCTCACGCGGGACGATTCAGTTCCCGTGGCGAGTGCCTCCACAAACTCAACGCTTAAGTCCTCGTGCAACCCCTGGGCACGGCCGAGATGTTCCACAGCAATCCAGTGGATAAAATCATCCAGCACAGCGTGAACATCGGTGCCGTTGCGTGACAAGACTCCGGGCAGCACGCGCTCAAAGCGTTCTATCACGCGGTGATGGTCACCGGCGGCAGAGACCACCCAGCGCGGATACCACGTCCGCTCCACCAAGTCCGTCCGAAACATGATGCGTCCCGAGCGCACGAGAGAATCGGCGAAGGCAAAAAGGTCGCACAGATACAGTATTTCTGGAGATAGACCTATCTCCTCGGGCGTTTTCCCCTCAGATTCGGTAGCCGCTGTATTGATATAGGAACACAGTGCCGTCATCAGCGCCACGCTTTCCTGTGGCGTGAAGGCCAGCGTGGGAACCTGGATCTCCACAATCCGACCCTTCGGCGAGGCCAGGGTATGCATACCCCTGCGGCGCATGGGACGGGAAATGACCAGTTCAAAGAGCTCGTGGGGCAGGCTCGTCCGGTCCAGTGTGCGCGGATCAAGCACCACGGAGTGGCCGTCTACTTGCTCTACCCACACGTGAATGCCACCGGAGGCCGGTGCGAAGGCATGAACGAGGTGGGTGTAACTCATACCTGAAAGTTCTACCAGTCCCCTCCTACATGACTCACATCACAAAAGACTCAAAATAGAACACAGGTCATATGATATGGTCGGTCGGAACCCTAAGGAGAGTTTTTATGACTGAACAAACATGGTTCGTCATTGCCATGGTTATCTACCTCGGCGCCATGTTGCTCATCGGACTTTATGGTTACAAGAACACCGACGAGTACGAGGACTACATGCTGGGTGGGCGCACACTGCACCCATTCGTCGCAGCATTGTCCGCTGGCGCTTCCGATATGTCTGGTTGGCTGCTGATGGGCCTGCCAGGTGCCCTCTACATGTCCGGCTATGGAGAATTGTGGATGGCAATCGGCCTGCTCGTGGGCGCTGCCGTGAACTGGAAGATCACGGCTCCACGTCTGCGTGCGTACACTGAGGTCGCGAACAACTCCATTACTGTTCCGTCCTTCCTGGAAAACCGCTTCAATGACAGAACCCACATCCTGCGAGTAGCATCCGGTCTGATCATTTTGCTGTTCTTCACCTTCTATGTCTCTTCGGGCATGGTTGCAGGTGGACGCTACTTCGAATCGACCTTCGACGGTGATTACCTGACCGGAATGATCATCATCGCCGCCGTGACGGTGGGTTACACCTTCATCGGTGGCTTCACCGCTGTGTCCTACACGGACATGGTGCAGGGACTCATCATGTTCCTGGCGCTCATCGCGGTGCCTATCTTCGCGCTGATGGCGATGGATGACCCAAGCCAGATCTGGACCTACCAGACTCAGCACTCCTATGGAGCGAACCTGATCGAGGCTAACCCGAACTGGTTCTCCATGTTCGCGGGAGTCAGTGGCGTGGTCATCATTTCCAACCTGGCCTGGGGCCTGGGTTACTTCGGCCAACCACACATCATTGTGCGTTTCATGGCTCTGCGCAAGCCGTCCGACGCCCGCGCGGGTATGGCCTACGGTGTGGGCTGGATGGCACTGTGCCTGGTTGGCGCCGTGACGGTAGCCACCATCGGACCGGCCTACTTCGGCATGGACCCCAGCATCTCCATCGTGGATAAGCAGAACTTTGAGACGATCTTCCTGGACATGGGACGCATTCTGTTCCACCCACTGATCGCCGGTTTGGTTCTGACCGCTGTGCTGGCAGCGATCATGTCCACCATTTCTTCCCAGCTGCTGGTGGTTGCCTCCGCACTGATCGAGGACATCTACAAGGGCCTCATCAACAAGCAGGCTTCCGACAACGCTCTGAAGAACCTGTCCCGCATCGCAGTAATTGCCGTGGCACTGTTCGCGGCACTGATCGCCCTGAACCCGGACGCCGGTATCTTGGCCCTCGTGTCCTTCGCCTGGGCTGGTTTCGGTTCCGCCTTCGGCCCTGTCATCGTCGGTGCGCTGTACTGGCGCCGGCTCAACGCCGCAGGCGCTGGAGCTGGTCTGGTTGCCGGTGCCGTGGTCGCGTTCCTGTGGGGTGGTCTGGAGTCCTTCGGAATCATGGACAAGCCCTTCGGCCTCTACGAGATGGTCCCAGGTGTGCTGGCCAACGTCATCGCCATGGTGGTCGTCACCTTGATCACCAAGGCACCGGACGAGACCGTGACCTCCACCTTCGATAAGGCGGTTCAGGTTGCCAAGGACCCGAACTACGCGCTGCCAACGACGCAGCAGAATCCCGCTGAGCAGCCGGCCTAAGGGCACGGCTGTTCCCCTTGCGGGACTACCGCGCGGGAATACACCCTTCGCGGGAATAAAAAAGTGAACCTTACAAGCGCCACTGCAGTCTAATACTGCATGTGGCGTTTCCTTTCTGTCTTCATCCGTCGTGCACGCCTCTTCTGTGTGCACTTCTCCCCTGCGCGCGGCTTCCTCGCCGCCTGCACCGCGACCTCCCTCCTGTTGCTATTTCTCCCGCAGCGTACCCCTCCCGCCCCGCCAGAGTTGGCCGCGTCGCTGACGCATGACCTCTCCACGCTCACCGTCATCGCCGTGCGCCCCAAAGTGCTTGGCTACGATCGCGACCAGTTCGGCCATGGCTGGGCCCACTCGCTCAATCAGCACACCGGCCAGCTCTGCACCACCCGTGAAGCCGTTCTGCAGGACACCTTCGCCCTGCACGATTGCCGCGACCGCCGTGAGCTCGGCGTCGCGCATCCGCAGCTTGACCCCTACACTGGGCGAGCGATGGACCCCACCCACGTCGATATCGACCACATTGTCCCCCTGTCCGCCGCGTGGGACCTGGGTGCGTGGTCGTGGACGTCGCAGCGTCGTCGCGATTTTGCCAACGACGCCCAGCTCAACCTCGTCGCGGTGGACTCCACCATCAACCGCACCAAATCCGATGCCACCCTGTCCGCCTGGATGCCGCCGGATCCGCGACAGCACTGCGCCTATGCGGCACGGTACATCCACGTGTCGGCGGTCTACGGGCTCGCCATCACCCGCGCCGACGAGCGCACGGCCCGCGCCGCATGCGGCCTCTAAGAGTGCGAAGGCCTGGCTAATCTGACAAAGCCCTGCTCATCTGACAAAGTAGAGCATATGGATAACATTATGGTGATTCTTCACGTCCTGGCCGCCATCCTCCTCATCGGCCCCGTCACAATTTCCACCTCCATGTTCGCGCCGCAGTTCCGCCGTGCCATCGCCGGCGACGCTGCCGCGAAGGGAGCCCTGCGCATCCTGGCAGGCATCACCCGCACCTACGGCTACATCTCCCTGCTGGTGCCGGTTCTAGGTATTGCAGCATGGTTCACCGTCGAGGGCGCCATGCAGCGCTACAACTTCCACGCCGCCATCCTGCTGGCCGTGATCGCATGGGTTCTGCTGGTGGCCGTGGTCATCCCGAAGCAGCGCGTGGCCGTGCTCGCCGCGGGCGCTCAGGAGCCTGGCGATGACCCAGCAACCCCTGGTGAAGAGGAGAAGCTCCGCGACGTTGACGTGGACAAGATCCCAGGTCAGGCCGCAATGTTCGGCGGCATCTTCAACCTGCTGTGGTTCATCACCGCGGTGCTGATGTTCTTCTAAGAATTCACCGAGCCAGCTCGCTTATCAGCTGGCCCACTAATCAGCTGACTCAAGGCACCGAATCGTTCTCAAGAAGTCCAGCATCGTATCGGCAATCAGCCGGCGCGACTTCGGCTTCACAAACTGGTGCCCCTCCCCCGGAACCGTCAAAAACTCCGGGGTGTGCCCCGCATCAACCACAGCGTCATACAGCTGCTGGGATTCCTGCAAGGGCACATTTGTATCGTTCGCGCCGTGAATAAACAGAATCGGCGTGACCAACTCTCGCGCCTTATACAGCGGCGAAATCTCCAGCAACAACTCCGCGTCGTGCATCGGATAGCCATACTTCGGGGACGCCGCCGAGGCCAACCACGGCTCCGTGGACTCGTAATACGTCTCGAAACTCGTCATGCCGCAGGCATCCACCACACCACAGAACATCTCCGGGTAGCGGGCGGCCGCCAACAGCGCCAAGAATCCGCCATAACTGCGACCTCCCACGGCGATGCGGCCGGGGGACGCGAGGTTGGCGTCGAGCAAAAAAGAGGCAGTATCCGCAACATCATCCACGGCAGCAAATCGCCCGTAACGGTCATCGGCGTGCACAAACGCACGTCCATTGCCCTGCGACCCGCGGATGTTGGGGGTAAACACGGTCACTCCGGCACTGACCAGATCGGCCAACACGTCATGGTGGCTGGGGCGCGACTGCCCCTCCGGGCCGCCGTGGAGATGGATATACACCGGGCGATTCTCCGCAGGCTCGGCGGGCATATACAACCAGCCGGAAAGCTCCAGCCCATCGCGCGCGGTGTAATGCACCAACTCCGGCGAATCAGCCTGGCGGGCTTGCTCCTCCAGACGCTCGGTCCGCTCCGGATCCAACGGCTCCACCCGGCCCACGTCGATGCGCAGCACCTCCACCGTCGGAGGAAGGCCGGGCCCCTCCACGGTCAGGGACAGCAGGCCGCCGTCGTCCGTGATCGACAGATGTGCTGCCACCATGCCCGGCAGCTCCACAGCGCGACGGACCTGCACGCGCTGCTCCTCCCCCAGCGCCAACAGCTCCAATGTGGAGATGCCGGCCTGGTTCCACAGCACAGCCACGGTGGATAGGTCTTCACTGATGACGAACTCGTCCACGTCCGCATCGGGGTTACTGATGAGCTCCTCCACCTGGCGGCACACCGGGCGCGGCTGGCCGTCGTGGGCCAGCTCCACCACGATGCGTAAGATTCGACGCCGATCAGCGCCGTGGTCGGACACCACCAGAACCACCAGGGTTTCCTCATCAATCGGCAGGATCACACCCCGGTCCGTGGTCGCGCCCGGCTCCGGGGGCAGCAGAGGCATCCACTGGCCATCGGGGGTGACCAGGAGAAGCTCGCGATTGCCGCGCGGGCCCACGCGCATCAGGCAGTAGCCCGCCTCGGACGCCACAAGCATGGAATCCAGGCGGCGATCCATCACCACCGAACGGGAGTTTTCAGGATCTACCAGGCGGGCCTCGGACACGCCATCCACGGCGACCACGTCCATCGCCAAGCGCCCGCGATCCCATTCCACGAGGGACGCGCGGGCGTCGTAGGTATGGCGCAGCGGGATAGCGTCCGGGATCACGGGGTCGGTGGAGACAATGAAGGTCTCCAAGCGCTCGGAGCCCTTCGGGGAGACCTCGCAGGCCACCCACTTGGTGTCCGGCGAATGCAGCACACGGGTCACCGGCCCCTCGACCGGCAATTGCACCGGACGTTCTGTGCCGATCCCCTCACCCGTCACTTCAGCCTGAACGGCATAGGGGTAGCCGCCTTCGCGAACGATGTAGGCGATGGCGGACCCATCAGGTGACAAGGAGGGTGAGGTGGTGTGACGCATAATTCATGCATTCTATCGAATGCGTGGGTGCGTCCCTAGAAGCGGTCGCGGCGACGATCATCCCGACGCCCACCACGCCGGTCGTTACGATCGCGGAAGCTGCGACCGCCGCGGCGGTCACCGCCCCGATCATCGCGTCGGTCGTTGCGGTCACGGAAGTTACGGCCGCCACGACGATCATCTCGTCGGTCGCCATCGCGGTCATCACGACGGTCACCGCGTCGGTCGTTACGGTCGCGGAAGTTACGACCGCCACGACGATCATCTCGTCGGTCGCCACCCCGGTCGTCGCGGCGGTCGTTGCGGCGATGCGCGGCAGGGCGGCCGGCCGGTGGGCCCGGATCTGGCTCAATGTTGATCAACTGGCCGGACACGCGCGTCTGGTCCAGCTGGCGGAAGACATCATCATCCAGGTCCGCCGGAAGCTCGATCAGGGAGTGCTCAGGGAAAATACTGATGCGGCCAAAGTCCTTCGAGTTCAAACCGGCTTCGTTAGCAATCGCGCCCACGATCGCACCCGGGCGCACACGCTGACGGTGACCAACGCTCAGGCGGTACACGGCAAGCTCATTGCCGTTGCGATCCGCGACGCGTGGAGCCTCCTTATTGAAACGTTCCTCGAAGGAGCGGAAGGAACCGCCACCCTTACGGCCGCTATCACCATAGCGGTCATCGCGATTACGCTTCGGACGCTCCTGCTGCGGCATTTCCTTCAGCAGGAAGTCCTCGCCAGCCTGAAGCTGCACAGCCAGGGACGCCGCCACATGCTCCAGAGACACATCGTTGGACTCTGCGTACTCCGTCACTAGTTCACGGAAGATGCCGATCTGTGGATCGTCGAGGTGCTCCCCCACGGCCTCACGGAACTTGTCTTTACGGGACTCGTTGACCTCATCCACACTGGGCAACTCAATCTCGTTGAGGTGGGACTTCGTGGCGCGCTCAATGGCCTTGAGCAGGCGGCGCTCTCGAGGAGTCACAAACAAGATGGCGCGGCCCGAGCGGCCTGCGCGGCCGGTGCGGCCAATGCGGTGCACGTAGGACTCGGTATCGTGCGGGATGTCGTAGTTGAACACGTGCGTGATGCGGTCGACGTCCAAGCCGCGGGCGGCAACGTCCGTCGCCACCAGAATGTCCAGGCGACCATCCTTCAGCTGATCCACCGTGCGCTCACGCTGGGCCTGGACGATATCGCCGTTGATTGCCGCAGCATTGAAGCCGCGGGCGCGCAGACGCTCAGCCAACTCTTCAGTTTCGTTCTTGGTGCGCACGAACATGATCATGGCTTCGAACTCAGTGACTTCAAGAATGCGCGTCAGGGCGTCCAGCTTATTGCGGTGATTCACCAGCAGGTAATCCTGCTCGATGTTCTTATTCGTCCGCTGTGCTGCCTTGACCGTGATCTCCTGGGGATCATTGAGGTATTGGCGGGACAACCGGCGAATCCCCTGCGGCATCGTGGCGGAAAACAGGGCCACCTGCTTCTGCTCTGGGGTGTCCTCCAGGATGCGCTCCACGTCCTCCTGGAAGCCCATGTTCAGCATCTCATCGGCCTCGTCCAGCACCAGGAAGCGCAGCTGGGAAATATCCAAGCTGCCCTTCGACAGGTGATCGATCACACGGCCGGGAGTACCGACGATGATCTGGGCTCCACGGCGCAGTCCGGACAGCTGCACGCCGTAGGACTGTCCACCGTAGATTGGCAGGACATGAATGCCGCCCAGGTGCTCGGCAAAAGACTGAAAAGACTCAGCCACCTGCAGCGCCAGCTCACGCGTGGGGGCCAACACCAAAGCCTGAGGCTCCTTACGGGACAGGTCAATACGCGACAGGATTGGCAGCGCGAACGCTGCGGTCTTACCCGTACCCGTCTGTGCCAAGCCCACCACATCCTGGCCGTCCATCAGCACAGGAATAGTCTCGGCTTGAATAGGTGAAGGTTCTTCAAATCCGACCTGCTTCACGGCGTTCAGCACGCGCTCTGGCAGGCCTAGCCCCTCGAAACCGTGGGGGCTTTCAGCGGATGGTTCTTCCTCGGTGGATGATTCTTCCGTGGTGGGGATGTCATCCGTGGCGGGGGTGTTACTCGTTTCTTCCGCTACCTGGTCAGTAGCGCTCTTCTCATTCTCAGCGTTTTCGGCGTTCTCAGAAATTACTGCCTCGTCAGCGACATCGCTGGATGCGTGCGCCAGCACGTCATTCACATCAAGCGGGCTATCTACATGCTCGCTACGCAGTTCACTCTGAGTATCCAGATTCTCGTTGACCGGCTCGTTCACGTCGCCGGTGACGTTTTCAGTTTTACTCATTACCCATCGATGTTACGGGTTACCTGCGAAAAAAGCGATTTCGCACGCGTGTATGACGGTGCATCAGGGCGTATCGAGGGCATTCGCCACATGCTGGGCGGCACGCTGTCCGCTACGAATCGCGCCATCCAACGTTGGCGTTGCATACTGCACCCCGGCCAAAAAGACCTTCTCGTCCACGCAGAACTTCTGCCCCTTTTTGGACACCGCTCGGGTAGGCGGAATGATCGGCTTGGCTTCCGCAATATCGTGGCGCGTGACCAGGTCCCAGCGGGAGGAGTCCACATCAAACAACTGTCCGAGGTGCTGCCGCATCTCGAGGTCTGTCGGCAGGTCTGAGATGGAATCATTCGGCGAATTGTGCACCACGGAACCGGCAACAAGATGCCTGCCCGGCGCGTATTCCGGTGATGCGGACGTCACCTCCGCGGCCACGGAAATGGGAGTTCGCTTGCAGCCATCGACGGTAATCAGGCCGTTATCATCAATGGGCTCATCAGAAACGAACCACCACGTGCTGCAGCCCACGCTCTCCAGTGGAGGCTGGAGCCACCCAATGGACTCCAACAGGCTCCTTTCCTCCGAAGGCTGCAAGGCGAGAATCACTTTGCGGTAGGTGGCATCCGGCGCACCATCAACACTCACCCGCACTCCGTTGTCCAGGATTGTCAGACCCGTAATGTGCGCGTTCAGGTGGGTGACCATTCCATGGACGCGAGCCATGATGGATGTCAGCTCCCCCATGCCCAAACGTGGGACGGCAAAGGTTCCGCGCAGCAGAGTGCCGATCATCCATTTCGCGAACGTCGCCGAGGAGCGGCCTTCCTTATCCACCATGAACGCTTCGATCACGGGGTCCACCACGCAGGTTCTCATACGCCCCGTCACACCCCGGTGGTCGAGAGACTCCGCCACGCTCACGTCACAGGCAGCCTTGGCATCCCGAATACTGCGCACTTCCAGGCTGGAGCGATGGGGGATCTCGGACCCAATCCAGCGTTGCAAGCGCATGAACTCTTTAAAGGTCATCGCCGAGCGCACATGGGAACGCATGAGGGCGGGAACCAAACGTGGAGCGCGAATCGGGTCCGCGAACATCGCCATGCCACTGTCGGTCAGTGTTTGGATTCCCGGTTTGAAATTGCAGACGTCCAGGGTTTCGTATTCCCCACTGCCCAGGATTTCTTTCAGCGAGGGGTACCAGGAATTGAACCACTGAAATCCATAATCCACGGTGATGTCATCGAAGTATTCGCTGCGCACGCGCCCGCCGAGCTCGCCTGTGGATTCGTAAATATCGCATCGATAGCCCTTTGTGCGCAGGGTTCGTGCTGCCGCCAACCCTGCCACGCCGCCGCCAATGATGGCGATATCCGTCATCGTCTCCACCTTTCTGTGTGGTGATGCACTCCAAAGCCACCACAGCGCTATGAGGCATATAGGGACATGCTAGCCCACGGCCTGCAGCGCACCCCTTCGCAACACACGACTCCGAGCAGCGCTCTGCCCCCGCATGACACATGTGAGGGGTTTCTCCTGATGCTCCGGGAGCTTATCGATCTTCCAGAGGAACCAGCAGTTCCTCCCAATACTGAGCCTGCGCGGCGGCAACCTCGAGTGCCGCAAAGAGTTGGTCCACCTCGTGAAACACCCCCAGCTCCAGGATTTCTTCCTCCAGCTCCTCGTCTTCCACCCCGGCAGTCACAAACTGAACCTGCGCGGTCAGCTCCGGAGCGTCGGAGAGCAATTCCACCACGACGTGCGAGTGCTCTGCAACGGGCGCCGTGACCTGCAGGGGATTATGCTCATCTTGTTCAAAGTCCAGGTCCGATAGCCGGTCATCGGCGCTATCCACCAACGAGTCCAACACGCTGACAATCTCATCGGTTGCGATGTGTTGGGCCACCGCCTCCACCGCAGCGTCCACCGAAAACACCACTGCCACTAACGCGGGGTCAAATTCCGGATTCAGTTCATCGGCATCCCATCCGTCCGACCGAGCTAAAAACACATTCGCAGCAGAAATGGGCGCAGAAATCTCCTCAAATTGGATTTCCAACTCTGGGGCGATGGGAACAAACAGCGTTCCATGATTAAAACGGGACTCAATTCCCTCGTCGTCCAACGCCGCGGCAATATCTTCAAAAAATCCCATGGCCGTCCTTCCCTCTCCAGGAAAAACCACGACAACCCATGTCGAGCTGTCATTGGTTACGCCCCACGGGCGTTGTCTCCCATGGTAGCGCCCAGGCCGCTGCAGCGCGCCCGCTTGTGTGCCAAGAATCCGTACAATGACGTAGAACCCCTTCATGAGGAGAGAATGCATGGCCCTCTTTGGCAAGAACCGTAAGAATGCGGACAACAACCCAGACACCAAGGACTCGACGACCTCCGCACAGGATCCGATCGACCCCGACAACAAGAACTACCCGAAGGACAAGGTCGCTCGGATGTTCTTCAGTACCATCGACCGGGTGGTGAAGGTCCAAGGTCCCGCGATCTCCTCCTATGTTCAGCGCATCAAGGACAAGCACCCCGATAAGTCCCTCGCCGAACAACAGGAGCAGCTGGATAAGCAATTCCTGATGGCCGCCACCACCACGGGTGCGGGTACGGGCTCCGTGGCCGCGTTCCCCGGCATCGGCACCGCGCTGTCTCTGGCCGGCATCGCCGGCGAGGCCGTCCTCCTGCTGGAAGCCTGCGCTGCCTACGCGATCGCCAGCGCCGAGCTGCACGGCATGGACACCAGCGACGAAGAGATCCGCCGCACCATCGTGTTCCTGGCTGTCTACGGCGCCAACGATAAGGAGATCGTTGCCGCCCTCACCCAAGAGGGCGCGCTAAGCTCCGTGAAGTCCCTCCGGGACCTTCGCCGATCCTCCAGGCCTCAGCTCATGAAGGCCAACTCCATTTTGGGCCGCATGGCCTTCCGTCAGCTACGCAAGCGCCTCAAGAAGTCCATGTTCCGCAAGGTCCTACCGCTGGGCGTCGGTGTTGTTCTGGGCGCTAGCGCGAATCGGGCGATCGCAAAGGAAATGATTAAGCACGTGCACGGGTTTATTAATTCTCCGGAAGCCCAGCGTGCCATCGCGGGATCGAACAACGACGCCTAAGCGTCCCGCATCACACCCCACGTCCTCCATGCTCACAGTTCTCAGACGATTCGCCCCGCGCAATCGCTGGACTCTCGCGTCCATTGTGGTGTTTACTGTGCTACTGCCGTTCGTGGATGTGGCGCTTCCGCTGCTGATGGGCGCGAGCCTGGACGGTTCCCACGCGGCGATCCCCTTGCTCATCGGCGCGGCTCTGGCTCGCTTTGCGTTGCAAGCCAGCCGGCGATTTTTGTCTGGCGTGTTCTCCTTTCATACACAGCACCGCATACGCAGCCAGCTGTTCCGTGCCGTGCACAGCGTGGATGAACAGCGCGCGGCGTCCTCCGGGACGGGTCATGTGGTGTCCCGGTCGATCTCCGATCTCAACGCGATCCAGGTGACGACCGCCATGCTTCCCCTCCTGCTCAATAGCGTGGTGGAGCTCACCCTGATCACGGTGGTAGTGCTGTGGATCTCGCCACCGATTGCGCTTCTTATCCTTATCTTTGCGCCGCTGCTGATCTGGATCGGGAAGCGCTCGCGCACGGATCTCTATCAGCCGACCGCGCGCGTGCGCGAACAAGCGGCGACGGTGGCCACGCATGTGGAGCAGACCGTCACGGGCATCCAGGTGGTCAAAAGCTTCGCGCAAGAAGGCCGACACGCAACGCGTTACGATCGCCTGACCCGGGCGCTGTTGTCCCTCAACGTGCATCTTGCTGCGATCAACGCGCGTTTTCAGCCGGCGCTGGCTGCGGTTCCCAATGTGGCGCTGGTCGCCACCATCGCCGTGGGCGGCTGGCTGGCCCTCCATGGCGTGATCTCCCTGGGCGAGTTCTTATCTGTGGCCACCTACATCACCATGCTGTCGCGCTTGGCACGCCAGTGCGCCTCGATGGTGGTGAACCTGCACACCACCCAGGCCAGCGTGGACCGTGTGCTGGAGGTCATCGACGCTCCCCC
This sequence comes from Corynebacterium zhongnanshanii, assembly GCF_014490575.1. NCBI lineage: Bacteria > Bacillati > Actinomycetota > Actinomycetes > Mycobacteriales > Corynebacteriaceae > Corynebacterium > Corynebacterium zhongnanshanii. Next base: position 1,389,211 of record NZ_CP061033.1, read on the forward strand.
GCGCCCCACGGGCTCCATCATCCCGTCGGAGGCGCTCAGCATCACGGGCACGGTGGACTTGGGCCACGCCCGCGTCCCCATCAACATCCCCGCGGGCTCCACTACCATCGTCCGCGGCTCCGTGGCCAGCGGGAAGACGCGCCTGGCGCACGCGCTGGCGGGGCTCAACAGCAAGACTGCATCCACTCTCAACACGCAGTTCGGTCCGCTGTTAGACATCCGGGAGGACCATCGGCCCGTCATCGTCATGGACGAGCCTTTCCTCTTCTCCGCCAGCATCCGGGACAACATCCTGCTGGGCCTCCCCCATGATCCCTGCACCATCGACCAGGAGATCCGCCGCGCCACCGACATCGCCTGCGCCACCGACTTCATCGACGAACTGGGTGGCCTGGACACGATCGTGGGCGAGCGCGGCGTGACCTTATCTGGCGGCCAGCGCCAACGTATCGCCATCGCCCGCGCCGTTCTGCGCCGCCCGTCGATGATTATTTTCGACGACGCCACCTCTGCGCTCGACCACTCCACCGAAGAAATAATACTGTCTCGTTTGAGCAGCGCTACCGAGCAGAACCAGGTCACTGTGGTGGCGATCAGCCACCGTGCCGACGGTGGCTTCCGCCATCCCGACCAGTTCCTGGATCTCCCGAACGCGCCGGGTGGCGGTACGTCCGAGGCAACCCGCGCTTCTGACAAACGTGCCTCGAGTGCCACTGCCGAACAGCGCGCAGAAGATCCGGAAGTGCCCCGCTGGATACAGACTATGGGTGTTCCCCACCTTCCGGGAAGGGAGTCCACCGGGCCGGTGCCGATGCGGACTCTGCTCGGGCTCGCTCCCGGGTTCATCGTGGCGGTCGCGTTCACGCTCCTGGCCACCGCACTGGCGGACATTAGCCTTCCCACCTTCATCCGTCACGCCCTGGACACGGGAGTGCAGCACCAGCACGAACAGGTCCTCTGGGTTACCGCGGCAGTCGCCTTGGCCGTGGTGGTGTTCTCCTGGATCGCGGCCATCGCCAACACGCTGCTCACCAGCATCACCGGAGAAAAGCTGCTCTTCGCCCTGAGACAACGCATGTTCGCGCATCTGACCCGCATGGATCTGCTGTGGTTTCATCGTCAGGCCTCCGGCCGCATCATGACACGGTTGACCACCGACATCGAGTCCTTAAGCACGTTTTTGCAGTCCGGCCTGTCCCAGGCCATCGTCTCCACCACCATGCTGCTCGGCATTTTCGGCATGCTCCTGGCCACGGACGCCACTCTCAGTGCCGCCGTGGCGGCCTTCCTGCCGCTCATCATCGGCATCACCATCATCTTCCGGCGCGTATCCCGTACGCTCTACACGCGCGCTCGGAACCAAATCTCCCATGTCAACGCCGTCTTTCAGGAAGCGCTCATGGGGCTCACCACCAGCCAGGCCTACCACTATGGTCCCGCCCTGCAGAACACTCTGGAGAAGCAATCCCGCGACTACGTCACCCGACGCACCCGAAGTCAAGCCGCGGTCTCCCTCTACTTCCCCACGCTCAACACCATCACCTACATCGCGCAGGCCACCGTCCTGGCCGTGGGCGCGTCACACAACGTCTCCCCTGGAACGCTGGTGGCGTTTAGCCTCTACCTCTCCCTGTTCTTCAGCCCCATCCAACAGCTCTCGCACGTCTTCGATAGCTACCAGCAAGCACGAGTCAGCTGGACCCGGATCAACAGCTTCCTCGCCGAGCAGCCAACGATCGTCTCCGGGAGCGACCCCCTGCCAGATCTCGGCGGGCGCCCGCCAACCATCCGATTCAACGGCGTGACTTTTGACTATCCGCGTGGGGACGCAGGCTCGGCGTCGGATATTCCATTAATCGACATCGACCACGAGTTCCGCGGCACCACGGCGATCGTCGGCCACACAGGGGCGGGTAAGAGCACCATCATCCGCATGGTCAACCGTCTCATCGACCCGACACACGGCATCATCACCGTCAATGGTTGTAACCTTAGAAACATTTCCTTAAGTCAGTGGCGCACACATGTGGGCACAGTGCCCCAAGAACCACACCTATTTGTGGGATCTGTGAGAAGCAACATAGCGTTTAGCCAACATGACGCAACCCACACGGACATCATGAACGCCATCCGCAGAATCAACGGCGAACACATCCTCGCCACCATCCCCGGAGGCCTCGACGGGCACGTCGGTGAAGGCGGCCGCGGGCTGTCCGCAGGCCAGAAACACATCATCGCGCTGGCACGGGCAGAACTGCTTACACCTGCGATAATGCTGCTCGACGAGGCCACTGCACTCATCGAAGACAGTGAAGAACAGCAGATCGTGGACGCCATCACACGGGCAAGCACAGGCCGCACCACCATCATCATCGCCCACCGGCTCCGCACCGCAGCACGCGCGGACACCATCCTGGTCATGGACCACGGAAGAATCGTGGAACAAGGAAGCCACGACCAGCTCATTTCCAGAGGTGGCCAGTACAAACGCCTGTGGGACGCCGCGCACGCCACGCCAGACAAGTGAGATTTTCGCCCACGGAAGACCACCCCATCACAGTGGTAGGGTGGGCAACCAAGACTGTAGTCATTGAAGAAAGAGGCGAGGACCTGCTGTGAGCAGTGTGAATTTCGGCCAAAACGAATGGCTGGTAGACCAGATGTACCAGCAATACAAGCAGGACCCACAGTCCGTGGACGCGGAATGGCGCGACTATTTCGCACAGAACCCACAGGACGGTGTGTCTAGCGCATCGGCAGCGAACAACGCTGCCTCAACGCCTTCCCACAACAACGCACAAGGCGCAACACAGGCGGCACCAACCAACGCTGCCTCGGCACAGACCCAATCCCGCTCCACTGCGACGGGCGCAGGATCCAGCGCAGGGCAAACCAAGAAGGAAGCCAAGGCATCCAACGACGCCTCGGCCGCCCAATTTAGCGCGTCCCCCGCGATCCCTTCCCGCGTTGTCCCACCGGCGCCGAAGGGGCCAGTTGAGGCGCCGGAGCCAGGTAAGAAGGCTATTAAGGGCTCCGCGAAGGCCGTGGTGAAGAACATGGACGCCTCCCTGGAGATCCCCACCGCCACGTCCGTGCGCGACATGCCCGCCAAGCTCATGTTCGAAAACCGCGCGATGCTCAACGAGACGCTCACCGCGCGCGGCGGCGGCAAGATTAGCTTTACCCACATCATCGGCTTCGCTCTGGTCAAGGCAGTCATGGCTCACCCAGACATGAACAACGCCTACGAGGTCGTCGACGGCAAGCCCACCCTGGTCACCCCAGAGCACATCAACCTTGGCCTGGCCATCGACATGACCGCCAAGAACGGATCCCGTTCCCTGGTTGTGGCCGCCATTAAGGAAGCAGAAAGCCTGTCCTTTAGCGAATTCGTGGAGAAGTACGAGGACGTCGTACGCCGCGGCCGAGAAGGCAAGCTCACCATGGATGACTTCTCCGGAGTCACCATCTCCCTCACCAACCCCGGCGGCATCGGAACCCGCCACTCTGTGCCACGCCTGACCAAGGGCCAGGGCGCGATCATCGGGGTGGGCTCCATGGATTACCCTGCCGAGTTCGCCGGTGCTTCCGAGGACCGTTTGGGCGAGATGGGCATCGGCAAGCTGGTGACCATCACCTCCACCTACGACCACCGCATCATCCAGGGCGCGGAGTCCGGCGAGTTCCTGCGCACCATGAGCCGCCTGCTCATCAACGATGACTTCTGGGATGAAATCTTCGAAGCCCTGCGCGTTCCTTACGCCCCTGTGCGATGGACCCAGGACGTCCCCAACATCGGTGTGGACAAGTCCACCCGCGTGATGCAGCTGATCGAGGCGTACCGCTCCCGCGGACACCTGATCGCGAACACCAACCCACTGCACTGGACCCAGCCGGGTCTCCCGCAGCCGTCCCACAAGGACCTGCAGATCGAGACCCACGGCCTGACCCTGTGGGATTATGACCGCACCTTCAACGTCGGTGGCTTCGCCGGCCGCGAGACCATGACCCTGCGCGAGGTGCTCGCCACGCTGCGCAAGTCCTACACCCTGAAGGTCGGTAGCGAATACGCGCACATCCTGGACGCCGAGGAACGCCAATGGCTCCAGAACCGCATCGAAGCCGGCCAGCAGACCTACAGCCCGGCTGAGCAGAAGTTCATCCTGCAGAAGCTGAACTCCGCGGAGGCCTTCGAGAACTTCCTGCAGACCAAGTACGTGGGACAGAAGCGCTTCTCCCTGGAGGGCGCAGAGACCCTGATCCCGATGATGGATGCCGCTATCGACCAGGCCGCCGGCGCGAACCTGGACGAGGTTGTGATCGGTATGCCACACCGCGGCCGCCTGAACGTGCTGGCCAACATCGTGGGCAAGCCGTACTCCAAGATCTTCACCGAGTTCGAAGGAAACATCGACCCTGCCGCCGCAGGTGGCTCCGGTGACGTGAAGTACCACTTGGGTGCGACCGGCCACTACGACCAGATGTTCGGCGATGGCGAAATTGATGTCTACCTGGCAGCAAACCCATCCCACCTTGAAGCGGTGAACCCTGTGATGGAGGGTATTGCCCGCGCCAAGGCGGACAAGATCGCCCGGAACAACACGGTCATGCCGCTGCTGCTGCACGGAGACGCCGCCTTCGCCGGCCTGGGCATCGTCCAGGAAACCATCAACCTCTACAAGCTGGACGCCTACGACGTGGGCGGCACCGTCCACATCGTGGTGAACAACCAGATTGGCTTCACCACCACGCCGGACGCCGGCCGCTCCACCCACTACTCCACCGACCTGGCCAAGGGCTTCGACTGCCCTGTCTTCCACGTCAACGGTGACGACCCTGAGGCTTGTGTGTGGGTTGCACGCCTGGCTGTGGACTACCGCAACCGCTACGGCAAGGACGTCTTCATCGACCTGATCGCCTACCGTCGCCGCGGCCACAACGAAGCCGACGACCCATCCATGACCCAGCCGCTGATGTACAACATCATCAACGAGCAGCAGTCCTCCCGCGCCCAGTACACGGAGACGCTGATCGGCCGTGGAGACCTGTCCGAGGACGACGCCGAGCGCGTGCAGCGAGACTTCCACGAGCAGCTGGAGACCGTCTTTAACCAGGTCCGTGAGGCAGAGAAGGGAGCTAAGCCGAAGGAACAGAGTGGTATCACCAGCTCCCAGGAGCTGCCACACGGTTTGGAGACCAACATCAACCGCGAGCTGATCGAAAAGATCGGCGACCTGTTCTACGAGGTACCTGATTACTTCAAGCCGCACCCACGTGTGGCTCCTGTGATCAAGCGCCGCCACGACATGTCTCGCAAGGGCAACATCGACTGGGGCTTCGCAGAGCTCCTGGCCTTTGGCTCCCTGGTGGAAGGCGGAAAGACTGTTCGCCTGGCGGGTGAGGATTCCCTGCGCGGAACCTTCACGCAGCGCCACGCTGTGCTGTTCGACCACGAGGATCACGACCGCTACTCCCCACTGGAGGTGCTGGCCGAGGAGGCTGGCAACGGCGGTAAGTTCGCGGCCTACAACTCCGCCCTCACCGAGTACGCGGGCATGGGCTTCGAGTACGGCTACTCCGTGGGTAACAAGGACGCCCTGGTGGCCTGGGAAGCACAGTTCGGTGACTTCGCCAATGGTGCACAGACCGTCATCGACGAATACGTCTCCTCCGGTGAAGCCAAGTGGGGCCAGATCTCCAGCCTGGTGCTGCTGTTGCCACACGGCTACGAGGGCCAGGGACCGGACCACTCCTCTGCACGCATCGAGCGCTTCCTGCAGATGTCCGCGGAGGGCTCCTGGACGATCGCCCAGCCATCCACCCCAGCGAACTACTTCCACCTGCTGCGCCGCCACGCGTTGGGCTCCCTGAAGCGCCCACTGGTGGTCTTCACCCCGAAGTCCATGCTGCGCAACAAGGCCGCAGTGTCCTCCATCGAGGACTTCACGGAGGTCAAGAAGTTCAAGTCCGTGATCGACGATCCGAACCAGAACGGCGAGAACAAGGACATCAAGACTGTCCTGATGTGCTCCGGAAAGATCTATTGGGATCTGGAGAAGAAGCGCGCTGCGGATGAGCGCGACGATGTGGCCATCGTCCGTGTGGAGATGCTCCACCCGATTCCGTTTAACCGCATCAAGGAGACGCTGGCAAACTACCCGAACGCCGAAGTGCGTTGGGTACAGGACGAGCCGGCAAACCAGGGCCCATGGCCATTCTTGGCTCTGAACCTCCCTGAGCACATCGAGGGTCTGCAGATGAAGCGTGTGTCCCGCCGCGCTCAGTCCTCCACGGCTACGGGTGTGGCAAAGGTTCACCAGCTGGAGCAGAAGCAGCTGCTGGAGGAAGCCTTCGAATAGCTAACCCCTCCCCTGTACAAATTGTTCGCTCAAAACGCCAGATGTGACCCCACATCTGGCGTTTTGAGCGAACTTTTTGTTGTGGAGAGCGCGGGGCTAGCCGCAGAAGAAGCAGCCAGACCCTTTACAACCCGTGCGACAACCTACGCACTGATCAGCGACAGTGAACCCACCACAACAACGATGGCGGTCACAGCGGCACACACAAATCTCAAACCTTTACGCTCCGCCATTAAGCCAACCCCCACAAAGCCTAGCGGCAAAGACACCCACACAACAGTTTGATAGTGTTCGTGAACCCAAGCCTTATCCTGGTATGCGACGCACAGAAACATCGCTGCCAGTGATGCAATAAGTAGACATTTGCCCACGGTTCTTCTATAAGATTTTCTCTGCTCTGCCATATGCCTGGCCTTCTTTCACTGCGCTCAGTTTCAATGTACTCAGTCTGATTGCGCTCAGTCTGACTACACTCGATCTCACAACCATTACCAACACGACTTACGTTAGGCTAAGTTAAGTCGCTATGCAATAGTGAAGACCCAATAGCCGCTTAGCTATTCAGCAAACTCGTCATCGACCGGTCAAAATCCATACCCGCCGTCGCATTATTCACAGCCACACGCTGCTCTCGGCTCATAAGTCCCTTGGCATATACCGCAATCAGATTTTGCGGCAAAGAATCATCCGCACAACCATGCGCCTCCCCCGGAATACTCGCCGCCAATTCCGCGGGCAGAGTAGACAGCAACGTGGTGTTGGAAATATCTCGCCATTCCGTTGGATCCGGATTCTCCTGCTCCGCATAAAGTTTCCTCAACAATTGAGCCTTATGCGCATCAAGACTATCCAGCAGCTCGCCGGTACACCCAAACACCAGATCCACTTGCCCAGAGCGCACCGCCTCCCAGCGATCCTCCGCCCGCACGGGAACCTCCTCCACCGCGCGGGCCTCGTCGCGTTCCCTCATCTTGCGCTCGCTCAGCCAATACCCGTAGTACGCCGCCAGGTCACGCGCGTGCGCGTCCGTCATACCCGACGCCGGGCTCTCCGTCGTGACGCCAATGACCAAGGGAGGTTCGGCGTCGAACAGGCTGCACGAGGTCGCCCCGAACACAGTCATCGCAGCGCACAACGCGGCCCCCACGCGTCGGATAGGCTGCGCACGCCGCTGCCGCATCGGTTTACTCATAGCCACACCGCCCAGTACACGCCCACAAACGCCACAACCGCCAGCAGATTCCAGACCCAGCTGGCACGGCCCTGGCGGCGCGACAGCCCGTCGATGCCAATGGCCAGCAGCGCCACGGCCGCACCGATGGCATGGGCCACCCACGCCGGATTGGCAATCAGGTACAGCACCACGGCGAACACCACTAGACCACCTGCGACAAGGCGGGCAAGAAATCTCATGTCGAAGATTCTACAGGCTCGCGCAAGTTAGAGACTGGAGCGGCCAAACCGTATCATGGTCAGTTATGAACAATCTTCGCGTGTTTGCCGGACGATTAGCGGGAATGGTGTTGATAGGCCCCGACGGAGAATCCGTGGGCCGTATCCGCGACGTGGTCATCACGATCCACGACAAACGGGGCACCGTGCTGGGCATGGTGGTGGAGGTTGCGGGCAAGCGCAGGATTTTCCTGCCGATGGGCCGCATTTCCGCGATCACGGAGTCCGACGTCACCAGCGTGTCCTCCAACATCAACCTGCGCCCGTTTAAGTCCCGCGCGGGTGAGTTGAGCCTCCACGACGATCTGGTGGGTGCGAAGATTCACACAGACGATCCGGAGCATGAAGAGCTGCACGGAAAGGCCTTGGAGATTACGGACGTGGAAATCGCGCGCACGCGTAATCGCGAATGGGAGATTCGTTCGGTGGCGGTGATTCAGCGCGGGCGGCTGGGCCGGCGTAATAGCGTAACTATTCTTCCTTTTAATCACGTCCATGGCTTGCACGCCGGCGGAACGGGCGCGGTGGACCTTAATGCGGAGGTTATTGCCTCCTTTAAGAATCTGCGCAAAGCGGACGCCGCGAATGCACTGCTGGATCTCCCCCAGAGCCGCCGTTTCGATATCGCCAGGGAGCTGGATGATGAGCTGCTGGCCGATATGCTCGCGGAAATGCCCGACGATGATCAGGCCGAAATCTTAAGCCACCTGAATTTGGAACGCGCCGCGGACGTGCTGGAGGAAATGGACCCGGACGACGCCGCCGACGTCCTGGCAGAACTCCCCGATGAACAGTCCGATGTCCTGCTGGAATTGATGGACCCTGAGGAATCCGCCCCGGTGCGCCGCCTGATGGATTTCTCCCCGGAGACGGTGGGTGCGATCATGACCCCTGAGCCGATCATCCTCACGCCCCAGGCGACCGTGGCCGAGGCCCTGGCGCATGCCCGTAACCCGGAGCTGCCTACCTCTTTGAGCTCCCTGGTGTTTGTGGCGCGCCCTCCGCAGGCCACCCCGACCGGCAAGTACTTGGGCTGTGTGCATCTGCAGAAGCTTCTGCGTGAGCCGCCGTCCTCCCTGGTGGGCGGGATCCTGGATCTGGAATTGCCTGCGTTGTTTGCGGAAGATTCCCAAGAGACCGCGGCGCGTTATTTTGCCACCTATAATCTTGTCTGTGGTCCGGTGGTGGATGAGGACGGCCATCTGTTGGGCGCAGTGTCCGTCGACGACCTGATTGACCACCTCCTGCCGGATGACTGGCGTGAACAGGACTGGCGAGTCAGCTCTAATACCCACTTCAACTAGCTTTCCAAGGAACACCCACCTATGGCTCAGAATCTAAAGCGTACGAAGCTTGATACCCCTACCACGAAAAAGCGTAGTTTTAGCGTGGATTTAGACGGTGATGCCGTTGGGCGGAGCGCTGAATCGATCGCTCGTTTTTTGGGCACGGGTAAATATCTTGCCTATCAGACGATCATTGTTGTGGTCTGGGTACTGTTAAATATTGGCGCTTTTGCCTGGTCGTGGGATCCGTATCCGTTCATTTTGCTGAATCTGGCGTTTTCCACGCAGGCGGCGTATGCCGCGCCGTTGATTTTGCTTGCGCAGAACAGGCAGGATGACCGTGACCGTGTGTCCCTGGAAGAAGACCGACGCCGGGCCGCCGAAACAAAAGCCGATACCGAATTCTTGGCGCGCGAGTTGGCCGGTTTGAGGCTGGCCGTGAATGACACGGTGACGCGCGATTATCTGCGTAAGGAGTTGGAGGATTTGAACGATCTTCTGACCCGAATCGATGACAAGCTGGATGACCATCGCGCCGATGAGAGTTCGCTGCGCCCGGAGGAGGAGCACGGCGGGTCGCGAGGTAGCTCGCAGTAACAGATTTGTCACTCCCCTATGAAGGACTAAGCTGGAGGTCGTTATGGCTGAAATCACCGAATCCGCTGTCCGCAGCGCGCTGTCCCGCGTAGAGGATCCCGAGCTCAACCGTTCTATTACGGACTTGGGAATGGTCAAATCTATCGACATCGACGGCACTCACGTTGCCGTAGAAATCTATCTGACCATTGCCGGTTGTCCTATGAAATCGCATCTGACGGAGAAGACCCGCGAGGCCACGGAGTCCGTAGCCGGCGTGGAGTCCGTCACAGTCACCACGGATGTGATGAGTGATGAACAGCGCCGCGAGATCCGTAAGAAGGTCCGGGGCGACGCCGCCGATCCCGTCATTCCTTTCGCACAACCAGATTCCACCACCCGCGTGTACGCCGTCGCCTCCGGTAAAGGTGGCGTGGGCAAGTCCTCCGTGACGGTGAACCTGGCGGTCTCTTTGGCTAAGCGCGGCTTGAAGGTCGGCATCGTGGACGCGGATATCTACGGCCACTCCATTCCTCACCTGATGGGTTCTCATGACAAACCTCACCAGGTTGATGAGATGATCATGCCGTTGCAGTCCCACGGTGTGAAGATGATCTCCATCGGGCACTTCGTGGGCGACAACTCCCCCGTTGTGTGGCGTGGCCCGATGCTGCACCGCGCCATCCAGCAGTTCCTGGGTGACGTGTTCTGGGGCGACCTGGACATCCTGCTGCTGGACCTGCCCCCAGGCACCGGCGACGTGGCCATTTCCGTGGCGCAGCTGGTTCCTAATGCGGAGTTGCTGATCGTGACCACTCCTCAGGCCGCGGCCGCTGAGGTGGCGGAGCGTGCGGGCTCGATTGCACAGCAGACCCGCCAACGCATCGGTGGCGTGATTGAGAACATGAGCTGGATGGTGATGCCGGATGGTTCGAAGAACGAGATCTTCGGTTCCGGCGGCGGCCAAGTGGTGGCGGATCGTCTGACCCAGATTTCTGGCGCGAAGGTGCCGCTGCTCGGTCAGATTCCGCTGGATCCGAACCTGCGCATCGGTGGCGACTTGGGTAACCCGATCGCGATCTCGGAGCCTCAGTCCGAGGCTGCCATTGCCTTTGGTGGCATCGCCGATCACCTGTCGCTGCGTCGTTCGTCGTTGGCGGGCAAGAGCCTGAACCTGGGTGTGACCCGCAAATAACCGACGCCCAGCGCACCTTTTAGATCACATCGTCCCACTTATCGGGTGATGCGGTCATGGAGTCGGCGGACGGGGATGCTGCCGGGGTGTCCTGGCTCTCTGGCCCGGGCGGCACCTCGACGTCTCGCACGGCCTTGTTCTCGCTGGATGGAACGCCCGCCGACCCCTTGGCGAAGTCCCTCAGGTTCGGCTTCTTCACGCTGTTAACCGTGGATTGCACGGACTTTTTCGCTTCATCTAGCGGAGTGAGGAAAGTCTCGTCCCCATCGAACAGGGTCTGGGTGATGAATCCTCGCGCCCCCATGCGGCGTACATTATTGAGCTCGTTCAGGGGCTCGGCTATGGATTTAATCTCGTCGCCAAATTCGTTGTCCAATTGTTGGCGGGCCTGCCCCACCGCATTACGAATGGCCAGAAGAACAGCTCGAACTTCTTTGATCACGCCGGGCAGCCTCTCTGGCCCGATAACAATCAGAGCGACGATCAGAAGAACGAGGATTTCTCCCCAACCAACATTCGAAAACACGTGTTTACCTTAGCAGGGTTCCGAGCTTCCGCAAGAGAAGATCCACGGCGTCCGGGAGGGTTTCCGGCTTGCGTCGGCCGTCCGTTCCGATGTTGTGGTGCTTATCCCGTTCGGATTCTCCCGCCTCTGATTGGTAGGTCGCCGGGATGGCGTTGAGGCGCTCGATGAGGGTTCCGGAGGCACTCATGGGGCAGGTGTTGTCCCGCAGCCGTTGGGCGGCTTCCCGCTGCGTGTTGACCTCGTCGCGGCATTCCTTGCAGTGAACCAGGTGAATCTTGGCGCGGTGTTCGGCTTTTCTGGTTAGTTCCCCGTCCACCAAGGCTGCGATTGCTTCAGGGGAGAGATGTTCAATGGATAAACCGTCCATAGTCCATGTCGCCTTTCGCTCGCCGTCACGGTGTCCCTGGTGGTTCAGGGCCGTTGTGAGTCAGGGGTTACTGCTTATTGTGGGGTTTCAGGCTGTGGGGTCAGCCCCGTCAGCCCCAATGAAGGTCAGCCCACCTTCGCTGCTCTGCTCCAGCTGGGCGCGCAGTTGCGTACGAGCGCGGTGGATGCGGGATCGAACTGTTCCCATCTTCACGCCAAGTGTACGCGCGATCTCGTCGTAGCTCATACCCAGCCCGTCACACAGCACCACGGCCACGCGGAACTCAGGTGTCAGCGTGTCCAGCGCCTGCTCGAGGGCGGGGTCCAGGTTGTTCATGGCGAATGCCTCTTCGGGTTGGACTTCGCCCGCCCGGTGGGATTCCACGCGGTCGTAATCCTCGGGAAGTGCTTCCATCCTGATGAGAGATCGACGCCGAACCATATCGAGGAAAAGGTTCGTGGTGATGCGGTGAAGCCATCCTTCGAAGGTTCCTGGCTTGTAGTCCTTCAGGCTACGGAACACCCTCATGAAACAATCTTGGGTGAGGTCTTCTGCGTCGTGGCGATTACCGGTCAGCCGATACGCGAGACGATAGACACTATCGGCATGTTGCGCTACTAATTCTCCCCAGCTGGGCAGTACGCCCACCCCGGCGTCGAAATCGGCGGTGCTCGGAGCCAGGGTCTCCTGGGCGTGGATCTCCTCGGCGGGGTACGGAAGCAGGGGCGCAGTCATGGTTCTCATTATTCAGCACCAATGTACTAGCCCACTTTCGATTCGCTGGCAATTGGCTGTGAATGCCAGCACACCTTACCCCAGCGACTCCCACGTGCCACCTTTCCCACGCGTCACACCTATTTACTTGGGTTTCATATTTTGAACAAGGTCTAGAAAAACGCCCACGCCTGCGGCTTTCACCACCATTTCTCCCCTAGTGTGGGGCATGTGAATGTAGCAAAGACTTCTGGTTATGACTCCCTCCTGTCGTACATCGAGACCACCCGCCAGAGCCAGGACGCCACGGTCGACAACAGCTCAGCCACCGCCACGGTGCTCCAGGCACTGGGCGCGGCACTCGAGGCGGCCGAGGAGTTCGGTTTAGACACCCCCGATGCAGCCACCGCGGAGTTCCTTGAGTTCACCGCCGCCCGCCAAGCAGCTGCGGCCGCCCAACGCGAGCACCAGCCGTCGGCCATTATTATGAGCCCCGCCAGCGGCGTGCTGGGTCTGCTGCTGGCCCGAGGATTTATGGCTGGCTCCCCCGTCACGGGACACCTGACGTGCATTGAGCCAGATGTCACGCACCAGCAGCTCGCGAAGGAGGCCTTCTCGAGCGCGAAGCTGCCCTCCAACGCCTTCCGTTTCCTCCCCAGCCGCCCCCTCGACGTGGTGAGTCGCCTCACCAACGACAATTACGACATCGCCATTGCTGAATGCGCCGTGGAAGATTTAGCCGCCACTGCACACTCGACGCTGCCCGCACTCCGCCCCGGCGGTGTGCTCATCCTTTTAGATTCCCTGATGGACGGACTGGTTGCCGATGGTTCCCGCACCGACCGTGACATCGTTGCCGCCCGCACCGCCGACGCCGACATCCGCGCTATAGAAGGCGCTCACGTGTGCCGCCTTCCCCTCGGTGCCGGCCTGACTCTCATCACGAAGGTCGCCGAATAATTACCCCCTCCATCAGTGCTCAAACGCTGGTATAAGTGGAGACTATGCATATAAGCTCGTCCTCCCACCGTCCAGAGTTGCACCTCACCGCAGAAACGGGCGTTTTGGAAGCGCCCGCCGGTGCCGTCATTGTCAACGGCGCAATGCACGTATTCCATCAATTCCGCCCACGCCCCACCAGCGGCTCTCGGTGGGCGCACCAATATGCACCAGTACTGTCCTATGGCTGGGATGTGTGCGACGATGTCCTCTCCCCCGAAGGCGATGAAATCGACATCCTCGCCGGATCCTCCATCCCCCTCAATCACGAAGAAACACACTCCACCAGCGTGGAGCTGTTCTTCGTCAGCACCCAGGGCGCTGACACCACCAATAACCCAGAGCTTCAGGGTAACAATGTTCCCCACAACGAGGTAGGCGCACGCACCTTCACTATCCAGCGCGCTCTCATCGAGAACCTCGAGGAGGCCGTGGACTGCTCCGACGACCCCTCCACCATCGACCCACACGTCACTCGTCTGGGCCCCATTAATGTAGACGACAGCGCCTACCCTGTAGGTCAGCTCGTCACCCCGTCCGTGATCCACGATGACTCGGACCCGGATGCTCCGTGGTTGATGCTGGCTCTGTCGCTGAGCGGCACCACCGATGCAGAGATCATCGTGCTGCGCTCCTTGAACCGCCAGGACTGGACGGTGATCGGCCCGCTGGAGATCTCCCCTGAAGCCGAGCTGCCGCAGGGCAGGCTGTTCGCCCCGCGCATCGTTCGCATGACGGACTCGGAGACCGGGGATAACAAGCACGTGGTGGTTATTACCTACCCCACGCAAGACAACCTCGTGGGCACCACCGACGGCGAGGTAGCCGGATACATCGTCGGTACCTTGACCGGAGCGTCTTTTAAGGCGGACAAGCCCCTAGCTATCTTGGACTACGGCTATGACTTCACCCGTCCACGCATCATCCAGAACGATCCCCCCATCCTGATCGGGCTCGTAGGAGCGCACCCCTCCGAGGATGATCAGTGGGCAAACTGCCTGAGCTCTCCACGCAACCTGACGCTGACGGACGGTCAGCTCTTCCAGGACATCATTGGCGCACCCCGTGCAGTGAAGAACTTCTCCAACCTGGGCCTGATCTGGACGGCACAGTTGGATGCTCACAACGGCAGTGTGGTGGTGGACATCATCAACTCCGCCGACCAGACCCTGGCGACCGTCACCTACTCCGATAAGGAGCTCACGCTCGTTGTGCCGGGCAAGCAGCCACGCACTGCTCCCCTGGCAGACGCAGACTCGGACTCGATCACCATCTTCGTGGACGGCCCTCTCTGCGAGGTCTATGCCGACGGCGGCGCCACCACGCTGACCGCGACGATCGCTGTAGATCGCAAGCTCAAGGGCATGGAGATCGCTACCACCGGCGGCGCCCGAGTGATCGGCTCCTTCTCCGCGAATGGACAGGAGCTGCAGATGCGCCTGGCTGGTACCGGCGAGGACGACTAACCCGCGAACGCGAGCGGGCGTCCGCGGCTTCTGCCTTAGTTCGCGGAGTCAGCCTTCGCCAAACGGGTGATCGCCGCGCGGGCGGTCACCTCCATCGTCTCCGGCAGAGCCGCAATCCGCTCCTGCAGCACATCAGGGTGAATATGCCGAGCCGACGGGCTCATCCCAATCTGCGCCGCGATGGACGCCTGATCCAGCTTCATCGTGAACTCGATGACCTCGGACTCCCCCACCGGCACCAAGTGGCCAGAGGCCTGCGCAATCATGCGCTGCACCTTACCCTCTTCCACATCGATGATTCCCAGAGGCTCACGCAGCTCCGCGAGGTGACCCACCTCAGCGGTCAAGACAACCACCTGCCCCTTCGGGGCCAAGATACGCGCAAATTCCGCCGCATTGCGTGGAGCGAAGACCACAGCGATGGCGTCGATAGAACCAGAACGGATGGGCAAGGTCGACCACGCATCGGCTACCACGGCACCCACGCGTGGGTGCGCGTGCGCCAGACGCTTCGCGGCGGCCGTGGACACGTCGATACCAATGCCGCGGGAGCCCTCAATCAGGTCCAGTGCGTGCGACAGGTAGTAGCCCGTGCCGGCGCCGACCTCCACCAGGGCGGGCTGGGCGTCCTGGGAGACCTGGGCGTCGTCCAGAACCTGCTCTACGTTGTGAGACACGGCCTCCACAAACGGCGCGAAATGGCCGCCAGAGAGGAAGGTTTCACGCGCATCGATCATGGAGGCATCGTCACCGCTGTAGCGCAGGCCAGAGCCGCCGGCGAGGGTCACATAACCCTGACGAGCAACGTCGTAGCTATGCCCAGATGGGGACACCAGCGTGCGCCACTGATCATCGCCAGCGGCCAACGGAGTGCCATCTACGGGATCCGCCAAGAGGTCAATCACATCAGCAAGCACTGCTTTAAGACCATCCAATCATCACTATTTTTGCTCAATGCCATTCACTGTAGCGCACGTGGGGGCACCGCGTCTTAGCGGGACAACCAATTTATCAGCGTACGGGCGCCAAATCCGGTTCCCAGTGGGGTGATCTCGTCAAACGTGGACTCAGCGCGGCCGGGGCCCGCGATATCCAGGTGGTAGAAAGGCACACCGCGGGTGAAGCGTCGCAGGAACATCGCCGCCGTCACAGCACCCGGCCCCTTCGGGGTTTGGTGCACATCCGCCACGGTGGAATCAACCGCATCCTCCAGGTACTCCAGCATCGGCATCGGCCACCACCGCTCGCCCACCACGGCGCCGCGTCGGGCAAGTTTCACGCCCTTGCCCCAGTTGGGGGCGAATACAGCACCCACACGCAGGCCCAGGGCCAGCTTGGCCGCGCCCGTCAGAGTCGCCAGCGTCACCACAGTGGAGGGCTTGTACTTTTTCGTGCCATACGCCACGGCATCGGCCAGCAGCATCCGGCCCTCGGCGTCCGTGTTGGACACCTCGGTGGTGATGCCACCGTAGTGCTCCACCACGTCACCGGGGCGATAGGACTTTCCATCCACCATGTTCTCCGCCATAGGGATCAGCGCCACCACCCGGCGCGGCACCTGCATCTGTGCCAAGGCCCGGAAGGCCGCCAGGACACTAGCCCCGCCGGTCATGTCCGTGCGCATGGAGCCCATGCCTGCGGCGGGCTTCAGAGAAATACCTCCAGTATCAAAGGTCACGCCCTTGCCGACCAGCAGAACCGATTTCCGTCGACGCCGCTGGCCCACCCTATCCGGGTTCCATTCCATCTCCACCAGCGCGGGCTTGTGCTTGGATCCGGCACCCACCGCGAGGATTCCACCGAAGCCCTTGGACTTCAGCCACGCCTTATCACGCACGCGCACCTTCACGCCCGGGATGTCCTCCACCGCGGTGAGGGCCTTGTTGGCCAGCCACTCAGGCGTTTTAATGTTGCTGGGGGTATTGGACAGGTCACGTGCCAGGCACGTGGCCTGTGCCAGGCGTTCGCCGTGGGCTGCGGCCTCGCTAAGCGCCTGAACGCGGGACGGGTCCGTGTGCTCGAAGACGATATTGACGGCCTGAACACGCGCCTTCTTGGTGTGCGAGGTCACGAGGGTGTGATTGCCCACCACCAGGCCTATCACCAAGGACTGGACATTGGTGACTGTCGCGGTGTCCGGGACGCGCACCTGCACGAGATGTTTCTTCGCCCGCACCGGGTGGCCTTCAATCTGCGTGGAAATACGACGCACCAGCGAGCCACCAGCGGCGCGCCATCCGTCGTCGGAGAATTCGGCACTATCGGTCAGGTCGTGGTCGGGAGTGGGGTCTGCGGGAACGCCCGTCACCCATTCCACAGACTGCCCAGCCTGATCGAGGCGCAGCTCCACCGTTCCTACACAGTCGTCCACGACGATGCGGGCGGAGATGACCTCGTTGCCTTCGACTGCGTCACCCACTGCGATGGTGACGGTGGGCTGTGGGATTCGTGGCAGGGCAGACATGTGAAACAGAACAACCTTTCTAACTGTCGTGTGTGTTGTGGTGGTGAGGCTGGCGTTCCAGCTGTTCAAGGCGGGCGGAAATCCGTTCCAGATACGCATCAACCTGCTGTGGGTTGTACCCGCGCACGGATTGCGCGAACTGTATCTCCTGGACCGAGGAGGCTGTGATCGGGGCGTCCATGAGGGTTTTCCACGGCTCTTGGGCGTCCGGCTCCTCCAGGCGTGGCGGGTAATCTTCCTGACGCCCCACGACGGTGCCGAGCACCAGCGTCAGAAGGGCGCCGAACACCACAGCTCCGAGGAGAGACACGATCCAAAACATAGTTAATAATCTACATCCCGGGCCCTACAGAGGCACCGTTAGCCGCGCTGCTGATCCCTCGGCTCGTCGCGCTGATGGCCCCGCGACTCATCGCGCTGCTGACCCAAGTGCTCCAGCGTGGCAGCCAGCTCTTCCTGCTCCTGACGAAGCTCCTCCTGGCGGACCTTCAAGTCCTCAATGCGGCGCTCGTCTTCCTGATGCTGGTGCACCGCCACACAAAAGTTCACAGCCTCAGCAGGATCATCGGTGACGTGAATGAGGTCCACGTCCTCCGGCGCGATCATGCCCTCCTCCACCAGGCGGGTGGTAATCCAGTCCACAAGCCCGCCCCAAAACTCCGTGCCGATCAGGATGATCGGGAAGCGTTCCACCTTCTCTGTCTGCACCATCACCAGCGCTTCGAAGAGTTCATCCAGGGTGCCGAAACCGCCCGGCAGGCACACGAAGGCCTGGGAATATTTCAGGAACATCGTCTTGCGCACGAAGAAGTATCGGAAGTTTAAGCCTAAGTCGATGTAGGGGTTCAAGCCCTGTTCCATAGGAAGCTCGATGCCCAGGCCAATCGACAAGCCTCCAGCTTCCCAACTTCCTCGGTTCGCGGCTTCCATTAGTCCCGGGCCGCCGCCGGTAATAGTGGCGTAGCCGGCTTCGTGAATCAATTTTCCCAGTTCCACGCCCGTGCGGTAGTACTGGTGGTCCTCATCAATCCGGGCTGAGCCAAACACAGTAATGGCCTTAGGAATTTTCGCCAGCGCGCCAAAGCCATCCACGAACTCCGATTGGATGCGCATCACGCGCCACGGGTCAGTGTGCAGCCAGTCCGTGTGGGGCTGTGGGCGCAGCAGGCGCTTATCAGTGGTAGAGCGGTCGGCGCTCTCGCGTTGACGACCGCGCACCAACACAGGGCCGCGGTAGCCGAAATCGCGCTGTGGCTTGGATGACGGCGTCGATGCCGATGCTGATGTGGATGATGTGGACGAAGAAGTACTGTCGCTCATGGCTCTCACAGTACGTTGCTCACGCCAGCCTCGCTCGGCGACGGCTCTCACCCCACCACACGCGCGCAGCAGACCCTAGCTTCGCAGGAAGCTCAGCAACTGCTCACTGACCTGACGGATCTGCGATACCGGGCAATGCTCGTCCTTCGTGTGGCACAGCCCGGGATCCCCCGGCCCAAAATTCACCGCAGGGATGTCCAATTGGGTAAAGCGGGCAACATCGGTCCAACCGAACTTCGCGCGCACATTACCCCCGGTCGCTGCCACCAGGCTTGCGGTCGCCGGACGGTCCAACCCAGGCACCGCCGCCGGAGAGATATCGTCGATCTCCAGGCTGAACCCCTCAGCTGGCGCATCTGGAGTGCCCACACCCATCACCTCAAACAACAGATCCAAGGCCTGCTCGGCGGTACGGTGCGGAGCATAGCGGAAGTTCACAAAAGCCCAGGCCTCATCGGGGATCGTGTTCGTGGCCACGCCCGACTCAGCCATCACAGCATTAAGCCCTTCGTGGTATTCCAGGCCGTCCACGTCGACCACTTGGGCGTCGAATTGATCAACACGCACCAGGACATGCGCCAACTTGTGCAGCGCGTTATCACCCAGCCACGAGCGGGCGGAATGGGCGCGCACCCCGTGGGCGGTGACCTTCACGCGGATCGTCCCCTGGCATCCCGCCTCGATCAGCCCGCCGGACGGCTCACCCAGCAACGCCACGGTACCCTGCAGCAGATCCGGATCGGACGAGACCAGGTGGTTCAGTCCGTTGTAACGGGAGGCGACCTCCTCCCCCTCATACAGCACCAGGGTGATGTCCCGAGTCAGGTCCTCGTCCTGGGCCATGGTCGCAAACGCATGGAGGTAGCAGGCGCACCCGGACTTCATGTCCACGCTGCCCAACCCGTAAATCACGTCCTCGCCGGCTTCCGGATCGTGCACCAGCCGGCTGGGCAGATTGTCCGCGGGAGGAACCGTATCAATGTGACCGGCCAGCACCACGCGCTCGGCAAGCCCGCGAGTGGTCCACGCCACCAGCGTGTTGCCGCGCCGGGTCACCTCGACCTGCGGAATGGAGAGCAGCACAGGCTCCAGGGCATCGGCGATCTCCAGCTCGTGGTGAGACTCGCTGTAAATGTCCACGAGCGCGCGGGTGAGCTCCACGGGGCCGTTGTTCAGAGCGTCCCACAGGGTCTGCGCTGCGGGCGGGGTTAGAGAATCAGTGTTTTTTGGGGGGATCATCAATCATCCATGCTACGTGACGTGTGTTCTAATGCTTCTATGAGTACTTCTACACCCACACAAGATCAGGAGCTAGGCCGCGATCTGAAAACGCGCCACCTGACCATGATGGGACTGGGTTCGGCCATTGGCGCGGGCCTGTTCCTCAGCACGGGCAAGGGAATCCAGGCTGCCGGACCCGCGGTTCTGTTGTCCTATATCGTCGCTGGAGTCATCGTTATTTTCGTGATGCAGATGCTGGGCGAATTGGCGTCCGCGCGGCCGGCCTCCGGCACATTCGCCACCTATGGAACCTACGCCTTCGGCAATTGGGCCGGTTTTAGTTTGGGCTGGCTGTATTGGTTCATGCTGATTATGGTGATGGGCGCGGAAATCACCGGCGCCTCGGCAATTATGGCGAATTGGTTTGGGGTGCAGCCGTGGCTCCCTGCGCTGATTGCCGTGCTGTTTTTCTCCATCGTGAACTTAGCGGGTGTGCGCGGATTCGGTGAATTTGAGTATTGGTTCGCCTTCATCAAGGTGGCCGTGATTGCGGCATTCATGCTGATCGGCTTCGGGCTGTTCTTTGGACTCTTCCCGAATTACGATTCCCCGGGCCTGTCGCACTTTTCTGACTTTGTCCCCCATGGCATTCCGGGTGTGGCCACGGGCCTTCTGGCTGTGGCGTTCGCGTTCGGTGGCATCGAGATCATTACCATCGCCGCTGCTGAATCCGAGGATCCGTCGCGCTCCATTGCCTCTGCCACGCGTGCGGTGATTTGGCGTATTTCCGTGTTTTACCTGGGCTCCGTCTTTCTGATTACGGCATTGCTGCCGTATGAGTCCATGGGTGAGGCCTCCGGCGCCTCCGACTCCCCATTCACCCGCGTGTTGGCGCTGGCGAACATTCCCGGTGTGGTTCCGTTCATGGAAGTCATCATTGTGCTGGCTCTGTTGTCCGCGTTTAACGCTCAGATTTACGCCACGTCTCGCCTGGTCTTCTCCTTTGCCCAGCAGGGCAATGCTCCACGCATTTTCACGTCCGTGAATAGCTCCCACGTTCCCAATGTTGCAGTGTACAGCTCCCTGATTTTCGCGTTCGTGTCCGTGGCTTTGCAATTCTGGGGCCCCGATAACCTGATCGGCATTTTGTTCAACATTGTGGGTGGCTCACTGTTGGTGATCTGGGCGATGATCACGTTGTCCGAAATTAAATTGCGCCCCGAGCTGGAAGCCGAAGGCACGCTGGTTGTCCGCATGTGGGGTTACCCCGTACTTCCGTGGATTACCGTGATTCTCCTGGCCGGTTTGGCAACCCTGATGCTGTGGGATGGCGACGCTCGCCCGCAGTTACTGTTCGCCATCGGCACCTTCGTGGCATTGTCCGTCCTGGGCCTCGTCATCGCCGGCCGCTCGAAGAACCCTGCTCACACCCCCGAGGCGTAAAGAAAGGTAGTATCGACAACCATGACTGGAGCTATTGGAACTGGATACGCAACCCTGACCGCCGAGGGCGATGTCCTCGACGTCTTGTTCACCGAATTCGCATTGTCGACCGACGCCACGGCCTCCGGTACCGAACAATCTCATGAGGGTCCCCTGGCCGGCACTGATGAGGTTCGCGGCACCACCCGCGTGCATGTTCGTACCGTCATCGAGGATCTTGAGGCAGCCCCTGCGGACACGTTCGATGCCTACCTGCGCCTCCACTTGATCTCCGGACGTGAGATCAAGCCTCATGGCTGCAACCTGGATGGGGTGTTCGGAAAGCTCAACAATGTTGTGTGGACCAACCACGGCCCCTGCAAGGTGGAGGGCTTTGCTGCGGTGCGCGAGCGCCTGCAGGCAGAGCGCGGTCCTGTGACCGTGTACTCGGTGGACAAGTTCCCACGCATGGTGGACTACGTGGTGCCGACCGGTGTGCGCATCGGCGACGCCGACCGCGTACGCCTGGGCGCGCACCTGGCTGAGGGCACGACCGTGATGCACGAGGGCTTCGTAAACTTCAACGCCGGCACCTTGGGAAGCTCCATGGTGGAAGGCCGTATCTCTGGTGGTGTTGTTGTGGGCAACGGCTCCGACGTGGGTGGCGGCGCCTCCATCATGGGCACCCTGTCCGGCGGCGGCAAGCAGGTCATTTCCGTGGGCGAGCGGTGCCTGCTGGGTGCTAACTCCGGCATCGGCATTTCCATTGGCGATGACGTCACCGTGGAAGCTGGGCTGTATCTCACCTACGGAACCAAGGTTGTGGTCCGCGGTGCTGTGGCTGAGCTTGTGGGCGCCGAGGAGGGCGCTGCAGTGAAGGCTGCGGAACTGTCCGGGCAGTCTAGCATTCTGTTCCGACGCAACTCCGTCTCCGGTGAAGTGGAGGCCGTAGTAAACACCAATGCTGTGGAGCTCAACGAGGATCTGCACAAGAATTAAGCGTCTGACCGCGCCTTATTTTTCACCAAGAAGCACCCACTGAATTATCAGTGGGTGCTTCATCATTTTTACGGGGTAGGCACTACCTGCGAGGTAAGCACTACAGATGTATGAGTGTGTATATTGCCCAGGATCCGAATAAGAAGACCGGGGGAAGAAGGATGACATACACTCCTAGAACAGCCAGCTTGACGGACTTCGCACGGATACCGAAGATAAGCGCCACAATCCCACAGCCAAGGACAGCCCACCAGTGATATAGATCGTTATCGTTGATCACGAAGGCGCCGATGACGGCGACGAGAATCCCGACAATCGCCGCACCCACTGCGATGCGTTCGCTGCTGGTGTATTGAGACGACCTGCCAGGACGGACTGAAATATTTCCTGAGTCATTATTTCACTCTAGCCCATTTTTTGCACAAAATCAATAGATTTGAAAAAATAGTTCGCAAACGTCTATTTTTGTGTGATTTTTACTGTGCTCTCTCCCTCAGCAGGATCGCGAAAAGTGAGGGACACCGCCCGCAAGCCCAAACGCGGTTCGGTCCGTAGCGCCTCATTACTAAAATCCGTCGCCCGATACACCGGGTACGTACTGTCCCCCACCAGCGGCGCTCCCAGATGATTCATCAGCACCCTCAACTGATGCGTATGCCCCGTTTCCGGACGCAGAAGATACTCCCACTCCCCCGCCTCCGTGCGCCCCAGCAACCGCACCCGGGTTCTTGTGGGCTTGCCCGCCGGATCCACCCTCACCTGGGGTACGTCCTTGATCTTGAGCATCGGCAGCTCCACCACCGTCTCCTGTTCAAATCCCGCGACCCGCACGACTGAGCGTCCCACATAGGTCTTAGCCACAGTGCGCCGCAGAAACTGAGTCTGCAGAAAGCCTCGGGTGTCCGGCCTGCGCGATAACAGCAGCACTCCCCCTGTCAGGCGATCCAGCCGATGCGCCGCCACCAGATCCATCTCTGAACGGTGCACGCGCAACATCGTCTGCGCATTCGCCCGCATCAACGAGCCATTGGGTGTGGACGGCAACCCATGGGGCTTATCCACCACCAGAACATCCCGCGACTCATACAGCACGGGAATATCCAGGTTCAGAAGATAGTCCGGCTCCTCATGCACCTGCGGGTGAAACCATGCCGGAGTGGGAACATCCAGAGCTGTGAGCGGTTCCAGCAGTGTCCCCGGAGGAAAGGGTGAATCCCCGGCACCAGCCGCCCAGTACTCCACACCATCGGCAGGCACGTGGCCCCGCAGCACCACGCGCTGCGCCGATACTCCCTGCCGTGGCGTAGGCCGCCAGCGAGACACGAGTTATTTCGACAGCAACGTCGCGATGCGCTGCGCGGCGGCGTCGATCTTCTCGTCCGTGGCAGTCAGGCCAATGCGCACATGCTCCACGCCCGTCGGGCCGTAGAAGTCCCCCGGTGCGCACAGCACGCCAATGGCAGCGAGGCGGTCCACCGTCTCCCGGCAATTGCGGCCCTCGGTCGCCCACAGGTACAGGCCACCCTCGGAGTAATCGATACTGAAGCCAGCCTGCTCCAGTGCCGCGCGCAACACGGTTCGGCGTTGACGATACAGATCCTTCTGCAGCATCTCGTGGCCATCTTCCTCAAGAGCCGCGATCATCGCCGACTGAATAGGACCGGGGTTCATCAGGCCCGCGTGACGGCGCACCTCCAACAGCTCCTGGATCAGCTGCGTGTCACCGGCCAGCCAGCCTGCACGATAGGACGCCAAGTTGGAAGTCTTCGACAGGGAATGCACCGCGATCAGGTTGGTATGGTCCCCGCCGCACACCTCGGGATCCAGGATGGACACCGGCCGGGCAGAATCCTCGCTGGAGTTGTTGTCATTCCATCCGAGACCCAGGTAGCACTCGTCGGACACGATGATGGTGCCGCGCTGGCGCGCGAACTCCACCATCTTCTGCAGATGTGCCACCCCCAAGACCTTGCCATGAGGATTCGCCGGGGAATTGATGTAGATCAACGACGGCGTGGATGGCCCCAACTTCAGCAGCGAGTCGCTGCGCACCACGGTCGCCCCGGCGAGCTTCGCTGAGACCTCATAGGTGGGGTATGCCAACTCCGGGATCACCACGGTGTGGCCCTCACCAATGCCCAGCAGAGTCGGCAGCCAGGCGATTGCCTCTTTCGTGCCCACCACCGGCAACACGGCACGCTCCGGGTCCAGGCCCGTCACGCGATAGCGCCGCTCCATCGCACCCACAATCGCCGCGCGCAGCTCCGGGGTACCCTTCGTCTGGGGGTAACCCGGCTGCGCTGCGTGCTCGCTCAAAGCCAACTGGATGTGCGGAGCTACAGGGTCAACTGGAGTTCCGACCGACAGGTCGACAATCCCGTCCGGGTATGCCTGCGCCGTTGCCTTTGCCTCCGCCAAGGAATCCCAGGGGAAATCCGGGAGTTGTTGGGCGACGGGGATGCGAGTGGGTGCCATGGTGCGATGTCTGCTTTTCTTGTGTCGTGTACGACGCAGCTGCTGACTCACGCGCTAATGCTGCGTTCGACGGTGGTCAGTAGCTGGTCAATAGCTGTTCTTATTCTTCGTTCTGAGGTGGCAGGGCAGCCACCAGCTCAGCGTCAAAGTCCTGTGGGCCCAGCTTGGCCGCGCCACCGGGAGAGCCTAAGTCGTCAAAGAAGGCTGCGTTGGCGTCGTTAAACTCTTCCCACTCCTCCGGAACATCATCTTCGTAGAAGATGGCTTCCACAGGACAGACGGGTTCGCAAGCACCACAGTCCACACACTCGTCAGGGTGAATGTACAGGGAGCGCTTGCCCTCGTAGATGCAATCAACGGGGCATTCTTCAACACATGCTCGGTCCATGACGTCAACGCATGGCTGTGCGATGGTGTAAGTCATTATCTCTTCTTTCTCACTTGCTAGTTTGTCGCACTGTGGCAGCGGTTGGCTGTGGGGTGCCCAAATCCGGGAAGCGTGGTCGCAACGGCCACGCTCCTCCAGCCAAACCGGCTATAAATACCAATATAGACCAAACGGTCTGTGGCACTAATTGGTCACCCGTGATACCCACGGTTGGCCACGCAGTCAACGCGATGAAACCGAAGGTCCACAGGAGGAAAGGAATCGCCGCGACCAGCGGATTGTCAGTCCACAGCTTCGCGATCCTCGAAATAGAGCGATTAAAGAAAAACGCGAAGAGTATGGTCCACGGCACAGGTATTCCGGTTCCACCCACGGTAATCCTAGAACCTACGTACAGGATTTCCACAAACAGACCAAACAGGATCCCGACCGACAGCCAGGATAGCCCCATAATGGTTTCCTTCCGCGTGACATCCCGCCGTGCCTGGGACCGGGTGGGGTCGCCCCAGTGGGGTTCGCTGGTGTCCTTATGCACTAGAACTCGTCACTTTCTGTCATGAAACCCGTCACCGTCTCGGCCGTCTTGTCCGTCGCAGCCTCGCCCTCGAAGAACCGCTGTGCGTAGTCCCTATCCTCCCCGGGCGCAGTGAACGCCACGGTATAAGCTTCCGTATCCAACAGCGGCTGCACAATCTGGTTAGACAGCGCGAACACCGGCCCATCCACCACCACCTGCGTGGCGTGGTCTGCCATCGCCGCGGCCTTTGCGGCCAGGTCCTGACTGGCGCCATGGATGGTGAAGTCCACCTCGCTGTGGTCCACCGCGGCCACCTCACCGAAGCGCCAGCCCTCCGGAATCTCGTCCTCACTCACGCCCGCAAGCCCGTCATCGATGGCCAGCCGGTCGCTCACGCACCACAGGATCTGGCGTGGCTTCATCGCCGCATCCAGCCGTTCCACCGCGGCGTGCGTCACGCGATGAGCGCGCTTGTGATCCGGGTGGCCGTACCCGCCATCCGTGGCATACGTGACGACAATGTCGGGTCGGAGTTCCTCCAGCAGCTGCGTGAGCTGCTGAACTTCCTCGTCGAAGTTATCCACATGGGCAAACGCCCGCGGGTGTTCGATGGACGGCGTTCCCTCCATCCCGGAGTCCCGCCAGCGCCCCACCCCTCCCAGGAACACAGGGCTCGCGTCGATTCCCAGAGACGTCAGGGCCCGCTGGAGCTCGGCAATGCGGTAGCCACCCAGCAGGCCGGTCCCGTCGGGGCGCTGAGCGTCGGTCACTAATCGGGCAAGCTCGTCCCCGATGACCTCGCCTTCCTCCCCCAACGTGCAGGTCACGTTGATGACCTTCGCGCCCAGCCGCACGGCTTTGGCGAGGGCGAGGCCGGTCCAGATGGCTTCGTCGTCGGGGTGCGCGTGAACGGCGACGATGGTGGGTGTGCTGCCGTTATCCGTGCCTGTCATGATTCTCCTTCGTGTCAGCCAGCGGGTCGATCGTCCACTGATGAGCCGTGGCGAAGATTCCCGCGCTGGAGGTGATCGGCCACTCCGCCAACTCGTTGGTGGGGCCTTGCAACACCTTCGCCCGCGCCACGCTACTGCGGCTTCCCAGCAGGGGCTGCACGACTGCTTGCTCGGCGATGAGCGTGTTCAGCTCTTCACGGGAGCCGCGCAGGTCCTCGTCCCCGGCCTCGAGCTTGGCGAGCAGGGCGTTGATGTCGTTGTCACACAGCGCGGACACGTTGCCTCCGCCGAGTGGCACGTCTCCCTCCTGCACCGGCGGCAGCGACGTAGCACGCGAGGTGCTGTCCTGCCCGTGTGATGGATGTGCGTGCTCGCCCTGTGATTCGGAGTGATCGTCTAATTTTTCCGACGACGCCGAAGCGTGCGGCTCCTCAGCATTCTTCCCCTTTCCAGATTTGCATTGGAATTGGGATACATAGTCCCCTAAATCAGAAGGAGAATACTGCCACAGCACAATTGCATCGGGCGCATCCTTCGTGGATGTTCGGGAAAATAATTCCACTGAGTCCTGCTGCACGGCACGCGCCGGAATGCCCGCCTGGCTCAGCTGGTCCGCGGCCGTACGGGCGGCCACCACTGCCTTCTGGTCTTCCTGCGGAGCCGCGATCACCAGCGGTTCGTCCGCGGTGAAGTGCGCGCGCTTGGGAGCATGAGAAGCGCTCGGCGAGACCTGCCATTCAGGCCGTTCGGCGTCCATATCCTGTGCCACGATCTGCCCGATTTCCCGGGCGCGAATGCTGCTGAGGATGTGTGCCCGGGCGGAGCTAGTGGTCAGGCCCGGTTTCTGGGAGTTTAAGACCAGGTTGAGCTGCACCGGCCGCACCAGACTGCGCTGCTGCACGTCTTTCAGCTGGTTCAGTGTGAGCTGCGTGGTGGATTCGGACTGCTGCACCAACATGTTGATCTGCTTGGTGCGCAGCATCTGCGCGCCGGTGTTGATATCGGGAACGCTGGTGAACAGGATGCGATCCGTCGCAGCCGGTTCCTCACCCCAGTACCGGTCATTGCGTTGGAGTTCTACGAACCCGCGCCCGGCGTCGATATGTTTCAACGCGTAAGCACCACCGGACGCAGCAGAGGCCTCCCGCATCATTTCGGCAAAGGGGCGATTTTCCCCGCGGTAAATATGGCTAGGCAATAAGTGGTGGAAAAGGCGTTTCCAGGAGGTAAATGGCTGATCGAACACCACCGTGAAATGCGTAGAGGACACGCTGGTTTCGATGGTTTTAATGTGCTGATACAGGCCGGATTCCGCCGCCGCGGGTTCCTCGGCCAGTTCCTCGGCCAAATACTGGAAATCGCTGACGGTAATCGGCGTGCCATCGGACCACTGCGCCGCCGAGGTCAGCGTGTAGGTCACGCGGGTGGGGGCCTCCTCGTCGTCCGGCTTCACGGACTCCACGAGGTCCTTATCCATCACCAGGCCCTTCGGGCCGGCGGTGAACACGCTGGGCAGGGTCAGGTCCGAAATGGCGGACACCACCGGATCCAGATTGCCCTTCATGTGCGGATTCAGGTTGCCGGTGAAGGAGTCCACGCCCACGCGGATCACCCGGCGGGCTTCCTCCTGAGCCTTGTGCTCCGCCTTCTCCCTGGCCTCGTTGTTCGTGCGGGCAGATTGGGAGTTCTGCTCGGCCGGCATGCGGTCCTCGACCGTGGGAGCGTCGCTCGGGCGGGCGGAACAGGATGCCAGCACTAGTGCCGCTGCCACAGACGCCACGAAGGCACGCGCAGTACTACTCTTCGTCACTCCACGTGCCTCCTTGGGTCATTCACCGGCTCACTGTCACCAGTACCATACAGCCCCTACATTAGGACTTGTTGTTGCGCTGCTTCTCGCGGGAGCGTGCACGAGCACGCTCGGTTGCGTTCAGGATGGTCTTGCGGACGCGCAGAACGTTCGGTCCAACCTCCACGCACTCGTCGTTGCCACAGAACTCCAGTGCCTCATCCA
Organism: Corynebacterium zhongnanshanii; assembly: GCF_014490575.1. Classification (NCBI taxonomy): domain Bacteria; kingdom Bacillati; phylum Actinomycetota; class Actinomycetes; order Mycobacteriales; family Corynebacteriaceae; genus Corynebacterium; species Corynebacterium zhongnanshanii. The sequence goes on from NZ_CP061033.1 coordinate 1,417,924, forward strand.
AAGACAGGGTGCGGGCCTTGGCCAGGGTGACCGTGGCGTCTGCCGTGGCAGAACGCATGTTGGTGAGCTTCTTTTCCTTCGTGATGTTGATGTCCATATCCTCATCACGGTTGTTCGCACCCACAACCATGCCCTCGTAGGCTTCCATGCCTGGCTCGACGAAGAAGTCGCCGCGGTCAGCCAGCTGCTGGAGTGCATAGGCGGTGATCTGTCCGGAACGGTCAGCCACCAGGGATCCCGTGGGGCGAGACTTAATGGCGCCGGCCCACTCATCCCAGCCATCGGAGATGGAGTTGGCGATACCTGCGCCACGGGTCTCCGTCAAGAACTGGGTGCGGAAACCGATCAGGCCGCGGGCTGGGATGCGGAACTCCATGCGCACCCAGTCGCCTTCGCGGACATCCATCGTCTGCATCTGGCCTTTGCGGGTAGCCAGCAGCTGGGTGATCGCACCCTGGAACTCGGATGGGGAATCCACGGTCAGCATCTCGTACGGCTCCATGGTCTTGCCGTCCACGACCTGCGTCACAACCTGTGGCTTTCCAACGGTCAGCTCAAAGCCTTCGCGGCGCATGTTCTCGATCAGCACGGACAGAGCCATCTCGCCGCGGCCCTGAACCTCCCAGGCATCGGGACGCTCGGTAGGTAGCACCTTGATGGAGACGTTACCGATCAATTCCTGATCCAGGCGGGCCTTCACCATGCGGGCGGTCAGCTTATCGCCGCCGCCCTGGCCTGCCATCGGAGAGGTGTTCACGCCGATAGTCATGGAGATGGCTGGCTCGTCGACCTTAATGCGTGGAAGCGGCTGTGGGTCGTCCACGTCGGCAATAGTATCGCCGATCATGATGTCCGAAATACCGGAGATGGCGACAATATCGCCGGCGATGGCCTCCGTGTCCGGCTGGCGCTCGAAGCCCACGGTGCGCAGCAGCTCTGCAACCTTCACCTGCTTGATGTGCTGTGCGCCGTCTTCGTCGTAATGGATCCAGGAAACCTGCTGGCCCTTCTTGATCTGTCCGGAGTAGATGCGTAGTAAGGCGATACGGCCCAGGAAGTCGGACGAGTCAAGGTTGGTGACGTGCGCCTGCAGTGGGCCGTCCACGGACGCCGACGGCTCAGGCAGCACGTCGTAAATGACGTCGAACAGGGCCTGCAGGTCCTCTGCCTCGGGCACGTTGCCGTTGCCTGGATTCTCCGTCGACGCCTTGCCCTCGCGACCGGAGGCGTAGAGCACAGGAAGGTCGAGCAATTCTTCGGCGGCCGCGGCGGCGTCGTCATCTTCCAGGCCTGCCGCGATCTCTAGCAGGAGGTCCTGAGACTCGGTGACGACCTCGTCGATGCGGGCGTCCGGGCGGTCGGTCTTGTTGACGCAAATGATAACCGGCAGCTTGGCCTCGAGAGCCTTGGTCAGCACGAAGCGGGTCTGCGGGAGTGGGCCTTCGGAGGCGTCGACCAGCAGAACCACTCCGTCCACCATGGAGATGCCGCGCTCAACCTCACCACCGAAGTCGGCGTGGCCTGGGGTATCAATCACGTTGATGATGAGGTCGCCGCCGTCTTTGCCTAGACCCTTGCGGTGAATGGCGGTGTTCTTCGCCAAGATCGTGATACCGCGCTCGCGTTCCTGATCATTGGAGTCCATCACGCGATCCGTGTGCTCGCCGTGGTCGCCGAAGGCACCGGATTGTTCCAGCATGCCGTTCACCAGGGTGGTCTTACCGTGGTCAACGTGTGCGACGATGGCAACATTACGGAATTCAGTTCTAGCCAAGATCCCAAATCTTCCTTATGTGGGGGAAAAGTTTAACCACAGCATTCTACCCCCTCACCCCAGGTTCGATCCATTCGACAGGCGGTAGCGCCCTGCGTGTTACTGTCATCCGTGCTGGCCAGAGGCTCTTTTGCCCGAATCTCTAAAAATTTCTTCGTTGTGATGACATCCGAGGCTAGGGGTGCTAATGTAAGCAAAACGATCATACAGCATGACAGATGTGAACAAAGTGACTAATGTGGTTAATGTTACTCGTGATGTTCACCAATTTGAGAGGTTGACCGTGTCTATCACCAAACGATCTTTTCGCGCCCTTGTGGGCCTCAGCACCGCCTGCGCCCTGGCAGTACCTACGCTGATCGCCCCAGCAACTGCTAACGCACAGGTAGGATCCTTGGATCACCTCGGCCGCCCCAATGCCGAAACCCTGAACGCCATCGAAGAATTCACCAAGAACCCTAACGTTCCACCACAGGTTGGAGCAGCACTCACCAAGCTTGTTGGCTTCTTCCGCGGCGAGGAAGGCAAGGGAGTACCGATCCCTAAGAACGGCCCACACTTCACCCAGTTCGCATGGCCAACCATCTCCCAGAACTGCATCGGCGGCAAGAACAACGCCGTCGGCACCGCAGCAGCGGTCCCTGGTCCAGCCAACCTGCCACTCCCAGGCGTCGCGCCAGGCGAAGTGAACTTCGTGTTCACCGGCCTGGGCACCGGAACCATTGCCAAGGAACAGCACTCCCAGATGAATGTTCACTGGGTCAACATCAACAACGGCAAGCGCGGCGTTACCCCACTGAGATTCAACGGAATCAACCCAGAAGGCCCTGGCACCGTCAACGGTGCTGCCCAGACCGGTCCAGGCACCGTGCTCGCCTACATTGATGGCGGATTCACCGTAAACAACAAGGATGCAGCTCCAAGCACCTGCAACTTCCTGCCCACCGCCGGAGTTATCCAGGTTCCTTAAACCACGCACTCCGGGTGGTTAGCTTTAGCCATCAGGCGCGCACACTGCCACAACGATGAGGTGTCCAGCGTCATATCGACGCTGGGCACCTCATTGTTGATCTCTCACTTTACCGTTCCGGTAGGTCTTATGTTCCCGATATCCTTGGTACAGTCTCGCTACCTTATATCTGGTATTACTCTCGATGGCATCGCAGATGCGGTCGCCTTCGTCTAACCAGCCGCGTTCATCTATTAACTCTTTCCAGGCCAGAGCATATTTCTCAGAATAAGGATTCCGTGTCCGTCGATAGTCCTGAGCAGGATCGTCATAGATACGCTCTTTCCACTGTTGAATCCACAGATGCAAGTCTTCGACAACCTCTGGTATCACTGCAGAGCACTCCTCCAGAAAAGCAGCGCGTTCTTCCTGATTCACACCCCACATACCGTCAGGCCTATCTACATCAGGGTAGAGAGCAATGTAATAAATGTTTCCGTCGCTAATCACGAGCACCCTTTTGCTTGCTGTAATTTGCACAGAGGCTTCTTGCGAACCCAACTTCGACAACATACCCTGATTCTTGCTCGAGCTGATGACTGATAATGAAGCCTTCACGGATCCACTCGTTCAAATTTATATCCGCCAAAAAACCTCGCGAAGTGTTACAGAAGGCTTCTTGAGATATTTCTAACCACGGACCCTCATAGTTATCAAGCCACGCTTTGTTCCAGTCTCTCAAGCGTTTCGTTAATCCCGGAGATAATCCAAGACTCTGAGGGCTTGCAAACCCCGAACTATTTCGTAATTCTTCCTCCGTCTGACCTCCCCATATTCCCCACTCAACTCCCCATTCGGGATTTAAATTTATCACCTGATCAGACCCTTCCGACATCCGCCCCAGTTCCTTCCCTCATTACCTCTAGTGTATGCCGTCTAATAAGTTTCATATTAGACCATATTATAACAAAACTTCGCACGCGTGACCAGGTATTATACCTGGTCCTAATATAAGTTCCTGCCCCTTTGACTCGGCCACACTATAGCCCAGCACCCTGCGCGTATACACGTCGGCACCAAACGCAGCCTAGCAACAGCCCTGCTTGGTGTAGACATAGGCAAAATCTGCCACCCACCGCTGATCAGGTCCTTCCACAGATTGCGGCACCCATAGACCCGACGATTGGCAACCCACAGGTTTTAGAGGTGGTTTGCCTCGTACGCTTCGTCCAGCTCGGCATCGGTAGGGCCACAATTACGTGCCTGATACCGATAATAGGTCACAGGAGAAATACGGTGTTGGTGCTCTACAAGGACCTGGCACATCCGCTCGATGGAATACAAGTGCCGGTGGGCATGGAGAAACTCCACGGCTACTGTACGTTTGCGGTCGAGTTCCGCCTGGGGGAAAAGCCGATGCCAACCTCACAATCTGGTTGCCCTCTGTCAGCTGCTTGACTTCCTTGGGCAACCAGGCAATCTCGGCATCCTTGTCCCGCTCGGCAACGCCCGAGGAAACCACTGCTTCCTTCTCGGCCTTAAGGATCCAGTTGTTCAGTGTGGCCGGGTTGATATCCAGCGTCCCACCGATCTTGCGGCGCACCCCAAGCTTCGCCGCGCCCACCTCAGCAACCACCTCGTAGTACAAGCACAGCGCACGGTCCTTGGTCTCTTAATCAAACCTCATAGTGCCCACGGATCCCATTGTCTCCTATTTAGTTCGTACACTCTCACAGCCCTAGGACGCCTCATTTTTCCTTATGAACAATAGAGCGCGGCTCAAATGCAACCAGGGGAACATGGGCAATCAGCGCCCATAGTGAGACCGATAGCGAGGACGCCACCTTCCTTTAAGCGCATCATCAACCTGCACACAATCTTCGTATCTTCTATATACCCTCGCTACCCTATAGCCAGTTTCAGACTCTATAAGGTCGGAGATTCTATCGCCTTCCGCAACCCACTCAAGCACGTCGAAGCCCGTTTCCCATACCTGATGATACTTTTCAAGATACTCAGTATAGAAGTTCTCCTCCCATTGCCTAATCCAATCTTTCAAATCACCCAGAATCTTCGGGTCTTTTTCATTACACGCCGCCTGGAAGGCTTTCAACTCCTTTTCCCCAACACCCCAGACCCCATCAGGCTTTACCACATCAGGATAGATAGCAACGCAACTACAATTTTCATCAATAAACATATTTCACATTCTAAAAGAAGAGTACCTGCTAAGATAACTAGTAAACCCTAGACGTACGCCATATCCAGTTTCACGTTCCAAATTCTTAGCAATAATAAAACCCTCACGTATCCAGCCATCAAGGTCAAAATCTTCAGAAAAGCCCCTCTTATTATTAGAATGATGCCCCTCAACAAACTTTCTATCAGGACCAACATAATTATCAAGCCAGGCCCTGTTCCAACCCCTTAAACGTTGCGTTAATTCTTCAGACAGCCCTAAGTACTGGGGGGTTGCAAATCCTGGACTATTTCGCACTTCTTCCTCCGTCCGACCTCCCCAAATTCCCCACTCAACACCCCATTCGGGATCTAAATTTATCATCTGATCAGACCCTTCCGACATCCGCCCCAATCCCTTCCTTTTCGATCATCTTCAGTAAAAGCTGTTCGGATCAATTTGGTATCCGACCACACAATCACATAACTACGAACATTTGAATAAGTATTAAACCTTGTGCGTATGTACGTACCCGGCTGACTCTCTCTATCAGAAGGCTCACTAGAAAACAAAGTGTAAGCAACACACGTCTGAAAGTCCTCCCATATCTGCTTAGTTATGAACTTCTTCTTCGGCATATGCTTTTGGGAAATATGATCAAATCCTCCACAGTCCAGACGCTCGCCAGTATGATGAAAAATCGTCAAAATCCTATGATCATTTTTACCCCAGCACTCAAGCATATTTTCATAATTATCACCAATTACTTTAAACTCACCGGGCGACCGGAATTGTTCTCCAGGAGGAATATACTCCGACAACTCTGTGTAGGTAGGTGACGGAATCCCTGGAATTTTTATATTTCCTCTCTGAAAAACTTGACTGTCTGCACCGTTGGGATCTCCTTGAATATCGGAAATAGGATAGCCATACGGACCTTTTTCATAACCACCGGCAGCCCACTGAGCCAAGATAGGACCATACACAGGATGCGCACCAGTCTCCGGCGTCCAGTATATAAATCCCCACACAAACCTACTGTACCGCCCGATACCATCAGGAGTCGGCTTTTCATCCTCAACTGGATAACCCAGCATCTGCCCGGATTCACCTCCTAGTTCAACCCATCGATCAAAGATCCGACCCTCAACAGACGCCAACCCCGCCAACGAGCCAAACACATGTGACCCCTGAAAATCCTGCCGACGACCCACACCATCACCAAGACCATACTCATCACTGACCGGATACCCCATCCGACCAGCCTCCCAACCATTACGCGCCCACACGGTAGAAAAGTGAGTAGTAACCGGGTGCGCTCCGGTAGTTGGATGCCAGTAAATGAATCCATTCACAAATTCGTTACGCCGCCCCACACCATCCGGAACACCCAACTCATCCGACTTCGGCCACGTCAAAAAAATCTGCGGCCCACCTAATTGCTCATACTTCACCCGAATCGCACCACACACCCTAAAAGGACTCGGCCAATACGTCCGACAATCCTGCCCCACCCCACGAAAACCCACACCCTGCCTCACCAGGCACCAAACCCTCACGATCAGGAGCGGTCACTGTGGTATCTATCTCTTCTATCTCTCCAAGCATGTCCCCAATCTGGGTGCTTTCATCTTTCATATCCTGCGCCTGAGATGCAGGAACCGTCGCTAGAACCGTCCCGGCCGCAAAGACCAGACTGAGAAATTTCATCACAGGACGCATGACAACCACCGTCATAAAAATGTTAGGGAAAGTAAATTAAACACTATCCTACACGAAACGTCTGCTATGTGGCCAAATTCACAGTGGTCACCCGAACGAGGGTGCGCAACACGCCTCCCTCACCATAGATGCGCGAAGAAATAACGTGAGGTCTCACCCTTCCTCATCGCTGTTCTCAGCTACAGTTTGTCGTCGATGAGAGACTGTACGGACGAGGGGTCGGCGTCGGACAGCATCTGACGGCAGCGGTCGTATTCGGCATCGTCGTCAATCATCTTCGACGCCAACGCCAAGGCCGCAATAGCGCGCAACACCCCTTGATTTGGGCGATGGTCGAAAGGCACCGGACCCCAACCCTTCCAACCATTGGCACGCAAACGATCCAAACTACGATGGTAGCCTGTCCGAGCAGCCGCATACGCAGCAACCCGCTGATCATCGGTCTCGGCACTCCCGATGGCACGCTCAGCAATCGTCGCCCAGACCAAAGGGCTTTCGGGGTGCTTGAGTGCGGTCTCAACGCCAATATCCGCAGGAATATTCTCTTCGGGAAGCTTCACTGGAGGCGGGGCCATCATATCTTTCATCTCAACCATGGCCCCCATTGTAGGGACTTTCATGGGAAGTATGGGGAGCGCACCCGATGAGTATCCCACCCCAGTGGCGCAGGCCTTAACCTAACTAGTACCTTAATCTTAGATGAAACAAAGCTAAGAAAGCGACGTTATGCGGCCTACCAAACAACCTCTACTTCTCACGCTTCTCCTCAGCACGGGACTATGTATCAGTGCGTGCGGCTCAGACGAAGACTCACCCGAACCGCAGGCACAGTTCTCGGCTGTGAGCACGGATTCGGAAGGTTCGCCCGATTCGGAAGACTCGGCTGATTCGGAGCGTGATTCCTCTGAGGACGTGAACCCCACGTCTGAGGCCCCGTCAGAAGAGGCTAAAGCGCCCCAGGAGGACCACGAGGCTTCGGCGCCGAACCCCGTGGGCGAATGCACCACGGAGGCTATGCAGGGCGTCGCTCCCATGCCCAATCCGAGTGTCATGGATTGTGATGGCCATATAGCAAGAGTGGGCCAGCCAAACACTGACTGGATCGCAGTCATGGTGTTTAACGGCCGCGGTTGGGCACATGTCAAACCCATCGGCGAGACAACCGGCTTGGGAATGACACAGTCGTGCTATTCCGCAGAGCAATTGGCCACCGGCTCTGCGTCCATCGTCGACAAAATCCCGAACACTGGGAATAGAGAATGTGTCGCCCGCTGACATCCTGCACAGCAGCCAACATCTTCTAAGAAGGCCTCACATGTAAGCGGCGCCCCAGAGGGGCGCCCGGTTACGTATCCCGGACTCTAGCCCAGGATCTGGCGGCCCATCACCATGCGGCAGATCTGGTTCGTACCTTCGTAGATCTGGGTGATCTTCGCGTCACGCATCATGCGCTCCAGCGGGAAGTCGCGGGTGAATCCGTAGCCACCCAACAGCTGAACCGCATCCACGGTCACCTGCATGGCCACATCAGAGGCGAAAGCCTTGGAACCTGCAGCCATCAGGCCCAGCTTCTCTCCGCCCTCTGCAACACCACGCTCAGCATTGGATGCCGCGGTGTAAATCATGAGACGTGCGGCGTCGATCTTCATCTTCATGTCCGCCAACATGAACTGGGTGTTCTGGAAGTCGGCGATGGCCTTACCGAACTGCTTACGCTCCTTGACGTACTTCACGGCCTCGTCGAACGCACCCTGGGCGATACCCAGCGCCTGCGCGCCGATCGTTGGACGGGTGTGGTCCAAGGTCTGCAGGGCGGTCTTGAAACCGGTTCCCTCCTCACCGATCATGCGTGACGCAGGAACGCGGCAATCCTCGAAGAGCAACTCGGCCGTGGGGGAACCCTTGATGCCCAGCTTGTGCTCGTAGCCAGACACGGAGAATCCTGGATCATCCTTGTGCACCATGAACGCGGAGATTCCGCGGGCGCCAGCCTCCGGATCCGTCACGGCCATCACGGTGTACCAGGTGGACTTTCCACCATTGGTGATGAAGCACTTGGAGCCGTTGATGACCCACTCGTCGCCCTCGCGCACAGCGCGGGTCTTCATGGATGCTGCGTCAGAGCCTGCTTCGCGCTCTGTCAGAGCGTAGGAAGCCATCGCACCCTGGGCGATGTCACCCAGCACTTCCTTCTTCAGCTCCTCGGAGCCGTTCAGGATCAGGCCCATCGTACCCAGCTTGTTCACCGCGGGGATCAGGGAGGAGGAGGCACACACGCGAGCAACCTCTTCAATAACAATCACAGCCGCCAGGGAATCGCCGCCCTGACCACCAAACTCCTCGGGAACGTGCAACGCATTGAAGCCCGCAGCATTCAAGGCATCCAGGGCCTCCTGTGGGAAACGCTCGTTTTCATCCACGTCCTTCGCATGAGGAGCAATCTCACTCTCAGCGAGATCGCGGATGGCTGCACGTAGCTCCAGGTATTCCTCTGGAAGCTGGAAAAGATCGAAATCTGGGTTAAATCCCATGCCTATGTATTCCCTTCGAATAGTGGCGACTGAGTTCTTTCTCATCATGTTATCTGTTTCCGCCTGTAGACTGCAGAAGCCCTAGAGCGTTCTGGGGGTAGCGAGTGGCGGATTGGCACGATCGCGCTGCCAATCCTGCACCACATCGCCGCCATCCCGCCCTTTTCCCGCACCCTCATAAGAGCTGTACATCAGCTACTGATTACAATTCGGACACAATCTGCCTCTGAGGCTCCATATTTCGACATATCACTTTCATGTTCCACCTCTTCCAGATACTTTAGGTGCATGACTTTCCACTCACCCCGTCTGAACGAGCGCTCCCAGGCTCGCCGTCACGGCCGTAGCGCAGCAGTTGTTCTTGTGGCCTCCGCCGCCCTCGGGCTCACTGGGTGTGCAGAAAACAACACCACCAACGAAGCTGAGTTCTCCAGCGCCGCAACCCGCCAGGAAACCCAGGCCGAACCCACTGGAGACACACCACGCACGTCGCAATGCAAAACCTCCAACTTGGAATTGAGCGTTGCCAACCTCCAAGGCGCAGCCGGCTCCAAGGACTTCGACATTGTCTTTAAGAACATCGGCGACGAAAAGTGCACCCTGGAAGGCTATCCAGGGGTATCCCTGGTGACCGACAACAACGGAACCCAGCTGGGCGAGGCCGCCGAACGTGAGAACGGCGTGAAGCCCAAGCCCGTCACCCTCGCGCCGGAAGCCACCGCCACCGCAGCCGTGAGCCTCACCAACGCCGGTGCCCTCCCTCCCCACGAATGCCAGCCCACGCTCGCCGACGGACTGCGCGTGTACCCGCCCAACGAAACCGCCTCCGCATTCATCAAGGTCAATGACCTGGAAGGATGCCACGGCAAAGAGAAGCTCCTCAAGGTACTCCCCGTAACGTCTGACGCTTAATCGGCGCATACATCACCGCACGCTACACAGCGCAAAACGCCAAAAAGGGAACACTCTGCACCCGTGCCAGGTAGGGTAACCACCATGCTTGGGATCCTCGTGTTCGCGCTGTGTGCCCGCGTCCTCCAGCTGAGCCAACGAACCCTCTACTGGGACGACCTGGTCATCCCCGCACACTTCAGCCCCTTAAGCCTCACCGGCGAACACTCCCTGTTCAGGCTCTACGACGGCCACCTCATGCCCGCCTCCGCGCTGGTCCAAGTCCTCGTCCACAACGCCGCACCCCTGGCGTGGTGGCTCCCCGCCCTCATCATCGTGGCACTCACGCTCGCCAGCGCACTCGCCTGGATCCCCGTGGTGCGCCTGCTGCTCCCACACCACCCCCACGCGCAGAGGCTGACCTTCGCAGCACTGGTGTTCTCCCCCTTCCTCATGGACGCTGCCGGCTGGTGGTCCGCCGCCCTCAACGCCTACGCCTGGCAGCTGTGTGCCGCGGGCATGCTGTGGGCCCTCCTCGCGCCGGACTCGCCTCGCGCAGCATCCCCTGCAACAACCCGCGCAACAACTTGCACAACAACCCGGCGTTGGCTACTCCCCCTCCTCATCCTGCTCGCCGGCCTGCTCTTCACCGAGAAATGCCTCACCATCGTCCCACTGATCGCAGCAGTGCTCCTCCTGCGCCGCACACCGCGCGCGCAGCTCCTCCCCCTCGGTCCAGCCTGCGCACTCTGGGCAGGCTGGATCGCGCTCTATGCCACCCTTTCCCACACTGCCGAACACGACGCGCACCCCTCCGGCCTCATGGAGGCCCTGCCGGACGCACTCACCCAAGCCATCCTCCCCGGCACACTCGGCGGACCCTGGGGCTGGGAACGCTGGACACCCGCGAAAGCCTACGCAGCCACCCCCTTCATCCTCAGCGCGCTGTCCGTCATCGCAATCCTTGCAGCGCTGTTCCTTCTTCTCCGCCGCTCTCCTCACCCCCGCCGCACACTCTGTGCCCTCGGCATCTCCCTGGCCTACCTCGCTGCCCTGCTCTGGCTGCTGCACAGCACCCGCGACAGCGAGCACACCTCCGGCGTACTCCTGCGCAGCATGCACTACTATGCCGACTGGTGGACAGCCACGATTGTTCTGGTGGCTGCAACGAGCGCGCGCCCGGCGTCGAATATAAAAAACAACGTATGCACCGCCATCATCACCACCCTGCTCATCGTTTCCTCCACCCTCTCCCTGGCCACCTGGACATGGGCGTGGAAGGACGACCCCACCCGCGACTACCTCACCAACCTCCGCACGTCCATCCGCGAACACCCGCAACCCATGCTGCAACAACAGGCACCGCTGAACATCCTCCTGCCCGTGCTGCACCCCTACAACCTGATCGGCAACATCACCGGCCATGGCTCTGCCGACGCCACCGACCGCCCCACCATGATCGACGACCACGGGCGACTCACCGAAGGGCGCGTCGGCGGATTCTCCCGCACGAGCCCCGGCAACGAACCCAGCTGCGGCACACGCATCTACGCCGGACACAGCGGCTTCATCCACATCGACAACGACCTCCCCTTCGGCGAATGGACATGGGAACTCAACGCCGCCGCCACTCACCCGCACACGACCGTCACCCTGACCACGCCTAACGGACTGGAAACATTATCCGACGCCGAAGCGCGCGCCAGCCACGCCTCCATCGGAACCGAGCTCGCTACGCAATGGGTCAGAGTCTCCGGCGGAGGAGGGTTAATCAGAATCGACGTGCACAATCCAGCGCCAGACGCCAGCGTGTGCATCGGCGCCGGCGCGGTCGGGCCGCTCATTCTGGCAGAATAGGTGAGCACGCACGACGTCTAGGAGAACAGTAGACAAGACGTCACACACCAACCGGGAGACAACATGGCAGGTGGGCTGGTAGCGCTACTCGACGACGTAGCACTCATCGCACGAACCGCAGCAGCAAACATCGACGACGTCAGCGCCATGGCTGGAAAAACCACAGCCAAAACAGTCGGCGTGGTGGTAGACGACGCCGCCGTCACACCCAAATTCGTCGACGGAGTATCCCCCGCCCGGGAAATCCCCATCATCTGGCGCATCGCCAAAGGCAGCCTGGTCAACAAACTGCTGATCATTCTGCCCATCGCGCTGCTTCTGTCCTCCTTCGCGCCGTGGGCGCTCACCCCACTGCTCATGTGCGGAGGGCTCTATCTGGCCTTCGAAGGGGCGGAGAAGATCGTGGAACTCTTCGGCGGCGGTCATGCCGAGAGCCATGAAGAAAAGGCCAAGGATGAAGACTCCCTGGTCAAAAGCGCGGTGATGACCGACTTCATCCTCTCCGCGGAGATCATGGTGATCTCCTTGAACGAGGTGGCCGACCAGAGCCTCGGCATGCGCGCCGCAGTCCTGGCGATCGTGGGATTGATCGTCACGCTGGGCGTGTACGGCGTGGTTGGTCTGCTGGTGAAGATGGACGACATCGGACTGCACCTCGCCCGACAGGACCGAGGTGGACTTCAAAAGTTCGGGCAAGGCATGGTAAACGCCATGCCGAAGGTCCTGGCCACCATCGGAGTGATCGGAACCTTCGCCATGCTGTGGGTGGGAGGCCACATCCTGCTGGTCGGCACTGACGAGCTGGGCTGGCACTGGCCGTACCACACCGTGCACCACATCGTGGAGAGCATCCACCACCTGGGTTCGGTGGTGCAATGGATCGTCGAGACCTTCTTCTCCATGATCTTCGGACTTGTTGCAGGATTTATCATTGTGGGGATAATCCATCTTCTCCCAGGGAAGAAGCATTAAAACACTAGACACGGAGGATCACATGATTGATGCCACCAACGTCGCACTCGTCTTCGAAGGCGGAGGTATGCGCAACGCCTACACCGCAGGCTGTATCGACCGGCTCCTTGCCGAAGACGTGAAGTTCGGCTGGGTCGGCGGTATTTCCGCCGGTGCGACCCATACCGTCAACTTCCTGTCCAGATCCAGGGAACGCAACCGCAAGAGCTTTGTGGAACTCGGCGCGGACCCCTCCACCGGTGGTGTGAAGTCCTTCCTCCGCGGCACCGGATACTTCAACGCCGAATACATCTACGAGCAAATTGGCCTGCCCGACGAAGCGCTGCCCTACGATTTCGAGACCTTCGCCGCAAGCGACACGCCCTTGCGCATCGCGGCCATGAATGCCCGCACGGGAGAGACCATCAATTGGAGCCGTGAGGACATGGACACCATGCCCAAGCTCATGAAGAGAGTACGGGCAAGCTCCACGTTGCCGGGGCTCATGCCCGTCCCCGAGTTCGACGGAGAGGAATACGTGGATGGCGCCCTGGGAGAATCCGGCGGATTGATCACCCAAGCTGCCCTGGACGACGGCTTCGAGAAGCTGCTCATCTTGCGCACCCGGCCTCGCGGTTATGAGAGGAAACCTCCCCGGAGCCCGCAGATGATCCGGCGGCTGCTGCGCAACCGTCCCGTGGTGGCGGAGGCGATGATCACGCGCCACGAGCGCTACAACGCGTCGGTGGCTCTGATCGACAAGTTGGAAGCTGAGGGCAAGGCGCACGTGTTCTATCCCGACCGCATGAAGATCGCGAATACCGAGCGCAACTTCGACCGCCTGGAGCAGGCCTTCAATTACGGTGTGGTGCAGACGCTGAACGAGTGGGACGACTGGATGCGGTTCATCGAGTCCTAGCGCGGCAAAAGCGCGCCTAGGCAGCCTGTCCCGCCACCCGGCGCGCTGCCCGGCGCGGCGGCGCCCATGAGGCGCGGCCTTGAAGCTCAGTGGCACAACCATAGGATTATTTCGCACTTGGAAAATGCCGACCTGGGAAAACACGCCCAGACATGCCACAAAATCCTATGGTTGTGCCACGAGCCTTGCCAAAACCTCCGACCGAAACACTATCGCCTTCTTCTCCGCGGCTTCCGCCAAGCAAGTTCACCGCCTCCGATAACGAAGCGCTTTGGTTCGCACAGCCCCTTCCGGCTTTCTAGTGCGCTGCGAATGTCCCTCACTCCCAGCCCGTTCCTGAAACTCTGCCGTTCAACACGAATCACACAGATTCCTAGGTTCTCCAGGTACGTCTGTCTGCGCCGTTCTTCAAGAAGCACCTCCTGCAGGGACTTTTGGGAGTATTGCCCGCGGTACTTCCCCTCACCGTCGTATTCGACCGCCACTTGTTCCTCCTCAAATAAGTAGTCGGCACGCGCCACAAAAAGCCCATTGTCGGCACGGCAAATGACCGCCTGCTGCAGCGGCGCTGGAAGGCCTTCCTCCCACATCTGAACTTTGAGCTCTGATTCACGAGGGCTCTCTGACTTGCTGCTCACAAGACCAGAAAGGTGCTGAGCTCGTTTAATCCCCGAGCATCCCCTCGCATCACCGAGTGCGGCTTCGAGTTCACTCCGCTTTAACAATCCTCTTTTCAATGCGTAGTCCCCCATCACCACAGCAGCTTCTAGCGATTCCCACCTGGCGACATCCACAATCGTATGCGCCACTGAAGTCACGCGGATTTCTCCCCAGACTGTTGCCACGGGAATCGCATGATGGACCGCCCCAGCGCACAATTTCCGATCGACGGACCTGCCATGGACTTTTCGTTTAGGGACTAGGTATCCAAGGTTTACTCGCTCGGGTTCTTCTGAATAGCTCATAGGTAGGCCCAGTAGGTGCGCTGCACTGAGTCCACAGACAATCGCCTGAGGATTGCAGATGCGTTCTGCTGCAATCACCAGTGTCTTACGATCACGATCATCTAGATGTCGGATTTTATCTCTTTCTAGGTACACCCCTCGGGCATAGCGGTGGAATCCCAGCTGTGCTGCATGCTTGGTGAATCTATTGCGCTCGTCCGCAGCCAGATCTCTCAGCGCAATGATGTGCGGTATCGCCTGATCGCGTCGTTCGTGCGGCGGGGTGACTGACCTGCGGCTTTCCCCATGTACTGACATGACATCCCCCTAGTGTGCCTACATCGCGTGTTGGTCAGATTCTTTTCTCCCTATATAAGACTTCCGTAAGCCGAAAAAGGTTCACTTTTTCTTGGAATCGTGTGGAGGGAACCGGGGAGGATGAGTCGACGGGGGCTCCCCAGCTTGAAGACGCAGCTGTCTCCGCAGTCGATGTGGCGACGATGGCACAACCATAGGATTATTTCGCACGTGGAAAATGACGACCTGGGAAAACACCCCCAGACATGCCACAAAATCCTATGGTTGTGCCGGTACCTCCTACACCGAGCCCAGTAGCAGGCGTAACGACCGGCACTACGTCCCGGTACACCCGGCGCGGCTACAGCATCACCACACCCAGCACGATCAGCACCACGCCGATGGCGTAGCCCGCATACGCCGTCGCCAGGTCCTGCCGCGCCCTCATGGCCACCAACATCTGCCCGAACGGGCTCTTCGGCGCCCTGACAGCCAGCCCCACCAGCACCGCGCTGATGGTCGGCAGGCTCAGCGCCAGCGACGCGTACAGAAACAGCCCAAGGTACGTCACGACCAGCGGAAAGCCCGCCGTGGAGAGAAACGCTAGCCCCACGAAGAAGGGTATCGACGTCGCTGATTGAATCAGTCCGAGCCCCATCCCCACCAGGAACGTGCGCAGCGATGCCTGCCGCAGCGGTGCGGCAAGTTTATCGACCATGGCTGAGGAGTCTCCCCCGCGCATCGTAGCCACGATGCTCAGCAGCCCCACCGCGATCAGTAGGATGCCGACCCACGGCGATTCCAGCGCGCTCTGCACCAGGTCACCAATCCCGCCGAAGATCACCATCGTGATGAAGGACAGCAGCAGCACGCCGAACCAGTCGCCCACCACCAGCACGGCCGCGATTTTCCGGTATGCACGCACGGTGGGGTGCATGATGCCGAGCGCGAACAGCACGCCGATGAGCAGCAGGTTCACGGAGTCTAACAGCGCGAAGCTGAGCGCGTGTAGCATCTCTTTCTCCTTTATATTCGACGCCCAGCGTTCTCCTCCCGAGGCGTGAGCATTAGTGTTCTACCCTACTGGTCGGGCGGTGCGCTGCGCGACTGTTTAGAGGGCGAGGAGGCCTCGGACGAGCACGCTGAAGGCTCCGGCGAAGGCGAGGATGAAGGCGAGTCGCCGTGCGGTCTCTCTGTTGATGCGCGTGGCGAGGCGTGAGCCCAGTGCGATGGCCAGGATCATGGCGACGATGCAAGCGGGCCAGATGGCCCAGGGCACCTCTCCGAGTGATGCGGCACCGGTGAGTTCTTTGACCAGGAAGCTTAAGCCGCCTGAGATGGCGAAGAGTGGTTGGAGCGTGGAGGCCAGCCGCCTGTGGTCCCATTGTGCGGCTTGGGCGTACACGGTGATGACGGGCCCGGCGACTCCCGCCAAGGTGTTGGTGAAGCCGGCGATCGCTCCCGTGACCAGGGCCGGGGCAGCGCCGTTGACCGGCGGGACATATCTCTTCCCGAGGATCACGATCAGCAGAGCCACTGCGATGGCTGCTCCCACCACCACTTGAAGGGCGGGGATGGAGATTCCCCGGATGAGCAGCGAGCCGCACAGTGAGCCGATCACCATGACGGATCCCATGCGCCGCACCATGGCCCAATCTATTCCGCGGCGCATGCTCCAGGAGTTCATCACGGCGTTGATGCACGCAAGAACGTTCACCAGCAAAATTCCTTGCACGGGTCCGATGATGACGCTCAGCAAAGGCGCGGAAATCAGCCCCATGCCCATTCCACCGATGCGTTGCATGGTCGAGCCGATGAAGATCGCGCATGCGACGGTGATGATGAGCAGTGCTCCGCTCATAGGTTCTTACTCCTCGTCAGTGGTCTAAGGCATGGGCAATCATGCACCGAGTGAACATTCTCTCATGCCGCGGCCACCGTGCGCGGCAAGCACTCCACCCCTGCCTCAAGCCCACCGCCTATGCCGCGCCTCTCGTGATCGGTTACATTGGAAGGGCGATATGTGAAATATCCACAACTGAAAACTCCACAACTGAATACTTGTGCACAAATCCACCCCACGGGGGCCCGGAGGAACCGGGCTGAGATGGCAGCTGATACCGCGCTACAACCGTCCGAACCTGTCTGGTTAGAACCAGCGAAGGAAGAGAGGTGCAGCACGATGGCTGCTGCAACACACCCAGATTCAGATAACTCCACGCCACGCAACGGCAACCAGGAGACCCGCTCCAACGCCGGCGAGATCCACCCCAAGCACTCCTACGCTCCCATCTGCGAGCATGGACTCGAGGTCCCAGAGACCGCCATTGAATTGGACGACTCTCCCACCGGCCCCAACGAACCCTTCCGCGTCTACCGCACCCGCGGACCCGAGGCAGATTCCCACGTGGGACTCCCGCCGCTACGTCAGGACTGGATCCTCGAACGAGGCGACGTGGAAGCCTACGACGGACGCGAACGCAACCTCGCCGACGACGGCCGCGGCGCGGAGCGACGCGGCGAAGCGTCCAAAGAATGGCGCGGAGAAAAAAGGAAGCCGCTGCGGGCGCAGGCTGGGCGTCGGGTTACTCAGATGGCCTACGCACGCGCCGGAGTCATCACCAAGGAGATGGAGTTCGTCGCCCTGCGTGAGCACTGCGAGCCAGAGTTCGTACGCAGCGAAATAGCCCGCGGACGTGCGATTATCCCCAACAACATCAACCACCCGGAATCCGAACCGATGATCATCGGACGGAAGTTCCTCACCAAAATCAACGCCAACATCGGCAACTCCGCCGTCACCAGCTCCATCGACGAAGAAGTATCCAAGCTGCAGTGGGCCACCCGCTGGGGCGCAGACACCGTCATGGACCTGTCCACCGGCGATGACATCCACACCACCCGCGAATGGATCATCCGCAACTCCCCCGTCCCGATCGGAACCGTGCCGATCTACCAGGCGCTGGAGAAGGTCAACGGTGTGGCAGAGGACCTGACCTGGGACATCTTCCGCGACACGGTCATTGAACAATGTGAGCAGGGCGTGGACTACATGACCATCCATGCCGGAGTTCTGCTGCCCTACGTCCCGCTGACGTCCCAACGCGTCACGGGCATCGTCTCCCGCGGTGGATCCATCATGGCCGGCTGGTGCCTCGCCCACCACAAGGAATCCTTCCTGTACGAGAACTTCAACGAGCTGTGCGAGATCTTCTCCCACTACGACGTGGCGTTCTCCCTGGGCGATGGCCTCCGTCCCGGCTCCCTGGCCGACGCGAATGACACGGCACAGTTCGCCGAGCTCAAGACCATTGGTGAGCTCACCAAACGCGCCTGGGAATACGACGTGCAGGTCATGGTGGAAGGCCCGGGCCACGTGCCACTGAACATGGTGCAGGCCAACAACGAGCTGGAGCAGGACTGGTGCCACGACGCGCCGTTCTACACGCTCGGCCCCCTGGTCACAGATATCGCGCCGGGATACGACCACATCACTTCTGCGATCGGCGCCGCGCACATCGCCATGGGCGGCACGGCGATGCTGTGCTACGTCACGCCAAAGGAGCACCTGGGCCTGCCGAACCGCGACGACGTGAAGACCGGTGTGATCACCTATAAGCTCGCCGCGCACGCCGCCGACGTGGCCAAGGGGCACCCTGGTGCCCGGGCGTGGGACGACGCCATGAGTAAAGCCCGCTTTGAATTCCGCTGGCACGACCAGTTCGCACTGTCCTTGGATCCCGAAACCGCCGAGGCGTACCATGACGAGACGCTGCCGGCGGAGCCTGCCAAGACCGCGCACTTCTGCTCCATGTGTGGCCCGAAGTTCTGCTCGATGCGCATCAGCCAGGATATTCGGGACACCTTCGGTGCGGACCTGGGCATGCCGGGTGTAGGTTCTCCTGTGGATCCCGAAGTGCGCGAGGCTGCCGCTGGGGAACAGACCATGGCGAAGAAGTTTAAGGAGCAAGGATCCGACATTTATGTCGAAGAGCAACAATGACGAAGGCGTGCTTCGCGATAGTCAGGCCCGGCACGGCTGTGGCTCGGACGTGACACGGTTGGCTGCGGGGAACTCTGCGGCAAAGCCCGCGGTGGACTACTCCGCCTACTTCGTGACCGGCGCCGGCGATCCGCGCACCATCGTGGACCGGGCAGTGGCTGCGGCTCGTGGCGGCGCCGGCGTGATCCAGGTGCGCTCCAAGCCGATCAGCGCGCGGGAGCTGTTTCAGCTGGGCGCCGCCGTGGCCGAGGCTGTCGCTGAGGTGGCCGCCGAGGCTGCATCCCCCGCCGGAGCAGGCGCCGAAGCCCACTCCCCTCGCGTCCTCATCGACGACCGGGTGGACATCGCGCTGGCCCTGCGCGCCCAAGGGTTTCCCATCCACGGCGTGCACGTAGGACAAGACGATCTGCCCGTCACCGCGGTGCGCCAGCTCCTCGGGCCCGACGCGATCATCGGCCTCACCACCGGCACCCTGGACCTGGTCCACGCCGCCAACGAGCATGCCGACGTACTGGATTACATCGGCTGCGGCCCCTTCCGGGACACCCCCACCAAACGCTCCGGTCGCACGCCCCTGGGACTAGCGGGCTACCCCCCGATCGTTCGCGCCTCCGCCGTGCCCGTGGTCGCCATTGGTGACGTGACTGCCGACGACGCCGCGGATCTCGCCACCACCGGCGTGGCTGGAGTAGCCGTGGTTCGAGGCATCATGAATGCCGAGGATCCCGAGAACTATGTTCGCACCCTGCGCAGCAACTTCCGCGCCGGGCAGCGGTCTGTTACCCAGAGTCGCTAAGATCGGCAATCAATGAGAGTCACAATTATTGGCGCCGGCCTGATCGGGCTGGCCACGGCCCTTGAGCTACACGCCACAGGTCATGAGGTGACGCTGGTGGACGAGAGCCCGGCGTCGGGAGCAACATATCACGCAGGAGGAATGCTGGCACCCGCGGCGGAAGTCGTCTACGGGCAGGAACCGCTGTACCCGCTGATGATCGCGGCGGCGCGGCTGTACCCGGACCTGCTCGGCCGCCTACCCGCCGATGCGCGGACCGGGTTCGACGCCACCGGCACACTCCTCGTTGCCGGCGATCGTGCGGACGGCACCCACCTTCGCGAGCTGGCAGCCCACCAGCAGGCGCACGGGATGGATGTGGAGCTCATCACCACGCGGCAGGCGCGGCAGCTCGAGCCGGCGCTGTCCCCTCAGATCTCCGGCGCGGTGCACATCCCGGGTGACGTACAGGTGGTGCCGCGTATTTTTGCGCAGACAATCCTTCAGCACCTGGGGGAGGGCGCCATCGTCCGCGAGCGTGCCTGTGAGATCGACGGCTCGCAGGTCATCACCGCCAGCGGCCGCAGAGTGGACGGCGACCACGTCATCGTGGCATGCGGCGTAGCGGCAGCGGACCTGCTGGCTCCGCATGGAATCACGCTTGACCTGCGGCCTGTGTACGGCGACATCCTGCGGGTGCGCACCCCGAACAACACACCGATTGTGCGGAAGGTGGTGCGCGGATTCGTGGAGGATCGGCCGGTGTATGTGATCCCCCGGCCGATCGACGGGACCATCGCCATCGGCGCCACCAGCCGCGAAGATGGGCGGCCGGCCCCGCAGGTAGAGGGGGTGCACCAACTGCTCCGCGATGCGATCCGCCTGGTGCCGGGGTTGGAGGAGTGTGATTTCCTGGAGGCAACCGCCGGAACCCGCCCCGGAACGCCCGATGACCTGCCGTATTTCGGCAAGATCTCGGATCAGATCACGGTATCGACAGGCTTTTTCCGCCACGGTATTCTGCTGTCCAGCCTGGCGGCCAGGGCAACGCGCGCGCTGCTGGAGGGCGAGGATCTTCAGCACGCGACGGGCGTTGACTTCAGCGCATGCGACCCCTGGCGCAGCACACACTTCCCCCACGAACGAAAGGATGAGCAATGACCATCACCCTCAACGGAGAATCCACCACC
This sequence comes from Corynebacterium zhongnanshanii, assembly GCF_014490575.1. Lineage (NCBI taxonomy): Bacteria > Bacillati > Actinomycetota > Actinomycetes > Mycobacteriales > Corynebacteriaceae > Corynebacterium > Corynebacterium zhongnanshanii. The sequence goes on from NZ_CP061033.1 coordinate 1,438,906, forward strand.
TGGCCCGGTGGCAGCGTGGCTGACCTTGTCCAGCACGTCACCGGCCAGGAGGACAGCGCCGGCGTGGCCGTGGCGCTCAACGGCCAGGTTGTTCCGGCATCGCAGTGGGATCGTGCCGTCAGCGATGGCGATAGCGCCGATATTCTGCTCGCGGTTCAGGGAGGCTAACCCATCATGTTGACGATTGCGGACCGGAGTTTTCACTCCCACCTGATCATGGGTACGGGCGGGGCCAGCTCGATGGACATGTTGGAGCGGGCTTTGGTGGCGAGCGGCACTCAGCTCACCACCGTGGCCATGCGGCGTTTCCGTGCTGGTCAGCATGCTGGCGAGAGCGTGTTTGACCTGATGCAGCGCCTGGACATCGCCCCGCTTCCGAACACGGCGGGCTGCCGGACTGCGCGCGATGCGGTGCTGACTGCGCAGTTGGCTCGGGAGGCGCTGGGCACCACCTGGGTCAAGGTGGAGGTGATTGCTGACGATCACACGTTGCTTCCGGATGTCCTGGAAACCGTCGACGCCACCGAGCTGCTCGTCAACGAAGGCTTCACCGTTTTGGCGTATACGTCCGACGACCCCGTGGCCGCCCGCCGCCTGGAGGATGTGGGTGCTGCTGCCGTGATGCCGTTGGGCTCGCCGATCGGGACTGGCTTGGGGATCCTGAATCCGCACAATGTTGAGCTGATCTGTTCCCGCGCCTCTGTTCCTATTATTCTCGACGCCGGCGTGGGCATCGCGTCCGACGCCACCCTGGCCATGGAGCTGGGCTGCGACGGCGTGCTGCTGGCCAGCGCGGTGAATCGCTGCCAGGACCCCGTGACGATGGCGCACGCGATGCGCCAGGCCGTGGAGGCGGGGCGCTTGGCACGCAGTGCCGGCCGCATTCCGAAGCGGGAGCACGCGCTGGCCTCTTCCAGTTTTGAGGGGTTGGCGAGCTGGGAAGATCAGGTGTTGTGATGAGTGACCACACGGAGCTTCCGGCAGACGAGTTGAAGCGTGTTGCGCGCCAACTGAACCTGCCCGGTTTTGGCATGGAGCAGCAGGTAGCGCTGCATCAGGCGCATGTGTTGATTATCGGCGCGGGCGGTTTGGGGTGCCCGGCGCTGCAGCAACTCGCGGCCGCGGGGGTGGGGCGCATCACGCTCATCGACGATGACGTGGTGGATCTGACGAACATTCACCGGCAGATCCTCTTCGGTGCCGAGGACGTGGGCAAGCCCAAGGTCGCAGTGGCAGCCGAGCGGGCTCGGCAGTTACAGCCGGGCATTCAGATTGAGACGGTGCAGAAGCGCCTGACCGTGGACAATGCGGTGCAGCTGTGCGCGGATGCGGATCTTGTGCTGGACGGCAGCGACAATTTCGCCACAAAGTACCTGGTGGCAGACGCCTGTGAGATTACCTCCACTCCCCTGGTCTGGGGAACCGTTCTGCGCTTCCATGGCGATGTGGCGGTGTGGCATTCCGGTGCGAATGCTCGCGACGGCAGGGGTGTGGGCTTGCGGGATCTGTTCCCCCAGTCGCCCGACGCGGGATCCGTTCCCGACTGCGCCACCGCTGGGGTGCTGGGTGTGACCACCAGCGTGATCGCTGGCCTGATGACCACCGCTGCGATCCTGTGGATCACGGGCCTTGAGCAGGTACAGGGAAAGGTCACGTCCTATGAGGCACTGGGCGCACGCTTTCATAGCTACACCGTGGCGGCGGATCCGGGTAGGACGCTAGAGACCTCTCTGGGACAACATCAGCGGCAGGATATCGTCCCGGAGGAGCACCCGGCCGATGAAACGGTGCGCGAGCTGTTGAATCGCGTGCGGTCCGGGGAGGCTGTGCTGGTGGATATTCGTGAGCCTCACGAGGTGGTGGTGGACAGCCTGCCTCCGGAGCCGCTCGGCGTACCCAGTGTGAATATTCCTCTGAGCACCATCAATGACCAGGAGGAGTTCCTCCGGGCATGGCAGGAGTATGACGAGCGGCCCACTGTGGTGATGTGTGCCTCGGGCCGGCGCAGCGCACGCTTCGTGGAAAGCTTCGGCTCCCTGGCCACGCTCCTGGACCTTCCCGGCGGCATTGCCGCTGCTCACCGGGTGCTCGAACAGAACCAACAGGTTATGCACCAGGACACGACGACCCAGGACACGACAACCCACGAGGACAAAACATGATCCCGAACATCCTCTCCATCGCAGGCTCCGACCCCTCCGGCGGCGCGGGCATCCAAGCTGACCTCAAGGCCATCTCCGCCGCCGGAGGCTATGGCATGTCGGTGATTACAGCCCTGACGGCACAAAACACCTGCGGTGTCACCGCGGTGCACGTGCCAGATACGGACTTCCTCACCGCACAGCTGGAAGCCATCAGCGATGACATCCAGATCGGCGCAATCAAGATCGGCATGCTGGCCACAACCGAGGTGATCACCACGGTCAAAGAATGGTTTGACCGCAACCCTCAGCTGAACCAGGTGCCGGTTGTGCTGGACCCCGTCATGATCGCGACCTCGGGTGCACGCCTCCTCGACGACTCAGCCATGGAGGCACTTCAGGGACTCCTGCCCTACGCGCGCGTGATCACGCCAAATATCCCGGAACTGGAAGTCATCAGCAATGTCCAGGATGACAACGGCATCCAGCGCGACCAAGACAACCAAGGCTCGTCTGAGCACTCCATCACCAGCCTGGACGACGCCGTGGAGCTGGCCCAACGCTGGCAGCACCAGGTCGCGGACTCCGGATCCCTCCGCCACGGCTCCGCCCCAGCCGTACTAGTCAAGGGCGGGCACCTCTCCGGATCCCAGGCGGACAACGTGTTGGTGAGGCCCGACGGGAGCACGCTGTGGATCCCGTGCGAAAGGATCAACACCACCAACACGCACGGCACCGGCTGTTCCCTCTCCAGCGCCCTGGCCACGAAGCTAGCCGTGGGTGACCTCGATCATGCGGCGAGCTGGGCGACCACATGGCTGCGTGGGGCGATTGCGGCGTCGGATCAATTACAGGTCGGGCGGGGACACGGCCCGGTTCATCACTTCTATCGCTAGCACTCGCCGGCGAACGGCGTGTAGCGCTGGGCGGCGGGGCTCCACAGGCCCGCGCGCACCGCGTCCAGTTTCTTGAAGTGAGGGGACGTGAGCTCGTCCAACGCCCGGATGTAGTCCGGCACCACGGCCCGGGGCAGGCGCAGCCCCACGGTCAGATGCGGCGACCAGCGATCCCCACGGCCGTCCGGGTTCAGAACGTTGAGCTCGCGGGCGGCCTGCTCTAGCTCGTCGGTGGTTTCCAACAGCCACGCTACGGTCTGCTTGCTCTTCGTTCCGTAGACCACCACGCCGCGGCGCTCGAACTGCGCCGGAATCACCGGCGGCAGTATCTGGGAGGCGCGCTTCACGGTGGCGGGGTCCATCGCCGGGGAAAAAGTGATGGTGATGTGCGGCGTTTGATTCTGGCGGGGGAAGCCTCGCGCCTCAAGCTGGTCGAAAAGCTCCCGCACATAGGCTTCGTGGGGCTCGCTGAGGTGCAGCAGGATGTTATCCGGTGAGGTCACAGTCTCATTCCACCTCCTTGAAATGTCGCCTCGATGTGTCAATTTCTGTATTTTAGTGATGAAGCGTCTTGTCACAACCGTCAGGATTTATCCCATGCACCATCTACCAGATATCGAATGCATTTTCTCAGCCACGCAATGCGCCCCCGACACAGTCAATTCCATACTCAACGATATTGACACACATCAGACAGAGACTCTCACCGCGGCGTTGCGTCTCCTGGAAGATTATATCCTCGCACACACGGAGACAGACGCGGAAAACGGAGCCGACAAGGACCTCATGACGTGCTACGAGGTCACTATTGGTGAGTTGATCAAGCGCTATATTCCTGCTCGCTGGAAAAGGCTCGACCAGGCCACAGCAGGGCTGGACGGGCACGGCATTCTTCTGCCCGATGATTCTGTCATTGTTCCGAAAATAATGCTCGAAGATTTACTTCACACTCGTCGGACCGGAACCCTCGAGTTTTATCTTGTGGGAGTTAATGGAGAATAATCGCACCCGATTTCCTGTCATTACACGTTGAACTTAAATTCAACGACGTCTCCGTCGTGCATCACGTAGTCCTTACCCTCCTGACGAACCTTTCCAGCCGCACGAGCCTCCGCCATCGAACCCAACTGGTCCAAATCATCGAAGGCAACAATTTCCGCCTTAATAAAGCCGCGCTCGAAATCGGTGTGAATCACACCCGCAGCTTGCGGCGCCGTGGAGCCCTGCTTGATGGTCCATGCGCGGGATTCCTTAGGGCCTGCCGTGAGGTAGGTCTGCAAGCCGAGGGTCGCAAAACCGGCCTTTGCCAGGGTCTGCAGGCCAGGCTCGTCCTGTCCCACTGAGGCCAACAGCTCCGCCGCCTCGTCCTCGTCGAGTTCCAGAAGCTCCGCCTCAGTCGCAGCATCCAGGAACACGCAGTCAGCCGGGGCAACCAGATCGCGCAGTTCCTGCTTCTTCGCCTCATCCGTCAGCACGGATTCGTCGGAGTTGAACACATACAGGAACGGCTTCGCGGTCAGGAAGTGAAGATCGCGCACTGTGGACAGGTCAATCTCGCCCTTCACCGCAGCCGAGGACAGCGTACGGCCATCCTCAAGGATCTCCTGAGCCTTCTTCGCACCATCCACCTGGTCAGCCAATTCCTTATTCTTCCGCGCTTCCTTCTCCAGGCGCGGGATGGCCTTCTCTACCGTCTGCAGGTCAGCCAGGATCAGCTCCGTCTCAATGACCTGAATATCCGACGCCGGATCGACGCGCCCGTCCACGTGAATCACGTTATCGTCACCGAATGCGCGGACGACCTGGCAGATCGCGTCGGCGTCGCGAATATTGGCGAGAAAGGCGTTACCCATGCCCTCACCGTCGGCGGCACCCTTCACGATGCCGGCGATGTCCACAAAGGACACGGTGGCAGGCAGGATGCGTTCGGAACCGAAGATGTCGGCCAGGCGTCGCAGTCGTGGGTCCGGCAGTTCCACCAGACCAACGTTGGGCTCGATGGTCGCGAAGGGGTAGTTCGCGGCCAACACGTCGTTGTGGGTCAGTGCGTTAAATAGCGTGGACTTGCCCACGTTAGGCAGTCCAACAATTCCGAGAGTTAGAGTCACGCTCCTCATCGTATCGTGTCCCCCATACAGAGACACGACGGGCTAAGGCTTGCGCCCCGACGTGTGCCCCGCGTGGGGGCATTTTGACTCAGACTGGCTGGAAGTTTGCAGTTTCCATTCCGAAAATGCCCTGAAGTGTGAGGGCGGTGATATAAGGTGTGAACACCCTAATTGGTGACTCTCGCCTGCTCCCACCGTGCGTGCAGGCGAGACCTATTACGGAAGAGATTCCTATGACGTCTTCAACGGAAAACCGTGCTCGAAACACTCGAGCAACTTTCAATACACGTCTTGTGTTCCTCATGGCCGCCATCGGCTCCGCCGTCGGCCTGGGAAATATCTGGCGATTCCCGTACGTGGCATATGACAACGGTGGAGGGGCCTTCCTGATCCCCTACCTGGTTGCGCTGCTGACCGCTGGTATCCCGCTGTTGTGGTTTGACCTTGCCTTTGGCCACCGCTTCCGCGGTTCCGCTCCCCTGGCGTTCCGCCGCCTCAACCGCTATGCGGAGCCCATCGGATGGTTTAAGGCTGGCGTGAACTTCTTCATCGCTATCTACTACGCCGCCATCATCGCCTGGGCTTTGCTGTACACGATCAAGTCCATCAACAAGGCCTGGGGCACCTCCCCGGACACGCACTTCTCCAAGGAGTTCCTGCGTGCGGACACCGGCAGCGTGTTCTCGGGCGAGTTTGTGGTTCCAGTGCTGATCACCATGGTGATCGTGTGGATCATTTGTATCCTGGCTTTGGCTACGGACATCAACAAGGGCATCGGTAAAGTGTCCAGCCTCTTCATCCCCGTTCTGCTGGTCCTGTTCCTGATCCTGGTTGTGCGTGCCCTGTTCCTGGACGGCGCACTGGAGGGCTTGAACGCCTTCTTCACGCCGAACTGGTCCGCCCTGTCTAACCCTTCTGTGTGGATCGCGGCGTACAGCCAGATCTTCTTCTCCCTGTCCATTGGTTTCGGCATCATGATCACCTACGCGTCTTACCTGAAGCCGCGCACCAACCTCACAAACACCGGCATGGTTACCGCCTTTGCGAACTCCTCCTTCGAGGTGCTCGCAGGTATCGGCGTGTTTGCCGTGCTGGGATTCATGGCGCAGCAGCAGGGCGTTCCCGTGTCCGAGACCGTATCGAGTGGTATTGGCCTGGCCTTCGTGGCCTTCCCCACCATCATCAACGAGATGCCGTTTGGTGAAGTCTTCGGTGTGTTCTTCTTCGGATCCCTGTTCTTGGCCGGTGTGACGTCCCTGATCTCCATCATGGAAGTGGTGATCTCCGCCGTTGCTGACAAGTTCGATCTCACCCGTCGCACTGCAGCCCTGGCTGCCGGCTCCGTCATGGCAGTCATCTCCTGCATCCTGTTCTCCGTGACCTCCGGTCTGGCCACGCTGGACATCGTGGACAAGTTCACCAACAACCTGGGCATCGTCATCGGCGCAGTGGCAGCCGTGCTGACCACGGGATGGATCCTGGGCCGTCGCAACGAAATGGAGCAGCACATCAACGCGGTGTCCTCCGTTCGTGTAGGACCTGTGTGGCAGGCATGCGTGTTCGTCATCACTCCGCTGGTCCTGATCTACTTCCTGGCCAAGGAGATCATGACCCTCATTGACGAGCCGTACGAAGGTTACAGCTCCGGCCAGCTGCTGGCTTATGGATGGGGCGCCGTTGCCCTGATCTTCGTGGCCAGCATCGTGTTCAGCCTGCTGGCCTACCGAGGCAACAACTACCTGAACGGTCTGGCTACATCGGACTTCGGTGTTCCTATCAAAGGCCGCAAGCGCGGTGAGCCGAACCTCCTCGTCGCAGCAGCTCAGGGCGCTGGCACCGCAGCCGCCGCGGATGCAAACACCGCCGATGCCGATTCCTCGAACGCCTCAACCCCCAAGAACTAGGAAAGGAAGAGTACCTCATGGAAGCATCTGCTCTTATTCTGATGATCCTCTTCATCATCGTCATCTGGGGTGGGCTGGCCGTCTCTGTCACCTTGCTGACCCGCACCGACGACGACACGTGCGGCGACCTTGGTGATTACCCCGGCACCGACGACGATTCTCTGATGAAGCACCCTATGTAGCCTGGCCGCTACCGTGGCTTCACATGAGCCACCGGCTACAGCGTCACTTCTGAATAAAGGCACCGCACTGCACGCGTAATGCGTGCAGTGCGGTGCCTTTTCATGCACAATAGCAGAATGACTTCACGTAAAAATCAGGGTGATCCCCGCGACCACGTCAACGGTCGTGACCTAGCTGATCTGATCGCTGGTTCCGATCGGTTGGACCCTCAGACCCAACTGCCTCTTCCTGAAGATCAGATTGTGTCCATGAAGGAAGAAAAGGACCAGCGTACTCAGGCCGAAACTCACGGCAATAACGAAGAGATCCTGGAAGCCCATCACGACACACACGGTCCTGATGCGCAATCCTCCGACGAGTCACACACAGACGAATCGGACAAGACCAGCACAACCCCCATCAACGAGTCTCAGGAGATCGACAAAGATTTGCGGCCGGAACTGCGTGACCGCGCTGAGGTCATCGGCTCTTCGGTGCGTTGGTTCACCGGCTGGTGTGTTCGTTTCATCATTCTGATTGGTGCCGCCTACTTGGCAGCCCTTGCCTTCGGCAAGCTCTGGGCTGGCGTGCTTCCTGTCCTGTTGTCCCTCATCGTCTGTACGATGCTGTGGCCTGTGGTGCGCACACTCCGCAATCTCCGCGTCCCCAATGCATTGGCTGTCTTCACAACCATTTTGGGATTCTTCGCGGTTGTCATCGGAGTCTTTTGGGCTATCGCACCATCTGCCGTTGACCAAAGTCGAACGCTGATTAACCAGGCCACCGATGGTGTCCAGAAGGTCCAGGAATGGCTGCAGGGACCTCCGCTGAATCTGCAAGAGTCCCAGTTCAACGAGGGCCTGGAGAAGGCCACCCAGTGGCTGGAGGAACGAGCCGGCGAGATTACCTCTCAGTTGGCTGCCGCAGGCTCGGCAACGGTGTCCGCGATGGCCACCCTTCTGGTGATGCTGGTGTTGACGTTCTTCTTCCTGAAGGATGGCGAGAAGTTCCTTCCGATGATCCGCCGCGTGACGGGTCGGCGCGTGGGCTGGCACTTGACCGAGGTTCTGACCCGCTGCTGGAACACCCTCGGTGGCTTCATCCGCACCCAGGCGATCGTGTCCTTCATTGATGCGTTCTTCATTGGTCTTGGTTTGGTCATCCTGAACGTGCCACTGGCAGGTGTGCTGGCGGTGCTGACCTTCTTCGCGGGATTCATCCCGATTGTCGGTGCCATCACGGCCGGTGCGCTGTCTGTCTTGATCGCCCTGGTTGCCAATGGCCTGACGAACGCGCTGCTTGTGCTGGCTCTGATCATTCTGGTTCAGCAGCTGGAGAGTAACGTCCTGCAGCCGGTGCTGCAGTCCCGTGCGATGAACGTTCACCCAGTAGTCATTCTGTTGGCCGTGACGATCGGTTCCACACTCTTCGGCATCGTAGGCGCGTTCCTGGCTGTGCCGGTTGCTGCGATGATCATGGTGGTGTTGCGCTACATGGGTGACCTGACGGACCTCGCCACCGGTGAGCGAACCGCTCAGGATATCGACTTCGCTACCACTGCCGGATCGCTGACCGCTGAACGCAGCGAGCAAAATACTCAGCGTTGGTTGGACTTAAGAAAAAACATCTTGAACAACCAAATTCTTAATCAGCTACGCGGAAACGATAAGTAAGCCGTGTACGATAATCCTTCGTGACTACTACCACAGACAAAAAGCGCCGTGGCCAACTGCGGGAGCCGAAGCCAATGAAGCAGGCTCCCTTCCCAGTGTGGTCCCCTGTGCTGATCATGCTTGCAGTGATCATCACGGGCATTGTGCTGGGTACAGACGCTCAAGCCGTAACAAAATCTTTCTTTGTGATTTTCGCCGTGGTCGCGATTGTCACCACCGTGCTTGTTGAGGCACGAGGGTTATTTCTCACTGTTGCATCGCTGCCGTTGTATTTCGTGGCGGGCACAGTCATTGTAGGGTGGATTTCCACTCCGAAGCATCCCGGCTCGGGTCGTCGCACACTCATCATTAATGCGATGTACCCGGCCGTTTCCCATTTCTTGTGGTTGATTTTCCCGTTCCTCGCCTGCGTGGTCATCGCGCTGGTGCGGTGGTGGCTCTACCGGGAGGAGCTGGCTCGCCACCTTGCCTACCAGGAACATATGCGCCGACGCCGAGCCGCGCGTGAACGCAGCAATCTTAGTTCTTACGCTCGTGTACGCGCGGGCCGGGCAGCCGCCGATGAGGACAGCGCACGCACCGACAAGGATTCCCCTGAACGTTCTGCCACGTCTTCGACCTCCAGGGAGTCCAGAAGCTCTAGCGAGTCAACCCGTTCCACCAGCTCCCCTCGCTGGACTGAAGTTCCAAAGACCCCTACCCCCTCGGGCTCTCGTTCCTCCGATGACAAGCGCTCCTCTGCAGAGGAGCGCAACTCCGTGGATCGCGCCCAGCGCACCTGGAGCACCCCCACCACAACTCCGCGGCTGCAGCGCCGTGAGCCTCTCCAGCGCCGCGAACACATCCAGCGCCGAAGCCTCAAGGACCTCGGCAAGCACCAGGATGTGGACGGCTTCCGCCTCGAAGAAGACTAACTTTCCTGACGAGTTAGCTCTCCTGGCACCGGTTGGTGCGTGCCGGCCGCAGCTCCCGTGGCAGGGAGAAAATGAGGTCTTCGGTGGCGGTCGTCACTTCCTCAACGTCACCAAAGCCGCGTTCCGCGAGCATCTCCAGCACTCCACGCACCAAGATCTCCGGGACCGACGCGCCCGAGGTCACTCCCACGGTTTCCACGCCGTCGAACCAGCCCTCTTCCACCTGTTCTGCGTAGTCCACCAGGTGAGCATCCTTGGATCCGTGTTGCAGGGCAACCTCAACCAGACGCTTGGAGTTTGAGGAGTTCTGCGAACCGACCACGATCATCAGATCCACCTTCGGAGCAATCGCCTTCACGGCCACCTGACGGTTTTGGGTGGCGTAGCAGATATCGTCGCTTGGAGGGTCTTGGATGTGGGGGAACTTCTCGCGCAACAGCTTCACCGTGGACATGGTTTCATCCACGGACAGGGTGGTCTGGGACAGCCAGATCAGCTTGGTGTTCTCGTCGAACTCCAGGGCGTCCACGTCCTCCTTGCCGTCAACCAGGTGCACAACGTCCGGGGCTTCGCCGGCGGTGCCTTCCACTTCCTCGTGGCCGTGGTGGCCGATCAGGATGATCTGGTACCCCTGACGCGCGAATCGCTTCACTTCCCCATGAACCTTGGTGACGAGGGGGCAGGTGGCGTCGAACGTCTTTAATTGCAGTTGGCGCGCTTCCTCGTGCACCATCGGGGACACGCCGTGGGCGGAAAAGACCACGTTGGAGCCCTCTGGCACTTCGTGGGTGTCGTCCACGAAGATCACACCGCGTTCCTCGAACGTCTTCACCACGTGCTTGTTGTGCACGATCTCCTTGCGGACGTACAGCGGCGCACCGTGCTTTTCGAGCGCCTTTTCTACTGTTTCTACGGCGCGGTCAACGCCTGCGCAGTATCCGCGCGGGGCAGCCAGGTACACCTTTTTGTCAGTTGTGCTTGGGGCAGTCATGTCCCCCATCGTACGTCATGTTCGATTTTGTATTCATGTGGATGTAGGGGCTATCTCTTACAATGGTGACCATGAATTCTCCCATGCATTCTGGAGCCAATACGGCGGAGTCTCCGTGGCCGGTCAGTCAGCTGAATCAACAGGTCAAAGGCTGGATTGAGCGTTTGGGTTTTGTGTGGGTCGAAGGCCAGATCACGCAGGTGAACATCAAGCCCACGTGGAAGTTGTCCTATATCACGTTGCGGGATGTCGAGCGGGAGGCCAGTGTCCAGGTCACGCTGAGCACGAAGCTTGCGCAGAGTCTGCCTACGCCGTTGCGCAATGGGGATCGGGTGTTGATGTACGGCAAGCCCGCGTTCTATGCGGGCCGTGGCTCGTTTTCGTTGTGGGTCACCGAGGTGCGGCCAGTGGGTATTGGTGAGTTGCTGGCGCGCATTGAGATGCTGAAGAAGGCCTTGTCCGCGGAAGGCTTGTTTGATCCGCGGATGAAGTCTCCGTTGCCGTTCTTGCCGACGACGGTGGGGTTGGTCACGGGCCGCGGGTCGGCTGCGGAGCGTGACGTGTTGGCGGTTGCTCAGGAGCGCTGGCCGGAAGTCAAGTTCCGGGTGATCAACACCGCTGTTCAGGGGCCGAATACCGTACCTGAGGTGGTCCAGGCCCTAACGGAGTTGGAGCAGGACCCTGCGGTTGACGTGATTATTGTGGCTCGCGGTGGTGGCTCGGTGGAGGACTTGCTGCCGTTTTCCGAGGAGGCGTTGGTGCGCCATGTCTCCCGGATGCGCACGCCGGTGATTTCCGCGATTGGTCACGAGCCGGATAATCCTCTGTTGGATAACGTGGCCGATGTGCGTGCTGCCACGCCCACGGATGCTGCGAAAAGAGCCGTGCCTGACGTTGTTGTTGAACGACGCCAACTGGTCGATCTCCGCCAGCGCGCCGGCGGCGCGCTTCGGGCGTGGGTTCAGCAGGAGCGGCGCGGGCTGGAACACACGCGAAGCCGCCCGGTGATGGCAAACCCACTGTTGCCCGTTCAGCAACAGCAGCAGCTGGTAGCCGAGGCCTATCAGCGTAAAGATCGGGCGTTAGGCGTGATTGTGCGTGATATGCGTTCGCAGGTGACGTCTCTGAAAGCGCAGGTCAATGCTCTGGGGCCGTCGCAGACGCTGGCTCGTGGCTATTCCATTGTGCAGGTGGTGCCGCGGGATGGGTCGGATACTCATGTTGTGACCACGGTCGATGAGGTGAACCCTGGCTCGCAGTTGAGGATTCGCGTGGCCGATGGTTCGATCACGGCTGCTGCGATGGCGGTGACGCGTTCGCCGGGCCGGGAGGCGTCGGCGCGCGAGGCACCGGTGCAAGATACACCAGTGCAGCAGGATGCACCCGAACAAGACTAAAAGCTACACAAACACAACGAGGCTAGGTAAGGACACACAATGGCAGATCAGACTACTCAGAATAATCAGCAGAAGTTCCGCCCACTTCGGGAGCTGACCTACGAGCAAGCGCGCGATGAATTGGTGGAGGTTGTGCGCATCCTCGAACTCGGGCAGATGTCTCTGGAGGAGTCCCTCAATTATTGGGAGCGCGGCGAGGAGCTCGCCGCCTATTGCGAGGACTACTTGGACGGGGCGTCCAGCCGCATTGAAAAAGCCCTGGCCGCACGCCACGGAGGCGATTCGGCTCAGGGGAATTCAGCGCAGGGTGGACAGTCAGCTCCTCAGGGAGGCAACGCCACGCACAGTGAGGGCTAGCTGGACGCTGCCTCGCTAGTCTGTGGCGCGGTCATCGACTTGTCCGTGTCGATGGGCTTCGCTGTGCTCACGCGCTCAGCGGCAGTCTTCATGGACTCGAAACCTGCCATGCCTTCAAGGATCAAGCGGTGATCCCCCCGGTCCGCCACCCACCGAGGACGCACGTCATCACCGGTGTATACGTGCCACTCCAGGGCGCCTTCCGCGCCGGCGTCGATCTTCTCCACGCTAGATTCGGAACGGGCGGAATCATCAGGAAACGCCGCAGCCTTCATGTCGGCGGCAGTTTGGGTGAGGGAAATGTAATCCTTCCCGTCGATCACCCAGCCCACCAGACTGCCTGGCTGATCCCCCACCTGGGTGCGCCGAGCAGAGTTTGCAACCCAGCCCTCAGGCATTTCAGGCAACACAATCGGATAATCCACGGACCGCGCCTCGAGCCCCAGGAACGTGGCCGCATCCACCTTCTGCACCTCACCGGAACGCTCCGCAGGACCAGGATTAAAGGAACACAACCCCGTAAAACCCACGGTCAGGAACATGGCGAACAGAAGCACACCGATGGACAACAGGAAGTCTCGGGACGACTGAAAGATTCTAGGCTTTTCGATCTGCACGCCTCTCATTATGAACCACCACCCAAGCCAGAAACCACTTCCCCTTAAATAGGTGGGCTAGGGATCCACAATCTCAGAGGCAAAGATGGAACAATAGAAGGGTAAGAGTGACCTTCTTAGACATGAGTAGACACGAAAGCTGGTGCCCATGAGCTCCGAAACCCCAAACGGACAAACCTCTGCCCCCGTCGAACCTGCCATCTCCCCCAACCCGCAAGCCCCAGACCGTAACCTCGCCATGGAGCTGGTACGCGTCACCGAAGCTGCGGCGCTGGCCTCCGGAAAATGGGTAGGCCGCGGACAGAAAGAATCCGGTGACGGTGCCGCCGTGGACGCCATGCGCTCCCTCATCAACACCGTCGAAATGGACGGCGTGGTTGTCATCGGTGAAGGCGAAAAAGACGAAGCACCGATGCTCTTCAACGGCGAGCAGGTCGGCACCGGCAGCGGCCCAGCCATCGACATCGCCGTAGACCCCGTCGACGGAACCACCCTCATGGCCGAAGGACGCCCCAACGCCATCTCCGTCATCGCCGCCGCAGAGCGCGGCAGCATGTACGACCCCTCCGCAGTGTTCTACATGGAAAAGATCGCTGTGGGACCGGAGGCCGTGGGCGTCGTAGATATTGAAGCCCCCGTGGCGCACAACATCAACGCGGTGGCCAAGGCAAAGGGAACGTCAGCAGGCAACATCACCGTGGTGGTACTCGACCGACCACGCCACGCAGACCTCATCCGCGACATCCGTGCAGCAGGCGCCAAGGTTCGCCTGATTGGAGACGGTGACGTGGCAGGCGCCGTCGCCGCAGCCCAACCCGACGAGCAGAGCTCCGTGGACATCATGATGGGCATCGGCGGCACCCCCGAAGGCGTGATCACCGCCGCCGCCATGAAGTGCATGGGCGGAGAAATCCAGGGCAAGCTGTGGCCAAAGGACGAGGCAGAACGCCAGAAGGCCATCGACGCCGGACACGACCTGTCCCGAGTCCTCACCACCAACGACCTGGTGAACTCCGAACACTGCTACTTCGTCGCTACCGGCGTGACCAACGGCGACATGCTGCGCGGCGTGAGCTACAGCAAGAACTTCGCCACCACCCGATCCCTGGTGATGCGTTCCCGCTCCGGCACGATCCGCTACATCGACTCCGTGCATCAGCTGGCCAAGCTCCAGCAGTACGCGGTGCAGGACTACACCAGCTAAGTACTCATTCGGGTCGGCTGAGGCTCGGGCTGGTGCTTCGGCGTGGTCTCAGCTGAGGCTCCACTTAGGCAATACTTACGCCAACGTGGCCATGTAGGCCATAATGGTGAAGGCAACAATCACACAAGAAATAATCACACGAGAAAGGCAAACACTCATGAGCGAAGAATTCCGCATTGAACATGACACCATGGGCGAGGTTAAGGTCCCCGTCAACGCACTCTGGCGTGCACAAACCCAGCGTGCCGTGGAGAACTTCCCGATCTCCGACCGCCCACTGGAATCCGCGCAGATCCGCGCTATGGGTCTGCTGAAGGCAGCCTGTGCACAGGTGAATAAGGACCGCGGACTGCTGACCGACGAGCAGGCCGACGCCATCATCAGCGCCGCGAAGGAAATCGCCGACGGCAAGCACGACGCGGAGTTCCCCATCGACGTGTTCCAGACCGGCTCCGGCACCTCCTCCAACATGAACACCAACGAGGTCATCGCGTCCATCGCCAAGGCCAATGGTGTGGAGGTTCACCCGAACGACCACGTGAACATGGGTCAGTCCTCCAATGACACCTTCCCCACCGCCACCCACGTTGCTGCCACCATCGCGGCAGTCAACGACCTGATCCCAGGCCTGAAGGTTCTGCAGGAGTCCCTGGCGAAGAAGGCCACGGAATGGAAGTCCGTGGTGAAGTCCGGACGCACCCACCTGATGGATGCTGTTCCTGTGACCCTGGGCCAGGAGTTCGGTGGCTACGCACGCCAGATCGCCGCTGGCATCGAGCGTGTGGAGGCTACCCTGCCACGCCTCGGCGAGTTGCCTATTGGTGGTACCGCTGTAGGAACCGGCCTGAACACGCCCGCTGACTTCGGTGCGAACGTCACTGCAGAGCTGGTGAAGCTCACCGGCGTGTCCGAGCTGCGTGAGGCAGAGAACCACTTCGAGGCACAGGCAAACCGCGATGGCCTGGTGGAGTTCTCCGGCGCGATGCGCACCATCGCCGTTTCCCTGAACAAGATCGCCAACGACATCCGCTGGATGGGCTCCGGCCCACTGACCGGCCTGGGCGAGATTCACCTACCTGATCTGCAGCCAGGCTCCTCCATCATGCCGGGCAAGGTCAACCCTGTGCTGTGTGAGACCGCAACTCAGGTTGCAGCGCAGGTCATCGGCAACGACGCCGCCGTCACCTTCGGTGGCTCCCAGGGTGCTTTCGAACTGAACGTGTTCATCCCGATGATGGCGCGCAACGTTCTGGAGTCCGCGAAGCTGCTGGCGAACACCTCCCGTGTGTTCGCTGAGAAGCTGGTCGACGGCATCGAGCCAAACGTGGAGCGCATGCAGACCCTGGCTGAGTCCTCTCCATCCATCGTGACCCCGCTGAACTCCGCCATTGGCTACGAGAACGCGGCAAAGGTTGCGAAGACCGCGCTGAAGGAAGGCAAGACCATCCGTCAGACCGTGATTGATCTGGGCTTCGTGGACGGCGACAAGCTGACCGAGGAAGAGCTGGACAAGCGCCTGGACGTGCTGGCTATGGCGAACACGGACCGCGATAAGTAGGCACTAGCGACCGTCACAAATTGCTCGACGAAAACGCCGATTTTCGGAGAAAATCTGGCGTTTTCGTCGAGCATTTTGTTTAGGTGGGGCGCGCCGCAAAAATTGCACTGACTGCAAAATCACGTGTACATTGGCAAAGAGTGAACAGCAACACCAAAATCGTCTTCTCATGCCTCATGCTCGGCATGCTCATGTCCTCACTGGGACAGATGATCTTCTCCACCGCCCTGCCTACGCTCGTCGGCGAACTCGGCGGCGTGGAGCACATGAGCTGGGTCATCACCATCTTCCTGGTGACCATGACCATCGGAATGCCCATCTACGGCAAGCTGGGCGACCAAGTGGGGCGCAAACCTCTCTACATCATCGCCATTGTTCTCTTCCTCACCGGCTCCGCAGTAGGCGCCCTGGCTCAGAACATGACCATGATGATCATCGCCCGCGGTATTCAAGGAGCAGGCGCCGGCGGCCTGATGATCGGCTCACAGTCCATCATCGCCGACGTCATCCCCGCCCGCGAGCGCGGCAAATACATGGGCATCATGGGCTCGGTGTTCGGCTTATCCTCCGTGCTGGGCCCACTGCTCGGAGGCTTTTTTACCGACGGCCCCGGCTGGCGCTGGGCACTGTGGTTTAACCTCCCCCTGGGTCTGCTGTGCTTGTCTATGGTAATTCCGTTCATGAAACTGCCGCGGCACCACCGTCAGGCACGCTTCGACTACCTGGGCGCCATTTTCCTCGCGATCGCTACCAGCTGCCTGATTCTGTTCATCACCTGGGGCGGACGCGACTACCCGTGGGGCTCCGCCATGATCCTCACCCTCATCGCCGTCACGGCAGTGGCCACGGCGATCTTCGTGGTAGTAGAGCGCCGCGTCGAGAACCCACTGGTCCCTATGGGTCTGTTCAGGGTACGCAACTTCACGCTGTCCACCATCGGGGGGACCATCGTGGGCGTGGTGATGTTCGGCACGCTGGCCTACATGCCCACCTATATTCAGATGGTGCACAGCATGTCGCCTACCGCGGCGGGCCTGATGATGATCCCGATGATGGCCGGCATGATCATCACCTCCACTATCTCGGGACGCAGGGTCTCCCAGACTGGAAACTACAAGTGGTACCCAGTGGTAGGCATGGTGATCGTGGCTCTTGCCATGGTGCTCTTCGGTCAATTCACCGAGCAGGATTCCCTTCTTCGCCTGGGCACCGTGCTGGCCATCATGGGCGTGGGCCTGGGGCTGGTCATGCAGATTCTGGTTCTCATTGTTCAAAACGCCTTCCCCATCACCATGGTGGGCACCGCCACCGCAACGAACAATTTCTTCCGCCAGATCGGTGGCGCCATCGGTACAGCTGTCATTGGTTCCGTATTCACGCACAGGCTCCAGGATCTGTTGGCCGAGCGTATGCCAGCGGCCATCAAGACCATGGGTACGCAGGGCGCTCAGCTGGCACAGCGTTCCGAAGGCATGCTGCACAGCCTCACGCCAGACAGCGTACAGCGCTTGCCTGAGCCCATCTTTCACGTGATCGTGGGCTCTTATAACGACGCACTGGTTCCTATTCTGCTCTGTATGGCTCCTGCGGCCCTTGCTGGCGCGCTGGTCTTGTCCTTCAACAAACATCAAACGCTGAAGGAAACGATCGAATAAGGCTGCGCGGCCGTAGTGCTGCCGGCCTGTACAGCCGCTCAGCTACTCCTGAGTGGGCAGCTCGTGCGCGGCCACGTGTGGCGAGTCCACCTCACTCCACGCCGGGCCTTTTTCGACGATCTTTTCCATGGTGTAGGCATCGCGCCACTGCCCTTCATAGGGCCCATGGGGCATCTTAGCCATCGCACGGAACGTTCCCACGTGCACGAATCCTCGGGATTCGTGCAGCTTGATGCTCCCCTTGTTTTCCGGGAAGATGCTGGAATGCAGCTTCCAATAGCCCTGATCCGCTGCGGATTCCAGGAGCTTATCGAGGAGTGCCCCTGCCACGCCGCGCCCAGCTGCCTCGGGAGAGACGTACACGCTGTCTTCAACGACGCCGTCGAACACTCCACGATGGCTCACCGGCGTGGCGGTGATCCAGCCCAGGATCGCGCCCGACTCACTGCACTCAGCCACGAAGGCGAGATCCATGATGCGATGTCGGGTGAAGTCCTCCCACTGTGGGGCCTCCACTTCATAGGTTGCCAATCCCGAATCCAGACCGTGCTGGAGGATCTCGGCGACCTGCGGATAGTCGCGCTCGACCATGGGGCGAATCTCAAACGTGGCCTGCGAGCCACCACGAGGGGATGTCATAGTGGACGATCCTACCGAAAAAAGAAACACCGTCGCATCCACTGGATGCGGCGGTGTTGAGCACAATCCGTCAGGCTCTTAGTGCTTCACAACGGTGTCGGAGTACTTGCCGTCGTCCTGCTTGGACCACTCGATGTGGCCCTTGGTGAAGCTCTGGGTCCAGCCGGAGGCTGCGTCGCCCTTCTCTGGTGCGGTTGGCAGGCCAACCTCGTTGTCCAGGCCACCACCGTTGATCCAGGTCTCGGCGATCTTACCGATGACTGGAACAGCACCGTTGTCCTTGGAGTAGACGATGACGTTGCCGCTGTCGAAGGTGGTCAGCACGTCGCCGTTGTCGTTAGACTCGGAGGACTTTACGTCGCCCCATGGACCTTCAGCGCCGCCCTCGTTTTCCCAGACGGTCTTGGTTTCCTCAGGCAGCTCGTCCGCGTTCTCGCTGGTCATGGCGTCGGACGCCTCGGAGGCCTTGTCCTGGGCGCCATCCTTGGCGTCGTTGGCCTTGTCCTTCGCGTCATCCACAGCGGAGCCGGCAGCAGCGGTGGCCTCGTTGGCCTTGTCCTCTACGGAGTCGTTGTTATCGGAGCAGGCTGCAGCGCCAACGAGCAGCATGGTGCCAGCAGCAACAGCAGCGGCCTTACGGGACATAGAAGTAAACATTAAGGTCTTTCCCTCCTGGAGAAATCTATCTCTGACGCGTCCTGTGGTGGACTGCATCTCTTCTTTTCACGCGTGTTTCCACTCGCATGGTCAAGCCATCGTGTGGCTCGTTCTACATCCAGCGTACCGACGTTTCACCCAGGTTTCACCCCCGCTGTTTCTTTTTTCTCCGTTTCGCTGCGCTCTGGGCACTCCCTGTGTTAGCACTTCCGCGCCGTACACGGGCCTTGGTCAGTGCCTGTCGACTGGACCCCGCGCCACGCCCGCGGCAGATCCCCACGAAGTCCTGAATCACCTCGTCATCACGCTCTTTCGCCCACACCACAGCCACACGGGTACCGCCGATTCCGGTGGGCTGAAGAAGATCCCGATGCACCACGCGTGGCTGATTCACGGCGCGCAGTAGCGGCCTCGGAGCAATACACACTCCAACATTTGCTCCGACCACCCCCAGGGCCTCGCGCACGGCGTCGATATCAACACGTCCATCGAGGGGCGTGTGATAGAGGATTATTTCGTCGGACAGCTCGGCATGCGTTACCGAATCCATGACCTTGATCGGATGCTCCTTTGGCGCGGCCACCCCAAGTTGCTCGTCATAGAGGCGCACGTGGTGGTAGTCCTCCCCGGCGTCCTGCTGGGCGGCACTCAGGCGCACGAGGGCGATATCAGCCGCGCCGGACCGGATGTATTTCATGGGGTCGTCCACTTGTGCACCGGCGGCACACCAGCCGCGGGTGCGTTCGTCGAAGCGGGAGAACCACTTGTCGGGGACCACGCCGGGGCTGAATACCACCTTCAGGTACTCGGTGGCCGAACGAGAAGGAGTACAACGCTGGCCTCGCACGGGTTGAGGCGTGCGTGACTGCTGCGGCGAGGATGCTGGCTGGGGTGCAGAAGGCATGGACTCAGTGTAGCCCGCAGCATCGACACTGCAGGTTCCCGCCGCAATTGTGATGGTTTATGCTGACACACATGACTACAGATACTCAGGCGTCCACGTCGGCGTCCCACTCCGGCCCTCCGATGAAGCCGCTGACCGCCGCGAAGAAGCTGGGAATTCACCTTCCTGCGGCTCCCCAGGAGTTCCAAGATCACCCGCTGTCTCACGAGGAGTTCGTGGCGCTGCAGAAGAACCCGCCTGAGTGGTTGGAGACGCTGCGGCGCGAAGGTCCGCATCCTCGGCCGGAGGTTGCGCGCAAGTTGGGAATAACCATCACGGCGCTGAAGAAGCATGGGATGGACCAGGCGCTGACCACCGCGGAGATCAAGGCGCTGCTGGAACATCAGCCGGATTGGCTCCGTGAATCCCGACGCCAGCTGGCCGAAGAACGGGACAACCAGAAGAAGTAGCGGCCGCGGCGCTGTGACACGCGCTGCGCGGCGATGGCGGCTGCCACGTAAAAGCGCCGCACAAAAGGAGGAAGGGTGCATCCCCCACCACCTCAGTGGCGTGGGATGCACCCTCAAATACTGCGGGAACCAAGGTGACGAGCCTTGAGAAGTGTTCCCTCTTTAAAAGATCCACCGTGAACTTCCTACGGGTGACGAGTCCGTGGGCAGTGAACCTTTCGAAGCCTGGTACAACATCCAAAACCGCAGCCTTGCGAGAGGGAGAAGAGAGAAAACCTCTGCATGGGCGAACTAGGGAGTGTTCGTACTGTTGGCTTATCCACAACTGCAGTGCGCCTCGGGTGACTAGCCCTTGACACGTTCACTAAGTTAGCTAATGCTTACCTAGCATGTCAAGACATTTCGCAACATTCATGTTTCCAAATGGGTCAATCTAGCGGAAATACCCAGGTCGCAGGCTTAAAATATTTTTGAAAAAAATTTGGCAAACCCACCCCAGATGCCCCTCACTCCACCCACCCAACCCCCTTCCCTGAGCGGAAATTTCACGACCAGCGCAACGATGGTACTATTTTCATTAGTAACGCGAGATGAGCGTCACACTTTCATGTAAGCCCATCGGCTGAAGCGCTGGTCGCGTCAGCGATGAGGCCACATGCACAAGTGGTTCACAACAGTCAAAGTCGCCCCTGCCCCACCAGGCGGCACGGGTGGTTGAGAGGAAGAACAGAACTATGAAGAATTTCTTGCCACGTAACATCTTCGAAGAAGAGCACAACATGTTCCGCGAGGCCTGCCGCGACTTCGTCAACGCAGAGGTCAAGCCAAACGTTGAGCGCTGGCACGAGCAGGGCTACTGCGACCGCTCCCTGTTCGAGAAGGCCGGCCAGCAGGGTCTGCTGGGCATGATGGCTCCTGAGGAGTTCGGTGGCGGCGGACAGGCCGGCGACTACCGCTTCAACGCCATCCTGTCCGAGGAGCTGGCTGAGGCTGACTCCGGTTCCGTGATCGTGGGAATCCAGACCATCAACGACCTGGTCATCCCTTACCTGGACCGCTTCGCCAACGACGAGCAGAAGGAGCGCTTCCTGAAGCCACTGTGCTCCGGTGAGAAGATCGCCGCACTGGCTATGACCGAGCCTGGCGCAGGTGCTGACCTGGCCGGTATCCGCTCTGTTGCTCGCAAGGACGAGAACGGCGACTTCATCCTGAATGGCGCCAAGACCTTCATCTCCAACGGTGTCCAGGCTGACTTCACCCTGGTTGTTGCCGTCACCAACCCAGAAGCTGGCCGCGCTGGCGTGTCCATGCTGATCATCGAAGATGGCATGGAGGGCTACACCAAGACCGGCCCACTGAAGAAGGTTGGTCTGAAGTCTCAGGACACCGCTGAGCTGTCCTTCGAAGACGTTCGCATCCCTAAGGAGAACCTGCTGGGTGAAGAGGGTGCCGCCTTCGGCTACCTGCGCACCAACCTGGCTCAGGAGCGTCTGTCCATCGCCGTTGGTTCCGTGGCAACCTCTCGCCGCGCCTTCGACCTGGTGTACAAGCACTCCCAGGATCGCAAGACCTTCGGTAACCGCCTGATCGACCACCAGGCATACCGCTGGGAGCTGGCCAAGATGGCTACCGAGATCCAGTCCGCACAGTCCTTCGTGGACGCTGCGATCGTGGAGAAGGTCAACGGCACCCTGGACGAGGTCACCGGCGCTATGGCCAAGTACCTGACCACCGAGCTGCAGATCAAGGTTGTCAACGAGGCCCTGCAGCTGCACGGTGGCTACGGCTTCATGATGGAGTACCCAATCGCTACCCACTACCTGGACTCCCGCGTTCAGCCAATCTACGGTGGTCCAAACGAGATCATGATCGAGATCATCTCCCGCCGTCTGGCAAAGGGCGACAAGTAAGCCCCACAGTGCGCTTAAAGCCTAAGTTCTAGGCTCAGGCTCGCCTCCCTAGAGGCAGCAAGCCCAGCCGCTCATCCTCCTTCGGGGAGGATGGGCGGCTTTTGCCGTCTGCGCAAGCTTCCGCAAGCCATCGGCACTGCGAAAGGCTCCCCCCCCCCCCCACAAGACTCGCTGCCTTCGATACCCGCACTACCCGCCGGCGAAGGGGGGCATCACATCCACCCGGCTGGCGCCTTCCAAGGCCGCGTCCTGATCGCGGCGCATGCCGTCCACAAGGAAGCTGCACTGGGTGAGAACCTCTGCGAGAGCAAGGCCGGCGTCGGTCATCTCTGCGTGGCGACTCCCGAGCAGCGCAATCAGATCAGCGAGCGTGGCAGGGACGTCCTCGATGAGTTCCTGCGACGTACCCGCAGCGGCTTTGGCAGCAGCGAAGTAATGGACGGAGATGCTCATGGTGATTAAGCCTAGCGCCGCCACAACACTGTGGAGTGTAGGGGCGGTTCGGTAGGGTGGATGACGATTCGGCTGCGCGCACTACGGTGGCCAGCTATCGCATGATATCGCGCGCGCAACATGAGGAGTGAGCATGAGTGAACGTCAGCGAACCGGACTGGTCATCGTCGCGTCGACTCGCGCCGCCCACGGAGTGTACGACGATCGCTCCGGCCCCATCGCCGTGGAATTCCTGCGCGCTCACGGCTTCACCACCCCGGATGCCATCGTTGTCCCCGACGCCCACATAGCCCACGCCGTGGACAGCGCACTGGGTCACAACCCGCCATCTGTGCTGCTCACCTCGGGCGGCACAGGCGTCACCTCGGACGATCTGACTGTGGAGGCTGTCACGCCTCACATCACCAAACCGCTGCCTGGGCTGGTGCAGGATTTCTTTGCACGGGGCCTTGCGCACACGCCGCTGGCGATCACCTCTCGCGCGGTCGCGGGCATTGCTGGCAGCACCGTAGTGATGACGCTTCCGGGGTCCACCGGCGGGGTGAAAGACGGGATCGCCACGCTGGAGCCGGTGCTGCAGCATCTGGTGGATCTAGTGGGTCTGGAGGGCTCGCATGGTTCTGAGGCAGCCGGCACGGCCACAGGTGGCACGGGGCCGGCGGATGGCATGGCTCCGGGTGGCACGGTGCTGCACGCCTCGATCATGTCCACCCCGATCGAGGACGTGGTGGACGCCGCCGTGGCCCAGACCGCCACCGAGGCCGATGGGGCGGTCGTCACGTTCCACGGGGTTGTCCGGAATCACGACGCCGGCCACTCAGTCCTGTCCTTGGACTACACCTGCCACCCCACCGCGGACGCGGAGATCCAACGCGTCGCCGAGGAGGTGGCCAGCGCCTACCCGAACGTGCGCCTGTGGACAGCTCACCGCATTGGGCACTTAGCCATTGGCGACGTGGCTTTTGCTGTGGTTGCCGCCTCTGCTCATCGCGCGGAGGCCTTCGCCGCCTGCTCCCTGCTGACTGATCGGGTAAAGGCTGAGGTCCCGATCTGGAAGGAGCAGCAGCTCAGCGATGGTTCAGCCCAGTGGGTGGGGTTGGAATGAGTGAATACAACAACGCCGAACAGGCAACGCAGGCCGAGCGCTACGCCCGCCAGGTCGCGCTCACTGGTTTCGGGGCCGAGGCCCAGGAGGCACTCGCGGCCTCAACCGTGGCACTCATCGGCGCCGGCGGACTAGGCTCCCCCGCCATCCAATACCTCGCCGGGGCTGGGGTGGGGCGCCTCATCCTCATCGACGACGACGCGGTGGACGTATCCAACCTGCATCGCCAGACCATCCACCCCACGCGTGCCGTGGGGCGGGCCAAGGTGGACTCGGCGCGCGAGGCCGCGCTGGCGATCAACCCGACCATCCAGGTCACCACGCACTGCTGCCGGCTGACGCATTCCAACGCCGATGGGCTGCTCGAGGGCGCGGACGTTGTTCTCGACGGCAGTGATAACTTCCCCACACGGCACATCGCCTCCGCGGCATGCGCCCGGCGCGGCATTCCCCACGTGTGGGGCTCGGTGCTGGGATTCCAGGCGCAGCTCAGTGTGTTCTGGGCGGGTCACGGACCAATCTACGAGGACTTATATCCACATCCGCCGGCTCCGGGGAGCGTTCCGAACTGCGCCGAGGCCGGAACCCTGGGCCCAATCGTGGGAGTGGTGGGAAGCGCCATGGCACTGGAGGCCATCAAACTTCTCACGGGTGTGGGCGAACCGTTGATGGGGCGTATCGGAATTTTCGATTCCTTGGAGGCCAGCTGGGACTTCGTCCCCCTGCAGGCCGACCCGTCGGTTGCTGAGCGCATCATCGCGCACGGGCCGGTGGTTGATGAGATCCTCACCACCACCGAGGTGCCGCAGGCATGCTACACGGGTGACCTGCCGCTCATCGACGTGCGCGAGGCCCACGAGTTCCAGGCCGCCTTCATCCCTGGCGCCATCCACATTCCCTTAAGTGCCTTAGCGGAGAATCCTTCCGCGTTGGCGATCACCGGCCCGGCCGTGGTGTACTGCGCCGCGGGCGTGCGCAGCGCAACCGCCATCGATGTGTGGCAGAAGCTCGGGGCATCGGGGCTGGTCAGCTTGGCGGGAGGTATTCATGCGCACGCAGATCGAGGCGGTCCTCTCACGCGGAATGTGTCGCGGGCGGGAGAGTTGGGCGTCGTTGTTCATCAGGATTCACAGGCAGCCAACGGCGAGGGGGACACGGCATGAGCGTTGTGGCCCTCGGCACCCCCTCCCCGCCTGCCCCCAGCGCGGCCGAGCGGCGCGACGCCCTAGCCAGCCCAGTCCTGGACGATCGCTACGGGCGCGTAGCCCGGGACCTGCGCGTATCCCTCACCGACCGCTGCAACCTGCGCTGCACCTACTGCATGCCCGAGGAAGGGCTGGACTGGATGGCGCAAGACACGATGCTCAGCAACGACGAGGTGATTCGCCTCATCCGCATCGCGGTGGAGGAACTCGGCATCCGGCACGTGCGCTTCACCGGCGGTGAGCCGCTGCTGCGGCGCGGCCTGGAGGACATCATCGCGGCTACGCATCAGCTGACCACCGACCTGGGGCAGCCCGTGCGCACGGCGCTGACCACCAACGGGCTGGGGTTGGACAAACGCGCGTCGGCGCTGGCACGGGTGGGGCTGGATCGCGTGAATGTGTCCCTGGATACGATCGACCGGCAGCGCTACGCCACACTCACCCGGCGCGATCGCCTGGAAGATGTGCTGGCGGGTATCGAGGCGGCCGTTGCAGCGGGGCTGAATCCCGTGAAAATCAACGCTGTGGTGATGCCGAACACCAATGAAGAAGATATTGTGCCGCTGGCGAAATACTGCCTGGAACATGGCCTTGAACTGCGGTTTATTGAGCAGATGCCGCTGGGGCCACGTGAGCAGTGGCGTCGGGACAACATGGTCACCGCCGAGCAGATCCTGGAGCGGCTGGGCGAGCGCTTTCACCTGTCCCCGGTGGTGGAGCCGCGTGGGTCGGCGCCGGCGGAGCTGTGGACGGCGGTGGCGCGCGACGATGGGCGCGAGCAGGACACGGCGCGCGGGCAGGACAGCGCGCGGCTGCAGGGGACGATCGGCGTGATTGCGTCGGTCACGCATTCCTTTTGCGGCGCGTGCGATCGCACCCGCCTTACAGCCGATGGCGCGGTCCGGACATGCCTGTTCGCCCGGACGGAAACTTCGCTGCGGCAGGCGCTGCGGCAAGGCGCCAGCGACCGGGAGCTGGCGGACATGTGGCGCGTGGCAATGTGGGGCAAGCTGCCGGGCCATGGCATTGACCGTCCGGATTTCCTGCAGCCGCAGAGGCTGATGTCCGCTATCGGCGGGTAAATACAGATGCTGGAGAGGCTGAGCAGGCCAAATAAGTCAGAGCGGGAGGAGCAACCGATGAATCAGGCGCACGCAGATCAAGTGCACACGCACAACACGCACGCAGATGGGTGCTGCCCGCCAACGCACCCGCACGGCGCGCAGGGCTACCGCTCCATCGAGGAGCACTACGCTCAGACCATCGCCCTGGCCGAACAATGCAAGATTACGGACACGGCACTGGCCAGCGCCCCTGAGGCGGCAGGCCTGTACCTCGCCGAAGCCGTGCACGCGCGCCTGCCGATCCCGCCGTGGAGCAACTCCGCGATGGACGGTTTCCTGGTCCGTCGGGAGGATGTGCTGGGCAGCGAGCAGTCCCCGGTGGCTCTGCCCATCACTCTTCCCGTGGCTGGCGATGTCCCCGCCGGGCATGCTGCACGCGCCGTCCCGCCGGGCCACGCCGTGCGCATCATGACGGGTGCGCCGATCCGCGAGCAGGACCTGGATCACGTGCTGGTGATTCCCGTGGAGTTCACGAACATTCCCGCCGACCCGCATCCGCTGCCGACTGAGGTGACGATCCATCAGGTGGGTGGCGCCGCCATCCGTCCTCGAAGTGCGAATATCCAGGTCGGTGACCTGATTGCGCAGGCGGGGTCGCGAGTTGATGCGGGGTTGATCGCCGCGTTCATTTCGGCCGGTACGATTGATATTTCCGTCCGACGCCCAGCCTCCATCGCCATAGTCTCCAGCGGGGATGAGCTTCTCGACCCGGCGGCTATACGGGGTGGGCTTGCCGAGGGGATGATCCCTGACTCCAACGGTCCGATGCTTGCGGCATTGCTGCGTCAGGCGGGATACAGCCAGGTGACCGTGGCGTACACATCGGATGAGCCTGAGGAGTTTTCCCGCACGCTGGATGAGTTGAGCCAACGGCACGACATGATCATCACCACCGGTGGCGTATCTGCGGGAGCGTTCGATGTCACGCGTCAGGTGGGTGAGGAAAAGGACGTGTGGTTCGGCCCGGTGAACATGAAGCCGGGGAAGCCGCAGGGGTTGGGGCGGTGGAACAAGGCGATGCTGGTGTGTCTGCCAGGAAACCCGGTGGCGGTGTGGGTGAGCTTTCACATCTTCGTCCGGCCTGCCTTGGATGCGCTGCAGGGGTTGGGGGCACAGCCACGGCGGGTGATCCCGGCGGTGGCTGGTGCTCGTTTCCCCAGCTCGGGAGATCGTACGGGCGCTGTGCCGGTGCGGTTAGAGTTCGCGGAGTCGCAGGATCTTCAGCGCGGGTCTGAACGCGGGTCTGAGCGGGGAGTCGAGCAGCTGTTCCCCGTGGCCCTCCCCTACTCGGAGTCCCATTTGGGCAGCCATTTCGTTGGCTCGCTCGGCAATCTGGACGGGATCGTCATCGTGGAGGCCGACCCCAGCCCGTCTGTGCAGCCGGGTGATATCGTGTCGGTTATCGTGACCAGCGGCTAGGAAGGCTCACATTCACCATGGACTTCACTCATCTCGATCATCGCGGCTCCGCCTACATGGTGGATGTCACCGACAAGAAACCCACGGTCCGGACTGCCACGGCGGTCGGGCAGGTAGCGTGCTCCCCTGAGGTGCTGCAGGCTCTTCGCGACGGCACTGTCCCCAAAGGTGATGTCCTGGCGGTGGCACGCATCGCGGGCATCTCCGCGGCAAAGAAGGTGCCCGAGCTGCTGCCCCTGGCTCATACGATCGGGGTGCACGGCTGCTCGGTGGAGCTGGAAATCAAGGATGATCACGTCGCCATCTCCGCGACGGTGCGCACGGCCGATCGCACGGGCGTGGAGATGGAGGCACTCACGGCTGTGTCCGTTGCGGCGCTGAATGTAATCGACATGGTCAAGGGAGTGGATCGCAGCGCATACATTCGCACGTGTGGAATCACGGCGAAGTCCGGGGGACGTTCTGGAGATTGGTCCCGTGAGCTTTAAAAGAACGCCTGTCTCCGGAGGCCTCGCCGCGCGGCGTTCGATGGCACTGTGGGTGTCGCTAAGTCCAGCACTGTGCCTGGTATTATGCGTGGCACTATCCCTTGCACTGTCCACGTGCGCCCCATCCACCACGGGCTCGCAGCAGGCGGAGGACCCGGACACACTCACGGTGTTCGGTGCTGCCTCCACGCGGGTGGTGAACGAGGACCTGCAGAAGGAATGGGATCACCCCCTCACCATCGTCAATGGTGGTTCCTCCGGTCTGTTGCAGCAGCTGGCCGACGGCGCCCAGGCCGACGTGCTCATCACCGCGGATAAGACCACGATGGATGCGGCAGTTCAACAGGGCCTTGTACGCGATCCCGTCGCCGTTGCCACAAACACGATGGTGATGGTGGTGCCGAAGGGCAATCCTGCGGGCATTACCGATGTGGACGAGGCGCTGTCCTCTCACCGCCTGGTGCTCTGCGCCCCGCAAGTGCCGTGTGGCCGGACGTCGCAGGCAATTCAGGAGGACCTGGGGCTGCATCTCACGGCGGCGTCGCTGGAACAATCTGTGTCTGACGTGCTGGGCAAGGTGACGTCCGGGCAGGCTCACGCGGGGTGGGTCTATTCCACCGACGCCGCCGCGGCGTCCGACAGCGTCACCTCCATCCCCATCCCTCGTGCTGAACAGCACGCCAACACCCTCTATGCGGCAGTGACGACTCACAGCACAGCGACACGTGAGCAGCGCGCCGCCGAACTCGTCACATACCTATCCGGCAACTCAGCGCGCAGCCTGTGGTCCTCCCATGGGTTTCATCCAGCGGATTAACCAGCTGTATCAGCCCAGCAAGTTAACTGTCACTCAGGGTGTGTGAGGGCTAGCCGCTACACTTTCAGTCATGATTGCTCCCGCCCACCAACGCCCCGCCCCGGCGGCCACAGCGCTGGCGGCACTGGCCCTCCTGCTGATCGCGGTGCCGCTGCTGGCGCTGTCCCTCAGGGTGCCCTGGGGCGAGGTCGGCACGGTCCTGGCGCAACCAGACACCATCGATCTCCTCAAGGTGACGATCTTTTCCACCGTTCAAGCTACGGCCATCGCGGTGCCCCTCGGGGTGGCGGCCGCGTTGTGGCTCAATGCTCTGCGCGCGGGAACCATGAGCACCCTCATCCTGCGGCTGCTGATGTATCTGCCGCTGGCCCTGCCCCCGGTGGTGGGAGGCTTGGCGCTCAGCGCGGCCTTCGGGGCGACGGGCCTCGCCACTCCCGTCCTGAATGCGCTGGGCCAGGACTTCGCCTTCACGTTCCCGGCTGTGGTGCTCTCGCACGTGTTTATCGCGCTGCCCTTTGTGATCGTCACCATGGACGCCGCCATCGGGCGATTGCCGCGGACGGTGGAGGCTTCGGCGTCGGGGGTAGGTATGGGGCGCGGCGCTATCCTGTGGCGCATCACCCTGCCCGCCCTGGCGCCTGCGATCGGCAGTTCGGTGGGGCTGGCTGCGGCGCGATCGCTGGGTGAGTTCGGGACCACGCTGACGTTCGCCGGTTCCTATCCCGGCGTGACGAGGACGCTGCCGATTGGTGTGTACCTGACGCGCGAATTCAACCCCGATCACGCCTATGTGCTGGCGGTGCTGCTGATTCTGCTGGCTGTCGCGGCGATTCTTCTGGCCTTCGCGCCGCAGGGTGTGCGCGCCCTTGTGAGACGACGCCGCAGCTTACGCACACCCGTAACCCCCGGCGCTGTGGTGCTCCCGCCCATTAATAACGACGCCGTGGCGCGGGTTCTCACAGCCCGCCACATCCTTCCGGACGAGGGCGCGGGGCTGGGACCTGCGGTCCAGATTCACGCCACGGATAAGGGCGGCGCCGCGTGGACGGCGCGCTTTCCTGGCGGGCAGACCACCGCGATCATCGGGGACAACGGGGCCGGCAAGAGCACGCTGGCGCAGCTCGTGACCGGTGGCTGGACCGGAGCTCGCGTCTCCTTCGAAGGGGACGCAGCACGCGGACGGCGACCGGGTGTGGTCCTGTTAACGCAGGATCCGGGCCTGCCCTCCACCACCACAGCATTAAAGGCGGTGGCGATGGTCAGCGGCAACACGGACGAAGCTTGGAAACTGGTCAACGCCGCAGGCCTCAGCGACGTGGCCGACACCCCCGTGCCGCTGCTGTCCGGTGGGCAGGCAGCCCAGGTTGCCCTGCTGCGAGCGCTCGCGGCACGGCCGCGAGTGCTAATTCTTGATGAGCCTCTGGCGGCTGTGGATCACGCTAGCGCGGGTCGATGGAGGGCGATCTTCCAGCAGCTTCGGGGGCTTACTGTGTTACTGATCTCCCATGATCCGGCGGATATCGCCACACTTGCGGACTCGGTAGCCGTGATGGAGAAGGGCCGGGTGGTGGCCGTGGACAGCGTGGAGCAGGCGCTGGCGTGCCCTGCGACGGAGTTCGCGGCGTCGATGATGGGATTGAACCGTGTGGATGGGCGCGTGATCGGACACGTGGACGGCGGCGCGGATGGGTGCGTGGACGGACGCGTAATCAGTGACGGTGATGAGTTCGTGGCGGTCCGGGTTCCTGGCGGTGAGGCCGGTGGCTCTGTGAGGTTCGTGGGGGTTCCGAGCCGAGGCACTTCGGGCTCGGGTGAGACATACTCGGATGAGACCTGCTCGGGTGAGACATGCCTGACCGGGACCGTCATCTTCGAGGCCTCAGCGGTCTCCATCACGCGAGACCAGGGTTCTGTTTCCGACATCCCTGCTGCGCCGGGTTCAAGCGCCGTGAACTCCGCCCCCGTGAACTCCAACCCCGCAGACTCCACCCCGCCGGTGAATACTCTCCCCGGAGTGGTTCAGTACCTGGACACGGATGCGCGCACGGGCCACAGTGTGGTCTCGATTGCCCTGCTACCCGCTGGCGTCGAAGGGGCTGAAAGCACCGAAAAACCCCAGGGTACCGAAGGTGCACACATGCCACAGCAGCCCACTGTGATCCGAGCGTTGGTCTCCCTCCACACACTCACGGAGCTGTCCCTCACTCCAGGGGACGCAGTGACCGCACGGATTGCGGTCACTGCGGTGACGATCAGATAGTGCCGTTGTGACGCCCGGCGCCCCGGTGCCCTGGCGCCCCGGCAGCTGCTCAGTAGCACATCCGGCGCCTCATCCAGCAGCTGCGGCAAGCGCTACTTGCCCGCGAAGTTCGGCTTCCGCTTCTCCACGAACGCAGTCACCGCTTCCGCATGGTCCTCGGAGTGGAACAACCGCTCCTGCGCCTCAGCCTCCGCGGCAGCAGCCGCATTGATCTCGGACGCGCGCTTCACCAGCGCCTTCATCTCCTTGTACGACGCGGTCGGACCAGACGCCAGGCCCGCAGCGAAGGCTGCCACCGTATCATCCAATACCTCAGGGTCCACCACCTGCTGCACCAGCTGAAGGGACAACGCCTCCTCAGCACCGATCTTCTGATCCAACAGCAGGATCTGCAGCGCACGGGCGCGCCCGACAGTATCCACCAGGGACTGCGACAGACCCGAATCCGCTGCCAAGCCCACGCCGGTAAAAGCTCCCTTGAAGGATGCGGCGCTGCTCATGATGCGGAAGTCTGCGGCCATCGCAATGCCCCAGCCGGCACCGGCGGCAGGTCCCTGTACAGCGGCGATGGTGGGAACCGGGATGTCCAACAGAGCCTCGATCATCGGGTTGTACTCCTCTACAACCTTCTCAAGACCCGTCTTATTCTTCGTGTCCTGCAGCTGCTCCTTCAGGTCCTGTCCGGAACAGAAGGCCCGTCCAGCAGCGCGGAGAACCACAGCGCGAACGGAGCTTCCAGCCTCCGCGGCATCGGTAGCCGCGGTACGGAAGGCGCTGATCAAAGCCAGGCGCAGCTCCTTGTTCAGGGAGTTGAAGGCGTCTGGCCGGTTGATGGTGATGGTGCGCACGCCGTGCGCGTCCTCGATCTGCACGAGGGATGGGGTGGCGTTGTCTGAAGTCTGCTCTGTCATAGAACCCACGCTACTGGACGCGGGCACCGGCGTCCGAAAGTTCACGGAAAACACCCTCAGATGCGTCGGGGTTCACCGGTGAGCACAGCTCGCGCAGCACGGTGACCCCAAAGCCCTGCTCACAAGCATCCAGCGCGGTGGCACGCACGCAAAACTCCGTGGCGATTCCGCAGACCGTCACGTCGGTGATTCCAGCAGAGCGTAGCCACTCCCCCAACAACACGTCTTGGTCACTCGCCGCGTCCCCGTCACGAGCCGTATCTGCGCTCAGGTCACGGTGGGCTTCAAAACCGGAGTAGGCGGCCGTGTATTCCCCTTTGAGGAACCACTGCTCAATCAGACCAGTGTCCAGATTGGCATGAGGCTGCGCGCCGCGAGACCCCGCCACGCAGTGCACGGGCCAGGTCGTCACAAAGTCGGGCTCCTCGCCCTCGGGCGCGA